>NZ_JAJATZ010000003.1:0-565456 GCF_020531945.1 Loktanella gaetbuli
ATCGTGCCGATGTTAACGTGCGGTTTGTTACGTTCGAACTTTGCCTTAGCCATGACGGGCACCTTTTGATTTGCGGGGCCGCTGCTGGCCCGTTTTGAACATCGCGGGCGATGTATTGTGGATCGCACGGGAAATCAAGCGCAGGTTTCCCCACCAATCCGAACCAGAGCCGTGTCTAGTCGAACCGGTTTGATTTCGGAAAACCGTGTGGTGCGCGTTTGCCGACGCCACCACGTGCGGCCTTCCATTCGGACATGTCTTCTTCTGTCCGGGTCTTGCCGCCGCCCATCGTCCACGACAGCCCCTTGTCCCAGTCAAAGGTGGTGACATCCCCCAAACCGCCATCCAGTTCGAGCGTGCCCTGCTTGCCGAACACCCGTTTGTATTTTTGCAAACGCACCCCCTTGCCGCGTGCCATTTCCGGCAGCTCTGCGATCGGGAACACCAGAAACCGGCCGTTTTCCGACACGACGGCCACGGTATCACCCTGAACGCGGCGAATGACCTTGGCGGCACCTTCCTTGACGTTCAGCACCTGCTTGCCCGCCCGGGTCTGCGCGATCACATCGTTTTCCGGCACGACAAAGCCGTCACCTTCGGTCGAGGCAACGAGCAGTTTTTCACCCGGACGATGCACGAGAATATCAACGATCGCCGCATCGTTGGGCAGGTCGATCATCAGGCGCAGCGGTTCGCCCATGCCGCGCCCGCCGGGTAGCTGACTGGCCTGCAAGGTATAGATCCGCCCAAGCGACCCAAAGACCAGCAGCCGGTCCGTTGTTTCAGCATGGAACGCAAATCGCGGCCCGTCGCCGTCCTTGAACTTCAGCTCCTTGTCCAGCGCGACGTGACCCGTCATGGCCCGGATCCAGCCCATCTGCGAGCAAACGACTGTAATCGGCTCGCGCGCGATCATTGCCTCGATCGGGACGTCCGCGACCTCTCCTGCCTCGCCGAATGTGGTGCGCCGCGCGCCGCCGGGGCTGTCCTTGCCGAATTGCTTGCGGGTTTCGCGCAGTTGTTCGGCGATACGTTTCCACTGCAGGCCTTCGTCCTCCAGCAGGTCTTCGATCCCGGCACGTTCCTCCATCAAGGCGTCGCGTTCGGCGATCAGCTCCAGCTCTTCGAGGCGACGCAGGCTGCGCAGACGCATGTTCAGAATGGCTTCGGCCTGAACCTCGGACAGGCTGACCTCGGGGTCGGCACCCGCAACCAGCGGCGAGACATAGTCTTTTTCGTCGGTCGCCCTGACATGGCTCTGCGCCCAATCCTCGGCCATCAAGGCGCGCTTGGGGTCGTCATCGTAGCGGATGATGTCGATCACGCGGTCCAGATTGAGGAAGGCGATGATGAAACCTTCGAGCACCTCGAGCCGGTGATCGATCTTGGCCAGCCGGTGCCGGGACCTGCGCAGCAACACATCCTGACGGTGATCGAGGAACGCGCGCAGCACCTCCTTGACGCTGCATACCTTGGGCGTCAGGCCGTCGATGAGCACGTTCATGTTCAGGCTGAATCGCGTTTCCAGATCGGAATTGCGGAACAGCATGCCCATCAACATGTCAGGATCGACCGTTTTCGCACGCGGTTCCAGCACAATGCGCACGTCATCGGCGGATTCGTCACGCACATCGGCCAGCAAGGGCACCTTTTTGGTCTGGATGATCTCGGCCAGCTTTTCGATCAGCTTGGATTTCTGAACCTGATAGGGGATTTCCGTGACGACGATCTGCCATTGACCGCGGCCCAGGTCCTCGACCTCGTGGCGCGCGCGCAGACGGATCGACCCGCGTCCTGTCCGGTAGGCGTTCGCGATGTTTTCGGACGATTCGACAATGACACCACCGGTCGGAAAATCGGGTCCCGGGATATATTGCAGCAGAGTGTCGTCAGCGGCGTTTGGCGATTTGATCAGGTGAAGGCAGGCGTCGATCAATTCATGCAGGTTATGCGGTGGAATGTTTGTCGCCATGCCGACGGCAATCCCGGACGATCCGTTTGCCAGCAGGTTCGGAAAGGCCGCGGGGAACACGACCGGTTCCTCCAGCGTGCCGTCATAGTTCGGGCGGTAATCCACCGCGTTTTCAGCCAGCCCTTCCATCAGGGCCTCGGCTGCGGCCGTCATCCGCGCCTCTGTATAACGGGCGGCGGCGGGGTTATCGCCGTCGATGTTGCCGAAATTGCCCTGACCGTCCACCAGCGGGTAGCGGACGTTGAAATCCTGCGCCAGACGCGCCATCGCGTCATAGATCGCGGCATCACCGTGCGGGTGATAGTTACCCATCACATCGCCCGAAATCTTGGCCGATTTGCGGAAACCGCCCGTGGCGGACAATCGCAATTCGCGCATCGCATACAGGATGCGGCGGTGCACGGGTTTCAGACCGTCGCGCGCATCCGGCAAGGCGCGGTGCATGATCGTGGACAGCGCGTAGGTCAGATAGCGGTCGCCAATGGCGCTCCGCAGCGTTTCCGTCACATCATTCGGGCCAAGCGTGTCATCGGTGGGGTCTGTCATGGCGACGGTCTAGCGAAGCCGCAGAGGTGCGTAAAGGCAACGCAAGCACAGCATGGGCGCATTTTCCGACAACCGGGAACTAAGAATCACGATAAGGTGTTTAGACTGCAACTGCCAAGGATCGATTCGACCGGGGGGCCTCATGGGCAAATTCATCATCGGCACATTTGCCATACTCGCATTCGCATTCTACGAATTGTCGGGCGGCGCGGATTTTGTGCCCGAGGAACGGATCGCGCGGGCCCCCGCAGTCCAGCAGGAAGAACCGGACACCCAGACCGCCGCCGCGGCGCCCGTACCGGATCTGCCGGAGCAACCCACCCGCGCAGATACCGCCGAACTGACACAGGTCGCCGCACAACCGGTCACCGCATCCCAGCAAGAGGCCGCAACCCTGCCCGTGGCGACGCCATCGACAGGCAGCACGACCGAGGTCATCGGCATCGACACGCAGCCCACCTTTGCATCCCTTTCAGCGACGGGTGGTGCCGACCTTGGTGCCATCAACCCGATCCGCGAGGTTGCCGCACGCGCTGTGAACATGCGGTCCGGCCCCAGCACGGCCTTTGACGTGATCGACACGCTGCCGCAGGGCACGCAGGCTGAAATCATGGACAGTGACGGCACCGGATGGGTGCGGGTCTATATCCCCGGCACCGGCCAGACCGGATGGATGGCAGAACGCCTGCTGACAGCCGGCTGACCCCTTGCGCCGCGACTGTTGTCCCGGCATCAAGCGGCATGACGCAAAAAACCGTCCTCATCACAGGCTGTTCGTCCGGCATTGGCTATGATGCAGCGATTGGCCTGCGCGACGCAGGCTGGCGGGTGTTCGCATCGTGCCGCAAACAATCGGATTGCGACCGCTTGCGCGACATGGGCTTTGATGCACCGTTGATCGACTATGCCGATCCGCAGACCATCCGCGACGGACTGGCCGCGGTGCTGGACGCCACGGGCGGCACGCTGGATGCGCTGTACAACAACGGCGCCTTTGCCTGCCCCGGCGCGGTCGAGGATCTGCCGCGCGGCGGGCTGGAGGCGATTTTCCAGACCAATCTGTTCGGCGTGCATGACCTGACCGTGCAGGTCATCCCGGTCATGCGGGCGCAGGGACATGGCCGCATCGTGAACTGTTCGTCTGTTCTGGGGCTGGTGGGCATGAAATGGCGTGGTGCCTATGTCGCCACCAAATTCGCGCTGGAAGGACTGACCGACGTGCTGCGGCTGGAAATGGCTGACACCCCGATCAAGGTCATCCTGCTGGAACCCGGCCCGATCGCCAGCCGCATCCGCGAAAACGCGATCCCGCACTTCGAGCGCTGGTTCGATACCGAAAATTCGGCCCGCCGGACGCAGTACGACGCGCTGAAACAGCGGCTGTATCACGACGGTGCCGACAAGTTCCAACTGCCCGCCAGTGCCGTGACCGCCAAGCTGCGCCACGCGCTTGAACACCCGCGCCCGAAACCACGCTATTACGTGACAACACCGACCTATTTTGCAGGCATCGCGCGCCGGATACTGTCCACGCGGCTGCTGGATGCGGTGATTTCGCGCGGATGATCCGCTGGTCTTTGACGATGTGCCTGCTATGTCCGGGCTACAACGATAGGAGCGCCCATGGCCAGTGATCCCCTCTTTCTCCTCGCAGCCCTCGCCTGCCTGATCGTGCTGGGCATCCTGATCCTGGGTGTCGGGTCCTTTGGCAAGGGCGGCGAATTCAACCGACGTAACGCAAACAAGATCATGCGCTGGCGGATCGGCGCACAGTTCGTCGCGGTGCTGCTGATTCTGCTGTTCGTATTTCTGCGTGGAGGCAACTGAACATGGTCGTATTGAACAAGATCTACACCCGCACCGGCGACAAGGGTGACACTGCGTTGGGCAATGGCACACGCGTTCCGAAATACGCGGATCGCGTCAACGCCTACGGCACCGTCGACGAGGTGAATGCCACCGTCGGGATGGCCCGCCTGCATGCCAGCGGCGATGTCGACGCGCAGCTGGCGCGCATCCAGAATGACCTGTTCGATCTGGGGGCCGACCTGTGCCGCCCGGACATGGCCAACGACGCCAAGGCAGAATATCCGCCGCTGCGCATGAGCGATGCGCAGGTTGACCGTCTGGAACAGGAAATCGACGCGATGACCCAAGCGGTCGAACCGCTGCGCAGTTTTGTCCTGCCGGGTGGGTCTGCCCTGTCGGCGCATCTGCATCTGTGCCGCACCGTCAGCCGCCGCGCCGAACGTCTGTGCGTCGAACTGGCTGCGGCCGAGGACGTCAATCCGGCAGCCACCAAATACCTCAACCGGCTGTCGGACTGGTTTTTTCAGGCAAGCCGCATCGCCAACGACGATGGCCGCGACGACGTTTTGTGGGTGCCGGGCGCAAACCGCTAGGACCGCAAACGCCCACATTTGTTGACGTGCGCGTAAACAACGTCGCGTCCGAAACGCGAAACGGCGCTTTGTCCTATTGTAATTTGTGCCCTGTCGTTATCTCAAAGGTGCGAGATAAAATTGCATGGGAGTGAGCCGCGATGAAGGTGCTGGTACCGGTCAAACGCGTCATCGACTATAACGTAAAGGTCCGCGTCAAGGCGGACGGTTCGGGTGTCGATCTGGCCAACGTCAAAATGTCGATGAACCCGTTCGATGAGATCGCCGTCGAAGAGGCGATCCGTCTGCGCGAGGCAGGCAAGGTCGAGGAGGTTGTCGCCGTATCCATCGGCGTCAAGCAGTGCCAGGAAACGCTGCGCACCGCCCTCGCAATGGGCGCTGACCGTGCGATCCTCGTGCTGGCGTCTGACGATGTGCACAACGACATCGAACCGCTGGCCGTCGCCAAGATCCTCAAGGGGATCGTCGACGAAGAGCAGCCCGGCCTCGTGCTGTGCGGCAAGCAGGCGATCGACAACGACATGAACGCGACGGGCCAGATGCTGGCGGCGCTCTTGGGCTGGTCGCAGGCGACCTTTGCGTCCAAGGTCGATGTTGACGGCGATCACGCCACCGTCACGCGTGAGGTCGATGGCGGATTGCAGACCATCAAGGTCAAGATGCCGACCATCGTGACCGTCGATCTGCGCCTGAACGAACCGCGCTACGCGTCGCTGCCGAACATCATGAAGGCCAAGAAAAAGCCGCTGGATGAAAAGACACCTGCCGACTACGGCGTCGACGTCAGCCCGCGTCTGGAAATCATCAAGACCACCGAACCCGCAGAACGCGCCGCCGGGATCATGGTGAAATCTGTCGATGAACTTGTCGAAAAACTCAAAGAAGCGGGGGCTGTGTAATGGCTGTTCTTCTGATTGCCGAAGTGACCGATGGTGCACTGAACGTTGATGCGACAGGCAAGGCCGTCTCCGCTGTCGCCGGTCTGGGCGATGTGACCGTGCTGTGCGCTGGTGCCTCTGCCAGTGCCGCCGCCGCCGATGCAGCCAAGATCGACGGCGTGGCTCGCGTGCTCTGCGCCGAGGATGCAGCACTTGGTCACCGCCTGGCGGAACCGACTGCGGACCTGATCGTGAAACTGGCCGCCGACTATAGCCATATCGCTGCACCGGGCACGACGGATGCGAAAAACGTCATGCCACGTGTGGCGGCCCTGTTGGACGTGCAGATCATTTCCGAGGTGACTGGCGTGGTTGACGCCGACACGTTCGAACGTCCGATCTATGCGGGCAACGCCGTGCAAACAGTGAAATCCACTGATGCCAAAAAGGTCATGACGATCCGCACAGCCGGATTCGACGCCGCCGGCATGAGCGGGTCCGCAGCCGTCGAAAACATCGACGGTGCAAACGCATCCGACCTGTCGACATGGATCGAGGACAAGGTCGCAGAGAGCGACCGCCCCGAACTGACCAGCGCCGGTATCGTTGTGTCCGGCGGCCGTGGCGTCGGGTCCGAAGAAGACTTTGCGATGATCGAGAAACTGGCCGACACGTTGGGTGCCGCCGTTGGCGCATCGCGCGCGGCGGTTGATTCCGGCTACGCGCCGAACGACTGGCAGGTCGGTCAGACAGGCAAGGTCGTGGCACCTGATCTGTATGTTGCTGTCGGCATTTCCGGCGCGATCCAGCACCTTGCCGGTATGAAGGACAGCAAGATCATCGTGGCGATCAACAAGGACGAAGAAGCACCGATCTTTCAGGTTGCCGACTATGGACTTGTCGCGGATCTGTTTGACGCCGTGCCCGAGTTGACCGGCAAATTGTAGGTTCACTGCCATCAGTGTCCCAAGGGGGCGTGCCGGGAACGGTGCGTCCCTTTTTCATGTGGCGGTGACGCCCAGCAAGGCCCCCAGTTTTTGTGTCAGTGCAACAGTTGCATCCGCATGGGCAGAAGGACCCATCAGCTCCGATACGGCCTGACGCTGTTGTGCCGAAAAAAACATGCCGCGCATTCCGACAGGACCACCCCGGCGCGGCGGCTGGACAACTACCAGGTCGTGCACCAGCGGACGCAAAGCATCGATCATGGTAGCGTTCACGAACAACGGTTCCGCACTCAGCAAGGCTGAACGTTCCTGCCAGGGCGTGTCATCTGGCGTTTCGGTCGAAAACCACAGCAAGACCGCATTCGGTCCGATTTGTCCCAGCAGGCTTCGCATACGTGCCACCCATGCCGCGCGCAATTCGCTGACGACGATATCAAAACGATCGGCGGATTTGTCCAGCAAGTCACCCAACATGTGTCGTGTGAAGGTGAAATTCGAAAAATCCACCTCTGGATAGATGGCCTGCAAGACGGTGGACGCCCGCAAAAACCGGTCATTTCGGCGCGGATGAACCGAATAGAATCGGTTGGACAGGTAGTTGGCCCCCATCACCTGAACGACCGTCATCCGCGCCTGTGCGCAGGCCCGCATGACAGTCGGATCGTTGACAAAGGCATCGACACCCGCGTTGACACATCCGAAATTCACGCAGGTCATGCCCACCAGATGTTCCACACGGGCCGGAAATGGCTGGTCGATCAGTTTGCCATAGGTTTCCGTCCCACCCACAAATGCGATGTAATCCCCGTCCAGACTGCGTTGCGGGCCGCGGCATTGCAGCCGCGACATGCCATATCGACACGATAACCTGTCCAGATTTTCCGTATCGAACACATCCTGTTTCATCGGCAGATCCCGTTCGCCCAGCAACAACTTTTGCCAGACTGGGGCAAACCCATTGCCAAATCCCTAAGGCGGATGCGTCAGCCATGATGCCTTGAAGGCAGTAGCCACCACAGCCTATGGTACGCCAAAGCAGCTGGGGTGAATTGATGGCAATCGAACAAGTCGGAATCGTCGGTGCCGGTCAGATGGGTAATGGGATTGCGCATGTTTTCGCAGTCGCAGGCTATGATGTTCTGCTGACCGATGTCAGCGAGGATGCCTTGACCAAGGCCGTCGCCTTGATTGACCGCAACCTCACGCGACAGGTCACGCGCGACATGATCAGCGATGCAGACAAGGTCGCCGCGATGAAGCGGATCACCACGACCCCCAAGCTGACCAACTTGGGCAGCGCGGATCTTATCATCGAGGCCGCAACGGAACGCGAGACGATCAAGCAAGCGATTTTCGAGGATCTGATCCCGCATATCAAACCCGACACGATCCTGACATCGAACACGTCATCTATTTCGATCACCCGCCTGGCCAGCCGCACCGACCGGCCCGAAAAATTCATGGGGTTCCACTTCATGAACCCGGTGCCGATCATGCAGCTTGTGGAATTGATCCGCGGTATCGCCACCGATCAGGACACCTTTGCCGCCTGCGAACAGGTCGTGGAACGCCTGGGGAAAACCAGCACCGCGTCAGAGGATTTCCCCGCCTTTATCGTGAACCGCATCCTGATGCCGATGATCAACGAAGCGATCTATACCCTGTACGAGGGCGTGGGGTCGGTTCAATCCATCGACACATCCCTGAAACTGGGGGCCAATCACCCTATGGGACCACTGGAACTGGCGGATTTCATCGGGCTTGATACCTGCCTTGCGATCATGAATGTGCTGCATGACGGGCTGGCCGATACGAAATACCGCCCCTGCCCCCTGCTGACCAAATATGTCGAAGCAGGTTGGTTGGGTCGCAAATCCAAACGCGGTTTCTATGACTATCGCGGTGACGTGCCCGTTCCGACCCGCTGACCCAGCGCCAGTGTCTGCGCACGCAGCCATGACATCAGGCTGCGCGGATCACCGAGGCGGGGCGCGAGCTGTGCAAATGGAATTGGGGCGCCGATAACAGGTGCCATCGCAGTATTTCGCAGACGTACGATTTCATGCAGCAGCAGACTTTGACGCAGTAATGGCGAGATGCGGTTCGCAATCTGATAGGCACGCGAATTGGCACCGGGGAAATAGCACGGCACGACCGTTGCCCCCGACAGCCGGATCATCTTGGCGGTAAAAACCTTCCACTCGGCCTCGATTGCAGGCCCCAGCAGGCTGTCCGACGTCGCAACACCGCCCGCCGGAAAAAGCGCGATGAGACCGCCATCTGCCAGATGCGCCATTGCCGCACGGCGCATTGCGATCATGTCCAGATGCGCATCGGGATGATCGGGGAACGGAACTGGGATCATGTAACGCGCGGCCTCTGCATCAAGTCCCGCCAACAGCGATCTACTGAGGATCCTGAAATCATCGCGACGCTGACCGATCAGCGCGGCCAACGCCATGCCATCGACCATGCCGTGCGGATGGTTTGCCACCAGAACAACAGGACCCGAGTCCGGAATCCGTGCGATCTGTTCGGCCTGGGTGGTGATCGTAATGCCCTGCGCCTGCAGGGCCGCCTGCCAGAATCCCAGCCCGGTTACAGGCCCCATCCGTTCGAATGTCCGCACCATGCGCAGCACGACCAACTTGCCCGTCAGCCATTCCACGCCCCGCACAAACGCCCGACGGGCCGGGCTGTCAAATGACGCGGCATAGCTGAGCGCACGACGGTCATAGGCGACCGTGTCGGATCTGCGCGGCTGGTCCGGTACGGCTTCAGTCACCTTCGCCGAATTTATCTCGAACCAAGGCGTCAATGGCATCCATCAGCTTGTCAGCCTCCGGACCGCTGGTTTCGACCTCGATCGACGTTCCGATTGTTGCCGCCAGCATGAGCAGACCCATGATGCTGTCGCCACCTGCATTCATGCCATCCTTGCGCACCACAGCCGTCGCATCGTGGTTTTCCACCACCTCGACCAGTTTGGCCGATGCGCGGGCGTGCAGGCCCTTGATGTTCGTGATTTCCAGATGTCGGCTGGCCATATTATTTTGGTCCTACGCTGTGCGCGTTGATATATCGATGTGCCGCGTCGATGGCCGCGCTGACGGCGTCCGGCACTGACTTGCGACGGGATTTCGCGAGCTTGATCAACATGGGCAGGTTCGCACCATAGAGGATCTGGCGATTGTCGACGCTGCACGCACGCAGTGACAGATTGCTGGGCGAACCGCCGAACATATCCGTGACCACGACGACACCGTCACCGGTATCAACATCATCGGCGGCAATGCAGATTTCCTGCTGTTTGGCCGCGCGGTCGTCCTCGGGGCCGATGGTGACCGCGATCATGCCATCCTGACGGCCCACGACATGTTCGACGGCCAAAAGGTATTCCCTGGCCAGATTGCCATGTGCAACGATCACGATACCGATCAAGTTGACGATCCTTGATTTGTGCCGACGCCAGCCTGTGCGCGACGCTCCAACTCTCGGTGGCGAATAGACACGGGCCAGCCCGCCTGCGCAAGGGATGCAGCGAGCCTTTCGGCCATGGCAACGGATCTGTGTTGTCCGCCGGTACAGCCGAAACCGATTGCCAGATGCGCCCGCCCCTCGTCCTTGTGCGCGGGCAGCAAGAGCGCAACGAGATCGTTGACCCGACCAAAGAATTCATCCGCGCGCGGATCCTGGCCGACGTAGGTTGCCACACTGGCATCCCGGCCATCCAGCGGGCGCAGTGCGGCGTCCCAATGCGGATTCCGCAGAAAACGGCAATCCAGAACCATGTCCAAGCCCCGCGGCAGCCCGCGTTTGTAGGAAAAGGAATGCACCGACACCCCCAGCAGCTTGCCCTGTCCGGGGGCAAAGTGTCCCTCGATCTCGGCCCTCAGGTCGTGGGGACTCATGTGTGAGGTGTCGATCAACTGGTCTGCGCGCGCGCGGATCGGGGCCAGCAGCTCTTTTTCGGCGGTAATGCCGACCAGTGGCGGGCCAGCCGGGGCCATCGGATGATGGCGGCGTGTCTCTGAATAGCGGCGTTCAAGAACCGCGTTTTCGGCATCCAGATAGAGAACCTGCCCCGCATCACCAAGGTCCAGCGTCAGCTGATCGATGGCCCCGATCAAGGCGTCGACACTGAAATCGCGGTTCCTGACGTCCAGAACCAGCGCCAGAGGCACCTTTGCCTTGCGCCTCAGCAGGATCGGCAACAGCGAAAGCGGCAGGTTGTCGATCACCTCGAAACCGATGTCTTCGAGAGCATTGATCGTGGTTGACCGGCCCGCGCCGGACGGCCCGGTCACCAACAGCGTCTGCACACTGCGATCGGTCTGAAGCGGCGTGTCGGCGAGGTCAGGCATGGCGGTGGCCCTGCAACAAGAGAATTAATGCACTGGCAAATGTGGTCGGGTCACCGCGGTAGATCAAGGGCAGTGCGCAACCCAGCACCTCTCGCGTGCGGCGCGGTGGCAGGCGATCGGTTTCATCGATGTCCATATCGACGATCAACGCCACCCGCGCCGAAAGCGCGGCTGGGACCGACAGAATACCGATGCCACGGGCCTCGACCAACCCGGCAAGGCGCGGTGGGGCCGCGGCGAACAGGCCACCATCGCGCAGGCTGACACGCGTCGCATCATCAGAAATCAAACCTGCGCCCAGCGCCATCAGCTGGATTGCCAACGCGGATTTACCGCGTCCTGACACCCCGACGATCAAGACTGCACGGCCAGCCAGCGCAACACTGCTGGCATGCAAGAGAACACTTGTCATTCTCAGCCGTGACGCGTGATGCGCATCAGATCGGAAGACCGACGACAAAACGCGCGCCCAGCGGCTCTGACGTGATGTCGGCTTGTGTAGGGCGAATGTTTTCGGCCCAGATCACACCGTTATGCGCCTCGACGATTTGTTTGCTGATCGCCAGTCCCAGGCCAGAGTTGTTTCCGAACTGACCCGCGGGGCGTTCGGAATAGAAGCGAGTGAAAATCTTTTTCAGCGCACCGTCGGGAATGCCGGGGCCGGTATCTTCGACAACGACCAACACGCGGTTTTCGCGGCGGCGCACCCAGACGCGGATCGCGTCGCCGTCCTCGCAGAACGAAATCGCGTTGGTGATCAGGTTCACAAAGACCTGCGCCAGACGACCTTCAAGGCCCTGAACAAGGAGCGGCTGGTCCGGCAGATCGGAAATATATTCGACCTTCTTCTCGGCGGCTTCCTTGGCCAGAAACTCGTTCAGGTTGCCCAGCATCTTGACCAGGTCAAAGGTTTCTTCTTCTTCCTTGACCAGTTCTGAATCAAGCCGCGATGCATTGGCAATATCGCTGACCAGGCGATCCAGCCGGTTGACGTCATGCTCGATGACCTTGAGCAGGGTTTCGCGCTGATCGTCGCGTTTGGCCACGCGCATCGTGCCGACGGCCGACCGCAGGGATGCCAGTGGGTTCTTGATTTCGTGAGCAACGTCAGCCGCGAACTGCTCGTTGCCTTCGATCCTTTCGTACAGCGCCTGAACCATCCCGCGCAGTGCGCCCGACAAACGCCCGATCTCGTCAGGGCGGGCTGTCAGATCAGGAATGCGGATGCGGGTCGGCGCGATCTTGCGCGCGTTCTTGTCCCGGCCCAGTTCGGCGGCTGCCGCCAGATCAGCCAGCGGGTTCGCGATTGTCGAAGCAAGCACAAGGCTGAGCGAGACACTGATCAGGATGCTGACAAAAAACAGCCGCAAGACCTGCTCGCGTTCACGTCTCAGAAATGCGTCCAGCTCGCCCGGGGCGCTACTGACAGATACCACGCCAATCGCCTGCCCGGCCTGCATGATCGGCGTAACAACCAGAAAATTCGTGCCCGACACGGTTTGAAGTGTCCGCAAATCGGTGCCGTCTGACAACACAGACGCAATATCGTCCGCAGTCAGTGTCGTATCGCTGATCTGCGTGGTGACGGGGGTCACGATTTTCTGCAACCCGCCCCAGATCGACGTGAACAGGTCGAGAATGAATGTCCGATCGTCAGCGATGGCATCGGAAACCGCACCGGCAGACTGCGCGACCAACGTCCCTGTCGTGTTGTAAACATTGACATCAATGCCACCGCGCAGCGCGATATCCTGCAAGGTCAACGCGACATCGAGGCCATTTCCGCTGCTCAGGTCGCTGGCAGCAGAGGCCGGCAGCCGCACCTCCAGCACGTCGGCGATCAGTTCGGCCTCGCTGATCAGACCGTTGGCCCGTTGAAACGCGAGGTTTTCGCGCGACGGGTTGATATACAGGACCCCGGCAACCAGCAGGATCATGGCAAAGAGGTTGAACGTGATGATCTTGCGCGCGATCGGAGACCTGCGCAGGTTCAACAAATGCCGCCCCCTGCGTCGATCCGCGATTTCGCGTTCCAGCATCGATTGCGGCGCAACCCAGTCGTCGCCCAACAGCAATCGTGGCTGTTGGGCCGCCTGACGCACCGAGTTCAGGTCACGCACGTCGATGTGGCCGGATGCATCGGTCATCGGATCAGTCTTCGTTGTAGCGATAACCGATACCGTACAGCGTCTCGATCGCCGAAAACTCATCGTCGGCGGTGCGCATCTTCTTGCGAAGACGCTTGATGTGGCTGTCGATCGTGCGGTCGTCGACATAGACCTGATCGTCATAGGCGACGTCCATCAGTTGGTCGCGCGATTTGACAAAGCCTGGACGCTGCGCAAGTGCCTGAAGCAGCAGGAATTCCGTCACGGTCAGGGAAACATCCCGACCTTTCCATTTCACGGCATGCCGTAGCGGATCCATCGTCAGATCACCACGCACCATGACTTTCGTTTCTTCGGTCTCGTCGATGACCTCGCCGCCGATTGCATCCTGCCGGCGCAGCAGCGCCCGGATGCGTTCGACCAGCAGACGCTGACTGAAGGGTTTCTTGACGTAATCGTCTGCACCCATGCGCAGGCCGAGCACCTCGTCGATTTCGTCGTCCTTGGACGTCAGGAAAATGACCGGCATCGATGTTTTCTGACGCAAACGCTGCAACAGATCCATGCCGTCCATGCGCGGCATCTTGATATCAAGGACCGCCATATCGGGCATGCTGCGATTGAATGCGTCGAGTGCGGATTGACCGTCGTTATAGGTTTCCACCTCGAAACCTTCGGCCTCGAGAGTCATGGATACGGACGTCAGGATATTCCTGTCGTCGTCCACCAAAGCGATTTTGGACATGGGTTTTCCCCTACTGCTCTATGTTATTATTGCCTGCTTTTTTCTGAATCTTTCCCTTGGTTCGCATGTCGAATCAACCCCCGGATAACGAATCGGAAACAGAGTGTGCCTTATTTGCGCCCCTAAACGGTAAAGAAGGGTTCACAACGAAACAATCCTGCGCCGTGAGGGTGACTGATTGCGTTAACATCACCGTGGTTGCGCTAACTTTGACAGGATGGGGTATGCGCCAGTCGGGCAGCAATGCTAGTGGGGCTTAGCCAAATCAGGCATTTACAGGAGATTCCCCAATGGACCACGGCACGGTCAACCCCGAGATGAGACTTGAAGATCAAGGCATCAGCGGACTGGCAGCGGTCTATTATAACGACGATGCAGACGCGCTGCATGCAGCCGCCGTGGCGCGCGGCGAGGGTATCACGGGCAAGGGTGGCACGTTCCTCGTCACCACCGGAAAACACACGGGCCGGTCCCCCAAGGACAAGTTCGTCGTGCGCACCCCTGATGTCGAGGACACCATCTGGTGGGAAAACAACCCGCCGATGGATCCGGCGGATTTCGACACGCTCTACACCGATGTGCTGGCGCATATGTCAGGCGGCACTGCCTATGTGCAGGATCTGTTCGGCGGCGCGGACCCCGCCTACCGGCTGGACGTGCGCGTCGTGACCGAACTGGCGTGGCACGGCCTGTTCATTAGGCACCTGCTGCGCCGCCCGGACGTGTCAGAACTGACGACATTCACCCCCGATTTCACGATCATCAACTGCCCCAGCTTCAAGGCGGACCCGGCGCGGCACGGGTGCCGCAGCGATACGGTGATCGCGCTGAACTTCGAAAAGAAGATCATCCTGATCACCGGGACGGAATATGCAGGCGAGAACAAGAAATCGGTGTTCACGCTGCTGAACTACCTGTTGCCCGACCAAGGCATCATGCCGATGCACTGCTCTGCCAATCACGCCAAGGATAACCCGGTCGATACGGCCGTATTCTTTGGCCTGTCCGGCACGGGCAAGACGACACTGTCCGCCGACCCCAGCCGGACGCTGATCGGTGACGACGAACATGGCTGGTCGGACCGTGGCGTATTCAACTTCGAAGGCGGTTGCTACGCAAAGACCATCGGCCTCGACCCCAAGGCAGAGCCGGAAATCTATGCGACCTGCGCAATGCCCAACACGGTCATCGAAAACATGGTCCACGACCCGGCGACGATGGAACTGGATTTCAACGACGACAGCCTGACAGCCAACATGCGCTGCGCCTATCCGCTGCACTACATTCCGAATGCGTCGGATACCGCACTGGGGGGCCACCCCAAGAACATCATCATGCTGACCTGTGATGCGTTCGGCGTGCTGCCACCGATCAGCCGCCTGACCCCGGCACAGGCGATGTATCACTTCTTGTCCGGCTTCACCTCCAAGGTGGCGGGAACCGAGCGTGGCGTGACGGAACCGGAACCCACGTTCTCGACCTGCTTTGGCGCGCCGTTCATGCCGCGCCGCCCCGAAGCCTATGGCGCGCTGCTGCGCAACAAGATCGCAAGCCATGGGGCAACTTGCTGGCTGGTGAACACCGGCTGGACCGGCGGGGCCTATGGCACCGGCAGCCGCATGCCGATCAAGGCAACCCGCGCCCTGTTGTCGGCCGCACTGGACGGTACGCTGGTCGACAGCACCTTCCGCAAGGATCCGAACTTCGGGTTCGATGTGCCGCTGGCCGCCGACGGCGTCGACGACATGCTGCTGGACCCACGCCGCACCTGGGCGGACCCCGCGGCCTATGATGCGCAGGCACAAAAGCTGGTCGAGATGTTCTCTGAGAACTTTGCCAAATACGTCCCGTTCATTGACGATGACGTGAAAGCGGCCGCCATCGGCTAGGCCGTGACGCAGCACCGATCATTTGCTAGGGTCAGGCCATGCGCCTGACCCTTTTTCTTTGCCTGATCCTCGCGACACCTCTGGCGGCACAGGCCCCGGACAAGACAAGTCCGCTCTTGTCCTATTTCGAGGCAGGCATCATCTGTCCCCCGCCCTCGGTCGGCGAGGTTGCAGCCCCCGGCACCGTCGCAGGCACAACCCATCTGATCGAGGAAGAGCCGCCCTTTGTCGCGCAGTCGCGGCGTGTTCCGGCGGTTCTGGGAATAGGGTTTGGCGTCAAATCGACCACCGGGGGGTTGTTGGGTATTCCCGACGTGACGATCATGGTCACGCACCCGCCAATGGGGGCTGACAACACGGTGCGGCAGACCTTCTTGTCGCGCATCGATTCCATGGAACCGTCGCTGACATTCTACCAGTTCGACTACGATTACGAACTGGTTCAGGGCGTCTGGCAGATCGAGGCGTCAAAGAACGGCGAAATCCTGTATCGCACGACCTTCGAGGTCGTCGCACCCGATCAGGTTCCTGGACTGGCGCAGGTCTGCGGGTTCGAACACCTGCTGTCCTAAGCGTTAGCCCATCACGCCCCGCCGGATCAGGTTTGCGCCTGCAATGATCAACACGAGCAACGTCATGCGCCGGAATCGGTTCTGATCGAATCTGTCGCCCAGCTTGAAACCCAGCCACATCCCGGCCAGCGCAGGCGGGACCAGCAGCGCCGACAATGGCCAGGTCTGGGCATTCATGACGCCCGATTGCAGATGCCCCAGCAGCAGCATGACTGAACCCGCCCCATAGATGACCCCCTGCACGGCCATTTGTCGTGCGCGTGGCGTATTCAGCGCCAGCAGATACAGCACCGTCGGCGGCCCCCATGTACCCGCCAGACCGCCCAAGGTGCCGGCGGCAAATCCGGCCCCCCATTCGAACACCCTGCGTCGTTGCGCAGGAATACGGGGCCTCCATCCCAACAACTGGATCGCGCAAAGAACGACAACCGGAACGCCGAGAATGAAGAACATCACCCGCGTTGGTATCAGCGTCAGGAATTGCGCCGATATCAGGATCATCACACAGACCACTAGCACATAGCGCCAGTGGTCGCGCACCGCCTCGCGCGCCTGCCCAAGTCCGGCGTGCAGCACTTGCCAGCCATTGCTGACCACGATCGGAAAGATGATGCCCGCCACCACCAGTTTCGGATCAATCAGAATGCCCATTCCGGAGATCATGATCAGCGGCATGGCAAAGCCGACTGCACCTTTGACAAAGCCGCCCAGCAGCGTGACGCCACAGGCAAACAGGATCAGACCGAGAGGGAGAATATCTGTGAACAATGACATGGCCGCACATTGCGCCAGACCGGCGGGACACACCACTGCGAATCGCGTGCGACACTTTTGTGCGAAAGTGGATATTTATTCGCATTAATATTGCGCTGCGGCCGCAAAGACGGTAGTGCTGCACATGCATAAATGACGGAGCTTCCCATGCCGCACGATGGACAAACGCTGGATCTGGACACGAACCCGGTACTGATCGACTTGCTGGACACCACGCGTGCGGCACTGACTGCCGTGGATGCCGTTCTGGACCGCGCCAAGGCCGTCGTCGGCGCACGTGTCACGCTGGACGGGCGTGTGTCGGCCCGCCTGATCGAGGCGCATCAGACCGCGACCCACGGGTTGGCCTGGCTTGCGACCTACGCGCAGGCCCTGCACCAGATGCAGCACTGGGCGGACAGATTGGCGTCGGACGGCACATTCAGCGAGGTCGAACAACTGATTCACCAAATCGCCTTTGGTGAATATCTGTCCCAGATCGCTGGCGGCATTCCGATGAACCAGACCGAGGTGCTGCGCCTGGGCGATCTGGGCCTTGGCCAGGACGATCAGTCCACGTTCCTGACGACACCTGTCCAGCACCTGATGGCGCATGGCAATACACAGGCGGCCCGCACCGCATTGGCCCAGCTAATGCAGGACCGCAGTGCCGATCTGACCGTGGGCCGCAGCGGTCTGGATGAAGAGCTTGAGATGATCCGCGACCAATTCCGCCGCTTCAGTCGCGAACGGGTCGAACCCCATGCCCATGACTGGCACCTCAATGATGATCTGATCCCGATGGAAATCATCAACGAGATGGCCGAAATGGGCGTATTCGGCCTGACAATCCCCGAAGAGCACGGCGGCTTCGGTCTGTCCAAGGCTGCAATGTGTGTCGTGTCAGAGGAACTCTCGCGTGGTTATATCGGTGTCGGGTCACTTGGCACCCGGTCCGAAATCGCGGCAGAACTGATTATCTGCGGCGGCACCGATGCCCAAAAGGAAAAATGGCTGCCCGGTCTCGCATCCGGTGAGATCCTGCCGACGGCCGTGTTTACCGAACCGAATACCGGGTCCGACCTGGGCGCGCTGCGCACTCGGGCGACGCGCGATGGCGACGACTGGCAGATCACCGGCAACAAGACCTGGATCACCCACGCCGCCCGCACCCATGTGATGACGGTTCTCGCGCGCACGGAACCCGACACCGACGACTATCGCGGGCTGTCGATGTTCCTCGCGGAAAAGACGCCCGGCACGGACGAGGCACCATTCCCCGACGACGGCATCACCGGCGGCGAGATCGAGGTGCTGGGTTATCGCGGCATGAAGGAATACGAACTTGCCTTTGACGGGTTCAAGGTCAGCGGTGAAAATCTGCTGGGCGGCGAGACCGGCAAGGGTTTCAAGCAACTGATGCAGACATTCGAATCCGCACGCATCCAGACGGCCGCCCGCGCCATCGGTGTCGCGCAATCCGCGCTGGACGAAGGGATGCGCTATGCGCAAGACCGCAAACAGTTCGGCCAATCGCTGATCGATTTCCCCCGCGTGTCCGGCAAGCTGGCCATGATGGCGGTCGAAATTATGGTTGCCCGCCAGCTGACCTATTTCAGTGCCCACGAAAAAGACGCCGACCGCCGCTGCGACCTAGAGGCCGGCATGGCCAAGCTGCTGGGCGCACGCGTAGCTTGGGCCTGTGCCGACAATGCGCTGCAAATCCATGGCGGCAACGGGTTCGCGTTGGAATACAAGATCAGCCGCATCCTGTGCGACGCACGTATCCTGAATATCTTTGAGGGGGCTGCCGAAATTCAGGCGCAGGTGATTGCGCGACGCCTTTTGTCCTGATCAGACGCTGTCGCGGACGCCTTCCAGCAGCGTATCATCGAAGGTGTCACCGTGCAGCACGCTGATATCGCCGGTGGGTTCAAAGATCACGGCCCGTACCTTCGAGAATTCGAGCGCGTTGGACTCTCGCAGCTTGCCGATGACGTCGGCTTTGGTCATGCCGGATTTCTTGATGTTCTCCATCAGGAACTCTCCGTCCCGCATGACCAACAGCGGATCATTATCAACGAGGCCGGGCACCTGCTGCGCGTAGGCGCGGGCGCGCGCGATGACCATCTGAACGATAAAGAGACCGATCAGCGCCGCCATGCCGTGCGAGATTGGCGTCGACGGTGTCATCACGGTTGCGGCGAGGACAGAACCGCTGGCGACCGTGACCGCAAAGTCAAACCCTGACATTTTGGAAAACGACCGCAAGCCAGCGATGCGGGTCAAAATCACGATGAACGGCACCATGATGACGCACCGCACCAGAATGTTGAAAATATCAGCCATGTTTGTCCCCGTTCTTCACAGGATAACAATCTGTTGAGCCTTTAAGTTCCGCCGCGCGATCAGACCCGCCCAATCGCCTGCACCAACCGATCGCGTGCTGGCGGTAACGTGTCATGACCCAAGGACCGCAACAGCCTGTGTTCGATGAAATAGCCGGTCGTCGTCAAGGCGATCACGATCTGGTCGTTGGTCGCATCACCTTGCCCCGCCAACACGGGCGGCAATGGTAGCAGACGGTCCACCCATTCGCCCGCGGCCTGCCTGCTGACAGCGCGTCCCGTACGCGGAGACACAAAGGCCAGATCCTCGTTCGTGCCACGTACGGCACAGGCAGAGAGGTCCATGCCGAACCCCATCTCGGACAGCAAGGCCTGTTCCCACCGCAGATAGGCCAAGGGCCAGACGTCGGTTTGGCCGAGCAGATCCAGCAGTTGCGTCGTCCGGTCATACAGTGGGCCGTGCGGTTCGCGTTCTGGCAGTATGCGTGACAGCAAGGCACAGACTGCATTCAGTCCTGCCAACGACAGCCTGTCCCCCATCGCCGCGACACTGCGGCTGCGGACGGGTTCGACAGTAAAGGACCCCAGATGTTCGCCCAGCCGCGCCTTCCATGCGACGGACAATTGCGCACCGGGTTGCAGGATCGGGGCGATTTTGCGGCTGACACCACCACGCACGACACCTGCGTGCCGCCCCATGTCGGGGGTGAACACTTCGATGATCGCAGAGGTTTCGCCGAACGGGCGGGTCGACAACAGGATGCCTTCGTCACGCCACGCGATCATCGCTGCCCCCTATTCCAATCCCGGCTGGTCCAGCAGATGCCGCCCGGCGCGGTCCTCGACCTCGATCACCCACAGATCGCTGTCAAAGCCACGTTGTCTGGCGATGGACGCATCGACATCCGTTTCGGGACCATCCGCCAGCGTCACCCAGACCCGATCACCGGTCATCAGATCAAAACTGCGCTGAAACGCCTGTGCGTTCCCGTCCAGTGTATTGAGTTTCACCAGCACCGCACCCGCCGTCGCATCGCCGCGCGCCACGACAAAGGCGGGGATATCCGCGCCCCTCAACCGTGCCAGATAGGCCGCGACCCAAAAGTCAGCGGTCAGACGCATCGCTCAGGTGTCGCCGTCTTTGAAATCGAGGCCCATCTCGGAATAGCGTTCCTTGTCCTCGAGCCAGTTGGACCGGACTTTGACTTGCAGGAACAGGTGCACCTTGCGGCCCAGCAGTTCCTCGATCTCGACACGTGCAGCCTGACCCACGGCCTTGATCGTCTCGCCCTTGTTGCCCAGCACGATCCCCTTGTGACCATCGCGGATCACGTAGATCAACTGGTCGATCTTGGCAGAGCCGTCTTTACGCTCTTCCCAGTTTTCCGTTTCCACCGTCAACTGATAGGGCAGTTCCTGATGCAGGCGCAGAGTCAGCTTTTCGCGCGTGATCTCGGCGGCAATGTTGCGCAGCGGCGCATCGGCGATCTGATCGTCAGGATACAGCCACGGACCCTCTGGGACCTCGGATGCCAGCCAGTCCCGCAGCGCGTCGCAACCATGTCCGCGTTCGGCAGAAATCATAAAAGTCTCTGCGAAATCATAGGCCGCATTCATCTTGGCGGTCAGGGCCAGCAGGGTTTCCGACTGCACGCGGTCGATCTTGTTGATCGCCAGCGCCACACGCGCCTTGCCCACACGTTCGGCCAGCACATCCAGAATGGCCTGCACACCCGGCGTCAGGCCACGATGCGCCTCGATCAACAGGACGACCACATCGGCGTCCCCTGCCCCTGACCAGGCAGCGGCAACCATCGCACGATCCAGACGGCGGCGCGGGGCGAACAGACCGGGCGTATCGACAAAGACCAGTTGCGATTGATCCGCCTGCATCACCCCCCGGATCCGGGCACGTGTGGTCTGCACCTTGTGCGTCACGATGCTGACCTTTGCGCCGACCATCCGGTTCAAAAGAGTGGATTTGCCAGCATTCGGTTCCCCGATCAGGGCGACGAAACCGGCGCGCGTGTTTTCGGTCATTGGGATACCTTTTCCAGCAATGCGGCGGCTGCCGCTTGTTCGGCCTGTCGTTTTGCGCGCGCGGTGGCGCGTGCCGTCTGACCGCTTTGGAGTCGCGCCTCGATCGTGAAATCGGGCTGATGGTCGGGGCCGGACCGGGCGACCTCTGTATAGACGGGCGGTGCCTCGCCACGGGCCTGCGCCCATTCCTGAAGCGCCGATTTCGGGTCGCGTGCGTCTTCTGCGACATTGGTGATCCGATCGGACCACAGGCGCAGCACCGTATCGCGCGCGGCATCGAACCCGCCGTCCATGTAAACGGCCGCGATCACGGCCTCCATCGCGTCGGCCAAGAGCGCGTCCTTGCGCCGTCCACCTGATTTCATCTCGGACCGGCCAAGTTTCATGACCTCGCCCAGATCGATGCTTCGCGCAACCTCTGCACAGGTTTCACGGCGGACCAGCGCATTGTAGCGCGGCGCCAGCAACCCCTCTGCCGCGGCGGGATCCGCCCTCAGCAGTGCCTCTGCAATCGTCAGGCCCAGAACCCGGTCGCCCAGGAATTCGAGACGCTGGTTGTCGTCGCGGTGCGGGCTGGCCATCGAGGGATGGGTGACGGCCTGCAACAAATGGCGCACGTCCGAAAACCTGTGCCCAAGGCGCTTCTGAAACGCGTCAAGTTGCGCCGAGACCTTCACTCGACCTTCTCAAAGAAGCGGTCGCCGCGCCAGGTCCAGAACGCCAGCATCGAACGCCCGGCCGAGGAAAAGATCACGCGGTCAGCGCGGCCCACGATATCCTTGCGCGGGACAAAGCCCACACCACCCGCCACCTGGGCGACGCGGCTGTCGGTCGAATTGTCGCGGTTGTCACCCATAAAGAAAAAATGATCCTCGGGCACGGTGAACACGCCGGTGTTGTCCAGCGCCCGATTTCCGATGTTCAGAATGTCGTGGCTGATGCCCCCCGGCAGCGTCTCGACGAATTTCTGCTTGATGCATTCCGCACCATCACCGACGGCACCGTTGAAACATTGCGGCCGCTGGCGACCGGACCCCTGCGGTTCCATGATTTCGGAAAAGATCCCCGCCTCGACCTGCGGGACCGCTTCGTCATTGATGAACAGCTGACCGTCGACAACCTGGATGCGCTCGCCCGGCAGACCGATCAGGCGTTTGATGAAATCACGCCCGGTCACGGGGTGGCGGAAGACGACGACATCACCGCGTTCGGGATCGGACCCGAACAGGCGATCGTCGCTGTCCTCGAACATGCCGCAGAAATCATCGGCACCGATATCAACACCCAGCGCCGGAATCAGGATCGACGGACAAGAGGCGTAGGAATACCCGTAGGCCATTTTGTTGACGAACAGGAAATCGCCGATCAGCAGCGTGTCCTTCATCGACCCTGACGGAATCCAGAATGGTTGAAAGAAGAGGGTGCGGAAAACGCCGGCAATCAGCAGCGCGTAGACAATGGTTTTGACGGTCTCGATCACGCTTGCGACGATGCCATTCTTTTCGGCCATGTGATCAATCCCGTCCCTTATTCTGAACGGCTAAATGATCGCACGGCCTGCATCTGTCAAGCCGCAGGGTCTGCGGTGACCGGCAGCGCCTCGATCAGGACAAAGGCCTGTGCCCAAGGATGATCATCCGTCAGCGTGACATGGATCACGGCCCGGTGTCCCGGTGGCGTCATCTGGTCCAGCCGGTCCTTGGCCCAGCCGGTCACTTGCATCACGGGTTGACCGGTATGCAGGTTGGTGACGGACATGTCCTTCCACGCGATCCCCATGCGCAACCCCGTGCCCAATGCCTTTGAACAGGCCTCCTTGGCCGCCCAGCGCTTGGCATAGGTGCCGGGGGTGTCGTGGCGGCGTTCAGCCTTGGCCTGTTCGGTTTCGGTAAAGACACGGTTGCGAAACCGGTCACCAAATCGGTCCAGCGTGCCTGCGATCCGGTCGATATTGGCCAGATCAGTCCCGATCCCGAGGATCATTTCTGGCCCTCGGGCGCGTAAATGACGTGCAGGCGGTCCTCTTCGACCCCGCCGAGGTAATCGAATGCCCCGTCGCAGGCGGCGTGAAAATCGCTGATCTTCAGCTTTGGAAACCGAAAGAAGGCAGCGGCACTGTTGGCCTGTTGCGCGCCAAAGATCACCCGGTCGATTTCCGCCCAGCGCATTGCGGACAGGCACATCTCGCAGGGCTGACAGGACGCCAGCAACGTGCACCCCTTGAGGCTACGATCACCCAGCGCATCGGCCGCACGGGCGATGGCGACCACTTCGGCGTGGCGCGACACGTCGTTGGTGTCACCAACCTCGTTTCGGGCCGTGGCGATCACCTGCCCGTCTTTGACTACGGCGGCCGTAAAAACGATGTCCTTGCCCTGTGCGTGCAGGTCCAGCGCGTGATCGGCTACGCCGCGCATGGCGTCGCGTTCGGCATCCGTGGGGATCATGCGCGGGCTGCGTCCATGCGCACGCGCATCTCGCGGATCGCACCATCCAGCCCCATAAAAATGGACTCGCCTATGATGAAATGACCGATGTTCAGTTCGCGCACCTGCGGCAGCGCCGCGATCGGGCCAACGCTGTCGAATGTCAGACCGTGACCCACGTGCACCTCAAGACCCAGCTGATGCCCGTAGATTGCCATATCGACCAGACGTTTCTGTTCAGCGTCACGGTCGGCCCAACGCCCCTCGGCCCATGCATCCGCATAAGCACCGGCGTGCAGTTCGATCACGGGCGCACCGATGCGGTGTGCGGCCTCGACCTGATCGCGGTCGGGAGCGACGAACAAAGAGATACGACATCCCGCCTCTTGCAGGGGGGCGAAATAGTCCGCCAGTACATTTGCCTGTCGGGCGACCTCCAACCCGCCTTCGGTTGTGCGTTCCTCGCGTTTCTCGGGGACAAGGCAAACGGCATGCGGTTTGGTGCGCAAGGCGATGTCGCGCATCTCGGCTGTTGCCGCCATTTCGAAATTCAGCGGTATCGACAACTTGTCCTTGAGCGCTGCCATATCGGCATCCCGGATGTGGCGACGATCCTCGCGCAGGTGTGCCGTGATGCCGTCTGCGCCAGCATCCTGCGCCATCAGGGCCGCACGCAGGGGGTCGGGGTTGTCCCCGCCACGCGCGTTGCGCACGGTCGCCACGTGGTCGATATTCACGCCTAGACGCAGTTTCTCGGTCATCACTGTCTCCAATCGGTACTGGCTGGAACCTAGTCCGAATTCCCTGCTTCGCCATCCCCGGATTTCGGCAGCGCCAACCTTTCAAGCTTGGCCCGGAGCCGTTTGCGCCGCCGGTTCTGCTGCGCCCTCAGAACAGGCACCACGAGAAAATAGCAAAGCGTGGCAGAGATCGCACCGGGCACCAGGCCACCGATCAGGTAGGGCAGAAAAATGTCGTCGTAAAAAATCGCGAGGCCATGCCAGTCCGGCTTGGCCGGCGTAAAGAGCGCCAACAGGTTATGGGTCAGGTCCTTGCCCGCGTTCATGAACTTTGTGCCGATCGAATGCGGGTCCTGATGCGGACCCAACCCGAAAATCCAGCGCCCGAACCCCAGTGACGCAGCCGCAATCGGCAGATAGGTCAGCGGATTGCCAAAGAACGTCGCCATGAGCGCGGCCAGAATATTCCCGCGCATCAGACGCGCGATCAGCGCTGCGATCACGAAATGCAGGCCGTAAAACGGGGTAAAGGTGGTAAAAACACCAGCCCAGACGCCGCGACCGATTTTTTCAGGGGTGTCCGGCAGGCGTTGCAGGCGGCGCTGGACATACCAGAACGCCCGACGCCAACCGCCGTCGGGATACACGGCAGAGGCCATGACCCGCCAGGCCGGTCGCCTGTCCCTGCGTTTGAACACCCGGTTTCCCCTCGCCTCGTCGGTTAAGCGCCAGATTGCCCCGGATCACGCTGCCGCGACAGGTTGGACACATTGCTGTCCGCCTCGATGGCGGTGACGACGCGGTGCAGATGGTCGGCGTCCCGCAAATCCACGTCAATCAGCAACCTAAAGTAATCCGGCTTGCGGTCGATGAATTTCAGGTCGGAAATATTCGCGTCCTGTTCACCAATCAGCGTACAGATCCGTCCCAGCACCCCTGCATCGTTCGTGATCGAGATGTCGAGGGTCACTGCATGAACGGGTTTATGTTGGCCCTCTTGCCACCGCAGATCAACCCAACGGTCCAGCTGATCCTCGTAGTCGACCAGTGCCTCGCAGTCGATGGCATGCACCCGCACGCCTTGGCCACGGTAGGTGATCCCGATTATCCTCTCGCCCGGAACGGGCTGACAGCAGGCTGCACGCTGAAACTTCTGGTCGTCCCGCAGACCCACGACAGCGCGGCTGGCGTCGACCTCACCGGTCGGACGTGTGTCCAGATCGGGATAGATGGCGCGCACGATGTCGCGCGCCGAAATCTCTGCGCTGCCCAAGCTGGCCAGCATGTCGTCGGCCGATCCCATCGCCAGCGTCTTTGCCGCCGTGCGCAGGGCCTTTTCCGTCATCTTCTTGCCTGCATTCTCAAAGGCGACACGAACCAACTCACGCCCCAAACGCACGTAGCGGTCACGATCCTCTTCGCGCAGGAACTTGCGAATGGCCGTCTTGGCACGACCTGTCACGGCAATGTCGATCCATGTCGATTGCGGCGTCTGTCCGGCAGCGGTGATGATCTCGACCGATTGGCCATTTTTCAGGCGGGTCCATAGCGGCACGCGCAGGCCGTCCACCTTGGCCCCCTGACAGGTTGTGCCGATACGGGTGTGAATGGCATAGGCAAAATCGATTGGCGTGGCACCACGCGGCAGCTTGATCACTTCGCCCTTGGGCGTGAAGCAAAACACCTGGTCGGTGTACATCTCCAGCTTGACCGCCTCGAGAAAGGCGTCGTGATCCTCGTCGTCCTCCAGTCGTTCGGTCAGTGCACTGATCCATTTTACGGGGTCGACCGCAAATCGGTTCTCGACCCTCTCGCCGTTCTTGTAGGACCAATGCGCAGCCACGCCGGTTTCGGCGACTTCGTGCATTTCGCGCGTGCGGATCTGAACCTCGACCCGGCGACCGTCGCGGCCCGATACGGTCGTGTGGATCGACCGATAGCCGTTGGTTTTCGGCTGGCTGATATAGTCCTTGAAACGCCCCGGCACCGCGCGCCAACGTTGATGGATTGCGCCAAGGATGCGGTAGCAATCGCCTTCGGTCGCGGTGACGATCCGGAATCCATAGATATCGGACAGGCGGGAAAACCCCTGATCCTTTTCCTGCATCTTGCGCCAGACCGAATAGGGCTTCTTGGCGCGCCCCATGACCTCGGCATCGATATCGGCGCGTTCCAACTCGACCCGAATATCGGATGTAATGCGGTTCACCACATCGCCCGATTCGCGCTGCAACATGATGAAACGGCGGATGATCGAATTGCGGGCCTCGGGGTTCAGCACGCGAAACGCCAGATCCTCGAGTTCCTCGCGCATCCATTGCATCCCCATCCGCCCCGCGAGAGGCGCATAGATATCCATGGTTTCGCGCGATTTCTGGGCCTGCTTTTCCGGGCGCATGGACCTGATGGTGCGCATGTTGTGCAGACGGTCGGCCAATTTGACCAAGGTCACACGCAGGTCGCGGCTGGTCGCCATGAACAACTTGCGAAAATTCTCGGCCTCTTTGGTTTCACGGCTGTTGAGCTGGAGGTTCGTCAGTTTCGTGACGCCATCCACAAGTTCCGCAATTTCCTGACCGAACCGTTTCTGCACGATCGCGAAACTGGCTGGCGTGTCCTCGATGGTATCATGCAGCAGGGCAGTGATGATCGTGGCATCGTCCATCTGCATCTTGGCCAGCGATTCGGCCACGGCGACGGGATGTGTGAAATACCTTTCACCGGAATGGCGAAACTGCCCCTCGTGCATCTGATCGCCGAACGCATAGGCGTCGGCGATCAATGCTGAATTCGTGCGGGGGTTGTAGGTGCGGACCAGTGCGATCAGGTCATCGGCTGTCGTCATCGTGGTCCGGCACTCTCATGTCTGGGCCGGGGGCCGGCCGTCAGCGTTGACCCTGCGCTTCCATCAAGGCGCGCAGCAGCTTTTCTTCGGACATATCGTCCTCGACCGGCTTGTCCGATTCGGCACCCATCAGCAGGGCCATCTGGTCCTCTTCGGGTTCATCGACTTCGATCTGGGTCTGGTTCGCCTCGATCATGCGTTCGCGCAGATCGTCGGCCTGCTGAGTCTCGTCTGCGATTTCGCGCAGGGACACGACAGGGTTCTTGTCGTTGTCGCGGCTGACGGTCACGGGTGAACCTGCTGCGATTTCACGCGCACGATGCGCGGCCAGCATGACGAGTTCAAACCGGTTCGGGACCTTGTCGACACAATCTTCGACGGTAACGCGGGCCATCGGCACACTCCTGTTGTTGTCCGAAATGGATAGCAAGCCATGCTCATGCCACGCATCGCCCCGAAAGACAACCCGATTTCCCGTCCTGTCAAGCCTCTTGTCGGTCAGACCGCACGACACCTTTGCGTTGGTCCGCCGGCAGTTCGGCGCACATCTGCCGAACGGATTTACCCAGCACCGGATGAACCCAATCGGGTGCCACGTCACACAGAGGAATCAGCACGAATCCCCGATCCTGAACCCGCGGATGCGGCAGGATCAGTTCCGCAGGCCAACGCTCTTGCTGATCCTCCAGCGAGATGTTGCGCCAAGCCGACTGCGTTGTGACGCAAGGTAATATCAGGTCACCCAATCCGATCAGATCAAGATCAATCGGTCGCGGACCCCATCTTTTCTGGCGTATGCGCCCTGCGTCAGCCTCGATCTCATGCAGGCGTGCCAAGATATCTTCCGGTTCGAGCAGCGTCGGCACCGCCATCGCCGCATTCGTAAAATCCGAACCAATTCCAACAGGATAGGCGTCAGTGTCATAAAGCGCAGACAGCCGCACGTCCGGACCGCCTTCCAAGGCGACAGCGACGGCTCTCGCAGCGATTGAAACAGCCTGCTGACGCTCGCTCGAAGCGTCAGACCCATTGCCCCCCAATGCGACAAGCGCGATTCTGCTTGGTGCCGTCACGGTCTGCTTGCAACCTCATTACCCGGTCTCATATAGAACCAGTCTCTTCGCTACTTTGGCAGATGTCAGCCTCTGTTTCTGAAAAATTTAAACGGCTTTCAAAAAGGCTACGTGATGTTTTACCGCGACGAAAGATTGGCCCTCTTCATAGACGGAGCGAATCTCTATGCTGCAGCCAAAGCGCTCGGCTTTGATATCGACTACAAACTGCTGCGCGCGGAATTCATGCGGCGTGGCAAACTGCTGCGCGCATTCTACTACACGGCGCTTTTGGAAAATGACGACTTCTCTCCGATCCGTCCGCTGGTCGACTGGCTGAACTACAACGGTTTCAACATGGTGACCAAGCCGGCCAAGGAATTCACGGATTCCATGGGCCGTCGCAAGATCAAGGGCAACATGGACATCGAACTGACCGTCGATGCGATGGAACTGGCCCCGCATGTCGATCACATCGTACTGTTTTCCGGCGACGGTGATTTTCGCCCGCTTGTTGAATCCCTCCAACGCAAAGGTGTGCGCGTTTCCGTGGTTTCGACCATTCGCAGCCAGCCCCCGATGATTGCAGACGAACTGCGTCGCCAGTGCGACAATTTCATCGAACTGGATGAACTGCGCGATGTCATTGGCCGCCCACCGCGCGAGCCACGCGGGCAATCAGACGAAGACCAAGCAATAACCGAAGCAGACTGACCCGCGCAGACCGAACGAGCGATGCAAGGCCCGCAGCATGATCCTGCGGGCCTTTTGTTTGGGTAGAACCGCACACTGGACCTGCTGCATAAGCCCGCCTATCTAGACAGCACACGGACCGAAAGGCACCCCATGTCAAAGATGCCCCTGACACTCTACCTTGCCGCGCCGCGCGGGTTCTGCGCCGGTGTCGACCGCGCGATCAAGATCGTGGAAATGGCGCTGGACAAATGGGGTGCGCCCGTTTTCGTCCG
The DNA here is from genome assembly GCF_020531945.1 of Loktanella gaetbuli. Classification (NCBI taxonomy): domain Bacteria; kingdom Pseudomonadati; phylum Pseudomonadota; class Alphaproteobacteria; order Rhodobacterales; family Roseobacteraceae; genus Loktanella; species Loktanella gaetbuli. Next base: position 29,596 of record NZ_JAJATZ010000003.1, read on the forward strand.
GCACGAGATCGTGCACAACAAATTCGTGGTCGACGGTTTGCGCGACAAGGGTGCGGTTTTTGTCGAAACGCTGGACGAATGCCCCGATGACCGGCCTGTCATCTTTTCCGCGCATGGTGTCCCCAAGGCGGTCCCCGCCGCTGCCGCCAAACGCGAGATGGTCTATGTGGACGCAACCTGCCCCCTGGTCAGCAAGGTCCATATCGAGGCGCAGCGCCACGCGGACAACGGGTTGCAGATGATCATGATCGGCCATGCGGGTCATCCCGAAACAGTCGGCACGATGGGGCAATTGCCAGAGGGTGATGTGCTACTGGTCGAAACGGTCGAGGACGTGGCACATGTGCATGTGCGCGACCCCGAACGGCTGGCATTCGTGACGCAGACCACATTGTCTGTGGATGACACCATCGACATCGTCGAGGCACTGAAAACCCGGTTCCCGGCAATCGTCGGCCCCCACAAGGAAGACATCTGCTACGCCACGACAAACCGCCAGGAGGCGGTCAAGGCGATGGCCCCGAAGTGCGACGCCATGCTGGTTGTCGGCGCGCCGAATTCGTCCAACTCGAAACGCCTCGTCGAAGTCGGCACCAAGGCAGGTTGCCCCTATTCCCAGCTGGTCCAACGCGCGGCAGATATCGACTGGCGCGCCTTGGACGGGATCACGTCAATGGGCATCACCGCCGGGGCATCTGCACCCGAGGTCCTGATCGAAGAAGTCATCCAGGCCTTCAGGGATCGTTACGAGGTGACGGTCGAAATGGTCGAAACCGCGGTCGAAAATGTCGAATTCAAGGTGCCACGCGTTTTGCGTGAACCAGCCTGAGGGGACCACCCTTCAGATCGCGATGGCGGCCTGCAAGACAGGATCAGCTTCGGCGGAAAAACGGTATTCGACGTCTGAAAACCGATCTTGTGGAAAACCATACAGGAACCGCAACCCGTCCTCGCCTGCCACAACGCAATGTTCGGCATCGGCGGGGATGTACAAGGCAACGCCTGGTCGCAAATCGTGGTCAATTCCGTCGATCGTGACGATCCCCTGCCCCGACAGGCAAAAGTAGAACTCGCACGGTGAATGGCGGTGCGAATGCAATGTGCCCGCCGGTCCGAATTCCGCCACACCCAGCGTCAGGCTGGATGTCTGGGTCCGGTCGCCTGAAAACAACGTCCGCCACTGCACGGTACCGTGCCGGGGGTCATCAAAAGCCTCGAGCGGTGCGTGATCGGCATTTGCCACGGTCGCAACCGCCTGTGTCAGAAAATCCATGCCAACGCCTCCTCGCTGGTTCACCCTCGCAGGTATTTGGATCGCGATTCATCGCCATGTCCGCACTATTTCCGACACCAAAGGCCACAAAACGACGTGTCGCGTTGTGCAACGCCCGGCAGATCATCTATCAAACGCCTATCTGATCCATCCAAGCACAAAGGCCGACCCTGATGTTTCGCATTCCGACCGGACCACTTGTCCTGGGCCTTGCCGGGCTTTTGCCGTTTTTGTGGGGCGCGTTGACGGCAATGGTGCCAGCACTGGGCGACTGGGCCCTGCTGACGCTGGGCGGAAGATTCACCGCACCCTTTGTGCAGCTGTCGTACGGCAGTGTGATCCTGTCGTTCATGTCCGGGGTCCTGTGGGGCTTTGCCACGCGACAGGACCGCTGGCTGCCCTATGCGTTGTCGGTCATTCCCGCCCTCTGGGCATTCTTCATGGTCGGCGGCGGACCGACAACGGCCGCGATCAACCTGGTTGCGGGTTTTGTCGGCCTGCTGCTGCTGGACTGGCAATTCGCAAAGGCCGGTTGGGCCCCACAATGGTGGATGAAACTGCGCGCCCTGCTGACGGGCATCGTCGTGATCAGTTTCCTGCCGCTGATCCTGTAACGCAACGCGCCCGGGACTGGACACCGCGACCACATCCCTTGATGAGAGGCACAGCTTTACCCGCCGAAAGACCTGATCCATGCCCAAGCTTTATGCCTATACAGATGGTGCCTGTTCCGGAAATCCCGGCCCCGGCGGATGGGGCTGCCTGCTAATCGCACGCGAAGGCGACACCGTGATCAAGGAACGCGAATTGCAGGGCGGTGCCGCAAAGACGACCAATAACCAGATGGAACTGCTGGCAGCGATCAGCGCACTGGAATCCCTGACGAAGCGAAGTGCGATTACGATCGTGACAGACAGCTCTTACGTCAAGGATGGGATCACGACCTGGATACACGGCTGGAAAAAGCGCGGCTGGCAGACCGCGGCCAAAAAACCCGTCAAGAACGAAGAACTGTGGAAACGACTTGATGCCGCGACCCAATCCCATGACGTCAGCTGGGAATGGGTCAAGGGGCACGCAGGCCATCCTGAAAACGAACGCGCCGATGCGCTTGCGCGGGCCGGCATGGCACCCTTCAAACCATGATCGCGGTAGACCTGCCCGACCTGATGCCGATGCTGGTCGCACTCGACTATGCATCTGTGTTCATCTTTGCGATTACCGGTGCGTTGGTCGCCAGCCGCGCGCAACTTGACGTGGTGGGGTTTGTTTTTGTTGCGGCCCTGACGGCGACCGGCGGCGGCACGCTACGCGACGTCTTGTTGAACCGCGACATGGTGTTCTGGATCGCGGACCCGACCTATATCGCCGTCGCGGGGATCGCTGCGATCATCGTATTTTTCACCGCCCACCGGCTCGAAAGCCGCTATGCCGGCATCGTCTGGTTCGATGCCTTGGCACTGGCTGTCGCCGTGCCCGCAGGCGTCGGCGTGGCGCGCGCCATGGGTATGGACTGGCCAATCGTTTTGATCATGGGCATCGCGACGGGATGTTTCGGGGGCCTGATGCGCGACGTTGTCTGCAACGAAGTGCCGCTGGTCCTGAAACAAGGAGAGCTGTACGTGACCTGCGCCCTCGCGGGGGCGGTGGCTGCGGTGACCTGTCAGGCGTTCGGCCTGAATGGGGCTGCACCATTGCTCGTCTGCGCATTGACAACATTCGCCCTGCGGGCTGGCAGCATCACACTGGGTTGGCGTCTGCCTGTCTACAAAGGTTTCCCGCCCCGCCAGTAGGGGACGGCGGGCGGGGCGTCGTGCCGGGCGCAGCCCGATGCACGCGGGTCGTCTAGCCGACCCGCAACACGATCTTGCCGATGTGATCGCCCGCTTCCATCCGGGCATGCGCCGCGTGCGCGTCGGCCAGGGCAAATTCCTCATCCATCACGGGACCGATCCGGCCTGCCGCCAGCAGCGGCCAGACCCGTTCGCGCAGGTCGCTGGCAATCCGTGCCTTGGCCAGATCGCTTTGCGGGCGCAGGGTGCTGCCCGTCAGGGTCAATCGACGGGTCATCATCTGCACGAAATTCACATCGGCCTTTGCCCCACCCAAGAAGGCGATCTGCACAAGACGCCCATCATCGGCCAGCGCAGCAATGTTGCGCTGAATATAAGAGCCGCCCACCATGTCCAGAATGACATCGGCCCCGCCGTGCTGTCGCACGATCTTGACGAAATCCTCATCGCGATAATTGATCAGAACCTCTGCCCCTAGGTCACGGCAGGCGTCCAGCTTGGCCGTGGTGCTGGCCGTCGTGAATACCCGCGCCCCGAACGCATGGGCCAATTGAATGGCCGTGGTTCCGATACCCGATGATCCGCCGTGTACCAACAGCCGTTCACCGGCCCGCAGCCCACCGCGCATGAACACGTTGGACCACACGGTAAAGAAAGTTTCGGGCAAACAAGCTGCCTGTTTCAGGCTCAGCCCCTTTGGGACGGGCAGGCAATGCGCCGCTGGGGTTGCTGCGTATTCCGCATAGCCCCCGCCGGGCAACAGCGCGCAGACTGCGTCGCCAACCGACAGCTCGGTCACGTCGGGCCCGACGCTGTAGACCTCGCCTGCGCATTCCAGACCCGGCAGGTCGGATGCCCCGGGCGGCGGATCATAGGCACCGGCACGTTGCAGGGCGTCGGGGCGATTCACACCTGCATAGGCCACCTTGATCACCACCTGCCCTGCCCCGGCCACCGGCATGGGGCGGTCGGTCAGGGTCAGAACCTCCGGGCCACCGGGTTTGGCGATTTCAACGGCCTGCATCATCGTGGTCCGGCCTTGCGCCACATGCCCGGCACCTTGAAATCCTGACGCGCTGCTGGTGCACGGACCATTCCGGCCAGCCGGCCCAGCGGACCGGTCAGCGGTTTCAGCAAAGGATTCGCATTCACCTTGGCCTTCAGCTTTTCGATCTGCATGACCTCGTCGATGCGGCGGTCGATGAAATCATCCGTTGCCGTATGATCCACCGACTGATCGCCCAGCCAGTACAGCACGACAGACGCCCAGACCCCCGACAGCGTGGCGCGTTTCGTGTACCAGTTCACGTCGTCGGATGTATCTCCCAGCGCGGTCCATATCGCATCGGCCGTGCCCCACATCAGTTTGGCACCTTCGGGGGCGAGATGCGGCAACGCAAACAGCGTCGTGCCGCGGCGCACCGCCTCCTTGTCTTCGGTCACGTCAAGGCGGATGCGCAATGCGCGGGCGACCCGGTCGCGAAACCGCAGATCTGCCAGGTCAGCCTCGGCCAGCGCCTCTTTCATCTTGCGATCGCCCTCGACGTGAAACAGCACGGCAAGGTCGGTCGCACCGCGCGGACACAGCGACCGGGCCCGGTCCGGCGTCACGTCAGACGCCGCGATCGCGGCCTTGAACGCATCTTCGGACCAACCATCAAAGGCGACATGCGGCAGTATCGCGTCAAGTAGTGCGCGCTTGGCGGGATCGGTATACATCATTGGTTCTCCTTGCCTGTCAGCAGACTAGACAAGTTAGTGCAGCGCGGCTATAGGACCAACTCCTGCAATTTTTGCAAATCTGACTAGAAAGGTGGTGAAAACCACATGCAGGTTAGTGTTCGTGATAACAACGTCGATCAGGCGCTCCGTGCTCTGAAGAAAAAACTTCAGCGTGAAGGTGTGTTTCGTGAAATGAAGCTCAAGCAGCATTTCGAGAAGCCCTCCGTCAAGAAGGCACGCGAGAAGGCCGAAGCGATCCGCCGTCAGCGCAAGCTGGCACGGAAAAAGGCCCAGCGCGAAGGTTTGCTGTAAGGCATCCCCTTTTTCGACTGAACGCACTGACCTCCGCCCGGCAACGGGCGGGGGTTTTTTCATGGACAAGTCCCACCGCGTCCTCACAATACGAATGACAGCCCGGCCCGCCCTGACAAATGGACCGGTGCCCGAGGAGACGGATCATGGCAACACTTTGCGAAAACTGCCCCCTGCGCAAACAGCCGCTGTTCGTCGGCATGTCCGAAAGCGACGTGCAGACGATGCAGAAATTCAAGGTGGGCGAATTGAGCGTCGACCCCGGCACACCACTGCTGATCGAAGGCTCGAACAGTCCGCAACTGTTCACGGCGCTGCGCGGCATGGCGATCCGGTACAAGACGACCGCAGACGGGCGACGACAGGTCGTGAATTTTGTTTTTCCGGGGGATTTCATCGGCCTTCAATCCGGGCTCATGAATGAAATGTCCCATTCGGTCGAGGCCCGGTCGAAAATGACATTGTGCGTTTTCAATCGATCAGAGCTGTTCAGTTTTTTCAAATCCCACCCCGAACGCGCCTTTGACATCACGTGGCTGGCCGCCGTCGAGGAACATTTCTTGGGCGAAGCCCTGACGACGGTCGGGCAGCGGACGGCGAAACAATCACTGGCATGGGCGCTGCTGCGGATTTTCGAACGTGGCCGGATGATCGGGCTGGTGCGCAACCGCGCCATGGATCTGCCGTTCAGGCAACAGGATATTGCCGATGCACTGGGGCTGTCGCTGGTTCACACCAACAAGACCCTCGGCCATCTGCGCGAGAGTCAGTTGGTGAACTGGTCCGATGGTCAGCTGACAATCAACGACACGGAAAAACTGGCGGCTGTCGCCGGTGTGGAAACCGATCTGGTGCCGCGCCGTCCGCTGATGTGATCATCCGGTGCGCAGATATGCCGCCAATGCGGCCTCGCCCGCACGCAAGCCGTCGACCGAAGGGACATCGTCCAAACGCGCAAACAGTTTCAGCCGCGCCTCGGGCGTCATTTCGGTCAACGCAATCACGGCAGGATGAATGTAGCTGTTGCGCGCCACGGTCGCCGTATTGTGCAATCGCGCGCCCGCAGCCTCGCTCAGAGCCTTGATCGTGACAGTGTCGTTACCCTGTGCGGCGCAAAACGCAGCATGGGTCCCGTTCCAGGTCCGCAGAGTCTTGGAAGTCACGTCCTCACCGCAGATGTCGCGCAGCAATGCATTGATATGCTCTGATCGGATGGCATGGGCGGTGCCACTGTCGTCCAGATAGCTGATCACCGTCGCCCCCGGCAGATCCTGACAATCCTCAAGGACTGCGGCCAGGCGGGGTGCATACAGATCCTTTTCGACCTGCTTGCCACCTTTGGCGGCATAATCCAGCCTCAGATGGCCATCCTCTACCGCAAGGTGTTCCGGCAATAGCGTCGTTGCCCCGTAGCTGCCGTTTTCGGATGAATAGGTGCTGTGTCCGACCCGCATCGATGCGCGATCAATCAGCGCCAGCGTGGCGGCAAGGGCCGTTTCGAAATCACCGACATCACCGCGCAATCGCGTTTCGATCCACCGCCGCAATGCAGGAAGCCTGTCTGCCAGTTCATTCAGGCAGTCGAATTTCAGGCGCGCATGCAATTCTGTCCATTCGGCATGATAGCGATATTGCTTGCGGTCTTTTTCGTCAAACCCTGTCGCCTGAAGATGCCCAAGGTCGAGCGGACAGATCCAGACATCATCATACGCAGGCGGAATGCCCAAAGCACCGATCCGGGCGCGCTCTGCCTGGTCATCAATGCGGGTCCCGTCAGGTGCAAGATAGCTGAATCCACGTCCCGCGCGCCTGCGACGAATGCCCGGTTCACTGTCAGGATAATAGATCAGGTCTGTCTGACCTTGCAGGTCCGCGAATGACATCAGGCGCGCTCTACCTCTGTGACGGACTTGAAGACGGCGCTGCCGTCCTCCTGCTCGATGTAGAATGATGGTTCATCCTCGCTGGCGTCGCGAGTCACCTCTGCACCGTCGATCTTGAGAGTTCTTTTTTGTGTGTAAACCTTGGTCACAGTGCCGGTACCGGTGCCATTGCCCCAGTTCCACTGCACTTTGTCGCCTTCGGTAATATTTGACATGGTCATGTTCTCCTGTGGTCACCGCCCAAAGATCCGGAACCACATGGGTTCCGGATCAGTCGACGAAACGTCGGAGGGAGGAATGCAACAGCCGAACCGGCAATAATCGGGGAGGAGAACCCGGACCGGCCGCATATTATCAAGTCAGGGGACACTGCCTTGATATGACATGAACACCAGACCCCACGCTTGGTTCCCAAAAAATGTCAGGTTTTTTCCGCGGGCTGGATTTGAAGGATCGGAACCGGGCAGGGTCAGGGCGCGTTGGCAGTCATGAATAACATCGACGTGACTGAAACGCTCTTTGCCACCTTGAGCAATTACATCAACGGTCTGATTGCGGCATTGCCCCGGATCGGACTTGCGCTGGCGCTGATCCTGCTGACGTGGTGCGCTGTCGCCATCGTTCGGATGCTGATCGGCAAGTTTGGCCGCAGACTGAATTTGCGCCAGAACCTCAAGGACGTGTTCGCGCTCGTTGCCTCTACGGCAATCTGGTTGATTGGCATCCTGATTGCGCTTGCCGTCGTTTTTCCGTCCATCACCCCTGGCAAGGCACTGACGACACTGGGCCTTGGGTCCGTGGCGATCGGTTTCGCGTTCAAGGATACGTTCGAAAACTTTCTTGCCGGCATCCTGATCCTGCTGCGAGAGCCTTTCAGTATCGGCGATTATATCGAGGTCGACGGGCATGAAGGCCGGATCGAGGACATCACGATTCGGGACAGTCGGGTACGTATGACCGATGGCCAGCTGATCGTCATGCCGAACCATACGCTGTTTTCGAACCCTGTGACCGTGCGCACCAACCGGGATCTGCGCCGGACGACGGTGATGTGCGGCGTGGCCTATGATGCTGACGTGGACGAGGCGCGCAGCGTCATCACGCGGGCGGTCAAAAACGTGGAAACCGTCCGGGACGACGTCAAGGATGTCCAGATTTTCGCGCAGGCCTTTGGTGCGTCATCCATTGATTTCGAAGTGACCTGGTGGACTGGATCGCGGCCAATCGACATTCGCACCAGCCGTGACCAGGTCGTCGGCGCAGTCAAACGTGCTCTGGACGATGCGGGCATCGAGATCCCGTTCACCTACCAGACGCTGACATTCAACGAGCCCCTCCAGATTGAACAGATTGCGACAGCACAGCCCGAAAAGGCGCAGGGATAAATGGCCGCCGTGCCAGGACGCGCCCTGGTCCGCAAGCTGCTGGATGATGTGCGCGCCAGCTACTGGGCTGTGCCATCAGGTTTCGTCATCGCGGCACTGATCCTGGCATTCGGCATGGAATGGATCGACCGCAACGCACAAGATCTGCCATTCGCGCTACCCGATGCATGGATTGACACGCAGGGCGACGGTGCCCGCCAGACCCTTGCCACCATGGCGACCGCGATCATCGGTGTGGCCGGGGTCATGTTTTCGATGACACTGGTCGCCGTCAGTTTCGCTGCTGATACCTTTGGGCCGCGATTGATCGGAAATTTCATGCGGGATCGCGGGACACAGATCAGTTTCGGTCTGCTGTTGGGCGTCTTTACCTACAACATGTTCATCCTGCGCGCGATAAAAGGGCCGATAGACGGCCAGGCACCGTTTGTTGCGCAATATGCCATGGTGGTTGCAATGGTGCTGATGGTGATCGCCATTTTTACGATGATCTACTACGTCCACCATGTCCCCGAGACGATCAACGTATCGAACATCGCCTCTGATCTGGGGCATCGTTTCGGCCGCGACATTCGCCGGCTGATCGAGACCCGCCCGACAATCGAGGTCGAACAGATTTCACCGCGCACCGACCAGATCACGACTGATTTGCACTTGAAAACAGCCGGTTACATCCAACAGATGGACGTGGCCGCACTGAACGAACAGGCGCAGAGCCATGACTGGCTGATCGACGTGATGCACGCCCCCGGGACCTTTATCAGCCCCCATGTGTCGGTGGCGTCGGTGAAATCGTCAAAGGCGCTGACGGACTCACAACTCCAGGGGCTGCGCGACGCCTTTGCGACGGGAAACGCCCGCACCGAAGATCAGGCGACGCCATTTATCGGCGATCAGCTGTGCGAGATGATTGCGCGCGCGCTGTCGCCGGGGTTCAATGATCCGTTCACCGCGATGAACTGCCTGAACTGGCTGCATGCAGGACTGATGGACGGGCTGCTGTACAAGGGCGGACTACATCCAATCACGCCACAGCGGGTCGCGATCCATCATACCGATTTCGGCGACCTTCTGGGGCCGTTCGAACGCGCGGCCCCCTATACGGTCACGGACCGCATGGCGCGATTGCGGCACCGCGAACTTGCCCAGTCATTGATCGCACGGATGCCATCCGACCATGCCCAGCGACACGGGCTGGACCGGCTGGTCAGAACGCTCGACCAGCCGGAAGAGGATATTACTGTCTAAGCGCATCCTGCGGGTCGATGGTGTCGATCCCCAATGCAGCGCCAACTGCGGCATAGGTGACCTGACCCGCGTGCACGTTCAGGCCCGCCAGCAGATGCGGATCGTCACTGCAGGCCTGCCGCCACCCCTTGTCCGCCAGCGCCAGCATGAACGGCATCGTGGCATTTCCCAGCGCGATGGTGCTGGTGCGGGCAACCGCGCCCGGCATGTTGGCGACGCAATAGTGCATGATCCCATCCACATCATAGATCGGGTCTTGATGTGTCGTTGCCCGCGATGTCTCAAAGCAGCCGCCCTGATCGATCGCCACGTCGACCAGAGCCGCCCCCGGCTTGAGATCAGCAAGCTGCGCACGACTGATCAGCTTGGGCGCAGCGGCGCCGGGAATGAGGACTGCACCGATAATCATGTCGGCCTGCATCGCCAGTTCGATCGTGTTGCCCGCGCTGGCAAACCCGGTTTTGAACACCCCGGCAAAGGTGTCATCCAGATAGCGCAGACGCGGTAAGGACCGGTCCAGGACCGTCACATCCGCACCCATGCCAGCGGCAATCCGCGCGGCCTGCGTTCCGACGACCCCGCCACCGATGACGGCAACGCGCGCGGGTCCGACACCCGGCACACCACCCATCAGAACGCCCCGGCCACCGTTTGCCTTTTGCAGGGTCCAGGCACCGACTTGCGGGGCCAGCCGACCGGCGACTTCGGACATGGGGGCCAGCAGCGGCAAGCCGCCGTTGCGATCCGTGACGGTTTCATATGCGATGCAGGTCGCTCCCGACGCGATCAGGTCCTGCGTCTGTGCCGCATCAGGCGCAAGATGCAGGTAGGTGAACAGGATCTGCCCCTCGCGCAACATCTGGCGTTCGCCCGGCTGGGGTTCCTTTACCTTTACGATCATATCCGCTGCGGCAAAGACGTCGGCCGCGTTTGCCGCGATCTGGGCACCTGCCGCGATGTAATCAGCGTCACTGAAACCCGCACCAACGCCTGCCTCTGTTTCGACGGTGACTGTATGACCGTGCAACACCGCCTCGTGCGCTGCATTCGGCGTCAGGCCGACGCGGAACTCTTGGGGTTTGATTTCTTTGGGGCAGCCGATGTGCATGAGGGACTCCACTGTTTGCATTTGCCACACTGTCGCGCCGCGCTTGCGGAAATTTGTCGAATTCATTACCGCTGATAGCGATCACATTTGTAAAATTGTGCGTCTTGACGCATTATTTCAGGACGTTTTTGCGCATGACGGATTTGGACGCGACAGATCTTCGGCTGATGGCGGCATTGCAGCGCGATGGCCGCATGACGAATGCGGAACTGGCGGACAAGGTGCACCTGTCCGCTTCGGCCTGCCATCGCAGGGTGCAGCGTCTGGAAAAACTGGGGGTGATCGGCGGATACGTCGCAATCGTGAATGCACGCAACATCGGCCTGTCGACCACGGTATTTGTCGAAATCACACTGTCCGGGCAGGCCGATGAACTGCTGGACGCATTCGAACGGGCCGTGCGTCTGATCCCAGATGTGTTGGAATGCCATTTGATGGCAGGATCAGCGGACTATCTGCTGAAGGTGGTCGCGCGCGACACCGAGGATTTCGCCCGCATCCACAGACAGCATCTGGCGCGCCTTCCCGGCGTCGCGCAGATGCAGTCAAGTTTCGCGTTGCGGACCGTCAGATCAACGACAGCCCTGCCGATCTGATCAGCCTGCGTTTAGCGTCTCGGTCGACGAAAAGAACATCGCCTGTGCGACCGCTGAACGTACCTGTTCCTCGGTGTAGGGCTTGGCGATCAGGAAGGCAGGCTCTGGCTTGTCGCCCGTCAGCAGCCGCTCTGGGAAGGCCGTGATGAAAATCACCGGCATGTCACCAAACGTCTGCAACAGCTCGTTCACAGCGTCGATGCCCGAAGAATTGTCTGCCAGTTGGATATCCGCAAGGATCAGATCCGGCTTTTCCGACGTGCCCAGTTTGACAGCGCCCTCGTGGGTGCGAGCGATGCCAGTCACCTTGTGGCCCATGTCGGACACCAACGCCTCGAGATCCATCGCAATGATTGCCTCGTCCTCGATAATCAGGATGCGGCCCGCGATGCTGTCAGCCATTTCGCGATGTGCCACGCTGACCAGATGTTCCGCTTCGGCCTCGTCGATCGACATGATGTCGGCAATCTCGGCAAAGGAAAATTCTTCGATTGTGTTGAGCAACAGCGCCTCGCGCGTGTTTGTCGTCAGCTTTGCCAGATGCCGCAGGGCTGCACCTTCGATGCCGACGGGGCTTTCGCCCGGGCCGGACAGGTCGGTGCTGGACCACATCATGTGCAGCGTCTTGAACAAAGCCGATTTGGCCGAAATCTGCATGTCGAAAATGCTGCGATCTTCCAGAATGGCCTCGAGCGTGGCAGCCGCATAGGCGTCACCACTCGATTGCGATCCGGTCAGTGCCCGCGCGTAGCGACGCAGATAGGGGAGATACGTCCCAATTGCGGTTGTGATATCCTGGTTGGCAGACGCGCTCGCCATATATTATTCCAATCTTGTCCCTGTTCGTGGGAACCTAACGCGCTGTGGCGCGTTTGGGTTCCGCAAGCAATTGCAGAAACCAAACATAAAGACGGTCTAACCAATGTCCAACGACCCAAGCAGCGAAAAAGCGCGACAGCAGATCGACGAGAATCTAAAGCGCGTTTTTCAGGCTCAGGAAGAAGCTGAATTGCCTGACCGTTTCAAACAGCTTCTCGAACAGCTCAAGGCGCAAGACAGTCAAACCGGTGATGCATCGTGAACACCGATCCACGCGACGAACTCGTGATCCATCTTCCTGCATTGAGGGCCTTTGCGATTTCGCTCACGCGGAATGGTGCGACGGCTGACGACATGGTGCAGGATACCGTGGTCAAGGCATGGACGAACATCGACAAATACGAAGCGGGCACCAACATGCGCGCCTGGTTGTTTACGATCTTGCGCAACACGTTCTATTCCAGTCGACGCAAGGCAAAGCGTGAAGTTGCTGATGTCGACGGCATTTTCACCGAGAACATGGCTGAAAAACCGGCCCATGACGGCCACTTGCAGATGGCGGATTTCCAGACGGCCTTTGCCAAATTGCCTGACGAACAACGCGAGACCTTGATATTGGTCGGTGCATCAGGCTTTTCCTACGAAGAGGCCGCAGAAATGTGCGGCGTGGCTGTCGGAACGATCAAGAGTCGGGCCAACCGGGGGCGCAAGCGCTTGGCAGAGCTGATGTTTCTGGACGAGGATGGCCCCGTGGAACTGACCGACAAGGCGACTGTCGCGGTCGTCAGCAGCAATGGCAGCTCTGCATTCTGATGCCCCAGGGGCGGCCGGATAGCGAGGAATCGTTTCGGTTCCTCCGCGGGCTTCCGTTTCGCGTCGTCGCATTCCTTTCGCTTGCTCTTTTGCCGATCGGCATGTTGGCCATCTGGCAAACAAAAGACCTGGACGAGACCCTGCGCGAACGCACCGAACTGAGCCTGATCGCGCGGACCGAACTTGGATCTTCGGGTGAACGCCGCGCAATCCAAAGCGGGATCGGGTCCGCATCTGCCATCGCGGAAATGTATCCAGAGCTGATTGGCGATCCCGAACGATGCTCTGCCGCCGTCAGCCGCTTGGTCGAAAACAGTCCGATCTACAGTTTTATCGGCTTCGTGCCGGTTGGTGCGCCGATCCTGTGCTCGTCCTTGCGCACCCCGATCAGCGAAGAGCTGATCGACGAGGAAATTCGGTCACGTTCTTCATCGGCGGTGCAATCTATCGTGCCGCTTGGTGATATCACCGGCAATGGGCGCAGTTTCGCGGTCTTGCTGCAACCGATCCTGAATGATGCCACCGTTGTAGGGCAGGTCGCGATCGCCATTCCAACCGATGTTCTGACCCAGCAGCAGGACATGACGATTGATGATCAGCCGTTGTCGATGGTGATCTACAACCAGGCCGGCGATGTCATTTCCACCCAGGGCGAACCGCTGGACCCGGCCGTTGTCAGATCGCTTGTCGAACCCCAAAAAAACGGATCGATCTTTGACCCGCAGCGGCGGGTCGTGCGCAACCAGAGACCTGACGGTCATCATCAGGTTCTGACGACCGCTTCTCTGATCCCGGGTGTGGCCTATGCCGTCGGCAGTTGGGATCCCTCCCATGCGGGACTGCAACCTCCCGGAACGGTGCTGCCGACATTTTCGCTGCCGGTTCTGATGTGGTTCGCCAGCCTGCTGGTCGCCTATTTTGCCGTCCACCGCCTAGTCGTCGCCCCCATCCGGGACCTGCAAAAGCGCATGCGGCTGTTTGCCGTGAACAGGTCGTTGCCCAACACCAACCAGATGGAACGCCTTCCGACGGAATTGTTCGAACTGGAAAAAACCTTTGGCAACATGGCCTACGACCTCATGGATGACGAGGCCCGCATGGAAGATTCCTTGCGTGAAAAGAACGTCCTGCTCAAGGAAATCCACCACAGGGTCAAAAATAATCTTCAGATGATCTCTTCGATCATCAACATGGAAATCCGCGCCAGTGACGATAATTTCGCACGCAACACGCTCAAGCGACTGCACGCCCGGATCATTGGCCTCGCGACCGTGCACCGTCTTTTGTACAAGAGCGATAACCTCGGACGTGCAGAGGCCGAACCACTGATGCAAGAGGTGTCGAGCACGCTGTTCGACGCGCTGTCCGCCACCCATCCAAAGGCGGATACGCGGCTGACCTGTGACACCTTTAGCCTGATCCCCGATCAGGCCGTTCCCATGTCATTGTTCATCGGCGAAACTGGCGCGCAGGCCGTCCGCGACATGCCGGTGCCGACTGCCGAAAATCCCGGTTTTCTACATATCAGTCTCAAGATCGTGTCGCCCGGCACTGCGCTCATCATTTGCCGCAGCCCCTACGTCGTAAAGCCGGACCATCGGGCGACGACCGAAGTAAAGACCGGGGCGCAATTGATGCGGGCCTTTGCGATGCAGCTTGGCAGCGACTTCGAGACGACAGAAAGTGACGGCATCCGAACCCGGACACTGTCATTTGCAATCACATCGAACATTCCGGACGCACTGGACTACTGAGTGAAGCGCGACGATGTGTTGCATGATCGCCTCTGTGCACTGTCACAAAAACTTTAACTGGTATTGGTCGGAACAATCCATTTGCCGCTGGGTTGGGTCGTATCGGATTTATGAGGCAGATAAATGAGCACCGAAGTTTTCTTGGCAGGAATGGCCGCTGTATTGCTTGCAGCCATCCTGATTCATGCGATGACGCGCCTTCCAAAGGACGACACTGACGACGACAGTGCCCACGTGCGAAACAGCGTTAGCCCGCAGGGTGCCCGTCGCAAGTAGACACTGCACGTCTGCACCACGAAAAAAGCCTGCCACGTGGCAGGCTTTTCGTTTTTTAGCGATAAGAGGGCGACTTACTTGCGCAGGCTGTCGCGGATTTCCAGCAGGACATCCAGTTCGGACGGGCCGGTTTCCACCTCGGGTGCGATATCGTCAGGCTTTTCCGAAACAGCCTTGAGACGGTTCACAGCCTTGACCAGCATGAACACGACAAACGCGATGATCAGAAAATTGATGCAGGCCGTGATAAAGGCACCATAGGCAAAAATGGCTGCACCTGTTTCGCGCGCAGCATCAAGGCCCGTGCCTGCGGCGACATCACCAGACAGCACGACGTACATCGACGTGAAATCTACGCCACCCAGCACAAGGCCGATGAACGGGTTGATCAGATCCGCGACCAGCGATGAAACGATTGCCGTGAACGCAGCACCAATGATGATACCGACCGCCAAATCCATGACGTTGCCCTTGGCGATGAAATCTTTGAATTCCTGAAGCATGTGCCGTTTTTCCCCAAACCTTATGCGGCGTTGTGCCGCAATTCCCGGATGCCAAAGACGATTAAAAGCCGTTCTAAAAAAAAGATAGCTTTTTCTACACGAAGCTGACGAAACCTAGAAATTTGCGCACGACAGGCCACAAAACAACGGGGATGGCGGTCAATCAGGCAGCGTCCCATTCAGGACGTAGGTCAAAATTTCAACTACCTGTTTCGGTGTCTCGACGACAGCCAATGCAGCTGCGTCCACCTCTTTCAGGGCATGCTGATGGTCCGGGCCATGCATCACGATCAGCGATTTGCCCAGCGCTGCGGCCATGCCTGCATCGAATGCCGCATTCCACTGTTTGTATTGATCGCCGAACCGAACGACGACGATGTCCGCGCTTTCGATCCCCTTGCGGGTGCGAATGGCATTCAGTTTCGCACCCTTGTGATCGTGCCAGAATTTCTGGTCCTCTGCCCCCATGATGGCCACACCGCAATCGTCAGAGGCGGCGTGATCCGTCACCGGCCCGGCAAACGTCACGTCAAGATCAGCGGCAGCCGCGGTGATCTGGTCACGCCAGTCAGTATGGATTTCGCCGGACAGATAAACTTTCATCATATTACCCTCTTCAGCTGCGCAATGCGCCGCCTGTTGCCTTGGTGACCTTGGCCACGATCTGTGCGCCGACAGCCTCGATCTGCTTGTCGGTCAAGGTCGCTTCGGTCGGCTGCAACCGCACCGTGATCGCAAGCGATTTCTTGCCCTCGCCCAGATTGCCGCCAATGAATTCGTCGAACAGACGTACCTCTGCGATCAATGCCTTGTCCGCGCCGGCCGCCGCATTCATCAGCGTCTGCGCGGGAACATCCGCATCCACGACAAAGGCAAAATCACGTTCGACCGCCTGCAAATCGGTTGCCGCCAGCGCCGCGCGCGTGTTGGTTTTAGAGCGCGGAAGGGGAACTTCGGCAGGGAACAGCGTGAACCCGACAGCCGGCCCCTTGATCCCCATATCGGACAGCACCTTTGGGTGCAGCTCTCCGAAGATACCCAGAACCTTTTTCGGTCCCAGACAGATCTGGCCATGGCGACCAGGGTGGAACCAGTCTGGCCCATCCCGCATCACCTGGGTTTTCGCAGGCGCACCGATGGCCGCAAGGATCGCCTCGGCATCGGCCTTGGCGTCGAACAGGTCCACCGGGCGCGATGCGCCGAATGTATCACGGGGACCGGTGCGCCCGATCAGGATACCCGTCACGCAGGGCGATTGTTCACCCGGTTCGCCACCGGCAAAAATATCACCGACCTCGAACAGGGCCATATCGGCGATCCCGCGCGTCTGGTTACGTGCCGCGGCCTGCAACAGACCCGGCAGCAACGCGGGGCGCATGTGCGACATTTCGGAACTGATAGGGTTTTCCAGACGTGTGGCATCCGACCCGCCACCGAACATCGCGGCAGAGGCTGCATCGATAAAGCTGTAGGTCACGCATTCGTTGTAGCCCAGCGCCGCCGCCGTACGGCGCGCCGCCTGTGCACGGGCCTGCTGTGGCGTCAGAACCGGTTTCGGCACGCCGGGCTGGGTGCGTGGCAACGGTTTTCCCTGCAATTTGGTCAGCGACGCGATGCGTGCCACCTCTTCGACCAGATCAGCCTCGCCCTGCACGTCAGGCCGCCAGCTGGGTACATGGGCCTGATCCCCGTCCAGAACGAACCCCAACGCGGTCAGGGTCTGTCGCTGCGTGTCGGCCGGAATATCCATACCCACAAGGCTGATGACACGGTCGGTATCCAACCGATAGCTGCGCGCCACGTCAGGCGCGGCACCAGCGGTCACCATGTCGCTGACCTGACCACCGACCGTGTCCACGATCAACGCACAGGCATGGTCCAGCCCCTCTGGCGTGAATGCAGGATCAATTCCGCGCTCGAACCGGTAGCGGGCATCGGAATTGATCCGCAAGGCGCGGCCTGCATAGGCAATCTGCACCGGGTCCCAATAGGCGCTTTCGACGAAAACGCGGGTTGTGTCGGCGGTGCAGCCTGTCGCCTCGCCGCCCATGATGCCGGCGATGCTGACGGGTCCGTTATCGTCAGAAATCACGATCTGACCTGCGGACAGCGTATAGGTCTTGTCATCCAGCGCGACGATCTCTTCGCCACCCGATGCACGATGAACACGCAGGTCGCCAGAGACCTTGTCCGCGTCAAAGACATGCAACGGACGGTTCAGGTCGTAGGTGTAGAAATTCGTCACATCCACAAGGAAACTGATCGGACGCAAGCCGATGGAGGTCAGGCGTTGCTGCAACCACGCGGGGGACGGGCCATTGGTCACTCCCTCGATCAGACGACCACAAAACACGGGACACCCATCCTGCGTATCATCCGCGATCGACACACCGACTGCCGGGGCACCGTTGCCCTGCACGGCAGGGGCCGCAAGCGGGCGCAGCTTGCCGATCCCGCGTGCCGCCAGATCACGCGCCACGCCGCGCACGCCCAGCGCATCGGGACGGTTTGGGGTGATCGCAATTTCGATGACCGGATCGACCCGCGCGGGATCATGCTGGGCCAACCAATCGGCAAAGCTTTGTCCGACCTCGCCCTGCGGCAGTTCGATGATGCCGTCATGCTCTTCGGACAGTTCAAGCTCGCGCTCGGACGCCATCATGCCGAAACTTTCGATGCCGCGGATCTTGCCCACGCCGATCGTGGTGTCGATCCCGGGGACGTAGACGCCCGGATGCGCCACGACGACGGTGATCCCCTGCCGCGCATTCGGCGCACCACAGATGATCTGCTGCAATCCGTCCCGCGTTTCGACCTGACAGACGCGCAACTTGTCCGCGTCAGGGTGCTTTTCCGCCGAAGCCACGTATCCGATTGTAAAGTCGCGCAGGCGTTCGGCCGGATTTTCGATGCCTTCAACCTCGAGCCCGAGATCGGTCAAGGTCTCCGCAATCTCTTCGACAGAGGCATCGGTGTCCAAATGGGTTTTCAACCACGACAAAGAAAATTTCACGCACCCGGTCCCTTGTTTGGCGACATATCGCGTCGTCCTAGCCTATTGCGCCGCAGGGGAAAAGTGCCGTGCCATCAAACACCGGCCAGCGTGAAAGATCCGCATATGTGATGGATGGCGCGGCTACAGCGTGAACGCAGCGCGAAACGCCTCCAGCGCGGCCTCCTCCTCGCCTTTGGCAAAGGCTTCGAGCGCGACAGGGCCTGCATATCCCATGCGGTGCAGTGCCTCGGCCACGGCCTTGTAGTTCACTTCGCCCGTGCCGGGCTCGAACCGGCCCGGATTGTCGGCCACCTGAACTTCTCCGATCCAGGGCAGGCATTTTTCGCACCAGCGGATCAGGTCACCCTCGCCGATCTGGGTATGATACAGGTCCAGATTGATGCGCAGTTGCGGGCGGTCGATCTGCGACACAAGTGCCAGGACATCAGCCGTCGATCCGAACGGACAGCCCGGATGATCAAGCTGGTTCAGATTCTCCAGCGTAAAGACGACATCATGGCTTTCCGCCAGATCGCAGACGCGATTGAGCGTGTCACGCGCCTTGAGCCACATTGCACCGGTTGTCACGTCGTGCTGCCAAATCGGGATACCGCCATCACCCAATCCGGTGCCATGCAAGTTCAACCTGTCCACGCCCAGCCGCTTGCCGATCTGCACCGTTTCAAGGGCAGATTTCAGCAACATGTCGGCCCCCTCGTCATCGGCCAGACGCCCTTCGAGGTAGCCGTTCATGATCGTGAAATCGGCCCCGGTCCGTTCCAGCGCGTCGATATCCCACGCGGGCCAGTTCCACAGCCCGACGCCGAAACCCATTTCGTGCAGCTTGGCCGCACGCCAGGCAATCGGCCTGTCCTGCCAGAGCATTTCCGCACATGCGGCCAGTTGAAACCCTTCAGTCATTTCAGGCATCCCTCTCCATGATCCACGCGACTTCGGGGGCTGCGACGAACCGCCATTTGCGCAGCGGTCCCGCCATTACATTCAGGTAGTACATCTCGAACCCATAAGGTGCGCCGCAAGGATGATGCCCACGCGGGACCAGAACCACGTCACCGTCGCTGACGGCCATCGTTTCATCCAGCAGGCCGTCGTCCGTATAGACCCGCTGAACGCCAAACCCGTTGGCCGGATTCAGACGGTGGTAATAGGTCTCCTCGAGATAGGTGATCCGCGGAAAATCGTCCTCGTCATGGCGATGGCTGGGGTAAGATGACCAATGGCCGGCCGGGGTGAACACCTCTGTCACCAGCAGGCTGTCGCAGAAATCCTCGTTTTCCATGGCGATGTTGTTGATGTGGCGTGTGTTTGTGCCCTTGCCACGTTCGGTCAGCGTGATGCCGTCAGGTCCGATCCGGCGCGCGACATGGCCGCCGATCCCGGGGGCAGAGCAAACGGCAATGACGCAATCGGTTTCGGCCTTTGCCTCCCAGGCGGTACCATTGGGCAGATACAGGCAATGCGGCGGCGTTTTCTCGAATACGTCCATTCGGTCGCCCAGCACACCCCAGTCCTGTCCCGCGCCGCTCACCGCTGCCTTGCCTTCGACCATCACCAGAATGACCTCGCGGTCACCCGTCGCCTCGGCTGCGGTGTCACCGGCACGCAGCCGGTACAAAGAGAACCCGACATAACGCCAGCCCGCGCTATCGGGTGTGATCTGATGCACCTTACCACGGGTTCCGAACGGTTTTTTCAGCAGGTCAGCCATGTCGGTCATCCCTCGATTGTCAGGCCGGACCGGCCACAGATGTCGGTGATATGGTCAAAGCCTATTTTCGAATATTCATAGGGCGCGGCCTTGGCCGGGTCCTGTTCCGCCTCGACCACGATCCAGCCGTGGTAATTCATTTTCGCGAGCTTGTCGGTGATTGCCTGGAAATCGATGCATCCCTCGGGGTCGCCCGGCACGGAATAAACCCCGGCTGCAACCCCATCGAGAAAGCTTTTGTCCTGCGCATTCACCCAATCCAGCACCGGCTGGCGCACATCCTTGAAGTGCACGTGACTGACGCGGTGCCCCCATTTGTCCAGGACCGCCACCGGATCGGCACCCGCAAAATGCAGATGGCCCGTGTCGTAGAGCAGGGTCAGATCATCAGTGGATCCTTCCATCAGCCAGTCGATATCCTCGGCGTCCTGCACCATCGCCCCCATGTGATGATGATAGCTGAGCGTGACCCCCGTGTCGGCGGACCACTTGGCGACCTCGGACAGTTTTGCGGCATAGGCCAACACCTCGTCGCGGGACAGCTTGGGGCGCTGACTGACTGGCGTGTTCAGCATGCCCTGAATGGTGTTGGAACATTCGGCATAAACGATACAGGGCGCATTGAGTGCCGCGAATTGTTCGACCTGCTGACGGATTGCCGCCTGCTCTTCGGCCACCGTCGTGACCATCAGGTTGCCCGAACACCATCCGCCGCACAGCACGACCCCGTAGGTGTCGAGATAGGCGCGCAGGCCATCGGTGTCGGCAGGCATCCGGCGGCCACGTTCAACCCCCTTGTAGCCGATCCGGGCAGCGTCCTGCATCGCACCTTCGGTGGTGTAGTCCTTGGTCAATTCTGGCAGATCATCGTTTTGCCACGCGATCAGCGAAATACCGATTTTGACAGACATCAGTCGGCCCTTTGTTTTTTCTTGTTGGTTTCGTAGGCCGCACGCGCGGCATTCACTTCGGCACGGGTGCTGACCTCTGGCACGCCCACATCCCACCAGGTGCCCCCCGGTTCGGTGCTGGGATAGGGGTCTGTGTCAATGACGATCACATAGGGACCCTTGGCCTCTGCCCGGCGCGCCAGCGCCTGTTCCAGCTCTGCGATCGAACTGACCTTGATGCTGACGGCCCCCATCGATTCCGCGTGCTTTGCAAAGTCGATTCTGGAATTTTCACCGCCGATAGCGTGGTCCAGCAGGTTGTTGAACTCTGCCCCGCCGGTGCCCATCTGCAACCGGTTGATGCAGCCATAGCCACGATTGTCCGTGACCACGACGGTAAATGGTATCCCCATCATCGCCGCCGTCGCCATTTCGGAATTGGCCATCATGTAGGTGCCGTCACCGGTAAAACAGATCACGTCGCGGTTCGGCTCGGCCATCTTGATGCCCATGGCACCCGCGATTTCGTAGCCCATGCAGCTGAAACCGTATTCCATGTGATAGCTGCCGGGTTTGCCCGCCTTCCACAGCTTGTGCAATTCGCCCGGCATGGTCCCTGCGGCGCACATCACAACAGTCTCTGCGTGGGCGGCGCGCTGCACGGCGCCGATGACCTGCATGTCGGTGGCCAGCGCGTTGCCGTCAGGGGCGTCGGTCAGCGGATCGACCTGCGCGAACCAGTCGGACTTGAGCCCTTCGACCGCACCGGGGCAGCTGTGGCCATTCAGCAGATCCCCTAATTCCTGCAACCCGATCAGGGCGTCCGTTTGCAACGGAACTGCACCATGTTTCATCGCGTCATAGGCCGCGACGTTCAGGGAAATCAGCTTGCGCACGGGATTGGCGAACAGGCCCCATGATCCGGTGGTGAAATCCTGAAACCGGGTCCCGATCCCGATCACCACGTCAGCCTCGGCGCAGACCGTGTTCGCGGCTGCGCCACCGGTTACACCGATCGGCCCCATGTTCAGCGGATGATCCCATGGCAGCGCGGATTTGCCTGCCTGCGTTTCGGTCACCGGGATGTTGTGCGCCTCGGCAAAGGCCGCGAGCGCGTCGGTGGCACCGCTGTAATGCACACCGCCACCCGCGACAATCACGGGGCGTTTTGCACCGCGGATCAGGTCAGCGACATCCTGCAGCTCTTGCGTGTCGGGGCGCATGCGACGCTGATGCCAGACCTTTGGCTCAAAGAAACTTTCCGGGAAATCATAGGCTTCGGCCTGTACGTCCTGACAGAACGACAGACACACCGGGCCACATTCGGCCGGGTCGGTCATGACCCGGAATGCCCGTGGCAAGGCGGTCAACAACTGTTCGGGGCGCATGATACGGTCAAAATAGCGCGTCACCGGTTTGAAGATGTCGTTGACGGTCACCGTGCCGTCTGTCCAGTCCTCGACCTGCTGCAACACCGGATCGGGGCCGCGATCGGCAAAGACGTCGCCGGGGATCAGCAGAACCGGCAGACGGTTCACATGAGCAAGCGCCGCCGCCGTCACCATGTTGGCCGCCCCCGGCCCGATGGAGGACGTCACGGCCATTGCCTTGCGACGACCCGACTGCTTGGCATAGGCGATGGCGGCATGCGCCATTGTCTGTTCGTTGTGGCCGCGCCACGTCGGAAAGGTTTCCTTGGCAGCATGCAATGCCTCGCCGATCCCGGCGACGTTGCCGTGACCAAAGATCGCCCAGCAGCCTTCGACAAAGCGGTCGCCATCGGCGTTCTGCTGGGCCGCGATATAGCGCACCATGGCCTGTGCGGCCGTCAGTCGGATCGTCTTTGTCATCGGATCACTCCTCGTTCAGGCGGGCATCGGCCCGCGCCTTGTCCCAGATATTGCAAAGCCGGGTATAGCGACCGACCATCTGGGTTATTGCTGCATCGTCTGCCATCTCACCCTTGAGCCAGGCCCGTGCCGCATCACCAAAGATGGTGCGCCCCACCGCGAAACCCTTGACCAACGGTTGGCGCGCGGCAAGCGCGAAACTGGCCGCCAGTTCAGCTTCGGGCGCGTCCAGTCCCAACACAACGATACCGCGGGTCCGCGGATCGTTTCTCTCGATTGCGGCGACGGCATTGGTCCATGCCGCATCGGTCTTGAACGGCTCCAGTTTCCACCAGTCGGGATAGACGCCCGCATCGTAGAATGACTGAATCAGAACAGCGGATGTGTGGTCGTCAACGGGGCCGACCTTGGACGGGATGATTTCCAGCAGGAATTCCAGCCCATTGCGGCGCGCCGCCGTGAACAGGCGTTTGACCCGCGCAATCTGCATCTTTGATGTCTTGTCGTCATCGTCAGGGTGGCAGAACACCAGCAGTTTGACGACATTTTCACGCGCCCATTCGCGCAGATTTCCCAGGTCTTCGCCCAGTTCCGGCTCGAACGCGATAGGGCGCGATCCCGGCAGTTCGGTCGGACGACCGATCCACAGGCCTGTGCCGGACGCCTGATGCAAGGCAGACCGCCCGATCCGGTTGTCGCACAAGATGCCATAGCCCGGTTTGCCGTCCTGAACCTTCAGTGCTGCGGCAAGGCAAAGTTCCTTGAAGGCCGCGCCCTTTTCCAGCGTGTAACCCTGCATCTCTTCCAGCTGGAGCCGGTGATCAAACGCAAAGGTCTTGACCGAGGACCAGTCACCCGACCGGTTGGTGGCCCAATGGACCTGTTCCAGTTCCGCATCATTGCGCAGGTCCGGACGCTTGATCCCGCGTGCAAAGAAAAATTGCAGCTCGTCCCACGACGGATAGGCGGGCGTGCAGCCATGGCGGCTGACCGCAAAGGCACCGCAGGCGTTCGCGTATTTCAGGGCCGTTGGCCAATCCTCGCCGTCCAGCCAGCCTTTCAGCAGGCCCGACATGAAACCGTCACCAGCCCCCAGCACGTTGAACACCTCGATCGGGAAACCAGGACCTGCTGCGCCCTCATCCAGACTGTCGGGAATTTCACCGACAAAGGCCACCGCCCCATCGGCGCCCCGCTTGCACACCAGTGTGGCACCGCTGACAGCCCGGACGGCACGCAATGCTGCGATCGTATCGGTCGTCCCGCCCGCGATGTGGAATTCCTCTTCGGTGCCCACGATGAGGTCGAACAAATGCAGCGTCGATTGCAGTTTGGTCGTGACAGCATCGCTTGCGACGAAACGGTTTTCGCCGTCGCCGTGCCCGGCCACGCCCCACAGGTTCGGACGGTAATCGATATCCAATGCGGTTTGCAGACCGGCCGCGCGCGCGATGTCGAGTGCCTTGATCGTCGCGGCCTCGACCTGCGGGTGGCTTAGGTGCGTGCCTGTGGCCACGACAGCGCGGGCCGACTGGATGAACGCAGGGTCGATGTCGTCGACCGTCAGCCCCATGTCCGCACAGTTTTCACGATAGAAAATCAGCGGGAACTGTTCCTGATCTCGGATGCCCAGCAGAACCAGCGCGGTCAGACGTTCGGGGTCGACCTTGACGCCCTCGGTGTTGACGCCCTCGCGGGCCAACTGTTCAGTGACGAAACGGCCCATGTGTTCGTCACCAACGGCGGTGATCACGGCGGATTTCAGGCCTAGTCGCGCGGTGCCGCAGGCGATGTTCGTCGGACTGCCCCCGATATATTTGTCGAACGACCCCATGTCCTCCAACCGCCCGCCGATCTGCGCGCCATAGAGATCCACAGAGGATCGGCCAATCGTGATGAGATCAAGTTTCGTCATGTGACGTACCTGTTGTTCGGAAATTTCAGTGTGAGGGGCTGACAGAAATTGCCCTGTCAGCCCCTCGAACCATTCCAACGTTCCTGGGAGGACACTGAATGGTATGCGATAAATGGCGTCAGACCGTCCCGCCGAGCGAACCTTCGAGCTGGGCCAGTTCCTGGCCACCTGCCATCAGGTCCTGCAACTCTTCCGGGGTGATTTCGCCGCGTTTGGCCGTCCCCAGCGTCTTGCCCCGGTTCAGCACCGTGAACCGATCCCCGACCGCCAGCGCGTGCCGCACGTTATGGCTGATAAAGACGACGCCGACGCCCTGCTTGCGCACCTTGTCGATCGTCGCCAGCACATTGGATGTCTGGCGCACACCCAGCGCCGAGGTCGGCTCATCCAGGATCAGCACCTTGGCACCGAAATAAACCGCACGGGCAATTGCAACCGTCTGGCGTTCGCCACCCGACAGCGTGCCAACCGCCTGATCGGGTCCGCGCAGGTTGATGCCCATCTTGCGCATTTCGGTCATGGTGATGTCGTTGGCCATTTCGACGTCGAACCGCTTGAACAGACCACGTCCCTTGGTGGGTTCACGTCCCATGAAGAAGTTGCGCGCCACCGACATCAGCGGGATCATCGCAAGGTCCTGGAACACCGTGGCGATTCCGGCCTCCATTGAATCGCGCGGCGTGGCAAAGCTCATCGGCTTGCCCTCGAACAGGATCTTGCCGTGTGTGGGCTGGTGGACGCCCGACATTGTCTTGATGAATGTCGACTTGCCCGCGCCGTTGTCACCCAGCAGGCAGTGACACTCTCCGGGCCGGATGTCGAAACTGACGCCGGCCAAGGCGATGATGTTGCCAAAGTGTTTCTGGATGTCCTGCATCTGGACGATCGGTGCGACCTTGTCGTCGACTGCACCATGATGGAATTTACTGTCATCGGTCATATCAACGCTCTCCCGTGACGCGCTTGCGAATGGCATTGTTGAACAGAACCGCGATCAGCAGCATTCCGCCCAGGAATACCTGGAACCAGTCCTGGTCGAAATTCGTGTAGGTCAGGCCGATGACCACCATTCCAAAGATGATGGATCCAAAGAATGCACCGATTGCCGACCCATAGCCGCCCGTCAGCAGACAGCCCCCGATCACAGCGGCGATGATCGCCTCGAATTCCTTTTGAAAACCGCGCCGCGCGTCGGTCGATCCTGCGTCAATCACGGTGATGATTGCCACCAGCGCAGCGCAGCACGCCGTCACCATGAACAATGAAATCTTGATGCGGTTCACCGGGACACCCGAATTGGACGCAGCCGTCGTGTCGCCACCCGCAGCAAAGATCCAGTTTCCGGCAGGGGTGCGCAACAGGACATAGGTCGCGACCAGCGCCAGCACGACGAACCACAGGATCTCGACCGGGATACCCGTCACCTTGGGCGTGCCGTTACTGAATGTTTCGACCAGTCCGCGTTCAGCCAGCCATGCGAAAAATCCCGGAAATGCATCGCCGGAAAACACAGGTGCAAGCCAGTCGTTTTCGGTGGCATCACGCACGCCGCGCAGCTGCGTCGACCCGCCAGAGGCCCATTTCAGGCCCACCAGCGACAGGCCGCGCAGGATAAAGAGAAACGCCAGCGTCACGATGAATGACGGCAGACCGGACCGGATCACGATAAATCCGTTGATCGCACCGACAAAGGCAGCGAAAGCGAAAGTGATCGGGATTGCGACGATCAACGGCAGCCCCCAGACCATGACGCAGACACCAAAGAACAGACCGGCAAATGCGACCATCGACCCGATCGACAGATCAAATTCGCCACCGATCATCAGCAGGGCGGCGCCGATTGCCAAAATACCCAACTGTGCCGCCGGTGTCAGAAAGTTGATGATGCCAGAAGCCGTGAACATCGCGGAATCCGCGGTAATCACAAAGAAGATGGCGACCAGTACGACGCCTGCGATTGCGCCCAGTTCGGGCCTTTTCATCAGACGCGAAACCAGGGACTCTGCCTTGATCCGCTCATCCGTTGCTTGATTTGGTGTAGTGTCGCTCATGACGCCCTCTTCCGGATTTATCGAAGGCGGCGCAGAGGTGCGCCGCCTTCTGTTTCATGACGACGGCGCTTAGCGCAGGCCCTGTGCGGACAGTTCGATCACCTGACCGGCCTTGTCGGCGGTGACCAGATTCGGACCAGAGGCGATGTCGCCACCAGGCATCAGGCCGAACTTGGCCTGCAACGCCATGATCGCGACGCCCATGTAGCCTTGCAGATACTGCTGCTGGTCCAGTGCGAATGCCGCGTCACCGTCCACGACCGACTGGAGGAAGCCTGCGGACATATCAAAGGTCGCCACGTTCACGTCACGGCCCGATGCCTTGACGGCGGCAACCGAAGGTTCGCCCGCGGTCGATGCGCCCAGCGCCATGACGGTGTCGATCGTGTCGTCAGATGCCAGCGCAGCGGACACCTTGGACTCGATCTCGGCGGGATCATTGGTGGTCGGCAGGACTGTCACGCTACCGCCAAAACCCTCTTCGAAACCGGCGCAGCGCTGATCCAGAGAAATGTTGCCGACTTCCTGGTTGACGCAGAGTGCGTTGGTGCCGCCCATCTCGGCCAGCGCCATGCCGGCTGCAACGCCTGCGTCAAATTCGTCCTGACCGACGTGCATCGCCGCACCCAGTTCCTTGGCCTGTGCGCCACCGGCGTTGATGGTGATGACCGGGATGCCTGCGGCAATCGCACGTTCAACCGACGGCCCAAGCGCATCGGGATCGGGGAACGAAATGACCAACCCGTCCGGCTCTTCGTTCACGGCCGCGTCGATCAGCTGCGACATCAGAACCATGTCAAAGGTTTCGGGCGAATTGTAGGACACGTTCGCGCCGGTGTCGGCTGCGGCCTGATCCACGCCCGCCTTGACCACGGACCAGAACGCATCGTTGGCCTGGCCGTGGACAACGACAGCGATATCCTGGGCCATCGCGGGTGCGGCGACAGCAACTGCACCAGCAGCGATTGCGCCTTTCATGAATGTTTTCATTTGGTTTTCCTCCCTTGGATTTCCATTCGTACCGGTCAGCCCGGCCTCTTGTTCACGCGCTTTGCCTGCGCATGTCGCATCGCCCGATGTGGACGCGCGCCTCGTTTCAGGCCGCCTCCCCGCGGCCCGAATTCCCTGTGATCTCCGCCATATCGACCGGGCGACCCGTCTGTGCGGACCGCGTTGCCGCCTCTGCCATCGCCAGGGCCGCAACGCCGTCGATCAGGTTGACGGGCATGTCGGTGTCGCCCTTGACGGCCGCGACAAAGGCCGCCCATTCGGCCTTGTAGGCCGGCATGTAGCGTTCGAGGAAAAAATAGGTTGGCTTGGCGCTGCTCACCCCGGACGCCGTGGATTTGACCACGGTGTTTTCCAGCATGTTCTGCGCCTGCAACAGGCCTTCGGACCCCAGAACCTCGATCCGCTGATCGTAACCATAGACCGCGCGGCGCGAATTCTTGATCACGGCGATCCGACCGTCAGCATAGGTCAGCGTCACCACTGCCGTGTCGACATCGCCGGCCTCACCGATGGCAGGATCGACGATGGATGTGCCTGCTGCAGATACCGTCACCGGTGTCGCACCCATGATGAAATTCGCCATGTCGAAATCGTGGATCATCATATCGCGGAACAAGCCGCCGGAAACCTTGATGTAGCTGACGGGTGGCGGCGCGGGATCAAAGGATGTCAGCGACAAAAGCTCGGTCTTGCCGATTTCGCCCGCTATGATGGCAGACTTGAGCGCATTGAAACTGGGGTCAAACCGGCGATTGAAACCGATCATGATCTTGGCGGCGCGATCGCCGACATTCTCTAGGCAGGCAGTCGCACGCGCGAGGCTGAGGTCGACCGGTTTTTCACACAACACTGCCTTTCCTGCGGCGGCGGCGGCCTCGATCAGGTCGGAATGCGTATCCGTGGACGTCGCGATCAGCACTGCGTCGATGTTGCTGTCTGCGATGATTTCGTCCGAGCTGCGGACGGCGCAACCATAGGTCGCGGCAAGCGCCTGTGCATTGTCGTCAAACGCATCCGATACAGCGACCAACGCGCTGTCATGGTGCGCCGAAATTGCCTGTGCATGAACATTCCCGATGCGTCCCGCACCGAGCAAACCTACCCGCATTCTGAGATCCTCCCGATTCCCTTGCGTCATTCAAAACTAATTTTGCACCCGCGTGCAAGAAATTTTTGCACGCGCGTGCAAAAACCATCTACAATTGAAAGAATGACGATGAGCGTTCACAGTCGCTGAACATGCGCAAAGACAAAGGAGCCGTTTCGGAAATGAAGGATCAAGAAGGCTCTGTCACGGCTGACGACGTCGCCGCACTGGTTGGCGTGTCGCGCTGGACCGTGAACCGCGCCTTCAAGAAAGACGCGTCTATTTCCGCAAAATCCCGCGAAAAGGTCATGAAAGCCGCTGAAACGCTGGGCTATGTCCCGGATCTGCTGGCAACAAGCCTTGCCACCGACCGCACCAATCTGGTGGCGTTGCTCGTCGATGATTTTGCCAACCCGCACAAGCTGGTGATGATGGAACGGCTGACGCGCATCCTGCGCAAGAACGGCTATGA
Organism: Loktanella gaetbuli; assembly: GCF_020531945.1. Classification (NCBI taxonomy): domain Bacteria; kingdom Pseudomonadati; phylum Pseudomonadota; class Alphaproteobacteria; order Rhodobacterales; family Roseobacteraceae; genus Loktanella; species Loktanella gaetbuli. The sequence continues at coordinate 59,081 of NZ_JAJATZ010000003.1, forward strand.
TACGCTGTTGGTCAATACCAGCGATGAGGAGGACGCATCTGCAGCACTGCTTAACGCCAGCCAACGGCGTGTCGATGCGGCAATCCTCATCGGGGTCAGCTTTAACGACCAAAGCCTTGAGACCGCGATCGGTGCAAAGCGGGTCAAGAAACTGATTGTCTTCGCGCGCATGTCGAAAAACGAAAACACGATTTCGGTCTGCTGCGACGACCGCGCGGCGATGACGGCCATTACGGAACATGTTTTTGCGGCGGGCTATCGCAACCCGTTTTTCATTGCAGGCCCGCAGACGCAGTCCGCACACCTTCAGCGCAAGGAAATCTTCTTGTCGCAATGGGAAAAGACCACCGGCAATCGCCCCAAGTTCGCCTCTGTCGACCGCTATGACCCCAAGCTGGCCTACGATCTCGTGGTGCAACGGTTCAAAGGTGCAAAACAGGCAGATTTGCCGGATGTGCTGGTTTGTGAAAACGACGCCCTGGCGTTGGGGGCATGCGATGCGATCCGCTATGAACTGGGACTGCGCGTGCCCGAGGATATCGCGATCACGGGATTCGACGATGTGCCGCAGGCGTCCAGCCCGCAGTACGAAATCACGACCTACCGCCAGCCATTGACGGATATGGCAAACGCGCTGGTCGAAGTCCTCGAAGGCAAGAAGCGCACCAAGAAGCTGCATGCCTTTCTGGGAAGGCTGATCATCCGCAAGAGCGCGTAGGCGGATGCCTGCGATTCGCGGGAATACTGACCGCGAATTGCCAACCGAACAGGCGATATGACGCAAAGCAGATCGCCCACCAGAATGGCGGCACCAAGCGCGCTGCGCTATCCGACTTCCAAGGAGGTTTTCGTGGTGAGCCCGCAGGGGTTCGAACCCTGGACCTACTGATTAAAAGTCAGTTGCTCTACCAACTGAGCTACAGGCTCTGACCACGGGGTGCGAACTAGAATGGCAACACGAGATGGTCAACCCCCCAAAGCGGCACGGGCTGGATAAAGTTCTCGGTCAGGCGTATAGGCCCGCCCATGACACAACCGATCCCCTTCATGAAGATGCACGGCCTGGGCAACGATTTCGTCGTGATCGACGCGCGTGCAGGTCATGCCGTCGATGCTCGCCTCGCAATTGCGATGGCGGATCGGCATCGCGGAATCGGTTTTGATCAGCTGGCCGAAATCGCAGATAGCGACGCAGGTGATTTGCATCTGACATTCTGGAACAGCGACGGCAGCACCTCGGCAGCCTGCGGCAACGCAACGCGCTGTATTGCAGCCTGGCACATGGCGCTGTCCGGGCAAGACACCGTGACCATCACGACAGATCGCGGAACCTTGCGCGCCGAACGCTCGTCAGACGGCGTGTCCGTCAACATGGGCGCCCCGCTATTGGACTGGGCGGACATCCCTCTGGCGCATGACACGGATACCCTGCACCTGCCGATTGCAGGCGATCCGGTGGCGACCGGCATGGGCAATCCGCATTGCAGTTTTTTCGTGGATGACGTGTCGGCGATCGACCTCGCGGCGCGGGGTGCCGAAACGGAACATCATCCGTTGTTCCCCCAACGGACCAACGTGCAATTCGCGCAGGTCGTGGGGACGGACCATCTGCGCATGCGGGTCTGGGAACGTGGTGCCGGTGTGACGCTTGCGTCCGGTTCGTCATCCTGTGCCGTGGCCGTGGCGGCCGCGCGGCGCGGCCTGACGGGGCGCAGCGTGCGCATCGACCTGGACGGCGGCACGCTGATGGTTGACTGGCGCGCCGACGGTGTGTGGATGACCGGTCCGACCGCCCATGTATTCGACGGGGTTTGGCATGGCTGACGCACCGATCTTCTCCAACCACGGGTGCCGGTTGAACGCCTATGAAACCGCCGCCATGACCGAATTGGCCGAAGCAGCGGGCGTCACCAATGCCGTCGTCGTCAATACCTGCGCCGTGACCGCAGAGGCCGTGCGCAAGGCGCGGCAGGACATTCGCAAGCTGCGCCGTGCGCACCCGGATGCTACCCTGATCGTGACTGGCTGTGCCGCACAAACCGAACCCGAAACCTTTGCCAATATGGCCGAGGTTGATCGCGTCATCGGCAACACTGAAAAAATGGACCCGTCCACCTGGGCCGGAATGGCCCCGGACCTGATCGGCAGCACCGAACCGGTGCAGGTCGACGACATCATGTCCGTGACCGAAACCGCAGGCCATTTGATCGACGGATTCGGCACGCGCAGCCGTGCCTATGTCCAGGTCCAGAACGGTTGCGATCACCGCTGCACCTTCTGCATCATTCCATTTGGCCGCGGGAATTCGCGATCGGTCCCCGCTGGCGTCGTGGTCGACCAGATCAAGCGTCTGGTGGACCGCGGATTTCAAGAGGTGGTGCTGACCGGTGTCGACCTGACCAGCTGGGGTGCCGACCTGCCGGCGACACCGCGGCTGGGCGATCTGGTCCTGCGCATCCTCAAACTGGTGCCGAATCTACCGCGCTTGCGCATTTCGTCGATCGATTCGATCGAGGTGGACGAGGCATTGATGCAGGCGATTGCCACCGAAACGCGCTTGATGCCCCACCTGCATCTGTCGCTCCAGCATGGCGACGATTTGATCCTGAAACGCATGAAACGGCGTCATTCACGCGATGACGCAATCCGTTTCGCCCAAGACGCACGCCGCCTGCGGCCCGACATGACCTTTGGCGCAGATATCATTGCGGGGTTTCCAACCGAAACCGAAGCAGCCTTCGAGAACTCTCTCGCGCTGGTCGAGGAATGCGCACTGACGTGGCTGCACGTGTTTCCCTATTCGCCACGCCCCGGCACGCCTGCCGCCCGGATGCCGCAGGTCCGTGGCCCCGCGATCAAGGATCGGGCTGCACGCCTGCGTGCGGCAGGTGACGCCGCCGTGACCCGCCACCTGCAAGGTCAGATCGGGCAGCGCCACGCCGTCCTGATGGAAAGCCCCCGCATGGGTCGCACCGCACAATTCGCAGAGGTGCATTTCGACGCAGATCAACCCACCGGCCAGATCGTTGATGCGGTGATCAGCGGCGCGGACAAGACGCACCTGACAGCCTGACCCCTCGACAGTTAGCCATGACCGGGTGCAGTGTTGTGCCAAACCCGGAGGACCTTCATGCAACTGCTGTATTCACCTGCTTCGCCCTTTGCCCGCAAATGCCGCGTCCTGCTGCGCGAGGCGAACCTTTTGGACGCGGTCCAGGAGGTCAATGTCAGCACCACGCCTTTTGCCACCGATGCGGCCGTAGCCGCCGCCAATCCCATAGGCAAGATTCCGGCGCTGCTACGCCTTCACGGACCGGCACTTTATGACAGTCGCGTCATTACCCGTTTTCTCGATGACCACGGGAACGCCGGCCTTTATCCGCATGCCCGCCTGTGGGACACGCTGATCCTCGAGGCGACGGCTGACGGCATCATGGAGGCCGCTCTGGCGATTACCTACGAAGGCCGGATGCGACCGGACGACAAACAATGGCCTGAATGGACCGACGCACAATGGGCCAAGGTCACCCGTGCGTTGGACGCCGTCGAGGACCGCTGGATCAGCCATTTGTCCGGCCCGCTGGACATGGGCCAGATCGCGATGGCCTGCGCATTGGGATACCTGGATCTGCGGCATGATTCGCGCAAATGGCGTGCCGGACGGGACGCGCTGGCCGGTTGGCATGCCACATTCAGCGGGCGCTCGACCATGATCGACACCGCTGCGACGGCCTGACCCGCAGCAATGCGCCGCAGCCAGCATGTTTGGATAAAGTGGTCAGCGGCACTATTATTAAGCGTACGGCGAAAGCTTTCCTTAGGCGTGCGCCGCGAAACTGCAACCCCTGCGCTGGAATGTCCGCTGGACGGGCCGGGTCGTGCAAGCTAAACAGCGCCGAATTAAGCGGCGTAGTCCGCCTATTGTCTTTCGCAGAGCGGTTCACCCCGTTCACTACAACCGGAGATATCCCTTTGTCACATGCAGACGAACACCAGGGCACACGCCGCGATTTTCTATATTATGCGACGGCCGGTGCCGGCGTGGTGATCACGGGCGCAGCCGTCTGGCCCCTGGTTAACCAAATGAACCCATCCGCCGATGTGCAGGCACTCGCGTCGATCCGTGTCGATGTGTCCGGCGTCACCGAAGGTAGCCAGCTGACCGTACTGTGGCAGGGCAAGCCTGTTTTCATCCGCTACCGCACGCAGTCCGAAATCGACGCCGCGCGCGCTGTGGACCTGGCTGATCTGCCGGATCAATCCGCTGAAAACGCCAACCTGGCCGTCGGTTCCGAAGCAATCGACCAGAACCGCGCGCTGCCCAACCCCGAAGGTTCCGACGCGCCCGAGGGCGCATGGCTGGTGCAGATGGGCGTCTGTACCCACCTTGGCTGTGTGCCACTGGGTGAACAGGGTGATTTCGGCGGCTGGTTCTGCCCGTGCCACGGCAGCCACTACGACACCGCAGGCCGCATCCGCCGCGGGCCTGCGCCCACCAACTTGCCCGTGCCGGTCGCCGCATTCGTCGACCCCACGACCATCGAACTCGGTTAAAGGAGAAACAGCATGGCTGGCATCCCGCACGACCACTACGAGCCGTCATCGAACGGTGAAAAGTGGCTTCACAAGCGTCTTCCCATCCTCGGCATCGCCTATGATACGCTGATGATCCCGACGCCAAAGAACCTGAACTGGATGTGGATCTGGGGCATCGTCCTGACATTCACGCTGGTCCTGCAGATCGTGACCGGCATCGTGCTGGTCATGCACTATGTGCCGCACGTCGACATGGCGTTCGAATCCGTCGAACACATCATGCGCAACGTGAACGGCGGTCACATGATCCGCTATTTCCACTCCAACGGCGCATCGCTGTTCTTTATCGCCGTGTATCTGCACATTTTCCGCAGCCTCTACTACGGCAACTACAAGGCACCGCGCGAGGTGACGTGGATCATCGGCATGCTGATGTATCTGCTGATGATGGGCACCGCGTTCATGGGTTACGTTCTGCCCTGGGGCCAGATGTCGTTCCACGGCACGGCCGTGATCACCGGTCTGTTCGGTGCCGTGCCCTTTGTCGGTGAAGCACTGCAAACATGGTTGCTGGGTGCGTCCGCCGTCGGTCAGCCTGCGCTGAACCGCTTCTTCTCTTTGCATTACCTGATGCCCTTCATCCTGCTGGGCCTGACGATCGTGCACATCTGGGCGTTCCACACGACCGGCAACAACAACCCCACGGGTGTTGAGGTCCGCCGCACGTCCAAGGAAGACGCTGCCAAGGACACGCTGCCGTTCTGGCCCTATTTCGTGATCAAGGATCTGTTCGCGCTGGCGATCATCCTCGCGGTGTTCATGGCAATCGTCGGTTTCATGCCGAACTACCTGGGCCACCCGGACAACTACATCCCGGCGAACCCGCTGGCCACGCCGTCGCACATCGTGCCGGAATGGTATTTCCTGCCGTTCTACGCGATCCTGCGGGCCTTTACCGCAGACGTGTGGGTCGTTCAGATCGTGAACTTCCTGACCTTCGGCATCATCGACGCCAAATTCTTTGGTGTTCTGGCGATGTTCGGTGCGATCGCCGTGATGGCGCTGGCCCCCTGGCTGGACACATCGACCGTGCGTTCGGGCCGCTATCGCCCGATGTTCAAGTGGTGGTTTGCCCTGCTGGTCGTCGACTTCATCGTGCTGATGTGGGTCGGTGCACAGGCCGCGGAATTCCCGTATGACTGGATTTCGCTGATCGCCTCGACCTACTGGTTTGCCTACTTCCTGGTGATCCTGCCGCTGCTGGGCGTTCTGGAAAAACCGCTGCCCCTGCCCGAAACGATCGAGGCCGATTATGCAGCGCACTATGCCTCCAAGACCGGTGGCACGAAAACCATCGTGAACCCGGCAGAGTGAAAGACAAAGGATCTATGACAATGTTTCGCAAACTTTCACTGACAACGATGATGGCCTTGGCGCTTGGCGCCGGGGCCGCCCACGCCGCGAGCGTCGAGGTCGAAATCACCGACTACGCCTTCCCGTTCGAGGGTCCGTTCGGCTCGTATGACACCAACCAGCTTCAGCGGGGCCTCAAGGTCTACACTGAAATCTGCTCGGCCTGTCATGGTCTCGAACTGGTCGCGTTCCGCACGCTTTCGGACGAAAAAGGCCCTGCCCTGCCCGAAGAGCAGATGCGCGCCTACGCCGAAAACTTCGAAGTATTCGACCAGGCACTTGATGACGGCTTTGGTGACTTCCGCCCGGCAACACCGGCGGATCGCTATCCCGAATCGTCGTTGGCCAACGCCCCCGATCTGTCGCTGATGGCAAAATCGCGTGCTGGTTTCCACGGCCCCTACGGGACCGGCATCAGCCAGCTGATCAACGGCATGGGTGGCGCTGAATACATCGCATCGCTGCTGACCGGCTACGAAGAAGAGCCGGAATGCGCGCTGGAAATGGAAACGCCGATGGATGGCTACTATAATGTAGCCTTTGCCAACGGCGGCTTTCCCGAGGCGTGCAAGGACGATCACGGCCATCACACCGTGCCCGGCAGCTGGATCGCGATGGCACCGCCGCTGTATGGCGACGATCTGGACTATGACGACGGCACCGAAGCCACTCTGGAACAAAGCGCGCAAGACGTGGCTGCATTCCTGATGTGGACCGCAGAACCCAAGATGACGGCCCGCAAGCAGGCCGGTATGACGGGCGTTCTCTTTCTGTCGCTGTTGGCGGTACTACTGTACCTCACCAACAAGAAACTTTGGGCACCGCACAAGCCCAAGTACAAAGACGAAGCCTGATCGTTTCCCGATCATGACAAATCAAAGGCCCGCCAATCTGGCGGGCCTTTTTCATGTGCCCAGATAGGCCCGCAGCGCGGCAGGCGGATCTGCAAACAACGCGGCGGTCGACTGGGGGGGCTGCACCACACCATCGGCGACCAGAACGACCTGATCGGCCCATGCACGGGCATCCGACGGATCATGGGTAACCATCAGCACGGTACGCCCCGCCTGGACAAGCGTGCCTTGCACCAGTTCCAGCATCTCGGCCCGCAGGGCCGGTCCCAGTGCTGCGAATGCCTCGTCCAGCAGCACCACCGGCCGGTCAGCCAGCAAGACACGCGCCAGTGCCGCACGGCTTTGCTGTCCACCGGACAGTGCTGCCGGCTTGCGATGACCAAGATCACCCAGACTAACTCGTACCAGAACGTCATCAATGCGACGGGTCTCTGCCGCTGACATCCGCAGACGCGGGCCCAACGCCAGACCGACATTCTGGGCAACAGTCAGATGCGGAAACAGGTTGTTGTCCTGAAACAGCATCGTCACCGGACGGTCCCCCGGTGCGCGACCCGACAGATCGCGACCGTCCCAGGAAATCTGCCCGGCATCGGGGTCCAGAAAACCCGCAATCGCGGACAGCAAGGTCGATTTGCCGCCTCCAGACGGTCCGATCACCGCAGTCAGGCCCGGCCCGACATGCGCATCCGCAGTCAGCGTAAATTCACCTACGCGCAGGCTCACGTTGTCAAAGGTCAGCATCGACGCGCCCTCCCCGGTCGCAAATCCAGAATGCCGTCAGCGACAGCCCCAGCAACAGCAGCGCAGCACTTGCCGCGGCCTCCATCTGGTAGGCCCCCATCAGACGGTACATTGCCAGCGGCAGCGTTTCCTGCGCATCGGTGGCAAAGAGGGCGATCACACCCAGATCCCCCATCGAGAGAGCTGCAGCCAGTCCGGCGGCAAACCCCAAGGGTCGCCGCAGGCGCGGCAGCATCACGATACGCAGCGCCGCCCAGCCCGACAGACCCAGACTTTGTGACAGGCGATCATAGTTGGCACGCACGTCACGCACCGCAGGGCCAAGCACCCGCAGACCGAAAGGCAACGCCAGCACCGCGTTCACCAGCATCGTCACCGGCAACGCCACGGCAGTTGGGCTGACAAAGGCATAAACGATCACGAACAGCCCTGTCCCCATGACCAGCGCGCTGGATGCAAGCGGCAGCACGCCGACCAGATTGGCGATCCGCCCGCCCCGGAACGCCAGGGAGAGCGCCATCAGAACGCTCAGGATGGTAGACCCCGCCGCGACAGCGACGGAACGGCCTGCTGCAGCCCATATGCTGTCCGGCAATTGGCTTAGTCCCGGCAGGCCGCGCAGCACGATCATCACCAACGGCGTCACCAGAAATAGCGTCACGGCCACCAGCCAGACCCAGTCCAGCGGACTGCGATCCCATCGGGCAACCGTGCGATCCAGCCCACCGCCCAGACCGTCCAGAGGCGTGATGCGCCAGGCAATTGCAGCCGCGACAGCGCAGAGCGCGAATTGCACGGCGGCTAGCAGCGCGGCACGCCCCAGATCGAAATCAAAGCGTATCGCCTGATAGATTGCCAGTTCCACGGTCGTGGCCCGCGGCCCGCCGCCAAGGATCAACGCCACCGCGAAGCTGGTCAAGCAGATCAGGAAAATCACCAGTGCGGCCCCCGGCAGGACGCGTTGCAGCATCGGCCATTCCAGCACGCGCCACATCGGCGCATTCAGTTGCGCCGCCAGCCGGAAACGCTCGGACGGGATGTCCAGCCAGCCCTGCAGGATCAGCCGGACGGCCAATGGCAGGTTGAAAAACACATGCGCAAGGATGACACCACCCGCACCATAGATACTGACAGGTGCAACACCGATCAGGCCAAGCGCGTCGTTCGCGAGACCCCCACGACCAAACACCGCAAGTAGCCCCAGCACGGCCACGATGACCGGCAGCAGGAACGGCGCGCCCAGCAACATGACCAGTGCCGACCGGCCCCTGAACTGACGCCGGGCCAGCGCGCGCGCCACGGGAATGGCCAGCAGCACCGACACCCCGGCCGATGCCATCGCCTGCCACAGGGTGAACCGGATTGCCGCCCAATCGGCCGCAGCAAGACCACTGCCGACCTGCGCGCGCGTCGCGACGGCCACCAGCGTCCCCAGCGTCAGCACAAGGACCAGCGCGACCGACAGGCGCGCTGGCAGGCTGCGCATCACTGCGACAGCGCGTTGCGCCATGTCTCCAACGCCGTATCCCGAATTGCGGCCGCGTCCTGCGACGACAACAGCAGCCCGGTTTCCGGCACGGTCAGCGTCTCGAATCCGTCCGGCAGCGCCACGTCAGTGGCCGGATACATCCAGTTTGTTGTCGGTATCACCTCTTGGAACGCGGGCGTGGCGATGAACGCCATGAACTGATCGGCCAGTGCTGACTGATCGGTGTTCGCGACCTTGGCCGCGACTTCGACCTGCAGATAGTTGCCACCGTCAAACGCCCAGGATGTTTTCGTGGCGTCCTCTTCTGCGATCAGGTGATAGGCAGGCGAGGTCGTATAGGACAGCACTGCGTCCGCCTCGCCTTCGAGGAACAGGTTGTAGGCCTCTGTCCAGCCCGGCGTGACGGTGACGATGTTGTCGGACAACCCTTCCCAGATCGCACCGGCCTGGTCGCCATGGACCGCCTGCACCCACATCAACAGGCCCAGTCCCGGCGTCGATGACCGCGGATCCTGGACAACGATGCTCAGGTCGCTGTCGGCCAGTTCCTGAAATGACGCGACCGACGGCGTGTCGGCCTGCGCCACAAACGCGAGGTAGCCCCAGTCAAAAGGCAGGAACGTGTCGTCGTCCCATGTGATCGGCAGTGCGAAATCTGCCGTCACACCATGCGGTGCGAACAGGCCGGTTGCTGCAGCGGCAGCGGTCAGGTTCGTATCGAGGCCCAAAACGACATCCGCATCCGTGCGCGCACCCTCCAGTTGCAGCCGGGCGAGCAGGGCCGCCCCGTCGCCCGCCCCCGTAAAGACCAGATCACAGCCGCACTCTGCCTCGAACGCCTTTTCGATGGCCGGGCCAGGGCCCCATTCGGATGTGAAACTGTCGTAAGTATAAACGTTCAGGGTCGGTGTCTGGGCCAAGGCAGGGCTTGCACAGATCAGGGCCGCGACGCTTGCAAAGGTGGTTTTCATGTCATCCTCCAAAACGACGGGCGGATTTGGGGACGACGTTATGCCGGACCTTCCCTCCGCCGGTCTTAACCGGTTCAGGTTCAACGGGTCCGCTTGCGCATCTCAGCCATATGGCCCCCCGAGGTACCCAACAGCTAGCGCCGCCTGCATCAAATGAAAAGGGGCCCGCCGCATCCCCGCGTCAGCACCGGGCGTTCTGACGCATGGATCACGGCATGGCTTGCACCGACACCGATTTGACGCAAAACACGGTGTCGTCGCTGCACCAGTTGGACACAGCCTGCGCCTTGGGCTATCGCGGCGATCAGAAACGGAGCGTTGCGCATGTCATTCAACACCTTTGGTCATCTCTTTCGGTTCACCACCTGGGGCGAAAGCCATGGTCCTGCATTGGGTGCGACGATTGATGGATGCCCGCCGGGCGTGCCGCTGGATGCCGCGATGATCCAGCAATGGCTGGACAAACGCCGCCCCGGCCAGAACCGCAACACTACCCAGCGGAACGAACCCGACGCCGTCGAAATCCTGTCCGGCGTCTACGAAGGGCAGACCACCGGCACGCCCATTCAGCTGATGATCCGAAACACGGACCAGCGGTCTAAGGATTACGGCGATATCCTGAACACATTCCGCCCGGGACATGCCGACATCACTTATCACCAGAAATACGGCCTGCGCGATCCGCGTGGCGGTGGACGGTCATCCGCCCGTGAAACAGCCGCGCGTGTGGCCGCAGGCGGCGTGGCACGCGCAGCCATCGGCGCGGCGGCACCAGGCGTGCAGGTCACAGGCTACATGGTGCAGATGGGCGAAAAGAAGATCGACCGCGACCGGTTCGACTGGGACCAGATCGCACAGAACGATTTCTGGTGTCCTGACGCGCAGGCCGCTGCCGAATGGCAAGACTACCTGACCTGGCTGCGCAAGGACGACCACAATTCCGTCGGCGCGATCATCGAGGTGGTTGCCCGCGGCGTGCCGGCGGGCATCGGTGCGCCGATCTATGCGAAACTCGACACCGACCTCGCCGCCGCAATGATGAGCATCAACGCCGTCAAAGGCGTCGAAATCGGCGAGGGCATGGCCGCAGCCGCGCTGACCGGCCGCACCAACGCCGACGAAATCTTTATGGGGAATGACGGCCAGCCGGTCTATTCATCGAACCATGCGGGCGGGATTCTGGGCGGTATCAGCACGGGTCAGGATGTCGTCGTGCGGTTTGCGGTCAAGCCTACGTCGTCCATCCTGTCGCCGCGCCAGTCGATCACCATGGATGGCCAGCCGACCGAGGTGGTGACAAAGGGTCGTCACGACCCCTGTGTGGGCATCCGCGCCGTCCCTGTCGGAGAAGCGATGATGGCCTGCGTGATTCTTGACCACATCCTGCTGGATCGCGGCCAGACGGGCGGCGTGCGCGGGCGGATCGGCTGACACCTCACGACCGTTTGTCTGGTGTTTTGTCGCGGTTGGCCTAGCTGTTTGCCAATCGCGCAAGGGGAACGCCATGACACTGACACGCCGCACTTTGATAGCCGGAGCCGCTGCCCTGACAGCCTTGCCACTGCGCGCGCAGACACAGCCTTGGCAGGCTGTGCTGGACCGCGCGGCCAGCTATGACCAGCTGCATGCCATGGCAATCCATCAGGAAGGCAGGCAGGTGCTGTCGCAGGCGTTTCGCGGCCCCGCCGTCGGGCGTATCGTGCCGATCAAGTCGGTGTCGAAGACCATCGTCGCGGCCCTGACCGGTGCAGCCCTTGATCGGGGCGAGATCGCGAGCCTGGACGCCACATTGGCTGACATCGCGCCGGGGCTGATCCCCACAGGTGCCGCCGACGGCGTGGGGCAGATCACGGTGGGCAACCTCGTGACCATGCAGGCGGGTCTGGAACGCACATCTGGCGGGAACTATGGCGGCTGGATCGCCAGTCGCGACTGGGTCGCGGATGCGCTGCAACGCCCCTTTGTCGCGACGCCCGGCAGCAGCATGCAATATTCCACCGGCAGCTTTCACATTCTGGGCGCCGTCCTGTCGCAAGTCTCAGAACAAAGCCTGCTGACCCTCGCCCAGCGCCGTCTAGGTGACCCATTGGGGATCGAGGTGCCTGCATGGACCCGCGATCCGCAGGGCCGCTATCTGGGCGGGAACGAGATGGGCCTGACCCTGCCCGCAATGGTGCGGTTCGGTGAGATGTATCGTATAGGCGGGACATGGAATGGCAATCAGGTGCTGAGCACCGACTGGGTCGATCGGTCGTTCCAGCCACGCACACGGTCGCAGTTTTCTGGCCTGGCCTATGGCTACGGTTGGTTCCTGGGGGAATCGGGGGGCGACCGCTATGCGCTGGCGCGGGGCTATGGCGGTCAGATCATCTGCGTCGTTCCCAGCCTCAATCTGACCGTGGCCATCACGTCGGACCCCATGCGGCCTGCCCGCAGCGACGGCTATTTCGGCGACCTGATGCGCCTGCTGGATCAGGACATCCTGCCAGCTGCGCGCGCCGCAGCCTAGACCGGCGGCGGCACTGTCGCCTGTTTGCTGATCTGAACGGCAAGGATGCCCGCCGCGATCACGGCGACCCCCAGCACATCGGCAGGGCCGATCTTTTCTCCCAGCAGGATGGCGGCGATGACCACGCCCAGAAATGGGTTCAGGAAATGGAATGTCGACGCCTTGACCGCGCCGATGCGCCCCACCAGCGCGAACCAGACCAGTGTCGCCAGCACGCCCGGCACCAGCACGGTATAGCCAAAGGCAAGCCCCAGACGCCAGTTCATGTCGATGACCGGTGTCTCGAACAGGGCGGCAGGGATTGCACAGCAGATGAACCCGACAAACATTTGCAAACCGACGATCATCATCAGGTTGCCACCCGATGATGCGCCCGCGACCGCCAGCGTCGCCACGGTGATCGACACCGCAGCCAGGGCACACAGCATCATGCCGAACGGATCGCTGCCTGCACCCAGTCGCGCCGACATGATGATCGCAACACCCGCAAATCCGGCCAACAGGCCAGCCACACCCAACACAGGCAAACGCCTACCAAAGATCAACCATCCGGCCAGCGCCACCAGCAGTGGCATCGTCGAGGCCATGATCGATGCCAGCGACGCCTCGACCGTTTGCATGGCGACGAAATTCATACCCAGATAAAGCGCGTTCTGGCAGACACCAAAGATGATGACACCGCGCCATTGCTGCCGGGTCAGGCGCATCCGCTGGCCCATAGCCAGCGCAATGCCGACAGCCACGATACCGGACATCAGGAACCGGGCCGCGAGGGCGGTCAGCGGTGGTGCGTATTCCACGATGATCCGGGCCGAGGTAAAGGCCGACGACCACATCGCGGCAAAGGCTACTCCCATCACCAACGCCTTGATATCCATCGCTACAATCCAAACAAAAAGGGCCGCCCAAAGGCGACCCTCTCCGACATCCACACAAGATGCAAGATCAGCCGTTCACGCTGTCCTTGAGTGCCTTTGCGATCGTCATCTTGACGACCTTGTCGGCCTCTTTCTTCATCTGCTCGCCGGTGGCGGGGTTGCGCACCATCCGCTCCGGACGCTCGCGGCAGTAGATCTTGCCAACGCCCGGCAGGGTCACGGCACCGCCAGCAGAAACTTCTTCGGTGATGATATCGGTCACGGCCTCGAGAGCAGCTGTTGCCGTCTTCTTGTCTGTGTCCAGCTTCTCGGACAGCTTGGTCACGAGCTGTGCCTTGGTCAGCGGTTTGGTTGCCATGATGGTTTTCCTCCGGTTGAACCCCCTCTTGTTGGGGGCATTTCGCATCAATTCACGTAATGTTGTGGTAGACCACAACGAATAGTGCGGGCTGGCAAGCCCCAAAAGCATACTTTGGGCATATTTTTAAGGGTTTTCGGCACTTTTACAGGAATGCGGTCTCTTCGAACGACCGCAATTTACGGCTATGAATGCGTTCCAGCGGCATATCGCGCAGTTTTTCCATCGCCCGGATACCGATCATCAGGTGATTTGCGACCTGCCCGCGATAGAAATCAGACGCCATGCCCGGCAATTTCAGCTCTCCGTGCAGCGGTTTGTCACTGACGCACAAAAGCGTGCCATAGGGCACGCGGAACCGAAAACCGTTGGCCGCGATCGTAGCGCTTTCCATATCTAGTGCCACGGCGCGCGACTGCGACAGCCGCTGTACCGGGCCGGAATGGTCGCGTAGTTCCCAGTTGCGGTTGTCGATCGTGGCGACCGTGCCGGTCCGCATGATGCGTTTCAGCTCATAGCCTTCTAGCTTGGTGACTTCTTCGACGGCGTCTTCCAGCGCGATCTGGATTTCAGCCAGCGCCGGGATGGGCACCCAGACCGGCAGATCGTCGTCCAGCACGTGATCCTCGCGCAGATAGGCATGGGCCAGGACGAAATCGCCCAATCGCTGCGAATTACGCAATCCAGCGCAATGGCCGACCATCAACCAGGCGTGCGGACGCAACACGGCGATATGGTCCGTCGCTGTTTTCGCGTTTGACGGCCCAACGCCGATGTTCACCAGCGTGATGCCTGCGCCATGTTTGCGCTTGAGGTGGTAGGTCGGCATCTGCGGGGTTTTGGCGGTTGAGGGTAGTGGCGTATCGGGATCGATAATGATCGCATTTCCCGGCCCGACAAAGGCGGTGTAGCCGCTGTTCGGATCGGCCAGCATCAGTCGGGCGTAGGCCTCGAATTCCTCGACATAGAACTGATAGTTGGTGAAGAGGACGTGATTCTGAAAATGCCCCGCGTCCGTCGCCGTGTAATGCGACAGGCGTGCGAGCGAATAATCGATCCGCTGCGCTGTAAATGGTGCGAGCGGGCGGGCGCCATCGGGATACAAAAATCCGCCACCGTTCACGATATCGTCGTGCGTCACCGCCAGATCAGGCACGTCAAAGACGTCGCGCAACTGAAAATCGGCGGCACCATCCTGCGGCACGGTAATGCTCTCGTCGCGGGCGACGGCAAAATGCACGGGCATCGGCGTTGATGATGCACCAACCGTGACGGCAACATCGTGGTTTTTTATCAGCAGACCAAGTTGCTGTTCGAGATAGTGCCGAAACAGGTCTGGCCGGGTGATGGTCGTGGCGTAGCTGCCAGGTTCCGCCACGTGACCATAGGCCAGCCTGCTGTCCATCCGGGCGTGACTGGTCGTCGTCAGGCGCACCTCCGGATAAAACGCGCGATAGCTGTGATCGGCGGCACCCGTGTTCAGCATGTGCTGAAAGGCGTCGGTCAGAAATCCGGCAGCGGCGTCGTATAAGTCGCACAGACGCGCCACAGCCGCGGCTGGATCGGTAAATGCCGCTGCGTCTGGCACGTCTGGGGTCCGCAAGGGCAAGGGTCGTGTCATGGAAGGGCCTCCGCCGTTGGTTTGGTCCATTCAAGCGCACCACGCCTAGCAGCACAATATTTCAAGCGGGTGACGGGATACGGCATACCCCGCCCGCGCGGCTGCAAAAGCCCTAGAGCTTGTGAATTTCCAGCGGTTTCTGATCCGGGTTCAGGCGCACGACCGTCAGGTTCAGCGCCCCGGCAACGGTCACCCACAAAAGGTACGGCACGAATGCAAGACCCGCCCAGAGATCCAGCATCAGATGCGTCACGGTCGCCCCAAACACCGACAGCCACAGGCCAGCCATGATGATCAGCGAGGCGCGCCAGTGCCGCAGGCCGAAAAATACCGGTGTCCACAGCGTGTTGAACGCGATCTGCGCGGCCCAGAACGCCATCGCCAGACCGGCACCGGGAATCATCGCAACCCGCGCACCCGCGAACGCGATCAACAGATAGATGCTGGTCCACATCACCGGAAAGGCCCAGTTCGGCGGGGTCCAGGCAGGTTTGTTCAGTTTCTGATACCATTCACCGGTCGGAAACATCGCCCCGGTGGTGCCGGCCGCGAACGTGGCGGCAAGGAAAACGAAAAACAAGAACGTGGTCATGGTGGGCACCTTTCGGGCTGCAATGACCCTTACCTATGCGCTTTGACCGCCGTTTCCATGACTCATTTCACGGGCCGACAAATCGGCCAGCGTATTCAGCACGGATGTCATGCGACGCCGCGCTGGCTGGCCTTGACGGGCTGCATCAACCAAGAACGTGACCTCTGGCAGCGGGTCGGCATAAATCAGGGCAGACCGCGGCATGACCCCTGCCCCCAGCGCACGCACCCCAGCCTGACCGATCCACACCAGTTTCTGGGCGCGCGAGGTATGCGCGCGATGCCCGATGGAATCATAGCCTTGGCGTGTGACCTGATCGCCGATCCCGGCATAGATCAGTCGCGCGGCCCAGATTCCCAAACGTGCCTGGCGCGGCAGACCGCTGATCCCAGCTTCGGACCGACGATAGAGGTGATCCGCCTCGCGCAGCAGCGCCTTTGTCATGGCGCGCACCTGTGGCGTGGGGTGCGGATCAGCCAAAAAGGCGTCAGCATCCATGCCGTGGCCCGCCAGCCAATCGGTCGGCAGGTAGATGCGGCCCGCACGGGCATCCTCGCCTACGTCGCGGGCGATGTTGGTCAATTGCATCGCAACGCCCAGATCACAGGCCCGCGCCAGCGTATCGGCACAGCGCACCCGCATCAGAACGCACATCATGGCACCCACAGCACTGGCCACCCGCGCCGAATAGGCCCGCACGTCCGACAGCGTTGCATAGCGTCGTTCCTGCGCGTCCCAGGCCAAACCTTCGAGCAGGGCATCAGGCAGCGCGCGTGGCATGTCGTATTCCGCGATGATCGCGGCAAAGGCACGGTCCTCTGGTGCGTCCAGCGGCGTGCCTGCATAGGCAAGGTCCAGCCGGTCCCGCAGGCGCAGCACGGCAGCGGTCTTGTTGTTGCCTTCGTCCACTTCGTCATCCGCGAGGCGGCAAAAGGCGTAAAGCGCCAAGGCCGGGTCCCGCACATTTGCAGGCAGCAGTTTCGAGGCCGCGTGAAACGAAAGAGAGCCCGTACGGATCACCTCGCGGCAGTGGGCCAGATCATCGGGGCGGATCATTCGGCGGCCATTTTGTGGATAACGGGCATCGGCGCATCGGGCACCAGCTTGCCCAGCACCTCGGCGCTGGACACGACACCGGGCACGCCTGCGCCCGGATGTGTGCCTGCCCCGACGAGGAACAGGCCCTTGGCCTCTTCGCTCACGTTATGAGGGCGAAAGTATGCAGATTGCAGAATGCGTGGTTCCAGCGAAAAACCGGACCCGTTGGGCGACAGATAACGATCGCGGAAATCCTCGGGCGTGTAGATCAGGTCAGTCGTGATGTGGTCACGAAAACCCGGGATCAGACCATCCAGCACATCTGCCACCTTGTCGCGGTAGCGCAGCTTTTCTGCCTGCCAGTCGACCGGATTGGCGTGCCCCAGATGCGGCACGGGCGACAACGCGTAAAAGGTATCATCGCCCGCAGGTGCGACCGACGGATCGGTCACGGACGGCCTGTGGACATAAAGAGACATGTCGTCAGCCAGCTTGCCCTTGATAAAGATATCCTTGAGCAGCGGGCCGTAACGCGGCCCGGACAGGATCGTGTGATGCCCCGCGTCGGGCCACATGCCGGCGGTGCCCTTGGTCCCGAAATACCAGACGAACAAACCCATGGACCAGCGGCGGTTCTGCACCTTTTTCGCGGTCCAACGGCTGCGCGGCGCGTCTTTCATCAGCGTGCTGTAGGTATGGCCTGCGTCAGCATTGCTGACCACCAAGGGCGCGGCCAGCCGTTCGCCACCCTTGAGCGTGATGCCTTTTGCGGCACCATTCGCTACATCAACGCGGTCAACCTCTGTGCCCAGCCGGATCGCACCGCCCTGTTCGCGTATTACCTTTGCCATGGCGTCGGCCATCGCCTGCACACCGCCCATCGCGTAGTGAACGCCATATTCCTTTTCCAGATAACTGACGAGCGCATACATCGATGTCACGTTGTTCGGATCACCACCGATGAACAGCGGATGAAACGACAATGCCATGCGCAGGCGATCATCCTTGACCCGCGATTTTGCCATGGCGTGAATCGAACGATCGGCGCGGAGCCATGCGAACTGCGGCAGAACCTTGATCGTGTCCCAGACACGGTGCATCGGCTTGGCGACCATCCCCTCGAACCCGAGCTTGTAGCGGGCGTGACTGTCGCGCAGAAAACGGTGGTAGCCCTTGACGTCGCGCGGCGACAGCCGGGCAACCTCGGCGGCCATGTCGTCCGTGTCGCCGTTCACCCGGAACCGCGATCCATCAGGCCAACGGATCGTATAGAACGGATCGAGCGGCTTCAGCGTCACGTCGCGATGAAAATCGCGCCCGCAAGCGGCCCAAAGCTTTTCATAGACATGCGGCACCGTGACGATGGTTGGCCCAAGGTCAAAGCGGTGGCCGTCTTGCGTGACGGATGACCCCCGCCCCCCGACCCGGTCAAGGCGGTCCACGACCGTCACGACATAGCCCTTGGCCCCCAGCCGCATTGCCGCCGCAAGGCCACCAAGGCCCGCACCGACAACAATCGCGCGCTGCGCCGTTTCCGAAGAAGAGTTGAGATCAAACATGAATAAATGCTACATCTGTAAATCAAAGTTGACAATCATATCTTTCAGATCGGCAAAAATCGAAAACCTTATTGCATTTCAACGCCAGACTGTCAGACTTAGTTGACACAACCCGAGTGAGCCGTGACCCAGACCGTCAGCCTTTCCCTGTATCGCTTTACCGGCGCGCGGACCCGATTCTGGGCCATGACGCAGATGGCACTGGCGCGTGGACCGTTGCGCCGCACACCAGGTATCGGATTTCACAAATTGTGCGGTGCAGGCGTCGGGCACGGTTTCAGTCCGACGTTGAACCCCGACACCATCGCCATCCTTGCCACATGGAACGACGAGGCGACGGCGCGCGAACAGACGCGGACAGCGCCGGTCTTTGCCCGCTACGCCGACCGCGCAAGTGAGGATTATACAGTCCTGCTGCGCACCACATCAGCGCGTGGTGCCTGGTCGGGCGTCGCGCCGTTCACCACTGGCCCCGCGACCGACGGACCACTTGCGGCGCTCACAAGGGCGACGATCAAACCCAGCGTCCTGCGCCGCTTCTGGGGACGCGTGCCACGACTGGACGACCTGATCGGCGGCGACCCGAATGTGACGTTCAAGATCGGGATCGGTGAAATCCCGATGCTGCATCAGGTCACATTTTCCGTCTGGCCCTCGCTTGATAGCATGAACGCATTCGCACGCACTGGTCCGCACGCAGAAGCCATTCGCGCCGTGCGCCAAGAAGGATGGTTTTCCGAAGAACTCTATGCCCGGTTCACCGTCTTGTCGGACCGCGGCACCTGGGGCGGCACCGCCCCGCTGAATTTGAAAGGCTCGCTATGACCGCCCCCTTCCCGTTTTCCGCCATCGTCGGTCAGGACGAAATGAAACTGTCGATGATCCTGACGGCGATCGACCCATCCATCGGCGGCGTGCTGGTTTTCGGTGATCGCGGGACGGGCAAATCCACCGCCGTGCGCGCGCTGGCCGCATTGCTGCCGCCGATCAAGGTCGTGCAGGGATGCCCCGTCAATTCCGCATCAAAGGCCGATGTGCCCGATTGGGCGCGCGGCGCTGGTGAGGATCTGGTCGAGGTGCCGACCCCTGTCGTGGACCTGCCGCTGGGCGCGTCAGAGGACCGCGTGACTGGCGCGCTGGATATCGAACGGGCGCTGGGCGCGGGTGAACGCGCGTTCCAGCCCGGCCTGCTGGCACGTGCGAATCGGGGCTATCTCTATATCGACGAGGTCAACCTGCTGGAGGATCACATCGTCGACCTTTTGCTGGACGTGGCGCAATCAGGCCGCAATCTGGTGGAACGTGACGGTCTCTCGATCAGCCATCCCGCGCGGTTCGTCCTGGTCGGGTCCGGCAACCCCGAAGAAGGCGAATTGCGCCCGCAACTGCTGGACCGGTTCGGTCTGTCGGTCGAGGTTGCCAGCCCCAAGGACATCGACACCCGGATCGAGGTCGTCCGCCGCCGTGACGCCTATGACAACGACAACGCGGCATTCATGCTGCGCTGGCAGGCAGAGGATGCGGGCGTGCGCGACCGCATCCTGACGGCCCGGGGCGCATTGAAGAAGCTGAAAACGCCGGACAGCGCCCTGCGTGACGTGGCCGAACTGTGCCTCGCGCTGGGGTCTGATGGCCTGCGCGGTGAACTGACCCTGCTCAAGGCCGCGCGCGCCTATGCCGCCTGGCGAAACGACACCGCATTGACCCGCAGCCATATCAAGCATGTGTCTGCGATGGCCCTGCGCCACCGCCTGCGCCGCGATCCACTGGACGAGGCAGGATCAGGCGCGCGGGTCGGGCGCGTCGTGGCCGACGTCCTTGGCTGAGGCATGGGATCATGCGCTGCTGGCCCTGCGGCTGGTCGCGCTGGACCCCGCATTGGGGGGCGTGCACTTGCGCGCACGGTCCGGCCCGGTCCGCGACGCGCTGCCGCTGCCTGACGGCGTGCGCCTGCACCCTGCGATCGGCGACGACGCGCTGTTTGGCGGACTGGATTTGGCAACCACATTGGCAACCGGGCACCTGCAATCGCAAACAGGTGTACTCGACCGGCCAGGACCGCTGATCCTGACCATGGCCGAACGCTGCCAGCCGCAATTGGCGGCAAGGCTAGCCGCGCATCTGGATGCGCGGCCCCGCGCACTTATCCTGCTGGACGAAGGCACCGAAGACGAGGCACCGCCCGCTGCATTGTGCGAACGCGCGGCGTTCAGGGTGGACCTATCCGGCGTCGCCTTGTCCGACATCACGGCATTGCCCGAAGGTCCCGAACCGACGGCGCATGCCGCGCTCGGCCCTGACATCGCGGCACAGATCACCGCCCTTGCGGCGACCTACGGCATCGACAGCATGCGCGCGCCCAGCCTGGCGCTGCGCTGCGCCCGTGCACTCGCCCGGTTGGACGGCATGTCCACTGTCACCGAGGAACACGTTGCAACCGCATGCGGCCTCGTCTTTGGCCACCGGGCAACCCAGGTGCCGCAGCCACCCCAAGAGGACGACCCGCCCCAGGCCCCGCAGGATGACGTGCCGGACACCGAGGACCGTCAGGGGACCGATCTGGATATTCCGGATGAGCTGTTGCTGGAGGCCGTTCGCGCGATGATCCCCGACGGACTGCTTGACCGGCTACGCGCGACCCGCGCGACCGCAGGCAAAGGGGCTGGGTCAGGCGCAAAGACACGCAGCAACCGACGCGGCAGACCGCTGCCTTCGCGCCCCGGACGGCTTGACACGGCGGCACGGATCGACGTTGTGGCGACGCTGCGGGCAGCCGCACCATGGCAGACCATCCGCCGGGACGAAACGGGCCGCGCCGGGCTGCACATCCGCGCCACCGACGTCCATACCCGCAGATTCGAGGAACAGACTGATCGCCTGCTGATCTTTGCGGTGGATGCCTCGGGGTCTGCCGCACTCGCGCGTCTGGCAGAGGCAAAGGGCGCGGTGGAGCTGTTGCTGACGCAGGCCTATGCACGCCGCGACCACGTCGCGCTGGTCAGCTTTCGCGGAACCGGCGCAGAGATCCTGCTGCCTCCGACCCGCAGCCTGGTGCAGACCAAACGGCGTCTCGCCGCCCTGCCTGGTGGTGGCGGCACGCCTCTGGCCGCGGGTCTGGACAGCGCAGGCGAACTGGCGATTCAGGCACGCAGGCGCGGCATGACCCCAACGATTTGCCTGCTGACCGATGGCAAGGCCAACATAGCGCGGGACGGTGCGGGTGATCGCGCACGGGCCGCCGCCGACGCGCAGACCGCCGCCCGCATGATCCGGGCCCAAGCGATCGAAGCGCTGATCATCGACACCGGACAGCGCCCGAACCCGCAGCTGCGCGTGCTAGCCCAGACGCTGGACGCGCCATATCTGCCATTGCCACGTGCCGATTCACATCGTCTGGCCCGCGCTGTCGACGCAGCTTTGCCCGCCTGATGCGCTGGCCACCGCCCCCCAACTGGCCGATGGCCGACGTGTCGCGCCGCATTGTCAGCGGCCCACATCGCTGGCACGTCCAAGAGGCCGGCACCGGCCCGACGGTTCTACTGCTGCACGGGTCAGGCGGTGCCACGCAAAGCTGGCGCGGCGTATTCCCACTGCTGGCTGCGGACTTCCACGTTGTCGCAATCGACATGCCCGGACAGGGTTTCACCACCGGCGCGCGCGACCGGTCCAGCGTGACAGATACAGCAACCGACCTCGCGGCACTCTGTGCGCAGGAAGGCTGGACCCCTGACTTGCTGGTGGGACACTCTGCCGGGGTCCCGATCGCGCTGCAACTGGTGCTGAACGGGATGCGCCCAGCGCGTGGCGTCCTGGGGATCAATGCTGCCCTTCAGACCTTTGACGGGGTCGCTGGCTGGCTGTTTCCGGTGCTGGCCAAGGCGCTGGCCGCCGCCCCGTTCACTGCCCCGCTCTTTGCCGCGACAACGACCGAGGGCCGTGTGCGCCGCCTGCTGGAAGGCACCGGATCACAGATCGGGCCAGAAGGGCAAAGGCTGTATCTTGCGCTGGCATCGGACACGGATCATGTCAGCGGGACGCTGGCGCAGATGGCCCAATGGAACCTGGAGACACTGTCGCAGGCATTGCCACAAGTAGATATACCCGTGCTGCTGCTGATCGGTGACAACGATCCGGCGGTGCCTCCATCCGTCAGTTTGCGTGCGTCTGCACGTATGCCTCAGGCCGAAACCCGCAGTCTGGGCCCGCTTGGCCATCTGGCACACGAAGAAGACCCCGATTCCATCGCCCGCATCATCAGGGTCATATTCCAATAAAAATGGCCGCTGCACATCAGTGCAGCGGCCATTTCAAAATCTGTCGCTAACGATCAGCTGTCTTCGGCTGCGGCCTCGAGTGCTGCGGCCTGTGCCTCTTGATCGCCAAAGGTCGCAAGGAAGGCATAGAGGTCATAGGCCTCTTCCTCTTGGCGGACCTGGTAGGCCATCTTGCCACGTGCACGACGATTGTCGAGCTCTTCACGCAGCCAGCCGGTCGGATCCTGCACGTAGCCGACGAATGCCTCTTCGGTCCAGACCCGGCCTGCCTCGCCCATTTCGATCAGCGAATCGCTGTAGGCGAAATCCTCGACGGTGCCCATGGTACGGCCAGCCACTCCATAGAGGTTCGGTCCGACCTGTGCATTGCGGCCTGCCAGAACTTCGTCCGTTTCGGGATCCTGCACGACGTGGCATGCGACGCACTGGCGGTTGAATTGCTCTTCGCCGGATGCAGCGTCGCCTTGAAATGCAGTGGCTTCGCTCTGGGCGAATGCGGGTGCTGCAAGTACCGTCAGCGCGGCTGCGATTGCGAACGTCTTCATTGTAGTCCTCCTATCGAAAGGGCGGATGCCCATATTCTGTCTTTTGAACCTAGCGTCTTCTTTGGTGCCGTCCAGAACCCATTCACACCTGTGGCGGAATCACGCAACGGCCCGTGACATCGCACATTGCCGCCACAAGGTCCGCAGCGCCATCATCAAATGTTCGATGTCCTCATCGGTGTGCAGGGGCGACGGGGTGAAACGCAGACGCTCTGTCCCCTTGGGCACGGTGGGATAATTGATGGGTTGGACGTAAATATTCCATTCCGTCATCAGATAATCCGCCAACATCCGGCATTTGACCGGGTCCTTGATCATCACGGGCACGATATGGCTGTCGTTTTCCAAATGGGGAATGCCCGCCTTGTCCAGCTCCGCACGCAGGCGTGCAACCTGGCGGCGTTGCTGCAACCGTTCCGCATCCGAATTTTTCAGATGCACGATGGACGCGCGGGCCGCCGCAGCCACCGCAGGTGGCAAGGCCGTCGTGAAAATGAAGCCCGAGGCGAAACTGCGAATGAAATCACACATCGCGGCAGACCCTGTGATGTAGCCACCGACGACGCCGAATGCCTTGCCCAGCGTGCCCTCGATCAGCGTGATCCGATCAGCAACGCCGTCACGTTCGCTGACACCGCCGCCGCGTGCACCATAAAGTCCCACGCCATGCACCTCGTCCAGATAGGTCATGGCACCGTATTTTTCGGCCACGTCAACGATCGCCTCGATCGGGGCGATATCACCGTCCATCGAATAGACCGATTCGAACGCGACGATCTTGGGCACATCAGCAGGCAGGGCGGCCAGCTTTGCCTCGAGGTCGGCCACGTCGTTGTGTTTCCAGATCACCTTGGTCGCGCGGGAATGGCGGATGCCCTCGATCATGCTGGCATGGTTGCCGGCGTCCGACAGGATGACGCAATCCTTGAGGCGGCTGCCCAGCGTCGACAGCGCGGCCCAGTTCGACACGTAGCCCGAGGTGAACAAAAGCGCCGCTTCCTTGCCATGCAGGTCGGCCAGTTCGGCCTCCAGCAGCAGGTGGTCGTGGTTTGTGCCAGAAATGTTGCGCGTTCCACCGGCCCCGGTTCCGGTGCGGCGCACGGCCTCGCACATGGCATCCACGACCTTGGGATGCTGCCCCATGCCGAGATAGTCGTTGGAACACCACACCGTCACGTCGCGCTTGCCATCCTCGAAATGGCTGGCGGCCTTGGGGAATTTGCCACAGGCGCGTTCCAGATCGGCGAAATACCGATAGTTTCCGTCCTGCTTCAGCTGATCCAGCTGCGCGTTGAAAAGCGCGTCAAAGTCCATTTTCGTCCCCTTCGGTCTTGGTCTTGCTGGGCAGCATCCACGCCCAGAGTTTTGCATCAGGCAATGGAATGACCATCAGCCAGTGTTCAATCAGTGCCAGCGCCGCAAGGGCGGTCAGCAGCGCATATCCGGTGGTTGTGGCATAGGTCTGCGCCCCCCACAGTCGTTCCGTGCAGACGGCCAGCAAGGCCGTCAAAATGGTGATCGCCAGCGGGAACATCCATGTAACTGGGCCCCGGCGGAAATAGGTTTTCAGGTGGGTCAGCGGGACGGGCACGAAATCCGAGTTGATCCGGGGCACGCCCAGAAACAGGTTCAGCTTGGCCGTGATGCGCGCCAGAAACAAAATGAGGTATGTGGCCAGTGCCAGCTGATTTGCAGCACCCGTGCTGACCAGCGTCAACGTCAGCGCACCCGTGGCCAGCGCCAATTCGTGATATCCGACCGTGGCGAATGCCCGTTGGAACCGCGCCCATCCCGCCAGCCCCGGCGGACAATTGTCACGTTGCCAACCGCTGATGACACCGGTCAGAAACGCCAGCTCGACCCAGCCCCAGATCGCCAAGGCCCCTAGAAAACCTGCGTAGATCCCCGTCACCGATGGATCGTCCAGCGACAACGACACAAGCAATGCCCCGCCGCCCAAAAGCGGCAGGCCCGCGAGCGTGGCCCACAGCGGAGCGCGCCCGCCCAGACGATCCGACAACCGCACGACCAGCAGAATTGCCCCGGTGAAAAACCACCAGAGAAACACGGCCAGCCCGACGGAAAGCCAGATCGGTCCGGTCATGACCAGGCGCCCCCCGAATTTTCGCGAAAATTCGGACCAGCGCCCCTATGTGCGGTCACGCTCAATAGACCGGTTCCAGACGGGGGCTGTCAGGCACCGCGTTTTTCTGCACCGGAATCGTCAACAGCGCGACAAAATTTGCCCCCGCCTTGATCCGACCGCCCAGCGCCTTGAGCTTGCCACCCAAGCCGCCTTGGCGTTCGCCCGCAGCAATCTGGACATTGGCGTCCTGAATGCGGTTCAGGGTCGGCTGCCAGCGCGGATGGTCGATATCCAGCGTCATCGGGAATACCTGGCGGGTGATTTCGGAGGTTTTGCGGAACACCTCTTGGCCATACCACGCCGGATCGACGCCCAGCGCCTTGTGGAATTCCGGGCGCTGGTGATCGCGCACCCACATGGTCGCAAACACGGCCGTCAGGAAAAACTTGATCCACATCTTGTTCACGCGGCTTTCCGTCAGCGCAGGATCGGTTTTCATCAGCAGAGCAAACGCTTCGCCGTGCGAAAACTCGTCATTGCACCATTCGCGGAACCACTTGAAAATCGGGTGAAACCTCTTTTCGGGGTGCGCCTCCAGGTGGCGGAAAATCGTGATGTAGCGGGCGTAGCCGATCTTCTCGCTCAGATAGGTGGCGTAGTAGATGAACTTGGGCCGGAAATAGGTGTATTTCTTGGACTGCGTCAGAAACCCGAGGTTCACCGCGATGCCGGCCTCGCGCAGGGCGTCGTTGATGAACCCCGCGTGCCGCGCCTCGTCCCGTGCCATCAGTTGAAACAGGGTCGTGATGTCCTCGTTGGACCCGCGCCGTTTCATTTCCTTGTACAGCACACAGCCCGAAAATTCGGCCGTGCAGCTCGAGATCAGAAAGTCGATGAATTCGGCCTTCAGCTTGGGCTCCATCCCGTCCCAATCGACAGTATCCCAATCGGCTGTTTTCTTGAAATGGCCCTTGTTGGGGTCTGCCTTCATCTGCGCGATCAGCACGTCCCATTCGGCGCGCACAGGTGTCACGTCGATCGCGTCCATCTCGTCGAAATCGGTGGTGTAAAAACGCGGGGTCAGCAGCGTGTTCTGCATGGCGACACGGGTCGCGTCCTCGTTTGTCAGAGGCGGCAGCGCCTCTTGGGCGGCAATGGCTTCTTCGGCCGTGGTCGCGTCGGATGAGTGCATGTTCATGACAGAACCTCCTCGGAGAAGCTGAACTCGCACAGCTCCATAAATTCGAAATCGCCCGTTGCGCGGGTCCACAGTTGTTCCAGCTTGCTCGCGCGGGTGATGACCGCGGTGCGCTTTTCCTCGACCAACTCGCCAAAGGCCGCGAGGATCTCGGGCCCTTGCACCTGCACGGTATCACCGGGGTTGACCGTGGTGCCGTTGTCGAAACGCACGTGCGCACTCAACTCTTCGAACCGATGAGAGATCGTCACCGTGCAAGGTGCTGTCTCTGTTTCCTTCGTTATCCATCCCATGTGTGTTCCCTTTCACATCTGACCCGTTCGGCTGGCGAGGCCGTGGGCATTGGTTTCAGTCCAGCAGCCTGGCAAAGGCCGCCACGTTGTCCTGGCCGTACCCCATCAGGGGAACGTCCATCTGCGTCAGCGGGTCGATGATCGCGACGATACCGTCGGCGCGGCGCACGACCTGGACCGGCGCATCCAGCGGCAGGCCCGTGGTATCACGCTTGCGGGCGACGACGCGGCCGATCACACCGATGAAACCGGCCTTGTCGCGGTCCGAAACCGCCAGAACGGTGCCGTCCGTGCCGATCACGCTGTAGGCACCGTTGCGGTCGCCGATCAGGGCCACATCGACGCTTTGCACGATGGGCGAGGCCGGCACGACGCCGACCAGCGGCGCATCCGTTGTCCGCGCGAAAAACGCGATCGACAGCGTGATCAGCATCAGGCCAAACATCGCAACAACAAGCAGACGCGGCACCATTTCGACATCAGTCGGTGCCTTGAAGGTTGATTCAGTCATAACTCACTCCGCCGCCATTACAGACAGGTCGCCCGTCGTGCGCGCGACGGTTGGTTGGCTCAGTCGCGTCTGCGCTGCTTCGACAAATATACCGGCTACCGTTTCGGCGTCTTTGATGCAGCGCAAAGCCGGCTGAACACGTGTGATGCGTCCGGGGCGCACATGCGGCCAGGTCATCAGGTAGGACAGCCGCGTATCGGCGGGCAAAAGGAACGTCAGTGTGCCAGCCCCCTTGCGGCGCTTGTCCAGCTCCGCGCCCTCGATTTCGACATAGGGCAGGTTCAGGGTCATGGTCAGCGCCGCCCCGATCCGCATGGCAACACGCTTGTTCGTCAGTGTGTAAACGGTGGCGCGGCTCTGGACCCAGGCCAGGCCATAGAGGATCGCGCAGACCACAAGCCCAAGGATGATGAATGGCGACCCATAAAGGATCGCTGATCCCAGTGGCACCTCGGTCGTGGACACCGTGGTGCGCCAGACGGCAAGCGCAACAAAATAACCCATGATCCATTTTACCTTGAACGCCTCGACCGCCAGACGGCGGGCCATCGGCCGTCCCTGCCACAGGATCACTTCATCCTTGGGAAGCGCCTCTGGCAGGCCCCGGATCGGTTCGAATTTGAAATCGTCATGTTGCATGTCGTGTTCCCTGTGGTTGGTGCGGCCCCGCTGGCGAGGCGGGGCCGGTCGTCGTTACGGCAGAACGTTTTCTGTCCGACGTTCGGTCGCGTAGAGCGTGCCGCCCGCGATGTAGGCCATGATCTTTTCTTCCTCGAGCAGGGTGACCTGATCGGTCCCCTTGATCGTCGGGATGCCGTCCCAGTTGTGCGCATAGAGCGCGCGGACACGAATCCGGTTGCTGTGCACCCGGCACATCGTCATCTGCACAAGGCGACGACCGCCGCCGGTCAGTTCGACCTCCAGATAGCGGATCAACTGCTCTGGCACGTCGACCCAGATGTCGACCACCACGCCCGCAACCTTGTTGTCGCCACCGACGACAGGCATACCGCGCGGGTCATTGCCAAAGGAGATGCGGAAATCAGGCAGCGTGGACATCGGCTGGATCTTGGCGTGACCGTGGGCGTCCAGCTCGGGAATATCCCGACGCGGTGCCCATGCCGCGGGACCGACGCCGTCGACCATCGGATCACCCGTGGGAATCCATGGGCTGCCCGTCGCCTTGGAAGATGGCGCTATGGCCAGATCGGTGCGCAGGTTCGCCTCTTCGAACGCCAGGCTGGGCACGGTGACCGTACCGCGATCATTGCGCAAGTGGAACGTTTTCGGCGCAGGCAGCGGAAACAGGCTCTCGTTGGCGGGGACCTGATCGCTGTCGTCCCGCATCGGGTAACCTTCGCGCATGTTCTCGCGCTGGATGTAGAAAATCAGACCCGCGAAAAAGACCCAAAAGGCCCAGATTGCGACGCTCGCCAGATCGACGTTTCCAATAATTGTGTTGCCAAGCATGGTGGTAGTCCTTTGGTCAGGTCGGAAAATCGGACAGCTGCAGCCTGCCGGTTTCCGAGGGTGTCATCGCCTTGGCGCGGAACAGCGGGCCAAGAACGACAAGGGTGAGGAACAAAAGGGCGATTTCGGTGTGATACACGACCGAATACCCGGTGGTCGGCGTGGCGAGCGCCTGCGAGAGCATGCCGGTCCCGGCGGCATGATTAACAAGGTCGCGGATCGCGCCCCCGATGAATATCGACAGCCCTGCACCGGTGGCCTGCGCAGCCCCCCAGGCACCAAGGGCCAAACCGCGACCGGACGCACCCAGCGTCGGCAGCGTCATGGCGGCCGTCAGGGTGGCAACCCCGAACAATCCGCCACCAAATCCGATCAGACCGGCACCCGCAAAGAACAGCATCGGGCTATCCATCGGTGCGGAAAAGATCACAGCACAAAATGCCACCAGACCCACGAGGATGCCCCGCGCGCACATGCGCATCGGGTCCAGACCACGGCCCAACCAGCGTGATGCCATGGCAAATGCCACCAGTGCACCCGTGGCCCAACCCGCGGTCAACAGCGTGGTCGACGAAACAGACAACCCGAGGATTTCACCGCCGTAAGGTTCCAACAGGACATCCTGCATGCTGAACGCCATGGTGCCGATGAACACGACGGCCAGCAGACGCCCTGCGTCGCCGCCTGACGTGAGATCCGTCCACGCTTCCTTGAACGTGGGTTTGGGGGCGGCCCGTTCGGCGCGGGTCATGGGCGACATGCGTTCCTGTTTCCACAGGGCAGTCACGTTCAACAGCAACGTCACGACGGCCGTGCCCTGCACGACCTGTACCAGGCGCAACTGTGAATAATCCCGCAAGAGCGCACCGATGATCACGGCCGAAATCAGCATCCCCACAAGGAACATGACATAAAGCAGCGCTACGACCTTGGGCCGTGTCTCCTCGTCCGCGCGGTCGGCGGCCAGTGCCAGACCCGCGGTCTGCGTCATGTGCATCCCGATACCCGTCAGCAGAAACGCAAGGCCAGCACCGACATAACCCGCCCAATCCGCATCAATTGCACGATCGCCGGCCAGTACCAGAAGGGCCATCGGCATGATGGCAAGGCCGCCGAACTGCCACAGGGTGCCGAACCACAGATAGGGGATGCGTTTCCACCCGATGGCAGACCGATAGTTGTCCGACTTGAACCCCACCATCGCGCGGAACGGTGCGACCAACACGGGAATGGCGATCATCGCCGCGACCAGCAGCGACCCGATGCCCAGTTCCACGATCATCACCCGGTTCAACGTCCCCAGCAGCATGACACTCGCCATGCCGACGCTGATCTGGAACAGCGACAGGCGCAGCAACTGGCCCAGCGGCAACCCTTCGCTGGCGGCATCCGAAAACGGCAGCATTTTCAGCGTGAGGGATTTCAGACCAGCGGATTTCAGGATCATTTGGCATCCCCTTGGTATGTGAACGCAGTCGAGATGTAGAACCCGGAATTGACGCGCTCGACCTCGTTCAGTGTACCGGACCCCAACGCCGCGCGGATATCGCGCGCACGTTGCGGAACCATTGTCGGGCTGCGGTCGGCGCGCGGAAACAGCTTGCCGATGCGGAACATCGCCATCAGCAGCGGTGTGCGCGGTGCGAGGGTAAAGGCAAAGGTCTGTGTGACAGGCAGCGTTTCCAACACACGGGCCACATCATCGGCGGAATAATAGATCAACGAATCCATCGCGACGGCGAAATCGAACGGTCCCTTGGCATCAGACAGGTCGCCTGCCATCCAGGTAATCCGGTCGGCCACCGCGTCAGGCGCGCGGCGTTTCGCAATGTCGATCAACGCGGGCGAAATATCGACCGCCGTCACCTGCGCACCGCGTTCGGCCAGGGCCACCGCGGCGGCCCCCGTCCCGCAACCGGCATCCAGCACCCGCGCACCCGTCACATCAGCGGGGAACTGCGACAGCAGCACATCGCGCATCCGGTCGCGGCCTGCGCGCACGGTCGCACGGATCCCCGACACCGGTGCATCCGATGTCAGGCGTTCCCACACCTTGGTGGCACTGCGGTCGAAGTAATCTTCGACGCGGTCGCGGGTCTGGACGTAGGCCATCAATCAAATCCCAGCAGTTCAAAGATTTCACGGTCCGGCAGACATTCCGGCGCCATTGGCAGCGTGCCGTTCCACAAGGTTTCCGCGAGCCGGATGTATTCCTTGCGCACCTGCACGACGTCCTCGTCATCGGGCATCTCGAACAGCGTCTTTTTCTTCAGCCGCGACCGACGAATGGCATCCATGTCAGGCATGTGCGCCAGCCGGTTGAACCCGACGACATCGCAATAGCGATCAACCTCGTCGGTATCCTTGCTGCGGTTGGCGACGCAACCGGCCAGACGCACCTTGTAGTTCGTCGATTTCGCCTGCACTGCGGCGATGATCCGGTTCATCGCATAGATGCTGTCGAAATCATTGGCCGTGACGATCAACGCCCGGTCGGCATGCTGCAAGGGGGCGGCGAAACCACCGCAGACCACATCGCCCAGCACATCGAAAATCACGACGTCGGTGTCTTCCAGCATGTGATGCTGTTTCAACAGCTTCACCGTCTGGCCAACGACATAACCACCGCAGCCGGTGCCGGCGGGCGGGCCGCCGGCCTCGACGCATTTCACACCGTTGTAACCTTCGAACACGAAATCCTCTGGCCGCAGCTCTTCGGCATGGAAATCCACATCCTTGAGGATATCGATCACCGTCGGCACCAAGGTGCCGGTCAGCGTGAACGTGCTGTCATGCTTGGGGTCGCACCCGATCTGCAGGACCCGCTTGCCCAGCTTGGAAAACGCCGCCGACAGGTTGGAGGATGTCGTCGACTTGCCGATGCCGCCCTTGCCGTAAACGGCAAAAACCTTTGCACCCTCGATCTGTGCGTCCTCGGGCTGATGCACCTGAACAGACCCTTCGCCGTCTTGGCCACGCAGGTTCGGAATCTCGTCTCTGGGGCTCATGAGAGCCTCCTTTCTGTCGGGGCGCATGTCCCCTTCTTCTGGTCAAAAATATCCCGGGGTCCGGGGCAGCGCCCCGGTCCGAGCGTGACATATGCGAAACGGATCATCATTCGGCAGCGACCCCTTCCATGCGGTCTTCCAGCGCGTCGGCCGCACTTTGCAGCGCGTCCAGCGTGGCGGCGTCCGGTGCCCAATAGGCCCGGTCCGATGCTTCCAGCAGACGGTTGGCCATGCGCACGCTGGCCTGCGGGTTCAGTGCGGCCAGACGTTCACGCATGTCGGCGTCCAAGACAAAGGTCTCACTCAGCCGCTGATAGACCCAAGGGTCGACAGCGCCTGTGGTCGCAGACCAGCCCATTGTATTGGTCACATGCGCCTCGATCTGGCGCACCCCCTCCGACCCATGCTTGAGCAAGCCTTCAAAGAATTTCGGGTTCAGGCTGCGGGTGCGGGTTTCCAGTGCGACCTGTTCTGACAGCGTACGCACCGTGTTCAGACCGCGCGTCTGGTCACCGATGTACACCGGTGTATCGACACCGCCCTTGGCGCGTTTCACGGCGCGGGCGATGCCGCCCAGCGTGTCGAAATAATGATCGACTGACGTCACGCCCAGCTCGACTGATTCAAGGTTCTGGTACGCCAGATCGACGCGCGCCAGCGACGCCTGCAACAGATCGGCGTGCTGTGCGGCCTTGCCGTCGGTGCCATAGGCGAAACTCTTGCGCGCCTCATAGGCGTCGGCCAGCTCGTCCTCGTCGCCAAAGGCAGAGCTGTCGACCAGCTGGTTGACGTTGGATCCATAGGCACCTTCGGCATTGGAAAACACGCGCAATGCAGCCTGTTTCAGGTCGCAGCCTGTCTTGTCCATGTGGGCCAGTGCATGGGCACGGACATGGTTCTGGTCCAGCGGCTCGTCTGCCTGTGCGGCCAGAAGTGCGGCCTGTGCCAGCAGCTTGGTCTGCAACGGCAGCAGATCGCGAAAAATCCCCGACAGCGTCATGATGACGTCGATGCGCGCACGGCCCAGTTCTGCCAGCGGGATCAGGTCCGCCCCTGCGAGCCGGCCAAAGTTGTCGAACCGTGGCTTGGCCCCGATCAGCGCCAGCGCCTGGGCAATGGGGCCGCCGTCGGATTTGATACTATCGGATCCCCACAAGACCAATGCGATCGAACGTGGCATACCGTCATAGGTGTCCAGCAGTGCCTGCGCCTGCTTCGCCCCGTCAGCCATGGCAAAGGCCGTCGGCATGCGGAACGGGTCAAAGGCATGGATATTGCGCCCTGTCGGCAGGATCGCCGGGTTGCGCATCAGATCACCGCCGGGCACCGGTGCAATATAGCAGGCGGACAGCGCACGCATCAGCGCGGGCAATTCGTGATCCTCGGCCAGCAGTGCCTCAGCCCTTGCAGCATCGGCAGGATCACTCAGCAGCTGCGCCATCTCGGCGCGGGCCTCGGGCGTCATGACCTGGCCCACGACATGCAGACCGTCAGGGATAAGCGACCCCTCGGCCTCCATGACCGTCAGCCACAATCCATCAAGGTCGTCAGCGTTCAGGTCCAGGCCCTGCGCCTGTTCCGTGATCATCAACGCCAGATCGTCGCGCTGGTTATCATCAACCGCCATCGCACGATAGCGTTGCAGGCTGTCCTTGAGGTCGAGCAGGCCCTTGTACAGGCCAGCGGCCGCAATGGGCGGGGTCAGATGCGTCACGATCACAGCGTTGCTGCGGCGTTTGGCCAGCGATGCCTCCGACGGGTTGTTCGCTGCATAGAGATAAACATTCGGCATTTCGCCGATCAGACGGTCCGGCCAGTCGCTGGCCCCCATGCCGTTCTGTTTGCCCGGCATGAATTCCAGCGCGCCGTGCATTCCGAAATGC
Source organism: Loktanella gaetbuli (assembly GCF_020531945.1). Classification (NCBI taxonomy): domain Bacteria; kingdom Pseudomonadati; phylum Pseudomonadota; class Alphaproteobacteria; order Rhodobacterales; family Roseobacteraceae; genus Loktanella; species Loktanella gaetbuli. The sequence continues at coordinate 92,911 of NZ_JAJATZ010000003.1, forward strand.
AGCACCACATCCGCGCGCAGCGTATTGCGCATCCACAGATAAAACTGGGCAAAGGCATGGGTGGGCGCAAAGCCGCGTTCGAACAACAGGCGCATCGGGTCGCCTTCGTAACCGAACGTAGGCTGCACACCGACGAACACCTTGCCGAACTGATGACCCAGAATGAAAACGCCGCGACCGTCTGACTGCACCTTGCCGGGGGCTGGGCCCCAGACAGATTCAATCTCGTCCAACCAAGGCGTTTGTCCCACAATCGTATCGGCATCCACATAGGCAGCGACGTTGGCATCTTGGCCATATTGCGCGGCATTCCCCTTGAGCACGATGTGACGCAAGGCATCGACGTCGGCGGGCACGTCAACATCGTAGCCATCCGATTTCATCCGCGTCAGCGTGTTGAACAGGCTTTCGAACACGCTCAGATAGGCGGCCGTGCCGACAGCCCCTGCATTCGGCGGAAAACCAAACAGCACGATCCCGACGGTTTTGTCCGCATTCCGCTTGCGCCGCAGCGTCGCCAGACGCGCTGTTTTCTCGGTCAGGACCGCGATCCGCTCCGGGCAGGGGGCCATGGATTTGTCACCGGGCTGGCCTGCGCAAGCACGCGCGCAGCCAGTACAAGCCTCTGCCCCGTGACGCCCCCCAAAGACCGTTGGCGAGGTCGCCCCATCGATTTCAGGCAGCGCCACCAGCATCGTGGTTTCCACAGCGCCAAGCCCCTGCGCGCTGGCACCCCATTGCGCAAGCGTCTGAAATTCCAAGGGTTGCGCCGCGATATAGGGCACGTCGAGGTCACGCAGCAGGCCAACAGCAGCATCGCTGTCGTTATAGGCTGGCCCACCGACAAGGCTGAAACCGGTCAGCGATACCATCGCATCGACCTTACCCTGGAAATACCGCTGGATTGCCGGCGTTGCGTCCAGACCACCTGCAAAGGCCGGAACGACAGCCATGCCGCGCGCCTGGAATGACCGGATCACCGCGTCGTAATGCGCGCAATCGGATGACAGAATATAGGACCGCAGCATCAGGATGCCGACAGTCGCGATCGGCTGTGCGGGTTGCGGCAGATCAGTTGCGTCAATGCTGATGCCCGTGGCAGGCAGGTCAGGGTGATAGACGCCGACCTCGGGATATTCGACAGGCGGCAGCGCCTTGATCCGCGACCAGCCGGCGTGATTACCGTAGCGCGACACCAGCATGCGGATCATCTGTTCGATGTTGTCGTCGGACCCGCCCAGCCAATACTGCATCGACAAGAACCAATTGCGCAGGTCCTGTGATTTGCCCGGGATCAGGCGCAGGATCTTGGGCAGGCGGCGCAGGGTCTTCATCTGGCTTTCGCCGGACCGGTTCGCCTTGGCCTGCGGGCGCAGCTTCTTCATCAGCGCGGCCATACCGGTCGCTGGACGCTGCATATCCAGCTCACCCATCTTGGTCAGCCGCACGATCTCGCCATCGGCGATCATGTTCACCATGGCGGCACAGCCGTCGCGGCGTGCGATCAGCGATGGCAGGATCGCACGGGTATGTTCCTCGAGGAACAGCAGGTTGGTCACGACAATATCGGCCGTCGCAATCGCAGCGCGTGCGGCGTCCAGCGCGGCGGGGTTTTCGCCCCATTCACCTGCCGCAAGGATTTCGATGCTCAACCCCGGAAAATCGCGCGTCAGGCGCGGGGCCGCGCGCAGCGCCGGCCCCGCCGCATGGCTATCCAGCGTCAGAATGACAAACCGAAATTCGGGCAGGACGACACTATCGAGCATAATGCGCCTTTGCTTCATAGAGCGTATCAAGGCTGATCTGCTGCAATCCCTTTTGCGCGGCAAAGGCCTCGGTATTGCGCCGCGCCTTGCCCCGCACAAAGAATGGAATTTTCTTCAGCTCACGTTCGGCGTCCGACAGCCAGATGACGTTGCTGCCCTCTGCAACGCTGGGTGCTTCATCCGGCATCATCTTGCCGGAAATACTCCCGCCGGAGGCATCCGACATCGCAACAGGCGCATGGCCACCGTGATGGCTTGGACCAGCTGCATCATGGAATTCGAAATCATCGCGGAACATCGTCAGCAGGTGCTCCTCCAGGCCCATGACCAGCGGATGCACAAGTGTGTCGAAAATCACGTTTGCACCTTCGAACCCCATCACCGGGGAATAGCGTGCGGGATAATCCTGCACGTGGACCGGGGCAGAGATCACGGCGCATGGGATACCCAACCGCTTGCCGATATGGCGTTCCATCTGGGTGCCCATGATCATTTCGGGTGCAAGCGCCTCGATGGCCTGTTCGACCTCGAGGTAATCATCGGTAATCAGAGCCTCGACGCCCATGTCGCGGGCCACGGCGCGCACGGCGCGGGCCTGTTCGCGGTTGTAGCACCCCAGTCCAGCAACCTCGAACCCCATCTCGTCGCGGGCCATGCGGGCCATCGCGCAGACATGGGTGCCGTCGCCGAACAGGAACACGCGCTTGCCGGTCAGGTAGGTACTGTCCACCGAGGCAGACCACCAAGGCAGGCGCAGACGGGATTCGTCGGCCGTTGCCGTCAGTCCAGTGATCGCCTGCACCTCTGCGATGAAATCGCGGGTGGCGGCGACGCCGATGGGGACTGTTTTCGTAAAAGGTTGGCCGTAGGTTTTTTCCAACCAGCGGGCCGCAGCCTCGCCGGTTTCGGGATACATCAACACGTTGAAATGCGCCGCGGGCAGTCGGGCGATATCAGCGGGTGTCGCACCCAGCGGGGCCACGACATTCACATCGACGCCCAGATCGGACAGCAGGCCGGTCAGTTCCTCGACATCGTCGCGGTTGCGAAAACCCAGCGCCGTGGGGCCAAGCAGGTTGCAGGTGATCCGCGCGGAGCGGTCCTGCGGCGCAGCCAAGCCGCGCACGATCTGATAGAACGTTTCGTCCGCGCCAAAGTTTTCCTTGCGCGAATAGCTGGGCAGTTCCAGCGCGATGACGGGGATTTTGAGATCCATCGTTTCGGCCAACCCGGCGGGATCGTCTTGAATCAGTTCCGCCGTGCACGACGCCCCAACGATGATGGCCTGCGGATCGAAACGGTCCACGGCATCCTGACAAGCGGTCTTGAACAGGGTCGCCGTATCGGACCCCAGATCGCGCGCCTGAAACGTTGTATAGCTGACCGGCGGGCGATGATTGCGGCGTTCGATCATCGTGAACAGCAGGTCGGCATAGGTGTCGCCCTGCGGGGCGTGCAGCACGTAGTGCAGGCCCTTCATCGCGGTGGCGACGCGCATGGCACCGACGTGCGGCGGGCCCTCGTATGTCCAGACGGTCAGTTTCATGACCGACCGCCGGGGGCTGTCTGCCCCCGGACCCCCGAGGATATTTTGAAAACAGCGATCAACCAGGTCATTCTGCAGCCTCCACGCGGAGGACAGACTTGCGGCGGATCGGGCGGCTGAACAAACCGGCAAGATCGCCCGCCTGTTCGTAAAAATGTACCGGCGTGAAGACGAGTTCGATGGCCCATTTGGTCGTAAGCCCCTCGGCCTCCAGCGGGTTGGCGAGGCCAAGGCCGCAAACCGTCAGGTCGGGACGTGCCGCGCGGACACGGTCGAGTTGCAGATCGACGTCCTGGCCTTCGGAGATTTGCGGCCCGGCGGGCAGCAGATCAAGGTCGGGGCCGTGGATCGCGTCATGGATGTAGGGGCTGCCGACCTCGACTGCGGTCATGCCACATTCGCGGGTCAGAAAGCGGGCCAACGGAATTTCCAGCTGGCTATCGGGGAAAAAGAAGATCGACTTGCCGTTCAGATGTTCTGCCGCCTGGGCAATGGCCTTGCGGGCGCGGGCGCGGGGCGCAGCCGTCACAGCGTCGAATGTGGCGTCATCGACACCAAATTCGGCAGCGACAGCACGCAACCAGGCTGTTGTGCCCTCTTCACCGAATGGCATCGGGGCGGGGATATGACGGGCACCACGGCGCATCAGCGCGGCATGGGTTTCGCCCAGGAAGGGCTGCGTCAGCGCAAATACGGTGTTGGCACCGACGGCTGTCGTTTCATCGATGCGGCGGGCGGGCAGCAGGCGGATGTTGTCGATGCCCATCTGACCCAGCAGCGACAGCATCTGATCCTCGACCACATCGGGCAATGCGCCAACCAGCAGCAATTCGCGCGCGGGCGTATCCTTGAGCACCGGCACCATGGAGGCGAGGCAGGCGTCTTCGCCTTCGGTGAATGTCGTCTCAATCCCAGAACCAGAGTAGTTCAGCACCCGTACGTGCGGGGCGTGGACCTGTGTCAGGCGCTCTGCGGCGCGGGCGAGGTCAATCTTGATGACCTCTGACGGGCAGGACCCGACAAGAAAGAGTTGACGGATGTCGGGGCGGCGGTCCAGCAGGCGGGCGACCTCGCGATCAAGTTCGGTGTGCGCGTCCTTCATGCCCGCCAGGTCCTGTTCTTCGAGGATGGCGGTGCCAAAACGGGGCTCGGCAAAGATCATCACGCCAGCGGCGGATTGCAAAAGGTGCGCACAGGTGCGCGAACCGACGACAAGGAAGAAGGCGTCCTGCATCTTGCGGTGCAACCAGATGATCCCGGTCAGCCCGCAAAAGACCTCTCGCTGGCCGCGCTGTTTCAGCACGGGCGCGCTGCGGCAGCCACCGCCGGGTGTCGGGGTCAGATCGTTCATGCGGACACATCCAGTCGCGCGCGGCGCAGTTTCAGGACAAATTGGCCCGCATTGATGACATAGGCAGCGTAGGCTGCGAGGGTGACCCACATCAGTGTCACCGGGTCCAGCGCGCCCGTGACCAGCCCCCAGACATAGACGCTGTGCAGGGCGATCACGCCAAAGCTGACGAGATCCTCGTAAAAGAACGACGGCGCAAAGAGGTACTGACCAAAGACAACCTTTTCCCAGATCGCCCCGGTGACCATGATCAGGGCCAGAACCCCGGTTTTGATGATGATGGACATGGTCGCCAGTGCGTAACCATCGCCGGTCACAAGATAGCGCAGGACCAAACCAAGAGAGACCAGGAAAACCACGAATTGCACGGGTGCAAGAATGCCCTGCACCAGCGTCCAACGTGTCGCATCACGCCGGGCCCGCTCTTGTGCGGAATAGAGCGGCACCGCCACCCCATGTGGTGCAAGGCGGCCATCGCGGGACTGCAAGGTCGTCAACACGTCATGCCCTCCTGACACTTCATGGATCTAGATTAGGTGCGATTCTGGCCATGTGTCAACCGTGCCTTACACATTTAGCGGCATTCATCATCCGGGTTACACAGCGCAAAAACTGACCTATAACCAGTTTTTTATGGTACTTGGAAAGAATTTTCCGGCCAGCGCAGCAATTCTGTCAATTTTCTTTGACAATTCTCTTTCGAATTTCGACAATGGCTGCAATGCACGGACACCACTCGGACCATGGCAGCCAAGGACGGTAGACCCCGATGTCGCGACGACCCTCAGCTCGGCTCTTGCAAGAGGGTCAAGTCGATCCGAACAAGCCCGAGGCGGGCCTGGTCGCAGCATTCTGCGCGGCCGCACTCTCGACGAGGATCGAGGATCCGGCAGAGGTGTTGCAGAACGCCGTGGCCCACGGGATCGGTCATGCTGCGCTGACAGACAATTTCATTGCCGACGCGGTCCGCCGACTTGGCGCGCTCTGGGCAGAGGACCGGATCAGCTGGACGGACGTCACGATCGGAACCGCGCGCCTGCAATCTCTCTTGCGGCAAATGGACAAGGGCATAGACGCAGGGCTTGCGAAACGACCCGATGCGCCGCGTGTCATGCTGGTTTCGGGCGTCGACATGGCGCACACATTCGGTCCGATGCTGTTGGCCCACCAGATGCGACGCCAAGGCATTTCCGTTGCGCTGTCGCTTGAAACAACGCCCGGGACGGTCTGCGAAATCTTTGGCAAAACCGCACCTGATGCTGTCTTTTTGACCGCCTCACATTGCGACGGGGTTGAAACCCTCGCGCAACTGGTAAAAGAGGTTCGGGTCTTTAACAGTGGGATTCCCATTGTGGTGGGTGGCCCTCTCCTCTGCACAGAAACGGATATCGCGCGCCTGATCGGTGCTGACTTTGCGACCTCCGACCTCGAGAAGGCACTAACGCTATGCGATCTCAGGATTCTCACAGCAAGAAAATTCGTGAACCCCTAGGTCGGCAATCGCCTTCAGATCGGACCGGCATGACATCGGGCGGCATCAAATACTGGAACAGCGGCGATATTCCGATGATCGGGCCGGATATCCTTGGGGGTATTCTGACATCGGTCTCGGACGTTGGTCTGGTCATGACCGAAAGCGGCACGATCGTATCCGTTCTCTTGAATCGCAATTTCGAGGACGATGGGCTGTTTCAGAATATCGAGGGTCGCAACCTGACTGACCTGCTGATGCTGGACAGTCAGGACAAGTTCACCAAACGGCTCGGGGCCTTTGTCGACGGCGACGATCACGTTCGCCCGATCGAGGTCAACCACAAGATTCCGGACAACCGCACAGGCCTGCCGATCAAATACAGCTTTCACCGAATCGGCGAAGGCGGGATCGTGCTGATTCTGGGCCACGACCTACGCCCTGTCGCAGAGATGCAGCAACAGCTGGTCAGCGCCCAGCTGGCGCTGGAGCGCGATTATGAAACGCAGCGTGATTTTGAAACGCGGTTCAGGGTCATGATGGACAGCTCGGCCGATGGCGTGGCGATGGTGTCCGTCCAGACAGGTACGATCGGTGATACCAATTCCAAACTGTCGGCATTGATCGGATCAAAGCGCGAGGAGATGATCGGCAGGTCCTTTGCCGATCTGTTCGAACAGCGTGCGAAATCGAACCTGATGGACCGTCTGACAACGCAGGCACTGGCCGATGGCGATGGCACGATCGAGGTGCGTGGCGCCCGTGGCGAGATGCTGACACTGCGGCCCACCTTGTTCCGGTCCGCCGGCGAACGCATCCTGTTGTGCCGGATACGGTCCAGCACCGCGCTGAACGCCGAAACGGACCGGACCGCGCAGATGCTGCGCGGGGTCTACGACAAGGGCCAGGACGGCGTTGTTTTCACCAACGAGGACGGTGCTATTCTGTCGGCGAACGAAGGTTTCCTGAACATGATCGGCGCAGCCCATGACCTGAATTTGCGCGGCAAGCCATTCATGGACTTTCTCCAGCGGGGCATGGTCGATTTCAGCGTCATGTCACAGAACGCCGCGCGTGTGGGCACCCTGCGGTCCTATGCGACGCGGATCGCCAGCGACTATGGCAGCCCCCGCGACGTCGAGATGAGCGTCACGACCCTCAAGGCCGCAGATGCGACGGTCTTTGCTTTCGTTGTACGGGAAACACCGCAAGCAGATGGGTCACACCGGTCCGACGACGACAGCGGACTGAGCTCTGTCGTGGAATTGGTCGGCAGCTCTACGCTGCGCGACATCGTGGCCGAAACCACGAATGTCGTGGAAAAGATGTGCATCGAAACGGCCATCGAACTGACCGGCAACAACCGCGTGGCCGCAGCAGAAATGCTGGGCCTGTCGCGGCAGTCACTTTATGTCAAACTTCGCAAATTCGGCCTGATTGCGCAAAGCAGCGACTGATCCGCAGACAGGATCAGTTGTTGCCCATCGCCCCGTGATCCATTGACCCGTGATCCATGTTGCCATGATCCATTCCGGACATGGCGTCGATATCCTCGACGTTGAATACCACGTCGACCCTGCCCGCACGCTCGAACACGAGGGTTGCCGGGACTTCTTCGCCGACTTCCAGCGCGTCGCCTTCCAGCCCCATGAACATGACGTGATAACCACCGGGTGCCAGCGCAAGCGTATCACCGGGGGCGATTTCGATTCCCGCCTCCTGCTCTTGCATGCGTGCAATCCCGTCATCCCCCGTCACGACGTTATGAATTTCGACACGCGGGAACGGACCCTCGACGGCGACCAGGGTGTCGCTTTCTGCGCCGGTGTTCAGAATGGTCATGTAGCCCGCACTTGCCATCGCCGTCGCAGGTGCACTGCGCGCAAAGGGATGTTCGATCAGCAGATCGCCCACGCGGTAGTCATGCCCAAATGCAAAACCGGGCAACAGCGCCAAGGTCATGCCGAACGTCAGACGGGTCAGTGGTGTCATGTCGTAGATCTCCTGTATTCTGCGCGACCCTTCGGCCTCGCATGATGCGCAGATAACCAGCACTGCATCGCGGCAAAAGAGGCAAACCGCCGCAACCAGCTGATTTCAGCCCAGACCCGTTTCACATGGCGTCTGCCCCTGCAATCATAATGATGACACTGCGCACATCGGGTATAACCATGTTCATCCTCGCATTACGCTGCATCGCAGCATAAGGTCGGTGTGGCGACCGCCGTCGGAGAGTACCATGAAACGTCAAACCACGTTGTTCGACCTGATGCAGCTGAACGCCGAGGTTGGCATGATGCTGGCGGAATCGCAGGCTGTGATGGCCATGCGCGTCATGGGATGGGGCGGTTTCTGGTCGGTCACCGACCGTGAAAACGACAGGATGATGTCCGAGAAAACCGAGGCTGCGTTCCAGTCCATGACTCGGGCCGGCACTGCGATGATAACCGGTCAGCAGCCGCACGAGATCATGAAAGCCGCCATTCAGCCGCTGCGCAGCAAAACCCGTGCAAATGCAAAACGGCTGGCAAAGCGTGGCCCGAAGCTGGGCTGATCCGCTATTCGTCCTGCGGGTAGCGGGGTTGCAGCGCTGTACGTTGCCCGGCAAAGAGGGTCAGCTTATTTGACCTTTAGGGAGGAAAATGCGCGGCCAGTCATGGTCGCAACCCCCGAAAGGACACAACATGACCGCAACAAACCTGACCTTCGGCGCCGCCCACGCAGTCGGTGAACGCGTCAAAGCCATCTTTGCATCCGTTCTTGACCACATGGTGGTCTATGCCGAACGCAACAGCCGGATGGCGCATGTAAACGCGCTCGAGGCGATGACTGATGACGAACTCGCCGCACTGGGAATCAAGCGTGACGGCATCGTGCAACACGTGTTCCGCGACGTTCTGTATATCTGAACCTTGCTGATCGCCACGAACGGGGTAGGTAGTTGTTACCTTCCCCTTCGCCATCAGGTGCGATCTTGAACTGCGACATTCGCGTAACTCTCGACTATGCCGTGCCGGAACAGATGACACTTCTGTTGCAGCTGCGCGCCATGACCGACCCCTATCAGATCGTGACATCCGAGGATTTCTCAGTCCCGGACCATTGCAACTGGCGCGACACGCCCGGCGAAGAAGGTATCGGGAACCGCGTCTGGATGAACATTGGCGAACGACTGGTCCTGCATTACGCAGCCAGTGTCACGGTATCTCGTCCGGTGGCCGATCTTGCCACCCTGCCCGCCACACCGCTGTTCCAACTGAACGCGCCGGATATCAAGTATTTGATGGCATCGCGATACTGCGCCGCCTCTGGCTTTGAGGATTTGCTGGACAGCTTCGGTCACTTGACCGGCGGGGCACGCGTGGTCGCGATGGCGGACTGGATCCGTACCAACATTGCCTACGACAATTCCGCAAGCACCGCACAGACGACGGCGCAAGATACCTTTGATGATCGTCGTGGGGTCTGTCGTGACCATGCGCATCTGCTGATTTCCCTGTGCCGGTGCAGCGCGATCCCTGCGCGGATCGCCAGCGTCTACAGTCCCGATGTGACACCTCCCGATTTTCACGCTGTCGCAGAGGTATTTCTGGACGGCGCATGGCACCTCGTGGACCCTAGCGGAATGACGACAGCTGACCGGATGGTTGTCACAGGCGTGGGCCGCGATGCAGCCGATGTATCCTTTCTGACAAGTTTCGGGAATGTGTTGCTTAATCATCAGGCAGTTTTGGTGTCAGAAGTCTGAACCGTGTCGCAAGCCATTGCGGCTGCCCGACATTGCGCTACCGTCAGTGTATGGAACAAGAACACCACCACTTCGATGAAATGCGTGACGCAGCCGACACCGTGCGCGCGCCTTATGCCAGCTATCGCACCTGGTTCGACCAGCAAGACGCCGAACGTCTGCGGGCGAAACACGAAGAAGCAGAAGCGTTTTTTCGGCGCACCGGCATCACGTTCAATGTTTATGGCGAGGACGCAGCCCAGGAACGGCTGATTCCGTTCGATCTGGTGCCACGCATCATTTCCGGCCGTGAGTGGAAAAAACTGTCCCGCGGGATCGAGCAGCGCGTCACCGCGATCAATGCGTTTCTGCATGACATCTATAACCGGCAGGAAATCCTGCGCTCTGGCCGCATGCCGCGCGAACTGATTGCCAATAACGAGGCGTTCTTGCCCCAGATGATCGGCATGTCGCCCCCCGGGAACGTCTACACCCATATCGTCGGCACGGATATCGTACGCACCGGAGAAGACGATTTCTTTGTGCTCGAGGATAATGCCCGCACGCCGTCCGGTGTCAGCTACATGCTGGAAAACCGCGAAACGATGTTGCAAATGTTCCCCGAGCTGTTTGCCAAGATCAAGGTTCAGCCCGTCAGCGACTACCCCAAGAACCTGCGCCGGTCGCTTGCCGCCTGCGCACCCCCGTCCTGCGTGGGCAAGCCGCGTGTCGCGGTCCTGACCCCGGGGATCTACAATTCCGCCTATTTCGAACACAGCTTTCTCGCCGACCAGATGGGGGCGCAACTGGTCGAAGGGCATGACCTGCGGGTGGTTGACGGTTTTCTGAAAATGCGGACGACGCGCGGCTATGAACGCATCGACGTATTGTATCGCAGGGTCGACGATGAATATCTTGATCCTCTCAGCTTTAACCCCGATTCGATGCTGGGTGTGCCCGGCATCATGGATGTCTACCGTGCGGGCAACATCACGATTGCCAACGCACCCGGCACCGGTGTTGCCGACGACAAGGCGATTTACAGCTACATGCCCGAACTGGTCGAATTCTATACCGGCGAAAAGGCGATCTTGAAAAACGTCGATACCTGGCGGTGTTCAGAACCCGACAGCCTGGCCTATGTGCTGGACAACCTTGCGGACCTCGTCGTCAAGGAAGTGCACGGTTCGGGCGGCTACGGGATGCTGGTCGGCCCTGCCGCCAGCAAACAAGAGCTGGAGGACTTTGCCGCCAAACTGCGCGCACGTCCCGGCAACTACATCGCGCAGCCGACGCTGTCGCTGTCCACGGTGCCGATCTTTGTCGATCAGGGGTTGGCACCGCGTCATGTCGATTTGCGTCCCTTTGCGCTGGTCAGCCCCAAGGGGATCGACATCACCCCCGGGGGCCTGACCCGTGTCGCCCTCAAGGAAGGGTCGCTGGTCGTCAATTCCTCGCAGGGCGGCGGGACCAAAGATACCTGGGTTCTGGAGGACTGATATGCTGGGCAAGACCGCAGGCGGCCTGTACTGGATGTTCCGCAACCTTGAACGCGCCGAAAATACTGCCCGCCTGATCGAGGCCGGGTTTCGTATTGCGCTGACCCGCAGCCAGGACCAGGCCACAGGCTGGAAATCGGTGGCAACGACGGCCGGTGCTGCCGGGTCATTTTCCCAGAAATACCAAGGATTCGAGAGCGCGGACGTCATCAACTATCTGTTGCGCGACCCGGACAACGCATCATCGGTCCTGTCTGTCGTGAAATCCGCGCGGGACAACGCCAGACTGGTGCGCACCGCACTCACCACCGAAGTATGGTCCGCGGTAAACGACAACTGGATGACAATGAAGGACCTGCTGGCCGAACCGGTCGTGGAAACAGAACTGCCAAAGGTTCTGGATATCATCCGCCAGCAATCTGCACTGGTTCGCGGCGCGCTGCATGGAACCATGCTGCGAAACGACATCTATGATTTTGCCCGGCTGGGCACATTTATCGAACGCGCCGACAACACGGCCCGCATCATCGATGTGAAATATTACACGCTGCTGCCCAGCACCAGTTTCGTGGGATCGTCGCTGGACAACGTGCAGTGGGAAACGATCCTGCGGTCCGTCAGCGCGCATCGTGCCTTTCGCTGGCTGGACGAGGACGACATGACGGCGACATCGGTGGCGCGTTTCCTGATCCTTGACCGGCGGTTGCCGCGCAGCCTGATCTTCAGTCTGGAACAGACTTGCGCCAACCTCGAACACCTCTGCGCGGAATACGGTGAGCGCCACAGCTGTCAGGACCATGCCAGTCAAATGGTGCAAGGACTGAAAAACCGTGATATCGCATCCATCTTCGAAGAGGGTTTGCACGAATTCATCACCGGATTCATCCGGGACAACAATGCGTTGGGTCAGATGATCGAGCAGGACTACAAGTTCTACGGATAGGATCGCCACTTGGACCTGCACATCACACATACGACCCGCTACACCTATGATCGTCCGGTGTCATATGCGCTGCAACGCCTGCATCTGCGTCCGCAGGATAACGCGATGCAGCGCGTGAAATCCTGGGGAATCATCGTCGAGGGCGGCCAGATCGAGCTGACCTACGACGATCACTACGGCAACCACACGAACCTGGTGAATGTGACACGCGGCGCGACCGAACTGGCCGTAACGGCGCGCGGCGTGATCGAAACCCACGATACCGCAGGTGTGCTTGGCCCCGTGCACGGCACTGCACCGCTGTGGCATTTCAAAACGACCACCCGCGCAACCGAGGCCGACGATGCAATCCGTGCCTTGGCCGACAGACTGGCGGCGGACAATTCGATCCCCGCGCTGCATGCCATCTGCGCTGACATATTGGATGCCGTGCCTTACGAAACAGGGCAGACCTATACGGATACGACCGCGACCGAGGCCCTCGCAGGTGGCTGCGGCGTGTGTCAGGACCATGCCCATATCCTGATTGCAGTGGCCCGCGCAGCAGACCTGCCGGCGCGCTATGTGTCCGGCTATCTCAAGTTGAACCAAACGGATGACCAGACCGCCAGCCACGCCTGGGCCGAGGTTTACCTGCCCGATCTGGGTTGGGTCGGTTTCGACGTCAGCAACCGGATCAGCCCGGATGACCGCTATGCGCGGCTGGCAGTCGGCCGGGACGCACGCGATGCGGCCCCCGTCAAGGGCATGCGCCGCGGTGCTGGCGTCGAATCGCTGATTGTGACTTTGCAAGTGCAGCAGTAAAAGCACAGCCAGACCCAATCTGGACCTGATCAAATGACCTACTGCGTCGGCCTGCGACTGAACCAAGGCCTTGTTTTCATGTCAGACACCCGCACGAATGCGGGCGTCGACAATTTTTCATCGACCCGCAAACTGTTCACTTGGGAGGTCGAGGGCGACCGCCTGATCACGCTCATGACAGCCGGCAATCTGGCCACGACGCAATCGTTGATTTCGCTGCTGGACGAACGGTCCAAGACAGCGGCCGACAGGGACCCGTCGATCCTGCGCGAACCAACCATGTTCCAGGTCGCGCGACTGGTCGGTGCCACGTTGAAAGAGGTCATTTCCTATTCCAACTCCGTAGGCGGCGAGGAAAAGTTCCGCGCCACCGTCATTGTCGGCGGCCAGATCAAGGGTGGCGAGCCAACACTGTTCATGGTCTACCCCGAAGGCAATTTCGTCGAAGTCACCGAAGAAACCCCGTTTTTCCAGATTGGCGAGACGAAATACGGCAAACCCATCCTTGTGCGCGGGTTTGATCCGAAAATGTCGTTTGCGGATGCAGTCAAGCTGCTGATGGTCAGTTTCGATTCAACGGTGAAATCGAACCTGTCAGTCGGTCTGCCATTCGACATTCTCTGCTACGAAACCGGTGATTTCAAACCGACCCACCGCAAACGCGTGGAAACGGACGATGAACTGTATCATCGCATTTCAGAAGGGTGGTCACTGGCCCTCAAAGAGGCGTTTTCGTCACTGCCGGACTATACCCTCTAGGTCTCAAGCCACAGCTTGACCGTCGCCAATGCCGACCGCGCCAATGAACGTTGCGTCACGGCGCGCAGGTTTTCGTTCAATGCCAGCAGGTCACCGATCCCGTCCACGAACTGGTTGGAATGCCGATCCACCTCGGCGGCGCTGACCTTGGGGTGCAGCTCGAACTGTGACCCGACCACATAAACAAGATTGCCGGCACGATCGTGCAGAGGCTCGAGATACAACAACGTTGTCAGCGACGATCCGTCCTTGCGCAGGTTGTCGAACGTGGCCTGCGCAGGCTTGGCCGCCGCCAAGGCATCACGGACCGTGCGTCGCGCCGATGTATTGTCCAGATCGCCCTGCAAGAACCTGCAATTCCTGTTCAAAACCTCGTGCTGGGCATATCCGGTCAGCGCACTAAATGCAGAGTTCGAATAGATCAAAGGCAAGTCTGTCTGACCGGGGTCAGCTATTGTCAAAGCGACAGGGAGTGGGTCGAATCGTTTTGCGACCTGTTCCAGATTGAGATACGGCATGTGGACCCCCCGACAGATTTGACTTGATCGTTACTCATGACATGAGACGATGACAACATGAACCGGATGACCTGATGATCGACACGTTTTCTTTGCCTATCACGCCCCCAAAAGGGCCTGTGGTCGTCGGAATCGGGGCCTCTGCGGGTGGGCTTGAGGCGCTTCAGGGATTTTTGGACAACCTGCCTCCCAGCCACAGCCTGGCAATCGTCATCGTTCAACACCTCGACCCTGACCACGACAGTCTCTTGGTTGAATTGCTGACCAAACGGACCAAAACCCCGGTCAAGGAAGCGGGCAACGGCATGGCCGTCGAAGCGGGGAACATTTACCTGATCGCACCAGGCCAATCCCTGACGATCATCGATGGAAAACTTCATACGGAAAATTACGATCTTCCGCGTGGCCGCAGGCGCCCGATCGACGCGTTTCTCGTGTCACTGGCGCAAAATTCCGGCGAACGCGCCGTGGGCATCATCCTGTCCGGCACAGGCAGCGACGGCAGTCTGGGTGCCCGCGCGATCAAGGAGGCCGGCGGTCTGGTGTTCGTGCAGGCCCTGTCCGAGGCGAAATACGACGGCATGCCGCGCAGTGCGATCGAAACCGGGGTGGCCGATATCGTCCTGCCTGTTGCGGAAATGTTTGCGGTCCTGAACGATTACTTTGACTGTCGCGGCGGCATCCCAGAGGACGCCCTGACCGACCGCGAATTCATCAGCCGCGCCATGCGGCATGTCCGCTATCGCACGGGTCACGACTTTTCCGGCTATAAACCCGGCACGTTATTGCGGCGGATCGCAGTGCGCATGTCTGTTCTGGGCCTGAGCCATCCGAACGAATACCTCAAGGTTCTGATCAACGATCCAGAAGAGGTCAGTCGCCTGTTCAAGGACGTATTGATCAACGTCACCAGCTTTTTCCGCGACGATTCCGTGTTCGACGATCTGCGCAACAAGGTCATCCCCGAACTGATGGAAGGCCGCAGCAACACGGATGAACTGCGGATCTGGGTGCCGGGCTGTTCCACCGGACAAGAGGCCTACAGCATCGCGATGCTGTTGTCAGAAGCGATGGAACGTCTTGATGTGTGGCCCCGTGTGATGATCTTTGGCACGGATATTGACGAGGACGCGCTGGAAACGGCCCGGCGTGGTCAATACCTGAACACCATCGCCGACGAAGTTCCGGCAGAATACCTTCACAAGTATTTCAAATGGCGCAGTGACGGCTACACGGTCAATGACAGGCTGCGTGCGATGGTGCGGTTTTCGAACCAAAGCATTGTGAAGGACCCGCCCTTTAGTCAGATCGACATGGTCACCTGCCGTAACGTCCTGATCTATTTCGACAAATCACTACAAGAAAAAGCGATCCGGGTGTTTCACTATGCCCTGCGCGAAGGTGGTATCCTGGTGCTGGGCACATCCGAATCGCCCATCAACGGTCCAGAGGCCTTTGCCGACCTGTCCCGACAGAACCGCATCTACCGTCGGCAGCCCGGCCCCGCGGCACGCCTGGACCTTAGCCAGACACCCGCCCCCGAGCCGGAAAACGAACCGCAGAACGCGATGCATGGCGCAGGAAACAGGCAAACTAAGCCTGCAATGGCCTATGCCGACCAGGTCATCGACCTGATGTCTCCTGCTTATATCGTCGTCAGCAACGCACGTGATCTGCAATACGCATCTGATCCGGCGACGGCCTATCTGAAAATGAAGGCCGGCCGTCCGCAGCTGGACCTGATGAAGCTGATCCGGCCGGAACTGGAAAACAACCTGCGTCGACTGTTGAACCGCCAGCTTGGAACCGGCGAGACCGCCGATTGGGATTTCACGGGCGTTCTGGATGGCAATCCGCGATTCATCCGTATTACCCGGCAGCGCATGACAGGCGGTCAGGACCTGATCCTGTTCCAGGACCTGACCCTGCCCGAGGGGACCAAGCTTCCCAGTCCCGAAAACCTGTCAGAGGCGACAGCCAAATATGTGCAGGACCTCGAAAGCGAGTTGGACGAGGCAAGGCTTCAGATCAGGTCCACCGTCGAAGAGCTGGAGACATCAAACGAAGAGCTGAAAAGCTCGAACGAAGAAATGATGTCCATGAACGAAGAGTTGCAGTCCGCGAACGAGGAACTGACAACCACCAACGACGAATTGAACAACAAGATTACAGAAGTTCGGGATGCCAACACGGACCTCGCGAATTTCATCCGCAGCACCAAGATCGGGACTGTTTTTCTGGACGCCGACCTCAAGCTGCGCAGCTTTACCCCCGAAGCCTGCGAGGTGTTCCGATTCCAGAAAAACGATATCGGTCGCCGGATCGACGATATCGCGTCCGATGTGGACATGGAGCAGATCGTCACTGACTGCGAAAGGGTGATGGAAAGCCAAGAGCTGTTGGAAAAGGAATACGAGACACGTCGCGGAAAATCGTTCCGGGCGCGTTTCGTTCCCTATGCCCAAAGTGGCCACTCAGTGGGCGGAGTCGTTGTGTCCCTGTTTGACGTCACCGAACTGCGCAGTTTGGCCAGGGACGCCGAAGAGGCGCGCCTGATCGCGGCCGACCGGTTAGAGGAAATCGAGGGTCTGTACACCGCAAGCCCGCTTGCGATGGCCTTGCTGGACACCGATCTCAATTACATCAGAGCCAATACGCGACTGTCCGAAATCCTTGGTATTCCGGTCGAAGAGATGATCGGCAGATCGCTGGGTGAAATGTCGGGCGGCATGTCCGAAATCGCACGTCGTCTGGCACAACAGGTGATCGAAACCGGCAAAAAGGTCGAAAACTACCAGATGAGGGGGGCCGTGCCGACGCGCCCGGATGACAACCGGGTGTTTGAAACAGATTGGTACCCCGTCAGTCAGGGCGACAAGTTGATCGGCATTGGTATCAATGTCCGCGACAGCACCGAATTGGTTCAGATCCAGTTCGAGCTGCGCCGTGTGATGCAGGAATTGCAGCATCGCGTCAAAAACATGCTGGCCAATGTGCTGGCACTAGTGTCGCGGGCCAAACGCGATGCGACCGCTGACAAGGCGATCTTTGAGGCGCTTTCCCAGCGAATTCAGGCCCTTGCCCAGACGCACAAACTGCTGACCCAGTCGAACTGGTCATCAGCGAAACTGCAGGATATCCTGCGCCCCGAACTGGTGGACGTATACGGTGCCGAACGCGTCCGACTGAAAGGCCCCGACATCGTCGTCAACGCCCGCGCCGCATTGTCACTTGGCATGGCGATCCACGAACTTGCGACCAATGCCGCCAAATACGGCAGTTTTTCAAAAGAAGACGGTCAGGTCTCATTGTCATGGGTGCGGCAGGATGATGGTGAATCCGATGACTTTATCTTCAGCTGGCAGGAAAAGGGAGGCCCGCCCGCAGACCAGAGCGAGGTCTCCGGTTTCGGCAGCCAATTGATTCTATCGACGATTGAGGGCAGCCTTGATGGAAAAGTTGAATTTTTCTGGGAACAATCGGGGCTGCGGTGCGTTTTTACCATTCCGAAAGATTCACTTATCGAGATTCCGAATGACAGCGTCTTCGACACCTACACGTCCTAAAATCCTATATGTCGAAGACGAGGTCATCGTGGCCCTCGATGTGTCAGATGGATTGGAAAACCAACTCGGGTTCGATGTGCAGATCGCACACAACCTCGCATCGGCCCATGCGAAATGCGGGTCACATACTTTCGACTTTGCCTTGCTCGACATGAACCTCGGCAACGGCGAACGCAGTATCGAACTGGGCCTCGACCTGTCCCGCAAGGGCGTCAAGGTTGTCTTTGCGTCGGGCTACAACCGTGACGAAATCGGTGAAATCTGCGACTTTACACTGGTCGAAAAGCCATTCCAGATCGGCGATATTGCTGCGGCTTTCGGGGTGCAGATTGCACCTGCCCGCCTCGCCTAAAGCGTGATCCACGCTGCGTTGCGGCGTGACGACCGCGCGCAGGCATCGACAAATGCAACGCCGTCCAGACCGTCCTGGATCGTGGGATAAAGCGCAGACGATTTCTCGCCGGTGCGCGCAGCATCGATCGCATCGGCGGCTGCAGCATAGATATTGGCAAACGCCTCCAGATATCCCTCTGGATGGCCCCCTGGCACCCGCGTGCCAGTCGTCGTACCCGACGCGCCATTGCGGGTCAGCAGTTGCGTGACACCGCCCAAGGGGGTGTAGCGCATGACGTTGGGGTTTTCCTGTCCCCATTCGATCCCGCCCTTTTCGCCATAAACCCGAAGGGTCAGGCGGTTTTCCGATCCAGTGGCAACCTGCGAACACCACAGCATGCCCTTGGCCCCACCTTGAAACCGCAACATCACGTGTCCGTTGTCGTCCACCTGCCGCCCCGGCACGAATGCATCCAGGTCCGCGGCAAGGCTGTCCAGCTTCAGGCCCGTCACGAAACAGGCCAGATTATAGGCATGGGTGCCGATGTCGCCGGTGGACCCGCCCACCCCTGACTTGGCCGGATCGGTGCGCCAGGCCGCTTGCTTGTTGTCCGGTTCCGGTGCCTCGGCCAGCCAGTCCTGTGCGTATTCCACCTGCACGACCCGGATCCGGCCCAGCGCACCTTCGGCGATCATCTGACGCGCATGACGCATCAGCGGATAACCGGTGTAGTTATGCGTCAGGATGAACAAGGCGTCGGACTTTTCGGCGGCGGCGACCAATTTGCGCGCTTCCGCCAGGGTTGCCGTCAGCGGCTTGTCACAGATCACGTGAATCCCGCGTTTCAGAAATTCACGCGCGACCGGCGCGTGCATGTGGTTGGGGGTCACGATCGCGACGGCGGCTATTCCGTCCTTCAGCCGTGCCTCGCGCTTGGCCATGGCGACATAGTCGTCATAGGTCCGGTCTGGTGCCAGCCCAAGCGCACGCCCCGATTCACGCGCTTTTTCAGGCGTAGAAGACAGCGCACCGGCCACCAGCTCGAACCGGTCATCCATGCGTGCGGCAATCCTGTGGACCGCCCCGATAAAGGCATCCTTGCCGCCGCCAACCATGCCAAGCTTGATCCGTGTCATGGCACCACCTCCATCATCTTGCCAAAAATACTCCGGGGTCCGGGGCAGCGCCCCGGTCCGGCATCCGCCACTAAACGTAGCGGTTCACAATGTTTTCCAACCGTTCCTGCCCACCTGATACCGGCTGGGGGTCAATCTGACCTGCCTCGGCATAGGCAGCGACGCTCTCCAGCGTTGCGGTTTCAGACAGGTGGTCCGCGCTGTCCCATCCAGCGTAGCGGGCGCGGCGTGGTGCCTCAAGTGCATCATCGGCAATCATGGCGGCCGCGGCCTTCAGCCCCCGGGCGCAAATATCCATCCCGCCTACATGCGCTGCAATCAAATCCTCTGCGTCGATGGATTGGCGGCGCAGCTTGGCGTCGAAATTCGTCCCGCCTGTGGTGAATCCGCCAGCGCGCAACACCTCGTAATAGGCAAGCGCGGCCTCCGGCGCATTGTTGGGGAACTGGTCCGTGTCCCAGCCGGATTGATAGTCGTTGCGGTTCATGTCGATCGACCCGAACACGCCCAAGGCACGCGCCATCGCCAGTTCATGCTCGAACGAATGGCCGGCAAGGATCGCATGTCCCTGTTCGACGTTCACCTTGACCTCGTTTTCCAGACCGAACCGCTGGAGAAACCCGTAAACCGTGGCGACGTCGTAGTCATATTGATGCTTGGTCGGTTCCTGCGGCTTTGGCTCGATCAGGATCGCGCCCGTGAATCCGATCTTGTGCTTGTATTCGACGACCATCTGCAAAAACCGCCCCATCTGCGCCAGCTCTCGGTCCAGATCGGTGTTCAGCAGTGTCTCATAGCCCTCGCGCCCGCCCCACAGCACGTAGTTCTCGCCACCCAGACGATGGGTCACATCCATGCAGGTTTTGACCGTGCTGGCGCAATAGGCAAAGACATCGGGGTCGGGGTTCGTGCTGGCTCCGCTCATGTAGCGGCGGTGGCTGAACATATTGGCCGTTCCCCATAGCAGCTGGGTGCCGCCTTCCATCTTGGGGGCGACGTAGTCCGCCATTTCATTCAGACGATCCGCACTCTCTTGCAGCGACGCACCCTCTGGCCGGATGTCGTGATCGTGAAAACAATAATACGGCACACCGAGGATCTCGAACATCTCGAATGCGGCATCGGCCTTCAGCTTGGCCAACTCCATGCTGTCGGCAGGAAACCAGGGTCTGTCGAACGTCCGGCCCCCAAACGGGTCGCCGCCTTCCCAGACAAAGTTGTGCCAATAGGCAACGGCAAAGCGCAGGTGGTCGCGCATGGTTTTGCCCAGAATGACCTCGTCGGGGTTATAGTGCCTGAACGCCAGCGGATTGGTGCTTTCAGGTCCCTCATAGGTGACGGGGGCAATACCTTTGAAATAGTCGGTCATGAGAGGCTTTCCTTGATGATAATACTAAGAGGGATTTCGCCGCGCGCGGGCGGCACGGTTTGTTTGTCTGCCATGTCGCGCATCAGGCGCACGGCGCGGGTGACTGCGCGGCCCGGATCCTGGTCGATCACCAGGTCAATCAGGCCATCGCGCAGACCCTCGCGGGTGGCATCGGTCGATTCATGTGCAATGGTGACGGGCCGAAATGCCGAATTGGCGCGGCGCAGCGCGGCAACCAGACCCGCATTCCCAGCACCGATCGCGTATATGCCGACGGGTGACATTGCATCCAACGTGCGCGCCACGAGATCAGCGATGCGCGCTGCGTCATCGAAACCCTCGACGACGGGCAGTAGCGTCAATCCTGCAAAATCATTTTGCAGAACCTGCCGGAATCCCAGCAAGCGCTGCGCATGGTCGCGTGCAGCAAGCGACCCTGCAATCACAAGCACAGACCCGACCGGTTCTCGAATAAGCCGCCCCATGAACTGCCCGGCCATCCGGCCCGCCACCTCATTGTTCGGCCCGACATAGATATCGCGGGCCTCGGCCTGCACGTCCGCCACAAGCGACACGATGCGGACCCCCGCCGCGCGCAAGCGCGTCAACTCGGCCCTGACCTGTGGCACATCGCTGACGATGACGGCGGCACAATCGGTTGTTTCAGGGTCGATCTGACGCAGGGATGCGACCTGTGACACGGGATCAAATGTTTTTGATGATCGTATGTCAATATGAACCCGATCCTTGCGGTTCAGGTCGGATTCTCGCGCGATCTCAGCAATCAGCTTGCGCACGAACGCCGATTGCCCCGCAGGCAAGAGAAATACGAATCGATAGCCGTTGCCACGGGACAGGTTGGCCGCGAACTGGTCCTTTACATAACCAGTTCTTACGACCGCATCATGCACCTTTTTGACAGATTTCGCAGCAACGCCACCGCGATTGTTCAGAACGCGATCAACAGTCGCAAGGCTGACCTGCGCCGTTCTTGCGACATCGTGAATCGTTGCTCTGGCCATTGGCGCCCCCCTGATCAGACCCTAGGCCTAAAAATGAGGAACGCCAATCATTTTTTTATGCAGGCGCATTTTCCGACAAAGAGCTTTCAGCCCAGAGGTTGATCGCCTTGTCGCCTGCGCGTGCGTCGATCTCGGCCAACTCATCATCCGTAAATGTCAGATTTGCCGCCGCCCCCGCGCAGTCGACGATCTGGCTGGACTTGCTGGCACCGATCAAAGCTGTCGTGATGCCCTCGTTGCGCAACACCCATGCAATCGCCATCTGCGCGAGCGTCTGACCCCGGGCCTCTGCCAGTTCGTTCAATGCACGCACGCTGTCCAGCGCGTCTTCGGTGATCAGATCGGGTGACAGCGATTTGTCCTGCGCCGCGCGACTGTCATCGGGGATGCCGCCCAGATATTTCTTGGTCAACATACCTTGTGCCAGCGGGGTAAACGCAATCGATCCCACACCCAGATCGGCCAGAGTCTCTTTCAACCCATCGGTTTCCACCCAACGGTTAAAGATGTTGTAGCTGGGCTGATGGATCAGCAACGGCACACCTTCGTCGGCAAGCAATGCAGCAGCCTCACGCGTCTTTTCAGTGTTGTAGCTGCTGATCCCGGCATACAGCGCGCGACCCGATTTCACGATATCGGCCAATGCGCCCATCGTTTCCTCAAGCGGCGTTTCCGGGTCAAACCGGTGCGAATAGAAGATGTCGACGTAATCCAGCCCCATCCGGTCCAGCGACTGGTCACAGGACGCCATCAGGTATTTGCGGCTGCCCCAGTTTCCGTAGGGACCGGGCCACATGTCGTAGCCCGCCTTGGAACTGATGATCAGCTCGTCCCGCAGGCCTGCGAAGTCGGTCGCGAGGATTTCACCGAACGCTTCTTCGGCGCTGCCCGCAGGCGGGCCATAGTTATTGGCCAAGTCGAAATGGGTGATGCCATGGTCGAACGCCGTGCGGCACATGTCGCGTTTGACTTCGTGCGGGGTGTCCCCGCCGAAATTGTGCCAAAGCCCAAGGCTGATCGCCGGAAGCTTGAGGCCAGACCGACCACAGCGGCGGTAAGGCATGCGGTCGTAGCGGTCCGAGGCGGGCAAATATGTCATAAGGGGTCTCCTGTCAGGGTTGCGGCGCAGAGGCCGTCTGCTGCGGACAAGGTGGTGCCCACAACAAGCGTGTCCAATCATCTGAACGAATAGACGGCCCGCCGAAATGATAAAAATGGCTGAAAGACAGAGTCTTAAACCTTTGCTTCACCATCGGACACTAGAACGGCAACAGCCAACGCGGGAACGTCATGAAACTTGATCCGGATCAGAATGCGGCTTTTGCCGCGCGGCAAGAGCTTGAACGCCGTGGCGTTCTGGATGCGCTGTTCGATATGGGACCTGCTGCGATCATCGTGGCAGATGGCAAAACGCAGCAAGTGATCGCCGGAAATTCACAGGCGCTTGCGTTTTTCGGGTTTGACCTGCGGCAGTTGCGTAAACGTCGCCTGGCCGACCTGACGCCTGAAATCCGATCGCACCGGACCGTTGCACTGTTGAACCGGCTGCGGACCTGTCCCGGACGCTCCCGGCAAGTCCGTCTGAAAACGAATGAACAACGCGAATACCTTGTCCGGGCTGTGTGCATCAACGCCGGCAAGCCGACACTGATCGCGGTCATCACCGATGAAACGGCGCAGGCGCATTACCGTGACCGCGTGCAACAGGCAGAATCGCAACTGACGACAGCCATCAATGCCCTGGCCGACGGTTTCGTCTACTATGACAACGAAGACAAGCTGGTCATCTGCAACGACAATTATCGCGCCATCTACCCCAAGAGCGCGCATCGCATGACCGAAGGAACGACGTTTCGCGAAATCTTGCAGGCCGGATTGGATGCCGGGGAATACGTTGACGCCATCGGCCGAGAGGAGGAGTGGCTGGAACAACGGCTCAGTGCGTACAGCCGTGAAAACAGCATGGTGGAACAGCAACTGTCCACCGGCCGCTGGCTGCGGGTCGAGGAACGCAGAACGCCTGGCGGCGGGCGTGTGGGTCTGAGGATCGACATCACGGAACTGAAACACCAGCAGGCCCGGCTGGAACGCATGATGCTGACGGATGAACTGACAGGCCTGCGCAACCGGCGGAAACTGCTGGATGACATCCGCAACTGGGGTGCCAGTTTGGATCCGCAAACAGGCCTGGGCATCATCCACCTCGACATCAGACGTTTCAAACAGGTGAACGCGATTTACGGCTATGACGCTGGCGACCGATTGTTGCGACAGGTCGCAGCTTTCCTGCAAGACGCCGCCCGGACACATGGTCTGGCGGCCAGGATCGGTGGCAATGAATTCCTCTTTGCCAGGGAGATCACCCTCAATGACCCCAAGCTGGAAGAGTTGGCCGAACAATTGTGCCGCGGCATGTCGAATCCCGTCATCTGTGACGGTCAACGTGTCGGCTGTGCCGTTGCCGCCGGGGTGGCCATTCTGGACCCGCGCGAACCGCAAGATGAGAGCATCTCGATCCTCGGGGCCGCAGAAATGGCGCTGACCGACGCCAAGCAGTCCGGCAGGTCAGTTGCGTTCTTTCGGCCGCGTATGCGCGCTCAGGCGCTCAGCGATGGTGGACTTACCCGGGATCTGCAGGACGCCGTCGCCCGCGATGAATTCGAGGCCTTCTTTCAGCCGCAGGTCGACGCCGTCACACATTGCTGTTTTGGATTCGAGGCGCTTTTGCGGTGGCGGCATCCACAAAAGGGTGTCCTTGCCGCCAATGCTTTTTTAGGGATCGCGCAGCGCGCGGGACTGACCGAAGCGCTTGATACCATCGTATTGGAACAGACCTGCAAGGCATTGACCCACCTTGACCGGATCGGGCGCAGCGATTTGACGATCAGCGTGAATCTGTCTGCCAATCAGGTCGCGGACCCGAAACTTCTGCCCCACATTCTCAATGTTCTCAATCGGCATGGCGTTGCACGACATCGCATCAGGCTGGAACTACTTGAATCGACACTGCTGGACGAACGCACGTCACACTACCTCAGCAATATCGAAAACCTGGTCAAAGCCGGCTTCGTGATGGAGCTTGATGATTTTGGAACGGGCCATGCCGCAATCGCTTCGTTGCGCAAATTCAAGGTCAACCAGATCAAGATCGACCGAAGTTTTGTCCAGAATCTGGATCTGGACCTGCAACTTCAGGCGCTGACAGGTGCGATCATCGGCCTCGCCGATCGTCTTGGGGTCGGCATTCTGGCCGAAGGTGTCGAAACCCCGGCAGAGCAGGATTGTCTGATCAGAATGGGGTGCACGCGCGCCCAGGGCTGGCTTTATGAAAAAGCGCTCCCGCTGGACCAACTTTCCACTTTTCTTTCAAGGTTTGAGGCAAGCAAAGCTTGATCAGCTCCGGATCAGGGTTTGTCCCAATTCCAGGCGGGGCGTCATGGTCATGATTTTTCCCGGCTCCCCCTGCCCCGCGATCCGCGCCTTGATCATGCGTGCGGCCTCCATCCCGATCTCGCGGCGGCAGGCATCCATCGTGGCCAATTTACGCGGCAAACCATCCAGCAGCTCGACTCCGTTGAAACCGGCCAAACCGATTTTGCCTGGCACATCGACACCTTTTTCCAGCAAATACAGCAACCCGCCCGCACCAATCATGTCATTGGAATAATACAGAAAATCCAGATCAGGATGGCGATCCAGGATCGCTTGCGTCATCTCGCGCCCTTTCACCAGGGCCGATCCGCCAGCATAGAATTCCTGGCCCTCGATTTCGATGCCTGCCTTGGCCAACGTCCGGGTGAAACCTTCGAAACGTTTCCGGGCCCGGTGATCCAGGGGCATCTGCGTACCCAAAAAACCGATCCGGCGATAACCCGCGCGCAGGATCGCTTCTGCCATTTCGTGCCCCGCGCGGCGGTGCGAAATGCCCACGCAGGAATCAATCGGTGCACCATCCACATCCATGATTTCAACGACCGGTATCGCCGCCTGCGCAAGCATCGCGCGCGATGCGTCGGAATGCTCCAGCCCTGCAATGATCAGGCCTGCCGGTCGCCATGACAGCATCTCGAACAAGACCTGCTCTTCTTTTTCGGGGCGGTATCCGGTGACGCCAACGACCGGTTGAAGAACACTTTCATCCAGTTCATCAGAAATCCCCGACAGGACTTCGGGAAACACCATGTTCTTGAGAGAAGGGATGATCACGGCAACCAGATTGACATGACTTGATGCGAGGGATCCAGCAATCCGGTTCGGCACGTATCCCAGCAACTTCGCCGCTTCCTGCACCTTGGCACGCGTCGCGGCGCTAACGTCACCCTTGTTGCGCAACACTCGGCTGACCGTCATTTCGCTGACCCCCGATGCCTCAGATACATCGCGAAGGGTCATCGGGCGGCGCGGTGGAATGCTCACAGTCGAAATCCTGATATAGTCACCATTTCTATTTACAGCCTGCCCCGACCGTTGTCCAAGCGAACCATCGCAACCGTTGACCAACCCCACTTTTCGCGGCAATGACAACGCAAGGCCCCGTGGCTCAACTGGATAGAGCAGCCCCCTCCTAAGGGGCAGGTTGCAGGTTCGAACCCTGCCGGGGTCACCAGAATTTACCTATAAAATATAGGTATTTCGTGTCCTGAGTCTAAACCTCTCGATAGCAGCCTTGTAGAAAATTGCAGGAACATTCGGACCAAATCAGAGCATCCCCGTACAAATCCCGTACAGCATGTTCTTGCTTTGATCTCAAATTGGCTTGCGGCGATACAAGCTTGAGAGCAAAGATGATGCTTCCAGAATTGGTTTCTCGATGTCCCGCCGCACCCCGAACGCCCGCGCCCGCGCAGCCCTTACCCACGCCGTGATCATCAAGATTGCCGTCCCGTCTGACGGTCTTGGTCAGCAGATCCATGAATGGACGGTTTGGCTTAATGAACACGCGCCAGGCTGGGCATCGTGCGAAGTTCAGTCCCTGGGGCGGGACGTCGCCGGATTTGCATTCCGGGATCCGCAGCACGCCGTCGATTTTCTCTCAGCACATCCGGCCGCAGAACTTGCCAATGCGTGATGCGACCGGATGTGCTGGCGCGCCTAGTCGCTGGACACATCATCGCGGCGGCTCGATGCCAGCCGACCGCCCAAGGCGTCAGCCGCCGAATTCAGAATATCCGTGGCACGTGGATCGTTCATCTCGATCGCGCGGGCATGTAGAAACGTGATCGCTTCTTTCAGTCCGCGCCGTCGGCCATCCTCGTACTGACGAGATCGGCCACCTTCCGTCAGCTCGCCGTCGATCATCAAACCGCCCCCTTGAATCGTGACGCAGGCACACCGGCGTCCTGCGTCGCAGCCGTGGTGGAGATTGACCTTGCTCCGGTAGGTTACACCACGGCCTGAAAATCCAGGTTAGCGCAGATCTAGCCGCGCGCAACTCAAGGTCAGTTCGCAACGGCCGATCAGCTTGGAAGCCTCGAATTTGTAAGGTAGAGACCATGCACTGGCAAATAGCCAGCTGCACCGAGGCTTTACTTCGACAAATGCGTAGATTCCTTTTTTATGTATTCCTGTTCGCCACCGGAACTATCTACGGAATATCTGTAATCGCATTTCAGGTTTTTCCGTATGATCTGATGAAGCGCGCCAAAGATTTTGCGTTCGGCACGCCGACAGCGGAAGCTATCGACCCGTCTCTTCACGGGCACATTGAACGGTTCATCGATACGTCTGGTCGCAGTATCCGCATATTTCAGCCAACGTCCCGCGATTGTATCTTTGCGGTCTATGGCCAGTCCAATGCGGCGAACTCAGGGCAGTTTGGCTACGCATCTGGACCAGGCATATTTCAGTTTTTTGAGGGCGATATCTACGACTACGTCGATCCTGCCCTCGGCGGAACAAGGACATCGGGCAGCGTTTGGGGTCGTGTGGGTGACATACTTATCGATGATGGTGCCTGTGATCAGGTAGTTTTCGCCGTCACAGCAGCTGGCGATCAGACAATATCCGAGCTTTCGACGGGATCACAATTTGATTTCTTCACCACAACCTATTCTGAACTCCAAAATTCGTTCGGGCACGTCGATGCGATTCTCATTCACCAAGGCGAGTCGAACAATGCCAATCGGCAAAAATCATCTGATCAGACAGCTACCTACCGCGAACAGTTTATAGACTTTCTAGACAACACCCGAAATGCTGATGCCGCAGCCCCCATGCTACTCGCGCGAGCTAGTTTCTGCGGCCACCGTGCAGATGAGACATTGGTGGAACAGCAGAATGCCATCATCAGTCTCCGAAAGGACGTAGAAGCTGGTCCAAATTCCGATCTGCTTTTTGCCCCGCAATACCGCTTACCGGACGGCTGCCATTTTTCTGCCGAAGGCTTGGATCAGCTTGCTCAAATGTGGGCCAATGCAATTCAGCTGCAGCTAAATCGACGCTGATAACTGGCCTGAAACGATAGGGAAGGCACAGCCCTACAAACGGAAAAAGCCCCCGCCGCCAATGAAGGCGACGGGGGCATGATGGGCCTGCGTTGGGCAAGGTTCATCGTCGGATGTTGGGACGATCCGGCACGAACCAGGCGAGCAGCAGACTGAACCCGGCCGCCAAGGCCGCACCCTCCAGTGTGGTCATGTTTTCTCCGACCAGAACCGTTGGCACAATCTGGGGCCACACCTCGGACACAGCGGATCACTAGCCCAATGACCATTGCGAGGTCAGAAAGGAAACTGCATTTTGACAACTTTTAGAGCCCAACATAGGATACCCAACATCTTAGTGAAGTGAGAAAAATGGAAATAGAAATCGACCCACCAGAACCGCGCCGACAGACCTATTTTCACGTCGCACCGTTGCTGCTCGGTCCTGGCAGCGTCATTTGCCCAGGTAACTGGGGTCGTATAATTAAGATGTATCAGCCAAATTCGGGCAGTTATGCTGTCGCGTTTAGAGAACGAGTTCTGGAGGACGTTAGGGCCGTAGAGTTCCCAGACAAGCCAAGCCGGCTAAGTGCTTGTTTCGTGCTACCATCCCTTAGTGACGCACTTAAATACAGAGACCACCCGGAACGTCGAGCGTCTCTTATATATGAAGTTGAGTTCATAAGCGAACCGCCGGTTATACACTTCGGTGATTGGACTATGTCGCTACCTGAGGGAGATTCGGCCTACTTTGACGGGATGTCCAAGTTTGCCCAAGAATACTGGTCCGGAAAATCGATTGGACGGCCCGAGATTTTAGCACCAGTTCCAATACGGATTTTGCGATGTATGGATGATGGATTTCTGAATCTACCCGGGCTAGAGGCTGACATCGAATCCTGACCTTCTGTATCCTAGGTGCCATTTTTGATCCGAAGCGACCCGCTCAAAACGAGCGTGCATTTGGTCAGATCGAATGAAGCAGATTCCTTAGCATCACGAAAGTTTTTTTGTTAGCACTGTAGGGTCTCGGCACGCTGGCTTCCCAATTCAGTGAGTAATTCTGGATCCTTTATCCCGCAGAACGCAAAGATGCCCCCGCCGCCGATGAAGGCGACGGGGGCATGATGGGCCTGCGTGGGGCAAGGTTCATCGTCGGATGTTGGGACGATCCGGCACAAACCAGGCGAAAAACAGACTGATACCGGCCGCCAGGGCCGCACCCACCAGAGTGGTCATGTTTTCGCCAGCCAGAACCGTTGGCGCGATCTGCGGCCACACCTCAGACACAGCGGGCTGAATAAGCGGGTTGAGCAGGATCGTGCCTCCTGCCATCGTCAGGGACTTGTTCGTCGGCATCTTGGTCGGTTGAACTGTCGTCATGGTGAGGCCCTCCTTAGGCTTCGTTGGTAGAAAGACTTGCCGTCGAAACGGCCTTGAGGTTTTCGTCGCCGCGCCAGTCTTCGGGGCCGCGGCATTCCAGCAGGCGCGACCGAGCGATGCGCGTGACGTTCACGCTGTCCGATTGATTGCCGCCGAGAATGTGCAAGGTGTCCTTGTCGCCGCCGACGACAAAACCGACATGGCCGTTCCAGCTGCGCGTCGGATGCGTGCGCCAGAACACGGCAATGGCCCCGAAGCTGATCGGAACCTTCACGCCAAATTCGCGCCACGCCCGCGCGCCCAGGCGATTGAAGTCCTGCGGTTCATCAGGCGCGCCGGTTGCCATGCAATGCGCGACAAACAGACCGCACCACGGCACGTCGTCGCCGGGATACCACTGATCAAGGCCCTCCGCCCAATCCATGATGATCGGGCTGTTGCCAGATCCGGCGACCTCGCGCGTGCCGAGCAAACGCTTTGCCTCGGTCAGCCACGCCGGTTCGCCGGTCGCGGGTTTGGGCTTGGGCACCGGTTTCGCGCTTGGCGAAAACATGCGCTCCAACGTCAGTGATCCGATGTAATCGCGCGCCAACAGGCCGTTGTTCGCCTTGAAGTCGATCACGGCATTGCTGGTTCCCGGCCCGTCGACGCCATCGACGTTCAGGCGGTAATACCCGAGCACCTTGAGGCGGCCCTGAACGGCCCGCATCAGTTCGTTTTGCATCTTCATGGGGTATCTCCACGGCTTGAAGCCCCGCAGGCGGGGCGTTGATTGCGGGGTGTGGGGCGACCGTGGCCGCCCCGCACGGGTTAGGCTTCCGACAGCTTCTGCCGCAGCAGGTAGCCTTCAAATGCCCAGATCTTTTGTCGCGCATTCTCGCGGGCAATCTTGCGGCCAATCTCCCGGTCAAAGTTGCTAGGCGAGGCTGCAGCGCTCTCTCCGGTTACAGTGAAGCCGTTGCGCAGCGTCAGGCAGCACACGGTCAGAGTGGTGCCGTCGAACACATGATACGCCTCGCTGGTGATCGTGGCGTCGATCTTGTCGGGTGTCAGGCGCGGGGCATTCAGGCCCTTGGCTTGGATTTCGGCTTCAATTGCGGTTTCGCTTTCGCTGGCCATGTCAGGTCTCCATGCGATGTGCCGGTTGACGCTCCGGCAGGCGATGCCCCTTTGCGGGGAATGGCTTGAAACCCCGCGTGCGGGGCGTTGATGCGATCGGTGTTGGGCGGTATGGTGGCGGGGTGAGCGCGGCGGCACGGATGGACGTGCAGTGAGGCAGCGAAGCGGGTTTTAGGCATGGCTGTGACGAGAGGGGTCGCTACCCTCGGGACTTCTTCCTTAACCCAAGCCGGTATCAAGCCCGGCCCGCGCTCACATTCCCTTACTGCTCGTGGGGCACGGCGATGATGGTCACGTCGTCACTCCAACGAGGATGAACGCCATGGCCCGCCTGCAAAGTGGTTGATCTGCCGGTCCGGCCCAAACGGGCAATCCTTGTGGGCGGCGAAAATATCCCACCACACGGGTTCTGGACGCGCACCCTCGATCGGCAGTGGCTCCCGCACCGTCAGGGACCACGGGCCCCACGCTTGCGCCTCCGGCATCGGTGGGCGGTTGCCCGGCTGGCGGATCGTGTCCTCGACAGTCGTATCGACGCGGACACGTTCGCGGCTTCCATCATCGAAAGTGATGTAACCCGTCAGCCAATCGAAATCGCATTGCACCTTTACCATGTCACCCATCGACACGATGCGATCAGGCAATGCGATCTGCTGCGTCACGGTCACGGCACGAAAGGGCGTCATCGCAAATACATCGCGCACGATCCTTTCCTGTTGCAGACGCCCGATCAATTCGGGCCATGCGCTATAGGCTAGGATTGCCACACAGATCAGGACCAGTGATCGGCTGCGGTGCAGCGCACATATGAGGTTATTCATTGCGTCCACCGAAGCGCTTTTGGATCAACGCCTTAATAAACTCGCGGTCAGAGAATATCGCGGTCCCGACGTCCAGCGCCAGCTGGGCAAACGCCATGATCAGGACCGCCGCAATGACCTCGGAGCCGCGGACATATGGGGCAACCTCATGCGAGCCCCCGACGGCCAATAGTCCGGCCGTCAGGGCTTTTGCGAACCGCATCATGATTGGGTCGTTCTCCGCTGACCGCGTTGCCACGTAGATCAGCATACCGGCAACGATGCACCAGAACTCAATTGGCTTATTCATGGTGGCCACCCCTCTTGGCCAGCCATCAGCTCGCCGAGACGCCCGTCGTCGCAGCAGCAATCGCAAAATCATGCCAGACGCCCCGTTGCAAATCGGTTAGCTCCTCGCCGCAGACAAACACGGCATGAACCCGTTCTGGCATCGTAAAATTCGAGAACGGACCGCCGAAATAGGGGGCCTCGAACACATTTCGTCCGTCACTGATATTCATCATGAAAGACTTGCCACCTGTCAGTGCTGTTGCTGCCTCGCCACGGTTGGCAATCGGTGTCTGGACGTTGTCGATATAGACTTCACGCAACGTACCGCCTCCCGATGAGGTTAGGGCCTCATTCGAGCTTCCTACGGTTGCAGCAAACGCCCAACGTGTGCCCGACGAGACATAAATCATCGGTATGACATTCCGGCCCGAATAACCGTATGACATGCCCATTGTCAGGCTCGGTCCGGTGATTGCAAAATCTGTATTCATTCGATCAT
The DNA here is from genome assembly GCF_020531945.1 of Loktanella gaetbuli. Lineage (NCBI taxonomy): Bacteria > Pseudomonadati > Pseudomonadota > Alphaproteobacteria > Rhodobacterales > Roseobacteraceae > Loktanella > Loktanella gaetbuli. Next base: position 125,236 of record NZ_JAJATZ010000003.1, read on the forward strand.
CGACTGCATCGAACTCCCAATACATTGCTCCGCCATCCTGCCGCAAAATAGGACGGCTTGTATCGGAACCATTGCGCGTCGCCGAGTTCATGTTGCCTGAATGCTCTGTCCAGTAGCCGACAGGATCGCCAACCGCTGCCGGTGTACTTGCAGCAACATCTTGGAAGTCCCCGTGACCGGCCGCCCATAGACGAAACGACGACGGCATGACCGCGACAACATCCGCGATCGTGTTGTTGCCGCGGACCAGTGACTCGCCGACGGGGGACAATCTGTGGAGATCGTAGATGCCCGATCCAAAGCCAAGATCACGCAGATCAACGGGTGGCGTGGCAGATACGATCTGCCTTTCAGATGTCTTACGGTTTGTAACGAGAAAATCTGCCATGCTCTTATCCTTGGATGTTGTTGCGGGCGTCATCGAGCGCGCGAACATAGCGCCGCCCGAGCAAATCGCGCCCCTGCTGGTTAAAGTGAACATTATCGGAAGTGACCCCAGCACCGACCGAAGAGACGAATGCCGTGTGCGGCACTCTGTTAGGTAGATCGGCGATGATGGCGTTCGTCGCACCGTAATTTGGACTTACTTGGGACAGCTGGCCCGCGATGAAGGGGGTGGTTTCGTCAGCATCGACGATATCGATGCGGATTTGCTGAATCATCGCGTCCAGTGCGCTCTGAAAATTGGGATTGAGACGATCGTCCTCGCCTTGATGCCAAAGTATGCCACCGAAAATGACGGTACGGTCAGGATTTGCAGCACGAAGCGCCGTCATCGCCGAATTGACCCTTTGCACGGCCTCTTCGTAATGAATGTCGCCGGGGTTCCAAGAATTATCTTCGAACCCTGTGCCCCCGTAGGCAACTTGTGCGAGCGCCAAGTTTGCACCGGGGTGAACCCGGACAAAGTCCTTGGCAAACTGCAGGCCATAGGTGACCCAATTCGAGAATACGCCAATCTGTGCTGGTACAATGGTGCCCGCATTATCTTTGACCATCAGGATACCGTCGGGATAGTCGGCGCCCACATAGTCATTCTTAGATGACCCAACGCCCAGAGCATTCGATTGTCCGGCAATCAGGTACAAAACGAGGTGGCCAACGCCATAGGCAAGCGACCGATGTTCACGCACGAGAACCTCGATAGGCGTGGTGACTTGCGTATCTATATTGCGGCCTGTGACGTCGACAGCGTAGACGCCGGGCGTCGATGGAGTGTTGAACAGCAGCTGTGCATCATCGACCGTGAAGAGAGCAGCATCCAGACCACCTGAAATCGACCAGAGGGCAGGACCCGACGCCGTGAGGAAACCCGCACTCATAGTATCGATATCGGCGATGTAGAAGGTTTGATCCAGGGTAAAGAACCCAGGATAGCCGGTGATGATGCTGCCCTCTATGATGGGTGCAGAAGGCGCGACCGGCGCTGATTTCACCAAACCTTCTGTGATGTCCCAATCGGGCACCGTGACACGGATATCCTGCAACGGCAGCGCCTCCTGCAGACCCGCCATCTGAGCCTCGAGCTGTGCGACCCGCGCCTCGAACGTGCCAACCAGTTCAAAGACGCCGGCGTTCGTTTGCAGGACGATCCAGTCGATCGGATCGGTGCCCATCGTCGTGATTGAGGAATAGGTGACGTAGCTGAAACCCACCTGCGTCGAACCACTCGCCACGTTCACAACGCTATTGGTCACATCCTCCGGGGCATCAAAGTCATCTGCGCGTGCGTGCGGCCCAGCGTCGTTAAAAATGAACACACCGTTTTCCGAGGCATTCGACTGCGCCCGGCGCAGATACCGATCGCCATTGACTAGCGTCACGCCATCGACTGGATTGATGTCTCCGGTGGTTGCAACGTCGGCTGTCGTCGCTGCCACAACTGGACCGCCCGCGACCGCGCGAACGCCGTTGCGAACCAATGATGCAGCGCTGTTCGCTTGATCAGTCGCGGCGCGCGCATCGGCAATGACCTGCGAGATGTTGCCCGGCTCAAGGCCGTGAACATCAGTGACATTAGTCGTCCGCAGGGTATCGATCCCCGTGACCCCGTCATCGCCAAAAGTCTGCACGAAAAACAAACCGTAGACAGCGCCAGCCGCGGGCGTCACGACCCCCGCGACAGGCAACTGGGACACACGGACCGACACCTCACGCAGGCCCGCGGCCTGTGTGAGGTCGGAAATCACAAAGAGATCGGCGTTTCGGCTGATCTCGGATTTTGCCGCATCCAACCAAACGACGCCAAATTTCACAGCGTGGTTGTTGGCGTCGGCGGGGTCCGACAGGCGCAAGACGCGCAGTGTCCCTTCCCAAACATCCGAGCCGATCGCGAAGGGCTCCAACTGGCCAAAGGTGGCCGCCCCAGTCACCGACCACACCCGGCCAAGGCTGGCGACACTGGCTACGACTCCGACGTTCAGCGGAGCCTTATCCCTGCCCGAGCCTGACAACGCCGTTGAAAATGCGTCTGGATTGTCCCCTGGCCGGTCGGATGCAGAAATGGCCAGATTCGAGATACGAGCGTTTGCCTTACCTGCAAGCGCTTCTGCCATGGCGGTTGAGATCGGCTTGTCTGCGTCGCTGGTGTTGTCGACTTGGGATAGGCCAAGAATCTCTAGCACCTCAGAAGGCGTTTTTGTCGTCGTCATGGATGAGTTCCTTTAGGTGACAGTGACCGTGATGGGGCCAGCATCTGTATCGCTTTGGATGTTGCTGACGTTGATCGACCGGGCGGTATAGGTGAAGGTTCCCGGTCCTGTTTCGTCCTGGAAAACAACAGGGGTGCTTGGATTGGCCGAAGTCTCCGCGACCTGTACCCCGTCGCGGAAGAGCCTGGTTCGGTAAAGACTGTCACTCGTGGATGTCGTAAAAGTCACCCGAACAAAGCCGATCATTGCCTCAGTCGCCATCACGCCTTCAGCAGAAAGGTTGGTCGGCGGTGCAGGTGGTGTGCCATCAGCTGTTGCGATGACATTGGTGAAAACGATCGGATCTGAAACCTGGTCGTCGCGCGTGCGATAGGTCAGCACTATGTCGTAGCCCGCACCCTCATTAAGGCCCGTGATCTGCGCAAGTGTTGCCCGGTCAGTCAGCGTGACCTCTTGAAACGCCGTAGTGCCAGTTGGCGCATAGATCACACGCGGATACAGCGATGGTTCTGGGCGATCGTCCCAGCTTATCGAAACTCCGGCGGCAAAGCTGTTGTTGGACGCCCTGATGCCCGCGCCCTGGGCTGATGCATTTGTCGGAGATGGGACAGTCTGTGGCGGAGAAATGTCAGGAATGTCCAGGACGTCATCTTCGGGATCCGGCGTTTCGTCCGGCTGTCCGTAGGATGCGAGGCTCAAGGTGAGACTCAGCGTGCTGGGGTCAAGATCGAAACCCGTCACGCGCCACTTGTAGGACGGAAACCCAGCCAAATCGACTGAAACGAATTCTTCGTACATCGCTGGAAGTCCAGAGGGTTTAAGGCGCAAGGTCAGCAGCGCCTCTGGATTGTCGATCTCCATCTGGCGACGTGCGACGCGCCTGGCCTGGTGTGCGGATGGGCACATGGTAAGATCCAGCTCCGGGCCTGTGATGACCTGGCCTTCGTCTGCGACCCTTGAATTTGAAACGTAGCGACCTGTCGTCTCTTGGTAGCCTTTTGCAGGCTCAGTGAACACGTAGGGGACTTCGTTGTAGCGTGCCAATGCATTGGGCCCGGTCGTCCATTCGACGACCTCGAGTATGTCCGCCATTGTAATCGTCACCGATGGAGCACGCGACTTGGGTGAAAAGATGCCGAGCTTGCCAGACGGCAGCAGCCGCACCGATGCACCACTTGCCGAGGTCATCCGACGCAAGGTGTTGCGCGGGCTGTCCATCAGCGAATAGGCACCCCAGATCCGCCCACGATCCTCACTATTCCCACCACCGATCGATACGTTTTGCTCGAAGTCATTGGCCGCCTGCGAAAATGCCGCGACATCGACGTAACCCTGCAGACCAAATCCATCAGACCGTTCGATGAAGTCCGAGATCACATAGGCAGCGTTGTCGCTGTAGGCCCTTGTGCCCGTACCGGGGTGTCTGGTCTTCGTCCCCTTCACGACAATCTCGATATCTGGCTCGCGGTTGGGGTAGACCCGGTTGAAGTCCTCAGGACCGACGCTCTTTGCGGCAACCAGCGTCGTGCAGATCCCATCGAGCCGATGAGAGCTGTCGTATGAAGACCATCGCGTTTCGATTGCGTCATAGTTCGATGACGGATCATTGCCGACCCTATCATAGATGTAGATCAGCCGCTGACCGTCCAGGGTGTACTGCGCGTCAGTGACCAAGCTATTGCCATCTAGATAGACACGCTTCTTGTCGAGGTAGTAGGCCACAATCTCTTGTACGGGACCCTCGCAGTGCGCGACGACCCGATAATAACGGCCACTGCGCGACCTGAAAAAGGTGACGACACCACCAAGCCGCGCTTGACCATAGACGCGGATCCGTGGTGCGGTCGGCTGCTTGGTCGTGATCTTGATATTGGCCGGGCGCGTTTCGGGCACCGCCTGCGAAAACAGTGCTGTCTGAGCTGCTGACAGCAGCAATGCAGATCCAACCGAAACGCCCACCCCCAGCAGGGTTAGGCCCCCCGTTGCCGTGATCAATGCAGCAGAACCGCCCGCGGCGAAAATCGACGGAGCGATGAACGCTAGTGCTTGGGGCATACTGACCACCTGTCTAGAATTTCAAACCTGGCGGGACTGGTGACACCGGCGCGTGCTTTCAGCCAAAGACGGTGATCTGCAATGATGCCAGCGATGGTCTGGCCATTCACGCGAGCAACAGCGACACCATCCCCAGTTCCGCGTGGAAATTGTGACATCAATGACCTGGACAGGGTCAAAAGGCCGCCGGCCCGCATCTGAACGCGCCGACAGGCGAATGCCGTACTGTACGTGCCACGCAACGACGATGCGGGATCGACGCCAGTCACCTGAGCGACATATCCAGCCGCCCACATCGCGCAATCGTTTTGACCCCAGATCCAAGGCAATGATCCCGTCGCCGCAACGTATGCCGCCGCCGTTACCATTCCGTCCACCTGACGGTCGTATTCAACACCTCGGTGATATAGCGCAGCCCCCTATCACTTGGGTGTCGCAGACGCTGGTCGCGGTCTGTGTAGCGACCGTTCGGGGCCATCCTCTCGCGCGCGAGAACACTTTCAGCAGTCAATGTGATCTGTGCCGAACCGAGACGCCACGACGATGATGCCCGGTCCATAAGTGACACATTCAGTGCGGACGGAATGCCGACAGGACGCGGGCGACCGTGAACGTCCAGGTCACCCTTGTCGATGATTTGAAGCCACAGCTTGACCGGCCGATTCACATATTCGGATCGATCGCCCATGAGCGCCGGGATATCGCCCGGACTGACGGCCTCGCCGCTGACCTCCTTTGGAACACTCAAGGTGTACTTGATCGCGCCCGGAATACTGTCGTCATCAACACTGATTGATGAGACACCGACCAAAGCCCCATAACCGAGCCAAGTTCGACCCCAGAGCGGATCGATGAACCGACCCATCATGTTCGTGATATACTTGGTGCCGGACGCGAACTGAAATTCGGCCAGCAAGATCGCACCGACGCTTTCCCGGCTTAGGGCCGACGTGACAGCCGCCGCATTAGGCTGGTTGTCTAGAAAAATGCTCATCGGTCGAATGCCTCGACGACATCCAAAAGAAAGACCCCGCCCTTTTGGCCAAACTGATGCGCGCGCTCTGCTGCCTTATCGTCGGCCAGACGTACACGGATTGTCGGATCTCGCACATCCAGTCTTTGTCCAGCAGCAATGGTAGCACGCAGCGGCGGCGAGAATTTGATCGCGCCACTGTTTACGAACTGTACCCTGTACATGAAGTCGTTGTGTGAAAAGACCGCGCCGGGGATCAGCAAATCGGTGTCGACGCCCGCACCCTGGATGATCGTTGCACCTTCGGGCGCACTGGTCGCAACTGTTGGATTGGGATTTGGGTCAAGGATGATCGCATCCCCAGACGTCGTGTCGTAGACTGCCTGCCCTCCCTCAAAAACAAAATGAACCGCGCCATCGGTCGAACCCTCCGGGACCGGCGAATTTGGGTCATTCAGCGCGATGGTGAATGTGTTGGAAGGCCCATCCAGCGCATCCAGAAATGCGAGAAATGCCCCCCACGTCGCTCGCCGCTGCCAAGCTTTCGACACAGCGTAGGTAGCCGCCCAATATCGGCTCTCGTTACTCACAAACTGCTGCCGCCCGTCCAGCCCCCGTCCAGAGGTTGTTGTATTCGTGACGAGCCGCCACTGGGTCTGCGCTGCAAGCCTCAGACCGCTCGGAACAGAAACATTCACCATATCAACGGCTCCGCGCGCGACTGTCCGCCATGCGGGCATTATTTTCACGTACGACCTCGACCGCGATGCCGGCCGCACGCTGATCGACCTGTTCAAGCGTGATGCCGTCTGGCACCATCAATCGCAGCGTAACGACGCCCTGCGCGTTCGGCGCATTTCGTGTGTGGTCGATTACCGTTTCATTGGGATGCAGCATGGCCATGAAGCCACCTTTGCCATCCATGCCGCCCGATCGCGCACCTCCGCCGGTATAACCACCACCAGCGAAGGACGGCAGGCCGAGAACCGGACTACCCACTGCGCCAATCCCCAACAGACCGCTGACAGCCGAACCGATGCCAGCACTGGAAAAAAGGTTGGTGCCCAACGTCGTGAGGGTCATTTGTGCCAGCTGCCCCAGAACCTGGCTGAGGGCAGACCGAAAACCCTCAGCTCCTTCTGTCAGGGAGGCAAACAACTGCCCCCCCATGCCGTCGATCTGACCCGCTTGGGAACCAACATCCTTGAGTTGGTCGCCAACATCCTTCAACGGATCCAACGCGATCGCGGCATTATCCGAAATACCCAAGCCCAAACCAGCCATCGTGTCGGCACCGATTTGATGGAATTCCCGAGAAGGCGATCTGATGCTGAGGATATCCTTAATCCCGCCAATCATGTCGCTGCCGATGGATCGAACGCGCGCAACCGCCGCATCGTACTTTTCATTTATGCCATCGATCAGGCCTTGGATGATGTCACGGCCAGACTGGATCATTGCCGCGGGCCACGTGGCCACCTCAGCCTTGATCGCCGTCCAGCCATCCTGAAAGGCCTGCGACACAAGCGGAAATTGACTGTTAAACCAATCCGGCAGCCCAGCCCAAACGGAATAGATCATCACGGCCGGGGTAAACTGGGCTTTGAAAATGCCGGCAATGGTGGACCAGCCGACAGATACGCCAGCACGAACCTCATCCCAACGCGCGCTGAACCAAGATGAAATACCATCCCAGTGCTGATAGATCAGTCCAGCGGCGGTATAGTTCAGGAAGATCGATTTGATCATGTCCCATCCCGCCGCAGCACCGGACGAAATCTGCCCCCACAGATTGACAAAGAATGCGCTGATCGGCTCCCAATTCCGCCAGATCAGATAGGCACCGCCAGCAATCAGGCCGATTGCTGCGAAAATCGGGTTCGCCATGAGGACAGCACCCATCGCCGACAAACCGGACACCAACCCGCCAAGTCCCATGGTCATCGTCCCCAGCACCAAAAGTACCGGACCCGCAGCAGCTGCAAGGCCGCCAAAAATCACGATGTTCTTCTTGACCTCTGGATCCAGCTGACCAAACCAATCGACTGCCGATTTCACCGTTTCCACCAAGGGCGTCAGAAACGGGACGATCTGCTCTCCAAGCTGCTCTTTCACATCGCCTATTGCGTTGCTGAGCTGCGACCATTGCCCGAGGGGCGTGCGCGCAGCAGCCGCAGCTTGCCCCCCGAATTGGGTTTCCAGCTCGCTCAAAATCAAGCTTTGTGCCGCGGCAACATCCCCGGTCTCGACCAACGACTTGATGACGTTTTTCTGATCCTCCGAGAACTGCACACCGGTACGACTCAGCGCCGAAAGACCCGCGACAGGATCGTTCAATGCCTTTCCGACCAAGACGGATGCAGATTTGAGATCCATCTTCATGAGCGTGGCCATATCCAGCACATTGGCCTGCGCGCGGTCGAAAACATCACCCGAGACCTGCGTGAACGTCAGCAGTGGAGCCGTGACGTTTTGGAGGATGTCTTCGTCTCCATAGGTCGTCATCGCCTGAAGCCCGCTTGCTGCGCGAAACAGCTCGTCCGCCGTCTTTCCCGCAGCCCCGCCGGTCGACGCGACGACCTGCTCAACAGCAGCCTGCGCCTTAATCTGCGTATCGTAGAGCTGGATTGATTGCTTCGCCATCAGGCCCATCGGGGCAGTCACGCCAGCCGTCATGCCGACCCCGATGTTGCGCATCGTGCGACCAGCACGGTTGGCGTAATCACGCACGTCAGCCAGCACGCCTTTCACACCTGTCAGCTGAGAACGGACCTGTGCCATAGCGGCGGCAGTGCGCTGGTCAGCCGTGATCGAAAAGCGCAACTGATCAAGCATTGCGGCGGTCCTCTTCAAGGTTTTCGAGAAATGCAACGGCCAGCGTAAAGTCGGCCACGGTCATCTGTCGCACTTCGTGTGGCAGTTTGCGAAAGTGGTGGCAGACGGCCATGACCAGGTAGTCATCGCCGCCTGCCCTCAGGCGTTTTTTGCCTCGGGGACCGTCTCGCCCGTGCCGATATCCTGCATGATCTGGATCAGCTCCGCTGCGGTGGCCTTGCCCGTCAGCGTTGCGCGACTGATCGCATCGACCTTGAAGGCCTGCGTGCCGTCTTCGTTCTGTGCCTGGTGCAAAACAAAGTTCACGATCAGCGCGCTTTCGTCATCCGGGCGGATGCCTTTGTTGATCATGTCTTTCCGGGCCAAAGTGATATGACGCGGGAACCAAAGATCGACGCCCCAGGCGGGAACGTGAACTTTGACACGATCGTTCTTGCGATCTTCGTGGGCACGCTCGATGGCCGCCAGAATATCGCTCATGCCTGCACCGTCGCAATGGACAGTGGCCCCTGCCCTTTGATGGAATAGCTCCGGGTCACGGTGCCATTGTAGCTGGAGTCGACACCATGGCTCTCGATCGTGACGAGGCCGGAGTAGAAGGTTTTCCCCACGCCATCACCTTCGGTGTAGCCCTCGAATTCCAGCTGATCACCGGCCCGCAGCGTCTGACCATCGCTGCCATGATCGGCATTCATCTTGATCGACCCCTTCCATGCCTTCTGTGTGACGTCATGGGATTCCCAGTCGTCAAAGGCAGCAGTCGTATCGGACGTGCTCATCGATTCTTCGATGTCCCAGCCGGTCAGTGCCGTCACCGTCACCTGCGTTCCGGCGTCAAACTTGACCATACCGTTCTTGCCACTGTGTCGCGCCATGATAGCGACCTCCTTTTTTAGATTTCCAAGGTTTCAGGTTCGCCTTCCGGCGTGCGCAGCACGACGCGGAAAAGCATGTTGATAGACCCGATCGGGGTCTGGCTTTCGAGCGAAATGTCGGTTCCGCTCTCAGCAAGGTCATAGATGTCTGACAAGGTGCCCAGCACACCAAGCACACTGGTTTCCGCAGTCACGAGGTGTGCGTCGAGATCGTCCTCGAGATCCTCACCCCCCCGAAACTTGCCCATGACCATGACGTCGATGGTGCGTTCGACGGTGCCAACATCGATCCGGCGCACCGCTTCGCGTGGCGTACTGACCGCCATGCGAGGCAGCTGGCTTGTGTCACCGACACTCCACCAGTCCTTTTCGACCGAGACCCCAGAGAAAGCACCGGTCAATGCCGCGCGGAGCACCGTCCGCAACTGCGTCCGCACATGGCTCATTTGCGGCTGTCCTGACGCACGGCCTTCCCCGTAGCGGCATCAGCGACCTTTACACGTTCGGCACGGCCCGCCTGTTCCAGATCACGCGCCTGCTGCGGTGCTGCATCGAATTCCTCGCTGCGCTTTTTCTTGATGGAAGCCAAGGTCATCAAGGCCTTCATTCTCACGGTGTCCTTTGACATCAGTATTCCTCTCTCAGGATGTAGATGCGGAAACGGTCCGTCGCTGGGCTTTCGTTCGGGTCTTCGTAGCTGACCAGATATCGGCGCCCATCAGGTGCAATGACCAGGTCACCTTCAGAAAGACCCAGCAGCACCGTGCGAGGCACCTTGAAGACAGGCAGATAGTCCACAACGGCCTGACCGGCTTCGCCCGAGACCTCGACCCGCTCCAGGCGGACCATTCCGCGCACAGTGACGCGCGGCTGGCCTTGGGGTTCGACAATGACGGAATCGCCGAAGATGCCGGTAAGCGCCCCGGCGATCCCATCAAAAACTGTCGTCATCAGCGAGCAGCACCGTCCAAAAGAACGTCGCCCAGGTCGCTCGGGTTTGCGGCGACAGTGAAGGCGACACCGACGAGCGTATTGCCGCTGGCCGTGGTCGTCATCACGCTGTTTGTGGCATCCCAGTAGACCTTTGCGCCGACAGTCCAGGCCTGAGCACTGGCTTTGGGCAGGGCGAAGACCCCACGACGAACCAGTACCACCTCTTCGCCGGTGGCCGCATCACCTTGGGCCACGCCCGTAAGAGCGCCGACAGCAAGAAACTGACCGGACACAACATCCGCAGCCGCAGTAACAGTGACGTTTTCGCCCTGCTGGATAAAATTTTTCATGACATTCTCCGAAAGCCGAGGGCGCGCGACCATCGCGGCCCTGTGAAACAAAAAGGGCACCGTTAAAGGTGCCCTTTTCAGTGAGTGCTGGCGGCGAGCGCCTTATGCGCCTGCGTTCTTGTAGGCCCCACGATACTCGCCCGGGGCAGCACCGAACATATGCCGGGCATTCATGGTGACCTTGTCGGGGTTCATACCCTCGATGGTCTCGACCGTCGGGCTTTCGTAGCCTTCCAGGTACGCGACCGAGATCGGGGGCAGATCGGAGCTCACCAGATACCAGGCGGTATCCGAACCACCAGCAGCAGCCCCGATGTTCGGAATGGCGTAGGGCGTCACGCTGTTCGTGAACGGGTTCACGTCGGCCGTCTTGGCGGGCTGGATCCCGGACACAAACTGCATCGCAGTCAGTTCCAGCGCCGGCGGGACAATCAAGCGGTCTGCGACGAGATTGAGGAAGTCATCGGGGTCCTTGGAGCCAAAGGCGGTCTGCTCCCACATGGCCTTGCGCGCGGCACCGATCGATGTCGGCGAAATCACCGCACCGCTGGCCGCGAGGTTCTTGTGATCCACATGGAACAACGCCTTGCCGTCTGATTTCAGAACCGCGTTTTTTCGGAACAACTCCCAGACCATCTTCGATTCCATCACCCGGGCGGCCATTGCGAACTCGCGCGGGATACGATTGAACGCGCCCATGTCATCGTTGATGACAGCCTCGAAGGTCAGGCTGATTGTCCGGCCCTTGCGCTGGACCTTCAGGCCCTCGGACTCGTCGTTCAGCATCGCTTCTTGGTATTCGCCGTTTTCCTTGACATCCTTCAGCTGGAAATCGCCACCGAAGCGAACGGCATGAAGTTCACGGAAATCGGACGCTGTCAGCGGTGCGCCGGTCACGATGTTCCATGCCGACCCGCGACGTTCGTATTCGGCAATCAGGGTCCGGTTCATCACCTCGGTCGTGATGTAGGCGAAGTCAGAGACGCCATGCGCGCCGCCCATCATCGTGGTTGACCGCATCCCTGCGCGAATGGCGTCGCTGGTCGAAAAGGTCTGCCGCTGGCCTGCAAGGGCCATCGCCAGACTGCGAAGCCGCAAGCCACGATAGTCAGCGCCTGGGCCATCATAGTTACCCATCATCGCCAAGATCATGCCTTCACGACGCGTCTCACCTTCGTCGCGCGTGATCGTTGCACGTGCCGCGGGCTGAACCGGCGTCTGTGACGCGGCCATCACGGCCAGCATACGCGCACTTGCCGATTCAACGGTCACACCTTCTTCGATCAAACCGTCAACCTGCTCGGCGGTCAGCTGGTTTGACGACATGAATGGGGCAGCCATTTCACGAATGGAACGGGCGCGTGCACGCTCCGCTGTCTGCGCTTGCATCCGGACGTCGTCGAGGTCCGGCGTATTCACCGCCATTTGCGGCGATGCTGCGGTGTTGGGCGTGACCGTGGTCGCCGCCGGGGTCGGTGTATTGGGCATATCTGCCTCCGTCTGTGTGGCCAGTGCGGCCGGTTGCTGACCGGCGGGTGCGGTCGGGGTGGATACGGGCGCGCCCTGCATCCGGGTGAACTTGTCGGAATGCATCCGCAGGCGTTCGATCGCCGCATGATGCATGTCGGCTGCCGTGGCAGCGGTCAGGTCAGAAAGGGTGGAGGCAGAACCACTGATTGCATCCGCAAAGCCAGCAGCGACGGCGGCCTCGGCGTCGTACCAGGTTTCTTGGCGCATGATTTCGCGCGCTTGTTCCGGCGTGATACCTGCGCGGGCCGCATAAACCTTGGCATATCCGTTCGACAGAACGCCCAGCTGGTCTGCGGACTGCCGATGATCTGCCTCGTCCCCAACCGTCAGCCAGCTCGGATCGTGGATCATCAAAAACGATCCCGCCGACATTTCGATGCGGTCGGCAGACATGATCATCAATGACGCAGCAGACGCTGCAAGTCCCTGCACCACGACAGTCACGACACCCGAATGCGCCTCGATCGCCGCGCGGATTGCTTCGCCCTCGTAAGCAGAACCGCCCGAGGAATTGACCCGGATCGTGACGTCGCCCGGGATGAGGGCCAGCGCCTCGCGTACCATGCGCGGCGTGAAGTACCCGCTGTCCACAAAATCATCGAACCGGTCTGGCAGGACGTCACCCTCGAGAACGATTTCACCGTTAAAGATCAGATCCTGACCTCTCATATCGCTGTTCCTTCCTCTGTTTCAGACCGACCAAATCGAGTCAGATCCTCTTTGATTTCTTTCGCGATCTGGTCGGGATCGTGGCCGCGTTCACGGATTTTGCGGGACCGGCTGGTCAGACCGCCTTTGATCTCGTCGAGGTCTGCACGGGTTTCCTTTGCCGGATCGATCAATGCGCGGCTTTGGGCCGTCCAATCGATCTTGTCGGGGACTGGCGGCATTGATGGTTCGGTCTTTGCCTGGAGCGCCCAGACGTCCAGCAGCCACCGACTCATGCCATCAAGGAATTGCTGAATGATCAGCACCTGCTGCCAGACCTGAACCATACGATCCATTTCCATGCGGCCCATCTTGCCCGAGCTGAAATTGACGCCACGCAGATCGCCGGAAAGGCTCTCAAAGGTGATACCGACGCCCATCGCAATCGCCGCCAAGCCTTGCCGCATGAATTCCTGATAGCCGTCGACTTTCGGCGGGTTGCTGGCGGTCGCTTTCTGCCCGGGCTTCAGCCCAACAATGGCCCCCGGTGCAAGTTCAGCGATCGATGCTCCGTCATACGACGGGTCGTCCTCTTCAGACTCAATGAAATAGGCCAGCAGTGAGGCAACACGCTGCTTCAAGATTTGCGCCTCCTGATAGTCCGAGAGCTCGCCAAGCGTCATCATCACTGGCGCAAGCCATGGCACACCGCGCATCTGCCCGGGACGTTCCGTACGGCGGATGTGCAAGATCTGTCCCGCAGGAATTCGCGAAGACGTCAATTTTCCTTTGGTCCAGTAGCTCTGATCCCCCGGGTGACGATCAAACAAATGATACGCCTCAATGCGGCCCGTGGGGCCGTATTCAATGCCTTCGATCACCTCGTTCCGGCCATAGCTGGTCAGGGTCTCGTCCAAGTGGTCAGCTTCCATGACCTGAACCTGCATCAGTAGAGGCAACTTTTTTTCAAAACGCCGATCGCGAATGCGCTGACGCACCAGCACTTCCCCGTCAGAAAATACCGCGTTCATGATCTGCTCTTGGAGCCCGACAATCGTGTGCACGCCGTAGCTATCGATCGCCGGCGACATGAGATGCTGACGCAAAATATTCGTCACCTCTGTATCGGTCTCAGGGTCTTCCATCGTGACGGACGGCATGATGCCAGTCCCGATCACGTTGTTGGTCACGACCGCCTGCGCACGGGCGGCCCACGGGCGGTTGCGGATCATGTCGCGTGACAAATTGCGCATCCGCGCACGACTTGAGCCAGCAGCAGCGTCTGCACCCGTGCCCGGAGCTTTCCATCCGTAGGTGCGCCGCCCTTTCGAGGACGCGTCATAGTTCATGATCGCCTGCGCAGCGGCGCGCGCCTTCACCCGCTTAAGCCCGCGCTCGGGGGCGACTGAGAGGACGATACGATCAATCAGCGACATTGCTCACAGCCCCCGCGAGGTGCGAGGATATGTGACCTGCATTGCACCCGGTGCACGCCCCGCGACCTCGGCTTTCATGACAGCGATCTGCCGACGCATGGCTGACAGGCTGTCGTACTGGACTTCTTCGTTGCCCACGCGGGCACGGGTCACACCGCGCGCCACCGCAGCTTCAAGGTTTTCGATGTCGCTTTGGCTATAGGCCATCAGGTCTACCTTTTCAGAAAGTTGATCCGCTGCGGAGCCGCGGGTGCCGGAGTGCGAGCCTCCACTGGCTGAGCAGTGGATGCTTGATGATCAGCAACGGCGAATTCGTTTTGTGGTCCGCCGTGAGCCCACGACGGTGGGTTCTCAGGATTGATCCGTCGCAGCCCCTTGTGCTCGGCGAGCGCCTGCGCCTGGACAGAAAGGTCGGTGTTTTCGTTTCGCCGCTGACCCGGTTTTGGTCGCCAGCCCTTTTCCGTTCTCAGCTCCGCGATGAATTCGCGCAGGTGATCGTCCGACATCCATTCAGGCAAAGGGAATGCCGATGCCGCACTTTCAGGCCGGTCAAGTGCCGCGGCGATCGTATCCTTCAGACGATCCGTCGCCATATTCAGCAGTTTCACGCCACGCTTGCGCTTGCCCTGCGACGCACGCTCCGGCGCTTCGTGCCAGACCCGGTCGCGCTGATGAAAGCCACCATGTCCGCGGGAAAGGAACCAAAGCTGCCCTTCTCCGGCGGCGCGCCTGCCGCGCCAGAATTTTTCAGCGTTGTCCGAAACGCCCGGCGCGCCGTGGAAATCCACGACCACACCGACTGACCGCAGCCCGTAAGACTGTCCTGCGACCGGATATACCTGCATAGCCAGCGGGCAAAGAACATCCCAATCAGCAGCGAATTTAGCTGGATCAAGCGTCCTTTGCGAACCATCTGACGGTTGCGTCAGGTCTATCCGATCTATCACGGTGCGGCGGCCATCTAGGCCCCACGCAGTGACCAGAACAGGGAAATATGTTCCCTGCACATCGACTGTGGTCGTGATAAACCTCGTCCATTCTGGCGCAGTCCCGCGAGGAAGATCATGACGATCACGCTTCAGATCTTCGAGCGAGACACCCTCACCTTCCGCCCCGTTCATCGGAACATGAGGGACACCACAGTCGACAAAGTGAAACTGCCGTAGGCCCAGCTCGTCACCGTCCTCCTCGAACCGCCGCCGTGCGGTCTCATAAGTGGCGACCAGGTTCGCCCAATTCGCAAACGTGGCAGCAGCGCCATTTAAGGCGTAGCTGGCGGTATCCGTGCCACGCAGATTGCTGTCGCCGATCTCTACAAGAGATCCATCGCGGGCTTCGTGCAGCCACCCACCGTGGCCGGATAGCGCTGTCCGGTTCAGTTCAAATTTCATGCGGTGTGGGGTCAGCCCGCCACAGTGCGGGCACGCCATTTCCGCTGTCTCGCCAGCATCCATCGGATCGCGCGTTTTGTCGTAGACCAGACGATCGAAGCGTGGCTCGAACATCTCATCGCAGTCGCGGCATCGCCACATCCAGCGGCCACGCGTCCCACCGTTGTAGAGTGGCACGATCCCCGCACTGACTGGCGGCATCATGTGCGGTGCCGACTGCATCGGTGCCCATTCCGGATCTGTTACCTCGAACGCAGGGGTGCTTTCTGCGACAACGGTGCCTCGGCTCAGAAACGTCTTGATCCGCTGCAAAGACATACCGTGGGGCGTTCCCTCAGGGTTATCTTTCGGCCCCAGCTGCTGAGGCATGTGATCATAGTCCGTCAGCAGAACGATCTTTTGCTTCCGAGACGACAGCTGCTGCGGAACCGGATAGCCGATCGTCAGACGCATGCCCTGAAATCGCTTGCGACCCATCGAGTCATCAGTGGCACCGCGCCCGAGCCTGTCATAGACATCCGGGCTGTTGTGGATCGTCGGGTTCAGACTTTCTTCGACCCAGGCGTTCGCGTCGGTTTTCGTCATGTGGATGACCTGGACCGGTGCCGGATCACACATCACCGCATGCAGCGCCGTTGTGATCAACATGAACGTTTTGCCAGACTGCGACGGACCGACAAAGACCACGGACCGAAATCGACGCGACTGGGTGATGTCCGCAGGCTCCACCATGTACGGAGTGACATTGCGATCGAACCGCTGCCACACCCCACCTGTCTGTACCCGGATATGCCGCTCGGCCGCGTCCGTAACCGACATACGGCTGCTGGGCTGCAACAGCGGAAGGCTGTCAGTCAGGATTTCTTCTACCGTGACAAGCGGCGGCAACGGCGGGATGCGCGTCATCCCGCCGCGACCTCTGTCGGGCATCATCACCATCGTCAGCTGGTCTCCGCCTTGCCACCCTTGCCTGTCATCTGATGGACCGTCCCGTCGCCGAGGTTATTGCGGCGGATGATCAGACCCATTTCAATCAGGATCGCGTCGCAACGATCTTGAAGGCTCGCCGCTTGATCTGCAGTCAGTCCGAACTCCTGCTCTGCAAAATCTGGGATGGTCGACAGCGACGTGCGGACATCGACCAACATCTGCTCAAACACGTCTCGAACGCGATCTGCGCGGACCAGGTCGCCCCGTAGTTCCGCAGCTTTGTTCCTGCGATAGTCTGCATCGGCCCAATCTGCGACGTCCTTTGCGGTCATCGTCGATTGTTCGTCGGCACCTGCCTCGTCCAAGTTCAGAAACGCCAGCGCCATCTGTTGCGCGATCGCGTCGCCGCGTTGCTTGGTCTGGCGCTGCTGATCCAGTCGCCACATCCGCCAGGCGAAACAATGTGACAGCTGGAATTCGTAGGCCTGTCCGTTCCCACCTTGGGACAGGACCGGCATTCCATCCCGGATCCAGCTTGTGATTGAGGGCTCTGAAACGCGCAGCGCCTCGGCGAGCTGCCCCCGGTTCAGCACACCGTCGTCGACGCCATCTGGCAGAGGGAACGCGTCGACGTCCAGCTCAGTGCCGTCCGCCAATACGACCTGTACCACCAGACTTTTCCTTTCAATTCAGAACAATAACAGCAAGGGCAAGCGAAAGTGCCCAAACCAATCCGGCACCAAAACGTACCGGGGTGCGAATTACCCGCGTGCGGCGGGGGGTCAGGAAGGACCCGCTACC
The DNA here is from genome assembly GCF_020531945.1 of Loktanella gaetbuli. Classification (NCBI taxonomy): domain Bacteria; kingdom Pseudomonadati; phylum Pseudomonadota; class Alphaproteobacteria; order Rhodobacterales; family Roseobacteraceae; genus Loktanella; species Loktanella gaetbuli. Next base: position 142,644 of record NZ_JAJATZ010000003.1, read on the forward strand.
TTGCGCTCGCAATGGCAGCCCGGAAACGAACCCCGAACCGCGTCGGGAACGCTGTCCGGGCCCGCCCTTCCGCAGGACGTTGCAGATCAAGCTGCTTTGCGTAGCGAGCCTGAGGCCGAAAAGCGATCAGCAGCTTTGGCTTGCCGCCTTTGGCCCGCCGCGCCGGGCGCTGCCAAATACCACCTACGCCATTCACTTTGCCCGAAAAGACATTCGGCTTCGCAAGAACTCGCTTTACCGCACCGCGGGGCATGTTGCCGTATTTGTTTGTCCGCTGGCCAACCGGCATCAGCAGCGCGCGATTACGCGGCAACCGTGTGCCGCCCGTCACCAGACGACGAAGGTAGCTTGACTGGATGTCGCGGAAGGCGACCGATGCGGTCAGCCGGGTCTTTGATGACCGCTGCTTGAATGTCCCGCGAAGCGTGAATGGTGTCGGGTTGTCCAAACGCCTTTGCAACTGAACACGCCACGCTTCTTCGACCTCACCGACCGTGTCGTTCAACGCCTGCGACACAGCGAATGGCAATTGGTTTCGAGCAAAATCGGACAGCCCGCGCTGAAATTCGTCGATATTGTCCGCAATGCTGATCATCGCCCTGCTCCTTTTGAGCCAGCACCAAACGAAAAGCGCCCGCAACGGTCGGTGACCTGCGGGCGCAACTTTAGATGATGACGATATCGGTAGGTCCGGTGGTCCTTAATGTCAAAGGTGTTGGTTGCTAGATCGCCCGGTACATTCGATCGAGCGCTTGACACAGTCCGGTACGCAGTGCGTCGCGCGACCCTTGCTGAGAAGTCCAGCCCGCCGCCAGCAGCACATCCGACAGAGTACGGTTTGCGATGCAGACCTGGTCGACCAGCGCGCGCGCCCGAATGACCCGCCGGGCACGCCCCTTTCGAACAGGGGCCAGCACGACAACGTCGCCAATGCTGGCCAACATCGCATCGAGGTGCCGCACATCGCGAATGACAGCATCGATGAACGATCCCTGCCCACCCGCGCCGAGTGCCTCGACTGACGAGCAACGCACGCCGGCACTCGCCACGCGCTCACTAAGTGCGGCGTAGTCCCGCCCCGCGATCAGTTGCGCCTTTGAGAATGGCGGGACGAACATCCGCGCCTTGCTCGCCGGGTCCTTGAGTGCGCGCTTCTTTTCCTCAGCCGCGAACCGTCGTGCTGCTTGTGCCTCCATGACGTCGAACGCATCAGAGACCCGCAGCGCATCATGGCCACGCCAGCCGCTGCGCTGCACCACGGTACGGCCCCCACGGTTTACCGTCTCGCGTGGCGTGAACCGCTCCACCGTACCGCGGGCCGGCGCGACGTCGACGATCTCGGGACCGGCACCGAAAGGACGGGCAGAGGCCGCCTTGATGTCGGCGATGCGTTGACGCTCTGCCGCCAGCCTTGCCGTCACTTCCGCATGAGCAACGCGGAGTGGTGCCCTCAATTCTACATCTTGTGTCGATTGATCTTCTTTATACGTCATGTTGTGATTTCCTTTCGCTGAATGGGAGGCTTGGGAGGATCGTTCTAAAATTAGGGAGGCATAAATTCGGCATCCTAAAGTCCCTAAGTAACTGTTTCGTTTGTCTTTATCTTTCATTTAGGGAGGCTAGGGAGGCTAGGGAGGGCAAATAGAAGACCTACAGGGAGAGATTTTCTCTTGGGGACGGGATGACTTTTCTATGCGTGCGTGACGCGAAAGCCCTCCCTAGCCTCCCCAGCCTCCCGCGCCGGGTCCTAATGTATTGACCTGACTGCAAATTTCCCCCCGAACCCCTTCAAAATCGCCCTCCCGCTATCGCTTGCGGGGCCTCCCCAGCCTCCCGTTAAAAGTCAGATGGGGGTGCGGGGTCACCGGCCACATCGCGGCCGACGCCGATGATGACGTTCTTCTGGTCGCGGGGTGCGGCCTCATATCTACGCTTGAAATCAGCTGTCAGGCTAATCCCGACGTACTGAGAAAGGGAAGCCTTAGATTTGACGAACATCTTGCCAGTCTGCGGATGCTTCCACTGTCGTGATCTGGATGCGAGCTGGTTCTGGACGGTTCCTGGCCGCCAAGTATTGCCGCCACGCTCGAGCAGGTAGTAGTTGAACATCTCGACGAGATCGCGGGTCAGTATACTGTCCTGATACTCTCCGGTGATCACGCAGGCATGCATTAGGAATGCACCCAGTGGATCGCTCTCTTCACGGTACTCATCGGTTGCTGCCGTGACCTCAGACGGCGGGGCCAGACCGCACTCGAGATAGTCGATCGCACCTTTAACAAGCCAGTTCAAAATGCCTTCGCGCTCCAACCAAAGCTTTTCGACCAGCTGCTCGTCACGCTCAGCAACGGGGATCTGCACACCAAAGAGCACAAGCAAAAGCCGTCGCCAGATTCCATCGTCCCCTCCGCGAACGTCTGGCTTGTGGTTCGTCGACATCGTCAGTTTGAACAGCGGGTCGAGGTCGATTTGGTCTCCGTAGTTCGCTCGGACGGGGATGGGCTCACCGCCGGTCATCATCTTGATCAGGCCCTCTTGGAGCGGCGTGTTCTGATCTGGCTCTGACGTCCGGACAAATCGTGCGCCCAGCAGCGGGATCAGGTCAGGCGTGGCCTCGGCCCCGCCGCGCCGGTTAGTTCCTGTGATACTTTCGACGCGCAGCGACGCGGCATAGCCCCCCAGAATGCGGGCGCAGATGTCGGTGAGAACCGATTTCCCGTTCGCGCCGTTGCCGTAGAAAACAGCCATGTGCGAAGACTTCAGGCCCAGCATGCTCAGCCCCAGCCATCGCTGCAAGAATTCGCGCATCTCACGGTCCGGCTGGATCCGCAGCAGAAATGCATCCCATACGGGCGAGACGGCCGCCGGGTTATAGTCCATATCGATCAGCTTGGACTGCAGTTGGTCACGATGATGAGGAAGCACCTCAACACGCGCCACCCGGCCACCGCCTTCGCCGCGCATATCTGACACGGCAAATCGTAGCAGGCCACTTGCCGTATTCACCTCATAGGGGTTTGTATCCAGGCGCTCAAAAGCGACAGCTTTGTCAGTCTGTGATTCTTCGATCATCCTCGAGATCCGACCGGAGTTGCCGGCATCCTTGGCAAACGTCATTCTCTGGCCAATACGCTTGTAAAACGATGCAAGCTTGGTCCGAATGATATCGAGCCGGGCAGCATTTCGGCCATGCTGCTGGCGTTCGTCTTCATTCAGCGCGTCCTTGCTATCCAGATCGCGCTGTTCCCCACGCAGGATATACGCTTCATCCAACAAGGCACGCTCGGCATCCGTCGGCTCGATGAACTCTGCCTCTTTCTCGATCAACGACCAGATGCGCTGCGCGCGACTGCGCACCGACAGCTGATCTGCGTCTTTGGCCCAATGCTTGCCTGACCAGGTGAACCAACCGACACGCGGCACGAACATTATGTCGTCACCAAAATGGATAATGAACCGCTGTCCGTTTCCGTAGTCGTTCAGCGGTTGCCGCGCCGCACGGGAGATGGGAGAGTCTTCATGCTGATCATGAGACGGGGGGTGCGGGGGGCCATCGCGATCGTCAGGCATGGGGCCCGGATCGTCATCGGCGTCATGACCGCGCAGCGGCACATCATCCGTATCGATATCCTCTGCATCTTCCAGCCGGGCGCGTACCGTATCGATGTTGTCGGTCATTGGTCATCCTCCGATTTGCCCATCAGAACGTCATTCAGGTCCATCCCCTCGCCCGCATGCACGATCGACGTGCGCAGCTCGGGGATGTGGTGTTTGGCCCGGCGCAGACCGGACAGCAGTTTGGCGCGGGTTGCCTTGGGGTCGGAATCGCCGTCCTGGATGAACACCAGCCGCTTGGTCCACGGTGGCGGAACGAACCCATCCAAGTCGCTATAGTCCGGGATGCCGGCATATTTCATGCCAGCCCCGCGCAGATCGCGCTTGCCGGCCATGTGACCCAGGTCGATCCCGGCCCAGTAGGCCGCGCCATCGAATGCCCGGGCGGCCAGCGCCGTGAGTGTCGTCTCGATCCCCTCGCCCATGACCAGCGTGTCAAATCGGGGCACATTGTAGAACCGGATCGCAGCGCGCCGTTTTGAACCTAACAGCTTCTTGACGGCCAGCCTGCGCCCCTTTGCATCGACAACGGGCTGACCAGACGCATCGCAGATCACGGCCTTGCCTTTGGGACGGTCCAGATCGATCCACGTGCGGTGCACTGCAGTCAGCTGCCCGTTGGGCGCGCGACACGCGGCCAGCATCGCAGGACCGGTGTGCAGTGTGACCCAGCCCTGCCCGCCCGCGTTTGGCTGCAGATACGGCAATGCGGGGTGGAATCGCAGCGATGATGGAGGTTTGTCAGAAATCGCCGACGGCAAACCACGCAGCGACAGGTATCCAGAAACGGCCGTTCCGGCGGCAGGCAAGCCTTGGTCCCAGATCGCAGCCCCTGCCCGAATACTCTCTTGCCGCATCCTTTCAGCAACGGCATCGCGGCGCTCTTGCTCACGTGCACGCTGCTCGGCACGACGACGGGCCTCGGCCGGGTCTATCTCGGCGGCGCGCTCGCCGACAAGCCAGGACAGCGCGGTTGGAAAATCCACGCCCAGCACCAGACGCACCAAGCCCAGACCATCGCATCCGTTGTCAACCCCGCCGCAGTGCCGGCAGTTGTAGACGTTCTTGTGCGGGTTGATGCCGAACCGGTCAGTGCCGCCACAGGCCGGGCATGGCCCGACCCATTCGTGCCCCGCGCGCCGCAACCCGTCCAGCAGGCCCAGACGTTCTGCGACCTCTTCAATAGGGATTGCCTTGGCCTCATCCAGCCTTGCGTCGGGCATCATGCCGTCGCCTGCATCTCAGGGGCAAAGTCCGCAGGTGGTTCCGACAACAGACCCAAAGCGGTACAGGCGGCATCAGACCGATCAATGAAATACAGCGCCACACCATCTGCCAGACGCGCCCGGGCCGCATCGATCGCAACCAAGTCGCGCGGGGCCGGTTTGCGATACAGCGCCAGCAAGGCTTTTGCAGCCGTCTCGACCTGGGCCAGAGGTCCGAAGTGAATATCGTTGGCTTGGCGAATGGCTGGCACGTCAGCGTCGGCAATCTTTGTGCCCGTCGGTTCGCTGGCGATCTCGCCAATGACGCTGGCCAGCCGCCAGACCAGCAAACGCCGCGCCGCGTGCGACCGACAGGTCACCACCGCAACAGACGTCGCGATCAAGGCGCGCTCGACAGGGTACAGCGTTTCACGCCGTGCAGGTGCATCAACCATGTCCACAATCCTTTCTGTCTTGCCAATCAAACCGTGCAGCGCGGGTTTCCTGCAGCACCTGCTCAGTGCGCGCCGCCGTCTGGCGCATCTCGCCGCGTCGCCAGGTTGCGATGAAATCATGCAGCTGCGCCCCGGCCCTGCGCTGATCGTCAGCGCAAGCCGCTGCGAAATCAGAGACGGCCTGCGCCGCGGCCAGATCATCCGGGACCAGATGATCCCGCGCATCCTGAAGGGCCTCGATGTCGCAGCGGGCAGCTGCGCAACCTTTGGCCTTCAGCGCCACGGTCAAAGCCTTGAGCCCAAATGCGACCGACGGAATGAACGGGGTCTGTGATGCGATCCGGTCAGGCATCTTCCGCCTCGGACGGTCTGGCAAAATCGTTTCGCATCAGGTTCAGCAGCGCGGCCTCGTCGCCAGCGGCGAACCGATTGCAACGGTCAAGAACGGCAACGCTGTCGAGACCGGCCAGCGCGCAGACCATATGAAAGTCGCGCGAACCAATCCACGACGAGGTTGCACGGATTTTCCCCAAGGTCTGCGTCTGATTAAAGGTCGGCGTGCTGAACGCGTCGCGGATCAGCGCCAAAAGTGCTGACGCCCAAAGCGCGCGGCAGCCTTTCACATGGGCCGGATCAACCCCGTCGAACCAGTCATCAGGCCATGGCATGCGATTTTCGTCGGACGCGGCCAGCTCATCCAGCATTGCACGCAAGGGCGGGCGTGGCGCATCATTCTGATCTGCGATGACCGGGACCACGTCCACAGACTTGACTCTTGGGGCGGCCCGCCTCGGAACATCTGGGACATGTCCGCGGTGGACTCCGAGAAAATCGGCAAGGATCTGAGCATCATCGATCATGCCGGCAACCCACCCGACATCCATGCCTTGAGCAGCTGATCGATCACCCGCTTCATGAGGACGGGGTGACTGATATCGGCATAGTCCTCTTTGCGACCCATCTGCGCGACCCGCTTTTGAATGCGTAGCGGATCCTGCAGCGCCAAGAATTCAGTGAGGTCCCGCTGCAAGGCGCGCGGATTATCCTGCAGGGCCGCCAGCCACGGGCGCAGAAATCCATGGGCCCAGATCGCCGGATTGTCGGCACTTGCGCAACGGGCCAGGGCCGACAATCCCGTTGTCACCAGCGCACCGCGCTTGGCCTCGACATGCGACCGGATCAGGGAAATGCAGTACACCTGCCGTCCTTTTTTGTGAGCAGCTGACGGGTGGTAGGTCATCAACTCGCATCCGGCATCAGCAACAACTGCCCGGGCTGTGACGGCCCACGGCTCACCCGCGGCCAGCCCTGCCTTGTAGATGTGAAACGCGGTGATCGCAGTGACCTGCCCGTTGATCGCGGTAAAGGCTGCGGCCTGTTCGGCATCGGTCAGGTTGACGATCATCGCCGGGACAGAATCCGCACCGATCATGCGGGCGGCGTGCGTGCGATGCTGGCCATCGATCACGCTGTAGCGATCATCACCGACGGGTGCGGCAACGATCGGCGTGAAATGCGCCCAGTTGAACGCCTTGGCGATCCGTTCGATGGCAAGCCAGTTCGACCGGTTCAGCGGACGCTGAAAATCACCGTCGATGACCAGTTGATCGATCAGGATGAACTTCAGGCCCGGACGCGGTCCAGGTTGCGCGCGCAGCTTGGGGCGATCGCCAATGTCGATGTCACGAAACGTCATGCCTTACCTCCAATGTCGTCATCCAGTGGGATCAATCCGACCTCATCCCCCCAGCTGGACCAGCCGGGTCTGTCGGTGCGGGAAAACAGCTCAACCCGTCGCGCTTGCGGCATCAGGTTTTCGGCCGCGATGAACGCGTTTTCCGGTTTCTGACTGTGGGCCCGGGCCAAGCCTTCGATCGTGATCGAGCCACCCGGCCAATCGGCACCGATGTGAAACCCGTCGTCATAGGTCGATACGACGGACCGGGTCGCGCGGGTTGTCTTTGGACTGCCACGTGTGCCGATCAGGATCGGCTCGTTGCTGGACCGAAAGATATAGCCTGTGCCAAAGGCGTCCCTGCCGTGCACGGTGCGTTTGACCCAGGTGCCTGCTGTCTTGAACGTAAAGCCCCACGCCGCCATGACCTCGAGAGCTTGGGGCAGCATCGGATTGATCGCCCACAGCCACAGCAGACAGTCATCGGCGGCGATGGCTGACACCGGCAGTGCTTTGATGTCGTCGAGGGACATGCACTGGTAATGCGCTTGCGGAGCCTTTTCTTCGCCCTTCTCGCTGAACACCTCGAAGCGCCAAGCAGGATCCGCCATGATCATCTGGAATCCGCCGTGCGGCCGCAGGCCAAGAAGGCCGGCTGCGGTCTGTTCGCCTGACGACGGCGCAGGAGCTGCGCAGGCGGTTAGACCCAGATCATCGGCGAATGACGCCTGATAAGGGGCCGGGCCATTCACGACAGAACCCCGGCGAGATAGCGCGCTGCACCGTAGGCAGCATCGCCGCATTCGATCGCGACAAAGAACAGAAACCATCGCTTGTTGTCGATGTAGTCCGACCGCTGTCGGGCGCATTCGAGATCCCGCGCAACCGTTGCCGCGTGCAGCGCGGTTTCTTGGTCAGCCAGTTTCGCTTTTCGGCTGGCGGCGTCGTCCAACCGCTTGGCCAGCGCGATACACCCAGCCGCACTCAGCGTGATCTGTGTTCCGCCGCCTGCCGCATGAAGACGCAACATGCGTGGCATGTCGTCGATGAAATCGGCAGCATTGTCGCAGGTTCTATCCTCTATCGCCCTCACCATGACGACACCCGGTCAGATGGGGGGCACGTCCTGCGGTCACCCACGCCCCCCCGGTATGGGCCTCTCAGGACATAGGAACCCCGACCGCGACGTACCGACGCCGGGAAAAAACGGGTGCGGCAGACGGCAGAGCCTGACCGCACCCCCAGCTTCGGGGCAGGAAGGCCCCCCGGCAGACGCAGGCCCGGCAGGGGCCGCGTCGATTGGTGGCGCGCGCTCATGCGCGGCACCTTGCCCAGGCGTCACGGAACCAGTCCGCAATCTCCGGGTGTTCCATCGCCATGCGGATGACGGCGTCCCCGCTGGCCTTGTTGTCGCCATTCCACCAGCTCCAGGCTGTCGAGGATCGCACGGTAAACGCCGCAGCGACGTGTTCGGGGCTGTCGTAGGTGGCACGCAGCCAATCGGCCAACGCGCCCGCAAACCACGCCTTGAAGGTCCCGGCCGCCGCGGGTCGCAGGTACAGGACGTTTCCGTCACGCCGGACCGAAACTTCGGACCGGGACAGCGGGGCCCGCTTGCGTGTATCAGATGACTGCGGCGCGGATGTATCCGCCACGATGCGAAGGTGTGTCATGCGGCACCCCCTCGGCACCCGCGCCGCAGATTGGAACGATCCGACGGGAGGAGGTGCCGAACCGCCCCCGCCCACAGCCAGAGGAGCTGACCGATGGACGATGACGAAAACCATGTTGCGCTGATCCGCACCTTGCAGATGGACCTGTCCGCAATGCGCGCCGTCCTGGGCGAGGTGCTGGCCGTGATCGATGACATCAAACCGGGCGCGCGCGAGATCATCGCAGACGGTCTGGCCGAACGCGCAGCGGTACTGGAAGGCATCGAAGGCGAGACGCTGACTGGCGAAGACACCGAATCCGAACGTCTGCACGACCTGTCCATCGCGATCAGGCTGGGACGATGATCAATCATGTGCGGCCCCCTGCTGGCGTTTTTCCGAAGCCTTCTCACGCCAGACGGCCATGGCCTCTTGCCGGGCGATCCTGCGAATGTGGTCATCGCCTTGCTTCTGGATGTCATAGGTTTCACGCTCGGCCCGCGCGATTGCGGCCCCAAGGCGACACATCAGCAAACGAACGGGACGCAACATCATTCTGTCCTTTCGGGTGCAGGTGTGGAGGTTTCGTCCGGCACAGGAAGCGCAGGCAGAGGATAGAAACTGAAAAGGGTACGTTGCGGCGGCTCGATGCCGCGCTCGCCAGCCATTGCAATGCAGGCGGCATACCATTTCGCGGGAAGCGTCCCGGCCACCATGTGGCCGTGGACCGTTGTCTCACCAAGCCGCAGTCGCTTGGCTACGGCACGATAGCCGCCGAGTTGATCAATGAAGGTGCGAGCTGTGTCATACATGACCAACAGCCGTAATACGATATTATTGGATTATCAACCTTCAAAATCTCCGCGCTTCCAAAATTGTCGGATTAAGGTCTAGTTTCGCGCTATGGATATCGAAGAAAAAGAACACCTTACCGGGTTTCGGAAAAATGATGATGGGTGGATCGCCCGTCGCCTTGTCGCTGCCCGTACGGTCGCAGGGTTTAGCCAAAAAGCGTTTGCCGAACACCTGGGCATCAAGACAACGACCTACGCGACACAGGAAAAGCGCGGTCGCCCAGATATGTCAGTGCTTAGATATTTATACCGAAATCACGGAATAGACTTCAACTTCATGTTGAACGGCGATTTCCACCACCTTCCACCCACGCTGCAGACTGCATTGTTCGAGGCTCTCGCTTCGCTCGCGCCTGACTACGATCTGCGAACCAATTCGCGTTAAGACCAAGCCGCCGGATGCAGATCAAAACCCGAATCAACACAATCTACACCTCCTTAAAATTGTAAATGTTCTCCTTTTGATCTCGCGGGTCAAATGAAAACTCGCGCCGCGCGCGCTTTAGTAATCCGATATATTCGTATTTAACCGTAGACAATCCGATTTTATCGTATTACGAATATTCTCCATCAACCCCTCTGATGGAGACTTGAGATGCCACCGTCCCGCCCCACCCCGCAGATGGTCCGCGATGCCCGCATCACGGTGCTGGATCTGCACAGTGACCCACATCGCCGCGTTCTGGCCTGGGCAATCCTGAAATCCGCACGCGGCCAAACCGTGCACCAAAGCCGCATCACGCAGATGCAGCACCATGCGGCCGTGATCGCGATGCTGACCGGCGGTGCCGCCTGATGGATGGTGCATCGTTTTCTGTTCTGGCTGGGGTCGCAGCGGGCATGGTTTTCGCGGCACTCATCATGGCCGGGGCCGCACAGGCCGTGATTTGCATCTCTGATGTCCTATCAGCCGGGGTGCAGCCGTGACCAGATCCCTGACCGACAGCCTTGGCTACAGCGCCGCCGCCGTAACCGCCATGTTGCGCGCGGATCTGGTGCGGGTGGTCGCGACAGCGCCCCCCGAAACGGTAGAAGATCTGATCCGCCAGGCCGTCATCGACTGCGACGGCAGGCTGGCCGCGCCCGACACCGCTGGCATGGGTGACCCCAACTGGGATCTGACACTGCTGGGGATCAACGGATGCGGCGACACGCTGGTGGCCGCGATTGCCCAGTGGAAAAAATGCGCACGCCGCAGCGCCCGCGCCCTGCAGGACACCATGCGCCACGATCCGCAGCGCGAACTGCGTGCCATGCAAGACGAACGGTCCCGCTTGCTGACCTGGGCACGCGCGGTCAAGGCCGACATGGCCCACCATTCCGACGCACGCATTCGACGCGCATGCAACATCTTCGACGCCCATTGCGGGGCCGAAGACTGGACGGACCGCGCCTGGGCAAAAGCCATGCGCCCGCTGCTCGAGGACAGCGCAGCATGATCCGCACAGCCGATCAATCCAAGCTGCGCTATACCCTGCAGCCCCTGACCCGCGGACACCGTCGCGCCGTGTTCGAGCTGATGCGCAGCGGCACCCCGTTGCTGGAGGCTGTGATCATCGTCGACGCCCTGCAGATGACACTGATGCAGATGGCCGATCCCTTTACCCGACCAGGTGCTGGCCATGTCGGTTGATACGGCAATCGCAATCCTTGCCACCGCTGGCGCATGCCTGCTGATCGTCGTGATCGCGGCAGTCATCGCCGGTTTCAGCCGTGGCGATGGATACCTCCCCATCTTTGCCGTCGCAGGCATCGCTGGCTGGGCCGTCATCCTGACTGCCATTTTCAACTGAAAGGTTTTCCCATGAACGTCCAGACCTCTGACGACACGATCGAGATGATCCCGCTTTCTGACCTCACCCTCTCTGACCTGAACGCGCGTGCGACAGTGATCGAGGGCGAGATCGAGGCGATGGCGGATTCCATTGCCGTGTCCGGCCTTTTGCAGAATCTCATCGGCTATCGCGACGAAGAGGGGCGGGTCGGCATCGTCGGTGGTGGCAAGCGTCTGCGCGCGCTGAAGTTGCTGCAGTCCGAGAAATGGTCCCGCGTCCCGCAGCACCGCATCGTGGATCCCGTCCCAGTCAAGGTCACGGACGATCATATCAAGGCCGTCGCATGGTCCGGCACGGAAAACACCGCGCGCAGCGACCTGCATCCCGCCGACGAAGTCCGCGCCTATGCCCGTATGCGCAACCAGGGCAACAGCCTTGGCATGATCGCCCGCACCTTTGCGAAATCCGAACTGCACGTAGAACGCCGCCTGAAACTCGCCGATCTGCCGGACACCGTCCTGGACGCATTGCGCGCCGACCGCATCACGATCGACGTCGCGCGCGCCCTGACACTTGCCCCATCCCCGGACGCAGCGGAACAGGCCCTGGACGCGGCATGTCAGCCGCGCACCACCGCCAATGATGTCCGGCGCATGTTCACACAGGACCGCATTCGGTCCGATGATCGCCGCGTGATCTTTGTCGGCCTCGATGCCTATCTTGCTGCCGGCGGCACGGCCGACACCGACCTGTTCGAGGGTGCCAGCTACCTGCACGACGAGAAGTTGCTGGATGATCTGTTCAAAGACGCGCTGCGCGCCAAGGCGGACCAGATCAAGGCGGACGAAGGCTGGGCATGGGTGGAATTCACGACTGGACCCCACATCGATTACACCATGACGGCCAAGCTCGACCGCATCTTTCGTCAGAGCGTCGATCTGTCTGAGGCCGATCAATCCGAAATGGATGCGATCGAGGCCCGGATCGACGCGATCCAGGCGACCGAGGCGGATCATGCCCGCGCAAAAGAGCTACGCGAGCGCAGGCAGGGCGACTTTGCAGGTGATGATCTGGCACATGCCGGCATCTTCATATGCGTCGATTGGCGCGGTGATCTGACGTCCAGCGGCCCCCACCGCAAACCGGCTGCGACCACGACAGACGACAACGCAGGCGGGACTGACCAGGTGAGCGTGGACCGATCCGGCGCAGAACCAGCGCGCGACATGCCACAGAACCTGCTGGACGATTTGGCGCGGATCAAATTGGCCTGCCTGCAGGCCGCAGCACTCGACAAGCCAGAGCTGATGCTGGACCTCCTGGCGTTCAGCCTGCAACCCGAGATTGCCAGCTACGGCCGCCCAATCGCTGTCCGCATGGACACGCCCACCATCACACCGGAAAAACTCGACGGCACAACCATTGATGCGCGTCTCTCCAAAGCTGATGAGTTCACGGCCCACGAAGTCGCTGATGCGGCAGCATTTGAAGCGTTTCGCGCCAAGGGCAAGAAGCACCGCAACACGGTCCTGACGACGATGCTGGCCCGACATCTGCAGCTCGACACGCGCGGAATCGCATCAGCGGTTGCGGCCGAGGCCGGCGCGCAGATCCGCCGCAGCTGGTCACCGACAGCCGCTGGTTTCTTTGGCCGGTGCGGCGGGCCATACCTCGATCGCCTCTGGGCGCAGTTCCTTGGACTGGAATCTGATGACGAACGCCGCGACCAGTTCGTCAAACTGAAGAAGGCCGACAAGGCCAAGGCGCTGGATGCGCTCTTCAACGACCTCTCCGCCCGTGAAGCCCATGGCCTGTCCCGCGAACAGAACGCCGCCATCGACACCTGGGCACCCGGCGAGCTGCGGTTCGAGGACGGGTGACGACATGACCGACCGCCCGATCCCCTTTTCCCCAGACATGATGCGCGCGGTCCTGCGCGAGATCGCCGCGCTTGGCACCGGCAAGACGCAGACCCGGCGCATCCCAAAGCTGCGCGGGTATCCGGGTTTCTTTCAATTCGGGAGATCCGATACGCCGGGTTACGATTGGACGTTCCGGCGGCGCGATCATGTCTGGGAGGACTTCCGGCACCATGAACTACTGCCGCGCCTACAATACGCCATCGGCGACCGCCTTTGGGTCCGCGAGGCGTGGAAGGCTGATGTTGAGTGGGACGACACGCCGCCGCGCGAATTGGACGATGCCGATAGCGTTTTGTATCTGGCGGATGGCTTTTACGCGCCGGGAATGTGGGGCGACCCGTTCACAGCTGGCAAATACCGCCCGCCGATGTTCATGCCCCGCTGGGCGTCCCGCGTGACGCTGATCGTCACCGACGTGAAGGTCGAGCGCGTGCAGGAGATTAGCGTTGATGACGCTATCGCAGAGGGCAGGCCTGCCCGTGAGGAATTTCTATCTGGTCGCCGGTGGTTCCGCACCCTCTGGGATAGCCTGAACGCCAAGCGCGGGTTCGGCTGGGACGCAAACCCGTGGGTCATCGCCGTCACGTTCCGCCCGGTCATGGGCAATATCGACCAGATTGGAGAGGCAGCATGACCGCCTGTAATCACCCGCACGGCGATATGGTCAGTGGCGCTTGGCTCTGCGGCAAGTGCTTCAGATACCTACCAGAACGCCCCGTAACCTACCGCATGATGCAATCCGTTTGGATCGACAGCGATACCGGAGATCAAGCCCCAAGAGCGCGGCAAGAGCCGGTCTATTGCCCCACCAGCCCTGCGTCAGACGGCATGACTTTGCCCATGTTTGTCGCTGCTATGGCGGCGCGATTCATCAAGCGCAGCAAGGGCACGATCCATTCAATCGACGCCACGACCATGGCGATTGAATGCCTGCGGCTGGCTGGCGAGGAATTTGGAACAGAGGCGATGTCATGGGACGCGGATGCGGCAGCGGAATTGGCAGATGAAGAAATATCATACTGGGACGAGTCCGACGCAGGGGCGAACGCATGACCACCGGTGCCCAGATCTTTGACGAAGGCAAGACGCCCGAAGAATGGGCCGATCTGTTCTCGGCGCGCGGAATGACCGTGTCCGCCAGGACGCTGCGCGCCAAGGCCCGTGACCTTGGCGCTTGCACGGTGATCGGGCACGGGGCCATGCTGATCACACCCGGACAACTTGATCGAATCTTGGAGGACGCGACATGCCGCTCGAACCGTACCGCCGAGGCGACGCATGGTGGGCGCGCGGTCGCGTCGAACTCGACGGCCAAGCGATCACCCCATACCGGCGCATCAGCACTGGCGCATCTACAGAAGCGGGCGCACGGGACTGGATCGCCGAAGAAACGGTCCGGCAGAGGCGTCGTTACATTATTGGAGACGCGCCAGACGCGCTGACGTTTGACGACGCGGTTGTGCTGTATCCCGCCAAACCAGCGGAAGCCGCCAAGCTGATGCGGATCCTGCCACACCTGACCGGGCGGACCGTCGCGTCGATCACCCCCAAGGAATTGCGCAGCCTGGGCGCGACCATGATGCCAAACTGCGCCACAGACACATGGTGGCGCGAGATCGTTACCCCTGTGCGGTCAGTCATCAACAACGCGCATGACGAGGGCAAATGCCCGCCGATCCGCGTGCGTGGGTATTCCAGCAAGGAACGCATGGAACAGGACACAGCGCGCGGCAAGCAGAGCCGCGTCGAACGCACGGCCGCCGATCGTGACTGGCTGGCAAAGTTCATGGCACACGCCGACGTCTACAATGCCGCCCTTGCCGCCTTCATGTTCGAAACGGCCGCCCGAGTCGGCCAGGCGGTGCAGCTGCGCCCGCGGGACCTCGACCTGATGAATGGACGGGTCTGGCTGGCGGAATCCAAAGGGCATCCGGCACAATGGGTCGCGATCAGCCGTGCGATGGTCGTGCGCCTGGCGAACCTGAAAGCGAAACGACCCCGCGCGCGCAGCGGTGACCGCACGCTGCCAGCGCGCGTATTCGGCTATGCCAGCTCAACAGGCATGCACGAACGCTGGCGAACGATCTGCAAGAACGCTGTCATCCCCTATCTCCCCCCCCACCAAGCAGGCAGGCATGGGTTCTATACCGAAATGCGCGTACGTCAGGGATTGGATCCGATCAGTGCGGCCAAGGCTGGACGCTGGGCTGACGCGACGCTGCCAGATCGCGTGTACGCGCACAGCGATTTGGATGAGCGAAAAGTCAGAGAAGCCGTATCAACAAAGAAATACGCGACTAAAAAAGCAAAATAGATCGAAAATTCCTGAAGGACCGTTTTGAAATGAGATCATATACCGACGACGAAAAAAAATTTATGACTTTTATCACAGAGCACGCAGTCGCTACAAACTCCAATTTTGCAAGGCTAGCCTCCGATCATTTCTTTACGACTGGCAGCCGACCTATCATGTTGGTAATTGACGAAGGGAAACGCGTACTTTTATTATGCAGTAAAGGAAAATTTCATGACGAATTTTACAAATTCATCAACTATGTTGCATTAATGGAGGAACTCGAAAGCGAAAGACTTATCATTCGCATTCCGCAGAGAAACTCACACTACTTCGTTGGCGAGCTAGGGGATTCCTACCAAAGGCCTGCGCCAAACGGCGCTACAGACTTCATCTCACCATCGACAGGCAACTTCATCAGGTCAGATAATTTTGAAACGCTCCAAAACCTTTGGTCAACCAAGACCGAAGCGCTAGAAATTATTGAAATTGAGTCAGAAAGCATGCCTGATTTGGCAAGCCGCCTATCCAATGCATTTTCCAGTGTAGTTTACCCTCGAGAGACACTCGTAAATCTCGTGCGGAACAAATTTAGAAATTTCGAAGAAATAAGACACAGAGAGACAATGACAGTAGCTATAGCCGCAATAAGTGTAACGATCTTATTTTCAACTATCTCACTTATACTAAGCACGATATAAAAACATGCCGCCGAAAAATTATCGATCCCAACGAAAATAGCCCCTAAAAGAAAAGTCGGACCCAATCATCATATCAAAATTAACGCTGAGCTTTGAAACACTCAATCTCAATTTCGTTCCTAAATCTTGAAGCGGCATCGCTTCTCATACCTTCGGATGAAAATTGGGGAACATCATACGCTCTCATTACCATCATTTCAAAGGTCTCGTTTCCTTCGCTCACAGCCATCATCTGACTTAGGGCTATTCCAAGCTGACGATTGCTCATGATACTTTCTGCCAAGTCGCCATAGTTTGCGCATGACGCCCTTTCGTCCGCGCTACCATCTTGAGCAAAACTTTCCGTAGCGAAGCTCGCCGAAAGCATCAAAGAAAAAGCTACGATGCCAGCTAGTCTCATCATGATTCAATGTTTTCCATTTCCAAAAATTTCTCTTTTGCTGGCACGCTCTACAATGGAAGTGACCGAGTCAAACGAAAAATCTAGCTACTGTCGGTACAGAACAAGTACAGATCGTAACGGCGCGTAGCACTACCAGTTTGATTACTAACAGTTATTGCGAAATCGCGTCGCCCCCTCCTAAGGGGCAGGTTGCAGGTTCGAACCCTGCCGGGGTCACCAAAAACACCTGATGTGAGTTACAGCATCCCTTTTCCAAAAATCACACCATCCCCTTTCCGCGCAGTGGTTTTTTGCAGGTTTAATTTACGATTGCGGTTTCTCAATGCATAGCTTTCCACATCCTGCCTCAGATAGATGCCGTCGAAACTTTGGTGCGCAGTTGAGACCTCTTCGACCTCACTTGCCTCGATCAAAGCCTTAATTACACGCTTTGGTTCAACAACCTCTGCAGCAGCGGTCCGAAGCGTCAGGAACTTTGCGTGGAACGCGTCAGCATCTGCAGCAGTGACGCGGTGGCGTGATTTACCGGACTTGGGATCCAAAATGACTGTGGCCTCCATTAGGCCTGAATCGATCAGCGCCTGCATGGTTCCTTTTGTGACGATGCCCAATGCCTGCCCGAAGACAAACGGGGACTGGCCTTCTGGGAAATGTTCCTTCGCCAGTGCATCAACTTTCTCCGGCACGACATGGACTGCTGCATAGCCTTTTCGTTTGTGATCAATGCCAACGGCGACGTCACCCTTCAACACAGCGGCCACGACGATCCCAATCGTCAATCGGCACCTGACAGCTGCATCGTGGATGTGCTCCCAACTCTGATCGTCGCGACTGATGTCAGTAGATTTTTCGGTCAGCTTGCTTAGGAAAGATTCAATCTTTGTCGGATCCCAGGCTGAACGGGCACGTGCCCTTTGCACCGTCGGTTCAACAATCTTGGCAGCTTTCAATGCATTCAGCTGGACATCGGAAATGGAGAAGGCCTTACGCAGCACCGCTACATTGATCAAACCATCGAGTTTTTCGTTCAATCCATCGATCATGCTGGCGGGGAAAGTGAGCTTTGCACTGTGACGTTCATCACTTGAGTCGATGATATCCTCCGCTGCCGACTGCAAAGCAGACAGCTACAAGACAAGATTATACGAGTCGCTCACTCTTGCTGTTCACGATGGAAAGGCAACACGTCGGGCGTAAAGCGGGCATCCGTTGCTCTACCTAAATTACTTCGAACAACAGCAATAGCGGACATACATGAAAGTGAAGGCTGCTGCATGCTGTGATGCAAGAAATTACGTAAGGGGGTATAGGTCCGGTTTATTATATGCGCTCATCGACGCTGGATGTTGAAATATATTGTTGTGACACAAGTTCAAATGCTCGCGCTAACGAAATGAAGTATTGCTTACATCCGCGGCATTCCCTTTTGTCGCATCAGCCGTTTTTGCGCGGCGATGCGGAATGGGGCGTTCGGTGCGCCGTAACCGGAGTAGCCATTCTGTCGCTGCACGATCTCAAAGAACATCCCGCCCGCGTAGGGGCGTGAATAGAAATGGTAGAACGATCCCTTCGCATCTTCGTCATAGAGGATATTGCCAGCCTTCAGTCGTTCCAATTGATCTGGGTCGAGGTCAAAACGGGCTGCAAGATCGGCGTAGTAGTTGTCAGCCATCGGAAGGGACTTGAAACCCATTTCGGTCATGGCGGCGCTGGTCGCGAAGATATCGTCGCTGGTCAGTGCGATGTGCTGGACCGATGCGCCAAAACTGTCAGCCAGAAAACCTCCCGCCATCGTGCGGTGCGTGTCAGCGCCGTTCAGGGTGATCCGGAACGCACCGTCCGGCGTTTCGATCGCCTGACTGCGCACTAGGCCGTCGGGATCGACCACATCGACCATCGGTGATTTCCGCATATCGAACATGGTGGTGTAGAACAGCGACCAACTGAGCATTTCGTCATAGCTCATCGTCTGGGCCAAATGGTCGATCCGCATCAGGCCCGCATCTGCGGCCTCATTGGACATCTGATTGAATTCCACGTCCCAAATGCTCTTAAGCGCCGACGACGCGTCGACGAAATGCAGAACGCTGCCGCTTAGACCCCGGATAGCGGGAATATCAATTTCGCCCGGGCCGACCGGTTGCTTGAACAGATCAGCGCCAAGATGCTGAGCGCGGCTGACGGCCTGGTTGGCATCACAGACCGACAGGCCGATATCGCACACGGTCGTACCGTGCATGGCATAGGCGCTGCTGGCATAGCCTGTGGTTTCACGGTTCACGACAATCCGAATGTCGCCCTGGATCCAGAGGGCGAGTTGCTTTGCGATGTGGGTGCCGGCGTGGCGAAAGCCAAGCGTCTGCAGCATGGCCTCGAATGCATCAGCTTCACGGCCTCGGGTCGCGAACTCGACAAAGGATACCCCGTCGACATTGGCGCGCGCGGGCATCTCAGGCGCAGTCTTTGCCGTTGCGGGCTCTGCTCGGCGCACATCATCCATGAGCGCCACCAGCGACCGGTGACCGTCCTTTGCAATCGTCTTGGGCTGCCCGCCACGGAACTGATCGTTGAAGATCTCGAGCGAGATCGGCCCTGCGTATCCCGTCGCCATGACGGCTGTCATGAAATCGGCCACTGCAAGTTCACCTTCGCCCGGCATATTGCGGAAGTGGCGCGACCAATACAGCAAGTCCATCTCGATCAGGGGCGCATCGGCAAGCTGGACAAAGAAGATCTTGTCACCGGGAATGCGCCGGATCGTTTCGGGATCGATTTTGCGAGCCAACGTGTGGAAACTGTCCAAGACAAGGCCTACGTTTTTATGGTCTGCACGCCTGACAATCTCCCACGCGTCGCGGTGGTCGTTGACGTGCGTGCCCCATGCCAAAGCCTCGTATCCGACGCGCAGGCCACGTTTGGCGGCCCGATCGCCCAGTTCCGCGAAATCGGCGGCAGCACGGTCGATCCCACCCAGGGCTGCTGGATGGCAGCTCGAACAGATCAGAACCAGGTCGGTGCCCAACTCTTCCATCAGATCGAATTTGCGTTCCGCGCGGTCGAACGCCTTGGCGCGCAAGGGGTCTGGCAGGCCTTCGAAATCTCGAAACGGTTGGAACAACGTGATCTCCAGCCCCATGGAGCGGATCAGATCACCGACCTCGCGGGGGTTGCCGTCATGGGCGATGAAATCCTGCTCAAAAATTTCGATCCCGTCGAAACCGGCGGCGGCAATGGCTTCAAGCTTTTCGAGCAAATTGCCGGAAATGGACACAGTCGCGATTGATGTTTTCATGAAAGATTATCCATTATAGCCAAGCAGTCGCGGCAGGAACAAAACGATGTCCGGCACAAAAGTGATCACTATCAGGGCGGCGATCAGCGCCAGCAGGAACGGCCAGATTTCCTGAATGACCTTGCCGATTGGTGCGCCAGAGACATTCGACACAATGAACAACAGCAACCCGTAGGGCGGCGTAATCAGCCCGATCATTGCGTTGACGACGACGACGACACCGAAATGGACCATGTCGATGCCCAGTGCCTCCGCTGTCGGGATCAGGATCGGGACAATGATCAGCAGGATCGCACCACCCTCAAGGACGCATCCCAGAACCAGAATAAGCACGTTGACGGCGATCAGGAACGTGATGGCGTTCATTTCCCAGTCGAGCATCACCGATGCGATCTGGTTGGGCACCTGTTCGCGCACAATCACGTATTCGAACGCCAGCGCACCCGCGACAAGAATGCCAACTGCGGCGGTAGACCGCGCGGATGACAAAAGCGCCCCGTAAAACTGCCTGATGCTCACCGACCGATAAAGAACAATGGAAATGACGAGCGCGTAGAAGGCCGCAACGGCAGCGGCTTCCGTTGGAGTGACGACGCCGCCATAAATGCCGCCTAACAAGATGACTGGAAGGAGAAGGGCTGGCAGCGCCTTGAACGTCAAGGCCGGTAGTTCACGCGCGGGAACGACATCGTCCACGGGGAAATTTCGGCGGCGCGCAATGACGTAGTTCATTCCGGCCATCATGAAGGCCATCATCAGGCCGGGCAGTATGCCGGCGGCGAACAGGAAGCCGATGGATTGGTCCGCGACCAATGCATAAAGGACCATTGGGATTGACGGAGGGATGATCGGCCCGATGGTCGCCGTGGCAGCGGTGATCGCGGCGGCGTATTGGGGTGTGTAGCGCCCATCTTTCGTCATCATTCCGATGATAATCTTGCCCATGCCCACGGCATCCGCCACGGCAGATCCGGACATGCCTGAAAAGATTACCGACGAGACGACGTTGACGTGCCCCAGCCCACCACGGAATCGACCCACGAGCGCCTGACAGAACCTGAGCAGCCTGTCGGCAAGAGATCCTACGTTCATGATGTCGGCCGCGAGGATAAACAGCGGGATGGCAAGCAAGGTGTAGCCGTTGAACAAACCCTGCAACATGGTTTCAGGCGCCAGTCCCGGATCACGGCCAGCAAGCACAAGATACATCAGCGATCCGGCGATCATGGTGATGCCCACCGACTGTCCCGCAATCACGAGGACGACAATCAACACGATCGCAAGGGTAAGTGGATCAGTCATAGTCGTGCGACTCCGGATCTTGGGGGAGGTGGACGTGCGGACCACGTCCGGTGACGGCATCCCAGACTTGAACAAGCGCGCGGATGATCACGGCCACCGCGAACAGCATGTAGATGGAAAAGACCCAGTTGAAGGGAATGCGCAGGGCCGCCGTGCGTTCGCGCGCCATGAAATCGATGTAATCCCAAACAGCTGGAAGCGTGAAAATAAAAATCGCCGCGATCACAAGACCGCCAAAGATGTCAAAGACGCGGCGCCATGGGCGGGGAACGGCGTAATACACCATATCGAGGCGGATCACCTCGCGGCCCTTCACAACGAAGGCGTAGCCGAACAGGATGCCCCAGAGCCACGCGAGCGTGACCCATTCGACCGTCCAGTCGACGGAAATATTAAGCACGTAGCGAAACAGGACTTGCAGGAGGAACACGACGAACATGCTCAGCAGCAGCGCTGCAAGGATGTTTTCGGCACGCGCGCGCAGCCACAGTCCGGTTTTGACAAGAGCTTCCATGGTGACCGGCCTCCACTCCGGTGTGGTCTATGAGCGGGGCCAAATTGGCCGGCCCCGCCAGAGATCATCGGGTCGGCGATTACATATCGCCGATGGCTTCGACCAAACCTTCGGGCCAGTCAGCCGAATACTCGGACGCCCGATACACACCCAGAACATGTTCGCGGAAGGCCGCGTTGTCGGGCATGTAAACGTCAACGCCATTGGCTGCGATTTCCGCGGCCAAATCAGCCTCCTGCTGGAGGGTGATCGCATCAAGTGCCGCCTCGAACCCGTCGGCGCAGCCTTGAACGGTTGTCTGCTGTTCGGGTGTCATCTCATTCCAGGTCTCAAGCGAGATGGTGAACAGATTTGACGCGATCAGGTGGCTGGTAGTGCCGATGTGGGTCAGCACCTCGTCGAATTTCATCGAACGCGTGGCAGGAAAGCCGTTGTCCTGACCGTCGATCGCGCCAGTCTGAAGGGCCGTGTAAACTTCGGTGAACGGCACCGGCACGGGTGTGGCACCCATGGCCTCGCCTACGAACTGCCAGCCTTCGCCCGGCGGCATGCGCAACTGCACACCGTCAAGGTCTTCGGGTGTCATGATCCGTTCGTCACCGACATAGCCGATGTGGCGCGCGCCGATATAGGGAAACGCAAGAACCTTGACCTCTGCAGTCTCTTCGATCTCGGCCAGCATGTCGTCAATCACGTCGCTGTCGTAGACAGCGCGCATGTGTTCGTAATCCCGGAACAGGAACGGGGTGCCGAGCACGCTGGTCGATGGCACCTGGTTCTGAAAATCAAACGGCGCGAGGTTACCCATGTCGAGGTTGCCCCGCTGCATGGCAGTCAGTTCAGTGCCTTGTTCGAATAGTGTCGCACCGTGGAATGGCTGAAAATCAAAGCCCACGCCCAAGCAATCGCCAAATTCCGTCTGGAGAGTTTCGGAACGGATATCGGTCGGGGATACGGTGTCCGAGTAGATAAGTTCGATGGCATCCTGCGCGAACGCGGCATTCGCCATCAGTGCAAGGGCCGCGGCCCCGGTCATCAGTTTCTTGGTGGTCGTCAAACGCATTGGTATTCCTCCCTGTCGCGTTTCGTTTCGTTGTCGGCATGACAACGGATCATGTGGCGTCGAAGCCTTTGAATGTCGCCATCATCCGGGCGGCATCGGCATCGCGGCCGGTAAAGAGTTGAAAGGCGCGGACGGCCTGAAAGACGGCCATGCGCGATCCGTCGAGGGTGCGGCACCCTTTTGCGATTGCGATGCGCAGAAACTCGGTTTCCAAAGGAAAATAGACGATCTCCGCAACCCAGTGGTCCGGGGTCAGAAGCGCCGTGTCGATCGGGGTTCCGGGCAATTTCGCCATACCCATAGGCGTAGCGTTGACAATACCGTTCGCGCTGGCGGCGCACTTTGCGACATCGTCCACAACATGTGCTGTCTTCGTTCCTGTCAGCGTGTTGACCCGATCCGCCAATGCCGAAGCCGCGTCCGCTCTGCTGTCGACGATCATCAACTCAGTGACGCCAAGATCTTGCAGGGCAAAGGCCAAAGCACCACCAGCACCACCAGCGCCGATCAGCAAGATCCGATCAAGTTTCACATCTGGCAGGCCGTTGCGCATCCCTTCGGCAAATCCCCAGAAATCCGTATTGTGCCCAAATCGTTTGCCGTCGCGAAATACCAGCGTGTTGACGGCCCCAACCTTGCGTGCTGCCTCCGAGAGCTCGTCCGTCAGCGCGATCACCGCTTGCTTGTAGGGAAACGTAATATTGAGGCCAGAGAACCCTGCGGCCTCGGCATGCGCGACGATATCTGGCAGGTTACCCCCGGTTTCCAGTTGCTCCGGATCGATCAGGTCGTAGCGATAGTCCAATCCTTGTGAGAGTCCTTCGGCCACATGCATCGCTGGCGTACGGGACTCTTGTATTCCGTTGCCCACAAGGCCGACGCGCACAGATTTGCTCTGTGGATATGGCTCTTTGCAAAGCGGAGTCGCGCTCTCGCTCATTTCACAATCCTCCCACGGCAATAATTCTGCCGCCTCCAAAACCAGATTGTACCGAGCGGTTAATTCCGTCAAGCATTTTGTACTAGCCGGTTAATTTGGGGAATGTTAGGGTCTGGTTATGAGGAGTAGGTGGATGAACCGGACCACTGCAAAGGTAGCTGGCAAGCACAGTCAAAGCTGGAAACAGGACCCGGAAGGCGTGCGCCGCGATATCCTGGACGTTGCGATTTCGGAATTTGCTGCACGCGGTCTGTCCGGTGCACGAATTGACGACATTGTCGCCCGGACACGCACGTCAAAGCGCATGATCTATTACTACTTTGGCGACAAAGACGGGCTTTATGCCCGCGCGCTCGAAGTTGCCTATTCAAAGGTCCGGCGTGGCGAGGAGGAACTCGACCTTGACGGTTTGCCGCCACTCAAAGCCCTCGAAAAACTTGTTGGGTTCACGTTCGACCACCATCGGGCCAACCCGGACTTCATCCGTATGGTCATGATAGAAAACATCCATAACGCCGACTTCATTCGGAAATCAGACATGATCAGGGGATTGAACGTCGCCGCGATCGACACATTGCGCAACATCTGCTCGCGCGGTGCCAAGGACGGAGATTTCCGCGCGGATACCGACCCCGTGCGCCTGCATTGGCAGATATCGGCGTTGTCCTTTTTCAATGTCTCTAACCAGCCGTCCTTTTCGGCTTTGTTCGGGCCCGATTTGTTTACCGACACACAACAGAAAATCCTTCGCGACGAGATCATCCGGCTGGTGGTTGGATCTGTCCGCGTTTCAACGGAGCCAACCACATGATAAACCCTGAAATCGACATCTTTCTGAAAGTCTGGAACGAGAAGTGGAGCACGCTTCCCAAAGGATCCGGTCCCGCCGAGCGACGCACGCATTTTGAAGACATTGCCGAAGATATGCGCCTGCCAACGCCCGACGATGTCGATTGTTCAAAGGAACATATCGTCGATACCTCTGCCGGTCCGGTACGTGTACGTGTGTTTCGATACCAAAACGATGACCTACAACCTTGCCTGATTTACATGCACGGCGGGGCATGGATGCAAGGCAGCCCGGAGACACACTGGGACATTACCGCGCGGATCGCATCGTGGAACCGGCAGACGGTCATAAGCGTGGATTACGCTCTCGCGCCGGAACGACCCTTTCCGCAGGCCTATGATCAATGCCTCGCTGTGACAAAATGGGTCAAGGCAGAGTCCAAAGACCTGTCCGTCGATCCCGATCGCATCTCAATTGGTGGCGACAGTGCAGGTGCGAACCTTGCCGCTGCCGTCTCACTTGCCCTTCAGGGAACGGATGACATGCCAATGGCGCAACTGCTCGTCTATCCGGCCTGCGATTTCGACACGTCGCGCCCGTCCATGGTGGAAAACGCCGATGGACCGTTGATCTTCGTCAAAGACATGGACGCGGTGAATGCGATGTACTGTCCGAATGCGGCAGACCTGAAAGACCCACGGGCAGCGCCGCTCTACGGAGCCGACCATACAGGCCTCCCGCCAGCCTTTATCGCCGTCGCTCAATATGACCCCTTGCGCGACAGCGGGCGCGCTTATGCAGAAACGTTGAAAGCAGCGGGCGTTGACGTCGTCCTCGACCAAGGGGAGGGTTTGATCCATGGCTATCTGCGGGCGATGGAATTCTGCAGCGATAGCGTGACAAAGCTGGAGGATATGGCAGCATGGTTGCGTGACATGAACGACGGCAAGATCGGGTGACCCGTCCTCCCGTACCTGCTTTGACCTTCGCCTTCACGATTGAGGCGGAGATTGCGAAACCACAATCCGCTGGCTCATCGCCGCATGGAGAAAGGCTTCATATTCCGATAAACGGGGGGCGCGTACACGGACCGAGGCTGACAGGAACCATTTTGCCCGGAGGTTCGGACTGGCCTGTGATCGGACCTGACGGAAATTCCAGGATAGAGGCACACTATACCATCAGGGCCGACAATGGAGCGTTGATCTATGTGGTCAACAAGGGCCTGCGTGTTTCCTCTACCGACACGCTTCGGCGACTGCGCGCCGGAGAACCAGTTGATGCCTCTGAGGTCTACATGCGCGCCGCGCCGGTTTTTGATGCACCGGACGGCGTACACGCCTGGCTGCGCGATCGAATTTTCGTATGTTCGCTGGCGCCGTCGTCCGGATCGGTGACGATTGATGTGTATTCAGTGGATTAGACGTTGCCTCTGGACAGATGAATGTCGTCCAAAAGAAACTGGCACCAGAGCAACCGATAAGGCTGGCCATGTCCGCTCTGTGCCGTCAGCGGCGCGCTCTAAGTGCTTCCCAATAAATCTCGCGCGATGCGCTCAAAGATCGAACTTCCAATTGGGATCAAGTCATCAGGAAAATCGTAGTCCGGGTTGTGCAAGGCGGCATAATCTTCGCCCGGTCCAAGGCACAACATCGCGGCTTTTGCGTTCCATCCGAAGACGCCGAAGTCCTCTGATGCACGCATTGGCACGCTCTCTTCGCCGTATGGGACACCGATTGCATCCATCGCCTCTACAGCGACGGCATAGGCTTCTGCGTCGTTTATCGAAGCTGCAAAATGGTCGTGTATTTCAAAACTCACACCCAGCCCGAATTCTTTTGCGAGTGACCCGGCAAGGTCTCGCGCCGCAACCTCAAGACTTTCCAAGCTTGCATCAGTTGCAGTGCGCAAAGTAGCAAACACTTCGGCTTTACCCGGGGAAATCCCAAAAGTTGGCTCTCCGATTTTGGCATGAGTGATTGTCACCAATCGAAAATTGTTGTTGCGCGGCCCACCATCGCCATGACCAAGCGCATCAAGTGCAGGGATGAGTTTGGCGACAGCCAATACCGGAGAGACACCGTCCCGCGGGTCGGCGGCGTGGGCGGTTTTTCCGCTCAGCATGATTTTCAGACCCAGAGACGCGCAATTCATCAGCCCAACGCGAGTCGCAACATACCCAAATGGGCTTCCCGGTTGATTGTGGATCGCAAAGGCCCAATCTGGCTCGAGGTCTTCAAAGGCTGGATCGGAAACCACCGCTTTCGCGCCGCTTCCATCTTCTTCCGCAGGCTGAAACATCAAAATGACACGTCCTTTTGCGACGGGCCTGCGCGAGATCATCCGCCCCAAGGCGAGCAGCATCGTCATGTGGCCGTCATGTCCGCAGACATGGCTCTTGCCCGAAATTTCGGAAAGCCACTCGATGGAACTGTTGCGCTCTTCGATCGGGAGGGCATCTAGCTCAGCGCGAAACAGGACCGTCGGGCCGTCTTGGCCGCTATCAAATACGGCGGCCACACCATGCCCGCCCAATCCAGTCACAATCCGCGAGGGCGACATCCGCTTCAGCGCTGCCACAATAGTATTTGCGGTTTCGGCTTCTTCGCCGGAGATTTCAGGACGGCGGTGAAGCGCACGGCGAAAGTTTGTTAGTTCAACAAGATCACTATTTGTCAGCATGTTCACTGATGCTTTCGAATTTGCGCTGCGCCGCAGTTTAATGAATGACTTTATGAAAGGCCATTCGGCCTATGGACTTCAGGAGGCTTGGTGTGAGGGCCCCAGGTGTTTGATCCCACGATTTGATGGTGCGAGATACGGTGGAGACCTCTTTGCCCCTATGATGCCAAGGCTGATCGACTTTCTGAAAGCACGCATCGATCAGCCCTGACAGGTGATATCGCCCATCTGGCGTGTTCACACCGTTTGCCTGCACCTCGGGAAAACGACTTTCTCGCATGGGTCTGTCAGGGGTGGTGCGGACCCTGAACTTCGGTGCGGGATTTCGCGGATTGCCGGACCTTTGGCATAGGCAATCACGGCACGGCAGAATCTGACTGATGCAACCGGCGTTTAGCCCACGGTTGCAGCGCTTCCGGCGTGGTGCCCCCGGTCAGACCATCCGGATCACATCCTTGTCGATGGCCAGCATATACCCCTTGCGCGCGATATTTTTCACCAAGAGTTCGCTTACCATCTGGTTGCCCAGCGTATCGCGCAGCCGCTTGATGCGGGTGGCACCCGCCGCCTCTTCGCAGTCGGATGGATCGCGCCCCGAGATGACGCCTTCGATCTCGGCACCGGACAGAACCTCGTCATCCATACGCGCCTCTGCCAGGACGGACAGCGTCTCAATGGCAGCCTCAGTCAGCTTGAATTCGAAATTGTTCAGATAGACCGCTTTTTGATCGCGGCTGATCAACAGAGAATTCACCTCGATCCCCTTTCGCTCGATCTGGCCCATGCGACGGGTCAGTCCGATCAGCATGACAAGAAAAGCGATGGCCGCCACCAGCAGCGCCGTCGAAAAGACAAGCAACACGAAAATCACGAACCGATAGGACGACAGCGTATCACTAAAGGCCGTCCCGGATTGCGCGATGATTTCGAGCAGCTTGATTTCGGCGTTGCCGGTCAGCGTGTCATTTTCCACGAACAGCTGTTCGACCCGCGCATTGAACGCGTTGGCGTCCGGCAGATTGACGAACAGCAAAACGGCGGCACCCGCCAGGATCACGACGATGGCGATGATCCCGCCCAACACGATCCGATTGCCGATTTCGCGCCCTTCAGTAGCGGAGGAAATATTCACCTGCGCTGTCCTTTCTGCTGTCCAGTCCCGCATCGCCAAAGGTGCCGACGATGTTCAACAGAACCCAACCATCGGCTTGCAGCTTCGGACCGATCTGGTCCTTGGCCGAATCCACCGTGCAGGGTTCGTCGATCTCGGCAACACCGTAGTGCAGGCGCAGCGGGTTATCCTGTTTCGCCTTGTAGTCGGCAAAACAGGCAGCCTGCGCCGCTGTCGTGGTGGCGATCAAAACGAGGGTCAGAGAAAGAATGTGTTTCATGTCAGCACTGAACCTCTCGTCTTGATGTTATGCAATATCCCGCGATGTTATCGGCGCAGCACCCTGTCCGCCAGTGCCTGTTATTGCCTGACACCGTGACCTGACGGACGGTTGTTCTCCAATGCGGGCACGCCCGCCCGAGCCGGAGACACCGACATGCACAAAACACTGATCGCCATGATTGTGGCATCCACCTTGGCTGCGACCCCCGCCGCACAGGCGGAAACAGACAAGGACACGACGCTGGCACGCATCGCCGTCGGTCTGACAGCCGCGCTTGTCCTGGCGCAACTGATGTCATCGGATGCAGACGACACCAGCGCCACCATCCTGCCGCAGACAACCCGCGACCGGGGTGGGCTGACAGACGGGATCGCGCCACCGGTGACAGCCCCTGGAGGGGCGCGGATTGGTGCCGACTGGACCGGCACACGTCTGCCCCGGTCCTGCCGCCTGGGCAACTCTCATTACGACGGCGACTGCCTGCGTGACCAGCTACCTGTCACGTCACCTTTACCAAATATCTGTGCCGAACGAGTGATGCACGGCAATCGGGTCAGGACACTCTATCACGATGGATGCCTGCGTGCGGCGGGCTACCGCTAGGGCTTGCACCCCAAAGGCCCGCGCATGCAGTTTAGGGCATGACACATTCACCTGACTACACATTCGAGCTGTCCGCGCGCACGGACGGGTTTCACCATATCGCGGGCGTCGACGAGGTCGGGCGCGGCCCGATCGCGGGCCCAGTGGTCGCCGCGGCTGTGATTCTGGACCCGGACAATATCCCGGACGGCCTGAACGACAGCAAACGCCTGACCGCGCGCAAACGCGAGATCCTGTTCGACCAAATCCCCAAGGTCGCCTTGGTGGGCATAGCAGAGGCAACAGTCGCGGAAATCGATAAGCACAACATTCTCCGGGCCAGCCATATCGCAATGGTCCGCGCCATCGCAGCCCTACCCCGCGCGCCTGATTTTGCCCTGATCGACGGCAACCTTCTGCCCCGCGATATGCCCTGTC
The DNA here is from genome assembly GCF_020531945.1 of Loktanella gaetbuli. NCBI lineage: Bacteria > Pseudomonadati > Pseudomonadota > Alphaproteobacteria > Rhodobacterales > Roseobacteraceae > Loktanella > Loktanella gaetbuli. The sequence continues at coordinate 172,191 of NZ_JAJATZ010000003.1, forward strand.
CCGCGATGACCATCATCAAGGGTGACAGTCGGTCTTTGTCGATCGCTGCGGCTTCAATTATGGCGAAAGTGTGGCGCGACAGATTGATGGTGGGATTGGCGCAACAGCATCCGGGCTATGGCTGGGATCGAAACGCCGGATATCCGACACCCGAACACAAAGAGGGACTCAAATGCAACGGTGTCACACTACATCATCGCCGTAGTTTCGCCCCTGTCCGCAATATCTTGTGGCAAGGAAAAAACCCGTAGCTGTGGACAACTTTATCCGTTGCGGTTGATTTGCCCGCTGGGCCATCCTGTACCCAATTCACGAGCCGGAAAAAATCTGGCCGGGACAGAGGCAGAGCATGACAATAAAAACAAAGGGCCAAAAGGCCTTAACGCTACCGCTTAACCAAATTTTGGACGGCGATTGCATCCAACGGATGAACGCCCTTCCAGCGAACAGCATCGATCTGATCTTTGCTGATCCGCCCTATAACCTGCAATTGCGGGGCGAATTGCATCGGCCCGACAATTCCAAGGTCGATGCCGTCGACAATGACTGGGACCAGTTCGACAGTTTCGCCCGCTACGACCGGTTTACCCGCGACTGGCTCAAGGCGGCGCAGCGGTTACTGAAACCGAATGGCGCGATCTGGGTCATCGGCAGCTATCATAACGTGTTCCGCATGGGTGCCGAATTGCAGAACCAGGGGTTCTGGATTCTGAACGACGTGGTCTGGCGCAAGGCCAACCCGATGCCGAATTTTCGCGGCAAGCGGCTGACCAACGCACACGAAACGCTGATCTGGGCATCCAAGTCCGAAGGCGCGAAATATACCTTCAACTACGAGGCGCTGAAGGCCCTGAACGAAGGCGTGCAGATGCGCAGCGACTGGATGCTGCCGATCTGCACCGGTCACGAACGGCTGAAGGATGAGGACGGCAACAAGGCACATCCGACGCAAAAACCGGAAAGCCTGCTGCACCGCATTCTGCTGGGCACCACGAACCCCGGCGACGTCGTGCTGGATCCGTTCTTTGGCACCGGGACCACCGGTGCCGTCGCCAAGATGCTGGGGCGCGATTACATCGGGATCGAACGCGAAGAGAGCTACCGCAAGGTTGCGGAAAAACGCCTGTCCAAGGTCCGCAAATTCGACCGCGAGGCGCTGGAAGTCACGCAGTCGAAACGGGCCGAACCGCGCGTCGCATTCGGTGTTCTGGTCGAACGTGGCATGCTGCGTCCGGGCGAAGAGCTTTGGTCGATGAACGGGCGTCACAAGGCCCGCGTACGGGCCGATGGCACCCTGATCGGGGGCGATATCAAAGGGTCCATTCATCAGGTCGGCGCCCATCTCGAAGGCGCGCCCAGCTGCAACGGCTGGACCTATTGGCAATTCCGCCGCGACGGAAAAAAGGTCCCGATCGACCTGCTGCGCCAGCAGATCCGCGCTGAAATGGCTGCCAACACCTAAGGATTTCACAGTTACCGCCGGTGCCTCGCGACGACGGCCGCACAATGATGCGGCCGCGCAGGCACTAACTTGCCCCGGCTCTCGCTAACGCGAGGTCGGGGTTTTTTTTGTGCCATCCATGCTACGTCACCCATCAAAGAAGGAGCACAACATGACGGACGCCACACAAATCACTCTCGCCAGCCGGCCACAGGGCAAGCCGAGCACGGATAATTTCAAACTTCAGACGGCAACCCTGCCCGCGGTGCAGGATGGGCAGATCCTGGTCCGGGTCATCTGTCTGTCGCTGGATCCCTACATGCGCGGCCGCATGGACGACGCCAAATCCTACGCCAAACCGGTCGAAATCGGCGAGGTGATGGAAGGCGGCGCTGTCGCAGAGGTCATGGAAAGCCGCAACACCGATTTCAAACCCGGTCAGATCGTCGTGGGTGCATTCGGCTGGACCAGCCATGCCATCAGCGATGGCGAGGGCGTGCGTGTGGTCGATCCCGAACAGGCGCCGATCTCGACCGCCCTGGGTGTGCTGGGTATGCCCGGTATCACAGCCTGGGTCGGTCTGAACGACATCGGTCGCGCCAAGGATGGCGAAACCATCGTCGTTTCAGCCGCGACAGGTGCCGTGGGCGGAGTGGTTGGTCAGCTGGCCAAGGCACGCAACATGCGTGTCATCGGTGTGGCCGGCGGTCCCGAAAAATGCGCCTTTGCTGTCGAGGAACTGGGCTATGATGTCTGCCTCGACCACCATGACCATGACGCCAAGAGCCTGTCAGCCGCGATCAAGGATGCGGCCCCGGATGGTGTCGACGTCTATTTCGAAAGCGTCGGCGGCAAGACCCTCGAGGCGGTGCTGACGCGCATGAACACGCACGGCCGCATTGCATTGTGCGGGATGATCGCCTGGTATTCCGGTCAGGGCGTGGCCGATGCACAGCCCCTTCCCGCCGTGTGGCGCAACATCCTGACCCGTCGCCTGCTGGTCGAAGGGTTCATCATCTTTGATCACTACCACAAATTTCCTGACTTTGTGGGGCAGGTCGCACCGATGGTCGCGGACGGCACGGTGAAATTCCGCGAAGACGTGGCAGAGGGTCTGGAAAACGCACCGCAAGCGTTCCTCGACATGCTGTCGGGCGGCAATTTCGGAAAACAGCTGGTGCGCGTCGGCGCAGACCCCGCCTAGCGCGGCCAGGGATTGGACGCCGTTTTATACGGTGTCCAATCCGTGATGTGCGGATAATACTGGCGGCGCCATGCGCGGACCCTTGGGTTCATCATGCGCCGCCACAAGGGCGGTGTCATTGCCACGATGCCCATCACCGGATAGCCGTAGGGCAATTGCGGTGCCTCGTCTGCGCCATAGTTCTGCAACAGCGGGAACCGGCGGTCGGGTTTGTAGTGATGGTCGGAATGCCGCTGCAGATTGATCAGCAACCAGTTCGACGCCTTGAACGCAGCATTCCAGCTGTGGCGCGGCTTGGTGTGTTCATATTTCCCGTCGCCCAGATGTTCACGTGTCAGCCCGTAGTGTTCAATGTAGTTGACCAGTTCCAGATGCCAGATCGCGACAAAGGCCTGTAGCACGAACAGACCCAGCCCGACCCAACCGCCGACCACAAATGCAATCGCCAGAAACCCGAGTTGCAGCGCGCCATAGCGCCAGAACGGGTTGCCGAAATCCCGCGCAGGCTTGCCCTTGCGGGCCAGCATCGCTGCCTCTGCCTTGAATGCCGAAGTGGCGCAGCCCACCAGCACACGCGGAAAGAACCGGTGAAACCCCTCGTTGTAGCGGGCCGTGACCGGATCGCGCGGCGTGCCGACATAGCGATGATGCACCAGCAGATGTTCACTGCGAAAATGCGAATACAGCGCCATCGCCAACAGGATATCGGCCATCCAGCGTTCGATCTTGGGCTTTTGGTGCATCAGCTCATGGCTGTAGTTGATCCCGATGGTTCCCGTGATTACGCCCATCCCAAAGAACAGGCCGAACATTTCCCACCCGCCCAGATGGTCCGTCCGTGTCACGTAATAGATCATCGCGAACAGTGATACGCCCTGTATCGGGGCCCAGATGATCGTGATCAGACGATACCACCACAGTTGATCGTCACCCGTCTGGGGGTCCTCGTTCGCCTCGTTCAGACCCGCAAAGATATCGATGACGCTGAACAGATACCACGTCGTCAGCGGCAACAGCAGGACAGCCCAGCCGCCAACGACCGCCGACACCCAGGCGATGGGGATCAACAGCAGCGACAGCCAGAACGGCAGTGCCGCGCTGAACCGCGCAATCCGGTGAGGCTGTGAAATATCGGTCATGGTCCGGATGATCCCTCGTCCCTGTGGCCAAAGTATGAAGGCTTTCAGTCAATAATCAATTGGCCGGACGCAAGGTCATAGACCTTGCGCATGACGGTGGGTAACGCCGCCGGGCGAAAGGTACCATGCGGGATAAAGTCGCCCCTGTCCGCCACGGCATCCGCTGGCACGCGCGCCGTCATGATCGTTAAATCCAGATGGAAATGGGTAAAGGTATGACGCGCTGTGGCGTCCAACCTGTACCAGTCTGCGTCCAGCGGCGGATCTGCGACCGGGGCATCGCCCCAATCGGATCCGGGCCAGCCCAGCATACCGCCCAGCAGACCCTTTTCGGGTCGCGTTTCCAGTAGCCATGCCCCATCGGCGCGTCGGGTGACATAGGCAATCCCGCGGCGGGTCGGAACCTTCTTTTTCGGGGTCTTTTTCGGCAGCTCTGACGCCGTGCCAGCCATGCGCGCCCGGCATGGATCACGCCAGGGGCAGATGCCGCAGGCCGGTGATTTGGGTGTGCAGATCGTGGCCCCCAGGTCCATCACGGCCTGCGCATAATCGCCGGGCCGCTCAACGGGGGTCAGCGCCTGCGCCAATGCCATCAGTTCCGGCTTGGCGGCCGGCAATGGCGTATGCACGTCATGAATGCGCGACATCACTCTTTCCACGTTGCCGTCCAGCACCGTTTCGGGCTGGTCGAATGCAATCGCGGCGACGGCGGCGGCAGTATAGGGACCGACCCCCGGTAGCGTCAGCAGCGTCGCATGATCGCGTGGAAACTGCCCACCATGATCCGTCACGACCACCCGCGCGCATTTCAGCAGGTTGCGGGCGCGGGCATAATAGCCAAGTCCCGCCCATGCAGCCATGACCTCGGCATCTTCGGCCGCGGCCAGATCAGCAACCGTTGGCCAAATGTCGGTGAATTTCCGCCAATAGTCGCGCACGGCGGCCACGGTGGTCTGCTGCAACATCACCTCTGACAGCCAGACACCATAGGGGTCTGGCATCACGCCATTTTTTCGGTCCTCGGGCGGGACACGCCACGGCATGGCCCGCGCATGGCGATCATACCATTGCAAAAGCTGTAACGCTTGTTCACGCATTCTTCACCTGTTGCCGGGGCTGCGCGCACTGACTTGGCGCGGGACCACCCTTAGATTAAGTCATGACTATGAAACAGCCCAGGCGCCATTCAACCACACGCGGCTTCTCCCGCGCAGCGACGCTGATGCAGACACGCATCCGCACCGCGACCGAAGGCCGTGGCTTTGCCGAATCGCGGTTGCTGACCCACTGGGCGGAAATCGTGGGCGAACAGATCGCGGGGATCGCGCGGCCCGTCAAAATATCCTACGGACGCGGCGCGCTGGGGGCCACGCTGACGGTGCTGACCACGGGGTCGAACGCCCCGATGCTGGAAATGCAAAAACCGCAACTGCTGGAACGCGTGAATGCCTGCTACGGCTATCGCGCGATTTCCCGCATCCACATTACACAGACCGCACCCACTGGGTTTGCAGACGGGCGCGCGCAATTCGATCATGCGCCCAAGGTCGCCCCCGAACCCGACCCAGCCGTGCAGGCACAGGCCAAGGCAGCGGCGGCGGGTGTGGGCGACGACAACCTGCGGGCAGCCCTAGAGGCATTGACCGCGAATTTCCTGACGAAACAGAAAACCTGACCAAAGGATCGAGACATGAACCGTAGAACACTTCTTCTGGGTGGGGCCTCACTGGCCGCTATCGGCGCAATCGCATTTACCACTGGCGGCGAGGGCGGCAATCTTCTGGTCGGCATGGCCAATGCCCAGGACGCCGATCCCAGCGCAATCCAGGACATGGTAATGGGCGATGCCGATGCCCCGATCGAAATGATCGAATACGCATCCTTTACCTGCCCGCATTGCGCGAACTTTCACGCGACGGTCTGGCCCCAGCTCAAGGCCGATTACATTGACACCGGCAAGGTGCGGTTCATCTACCGCGAGGTCTATTTCGACCGTCCCGGCCTGTGGGCATCCATGATGGCGCGGTGCGGCGGTGAAATGCGGTTCTTTGGCGTGACCGCAGAATTCTACGACAAACAGCGCATGTGGACCGCGTCGGGCGATCCCGCCACGATTGCGGCGGATCTGCGCACCGTTGCAAAAACCGCAGGCCTGACCGATGAAATGCTCGACGCCTGCATGCAGGACGCAGAGAACGCGCAGAACCTCGTGGCATGGTACGAACAGAACGCCGCGGCCGACAACGTCCGGTCCACACCGTCGTTCATCATCGACGGCGAGGCCTACAGCAACATGTCGTATGACGACATGAAAGCGATCCTCGACGCCAAGCTGGAAGGCTGATGCAACCCCTGGCCGGGCTGAAGGTCATCGAGCTGGCCCGCATCCTCGCCGGACCGTGGTGCGGCCAGACGCTGGCCGATCTGGGTGCCACAGTCATCAAGGTCGAATCCCCCGACGGCGACGATACGCGCCGTTGGGGACCGCCCTTTGTTGATCGCGCCGGCGACCGGTCTGCTGCCTATTTCCACGGCACGAACCGTGGCAAGGCATCGGTCGTCGTGGATTTCCGCACGCCGGAGGGTCAGGCACAGGTGCGCCGCCTGCTGGCCGACGCAGATATCGTCATTGAAAATTTCCGGGTCGGCGGACTGGCGAAATACGGGCTGGACTACGCCAGCCTGCGCGATGATTTCCCCGCGCTGATCTATTGTTCCATCACGGGTTTCGGACAAACCGGCCCCTATGCCTCCCGCGCGGGGTACGATTACATCATTCAAGGCATGTCCGGACTGATGAGCGTGACAGGCCCACCCGACGGCCAGCCGAATCGGGTGGGAGTCGCCGTCGTGGACCTGTTTTCCGGCATGTATGCCAGCACGGCGATCCTCGCGGCTGTCCACCAGCGGCACAGTACCGGGCGTGGGCAGCATCTGGACGTGGCCCTGCTGGACGTTGCGGTGTCCACCATGGCCAATCAGGCGATGAATTACCTGACCACCGGCACGCCACCGGAACGCACGGGCAATCACCACCCCAATCTTGCCCCCTATCAGGTCTACGACTGCGCCGACGGGCATATCGTCATCGCGACCGGCAACGACAGCCAGTTCGCACGGCTGTGCGCGCTGCTCGACCTGCCGGCATTGTCCAAGGACTCGCGCTTTGCCAGCAATGCCGACCGTTTGGCACACCTCGACGCGCTGAACGCGGCGCTGACGGCGGCAACACGGATGGTCTCCAAGGCCGATCTTTTGGCGCGGTGCGAATCCCACGGCGTGCCTGCCGGACCGATCAACGACATGGCAGAGGTGTTCGCGGACCCACAGGTGGTCGCGCGGGGACTCCGGATCGACCGTGATGGCGTTCCGGGCGTCCGCATGCCCGTCCTGTTTTCCGACGCAACGGCGGTATCGGACAGTGCGTCCCCAATGCTGGGTCAGGATCAATCGCTGCTGGACTAAAGGCCCAGCGCCGCCAACGACCGATCCAACGGACCCCAGTCATCCACCTGCAACCGCACCGGCAACGTCAGGACCTGCGACCGGAACGCAGGGGGCAGGCGCACCGCGTCTTTTTCGGTGGTCACCAGTTGCGCCGTGCGCAGCCTTGCCTCTGACGCAAGACGGGTCATCAGCGCCTCGGTCAGGGGCTGGTGATCGTCCAGCGGTTCGGCACGGACAACATCGGCCCCCATGGCGCGCAGCGTGGCAAAGAATTTCTCGGGATGGCCGATCCCGGCAAAGGCCAGCAGGCGCAGGCTGGTCCATGGCATCCCCGTCACCAGCGGCACCAGTTCGCCGCGCAACTGCGGCACATGCCATTGCGCGGCAAAACGGATTTGCGCCGCGGCATCACCGATGGCGAGCAGCAGGTCCGCACGGGCCAGGCCTGCGTCCACCGGTTCCCGCAATGGCCCTGACGGCATCACCCGACCGTTGCCAAATCCGCGCGCGGCATCCACGACGACGATGGACAGGTCCTTGACCACTGCCGGGTTCTGAAATCCGTCATCCAGCAGAATGACGCCCGCGCCCGCGTCGACGGCGGCGCGCACCCCGGCAGCCCTGTCCTTGGCGACCCACGTGGGCGCAAAGGCAGACAGCAGCAGCGGCTCATCACCGACCTGCGCCGCATCATGGGTGCGTTCGACGACCTGCACCGGGCCCTCCAACGTGCCCCCATAGCCGCGGGACACGATATGCGGGACATGTCCGGCGGCATGCAGGCGACTGGCCAGCGCCATGGCCGTCGGTGTCTTGCCGGTGCCGCCGACATTGATGTTGCCGATGCAAATCACCGGGACCGGCGCACGATAGCCCCTTTGCGCGACACGTCGCGCCGTTCCCAGCGCATAAAGACCTGCAAGAGGTGCCAGTATCCGCGCCTGCCAGCCAGGATGATCCGGCGGATTTGACCAGAAACCGGGCGGGCGCATCAGGCGGCCACCCCATCGACTGCGTCCCGGATCAGGCCGACGATCAGATCCGCAGCCTCGGCCCCCTGCGATGTCACGTCCCACCCGGCCGCAACAAGGCGCGCAACCCGGTCCGCCGCCAGCAGATCCTCGACAGCCGGGCCAAGTTCGGTCCATTGATCGATCTTGCGTGTGGCCTGCGCGGCATCCAGCCTCGCATATCGCGCGGCGAATGGTTCGGTCATCGGTCCATGGATCAGGCCAGACCCCAGCGTTGCGATTGCAAAGGGGTCCTGCGCATCGGACCGGTCGAACGTCCCCCCGGCAAAGGTGACCGAGGCAAGTCGCAGCCACAGTCCCAGATCGCCGTCACTGTCAGCGATATGCACCTGCGCGGCCTCTTGTGGAATTTGCGCGACAGACGACTGCTCTGTCAGCAATCGCTGGTCGCCAAAAGCCCGGGCAAGTGCAGCACCCGCGCCGGGATCGGCGGCCTCAGCTACCAGCAGCAGGCGGTGCGAACGCCGCGTGGCGTGGCGATGGGCGGCGATCAGGCCCGCGACCATATTCATCGTGACCCGCGTGGCACACCATACAGGGCGGTTGTTCAATGCGTCCGCAATCGATCGGCGGTCCGTTTCGGTATAGGGCAGAACGGATACCGGCTCTTCCAGTCGGATGTCCGTTTTGACCTTTTTCCGGTCGACACCTGCCGCGACAAAGGCCCGTTCAGCGGCCTTGTCGACAGCCAGTACCAACTGTGTCCGCCCCAGAACAGCCCGCGTGCGTCCACGCGTCCAGAATCCCGTCAACGGGGCGATGGATGCCCCATTCATATTGACCATGATCACCGGCAACTGCGCATCCGCTGCGGCCTGCAACGTGCCCAGATCGACGGTTCCGCCCATCCAGATCAAGGCGACAGGCCGGGTCCTGTCGATATGGGCGCGCGCCTCGCGCTTGCCTTGGGGATGCGGGATCGACCCATCCCCCGTCAGAACGAAACGGACCGTATCGCCATCATCGGCCAACCGGCTGCGCAGCGTGTCGGCCATGGTCGCAATCGCCGGCGATCCGCAGCGGCACCAGACGCAGGGCGTCATGCCTAGTGGCCCAGTTCCTCGGTCGAGGATGCAGCCTGCTCCTCGTCCCGCAGGCGGTGAATATGTGCGATGAAATATCTGGTGTGCGCATCGTCGACCGTGCGCTGTGCGGCGGCCTTCCAGGCGTTGTAGGCGCTGTCATAATTCGGGAACATGCCGACGATGTCGATCTTGTCGACATCGACAAACGCGTTCTTGGTCGGGTCAATCAGCTCTCCGCCAAAAACAAGATGCAGGCGTTGGGTCATGGTGTCGTCCTCTTGCAGGGTTTGCGTCAAACTAGGCGGCGCTGGCGGCCTGCACAACCGCCTGCTTGGTCAGGCCAATGCGGCTAGCAGCGCAGGCACGACCGCGCCACCGGCGATGACACCATCCAGCTGACGTTTGGGCGTGTTGAAACGCAGCGGACGACCGCGCCGGTCGGTGACATCACCGCCCGCCTCGGACACGATGACGGCACCCGCGGCAATGTCCCACTCCCATGACGGGCGCAGCGTCAGCATGGCGTCAAACTTGCCCTCTGCGGCCAGTGCCATCCGGTAGGCCAGCGACGACCGGAAACCCCGCGTGAACGGCGGCACGCCGCCCGACCAATGATGCGGCGCAAGGTTTGGTTTCGTGGTCAGCACCTGGGCACGCGCGACGTTCGACTGACCGCTGACCCGGATCGGACGACCGTTGCATGTCGCCCCGTGTCCCAGCGCGGCGGCGAACATCAGGCTGCGGGCAGGCAGATAGACGACACCGGCGATCGGCACGCCATCCTCGACCACGGCAATGGCATGGGCCCAATCCTTGTCACCGCGGATAAAGGCCCGTGTGCCGTCGATCGGGTCAATCACAAACACGCGCTGTGCGGCCAGGCGGTCCTTGTCGTCGGGGGTTTCCTCTGACAGCCAACCGTACTCCGGGCGCGCAGCGCGCAAACGCTCCGACAGCATGCGATTTACCGCAAGGTCGGCTTCAGTCACAGGTCCCTGGTCGCCATCCTTTTCCCAGACCGTCGGGGACCGTCCGTGAAACGACAGCGAAATGTCACCCGCAGCCCGCGCCGCGTCGATCAACAATGGCAGATCAATCGCCGGCAAGCGTCATGCCCTCGACCAAGAGCGACGGCACCACCCGGCTCAGATGGGTGCGCGCGTCGTTTGCCGCGATCATGGTCAACCACATGTCGCGCAGATTGCCTGCAATCGTCAGTTCGTTCACGGGATAGGCGATTTCGCCGTTTTCGACCCAGAACCCGGATGCGCCCCGCGAATAATCGCCGGTGTTGGGATTGATCGTCGACCCGATCATGCTGGTGACCACCAGACCCGTGCCCATTTGTGCGATCAGGTCGTCACGACTGGCCGTGCCTTGCGTCAGCGACAGGTTCGTGACCGCAGGACGCGGCGCAGATGACGTGCCGCGCGCTGCGTTCGCAGTCGACGGCAGCCCCAGTTTGCGCCCAGTGGCCAGGTCAAGCGTCCAGCCGGTCAGCCTGCCGTCATCGACCAGCAATCGCGATTGCGTGGGCAAACCTTCGGCATCGAACAGTTTCGAGGCCGACGTGCGTGCACGGTGCGGGTCCTCGGTCAGGGTCATGCCCTTGGGCAGCACCTGTTCGCCCAGCGCATCGCGCAGGAACGACGCGCCGCGTGCGATGGCGCTGCCGTTGGTGGCCTGCACCAGATGCCCGATCAAAGAGCTGGCGATCCGTTCATCGAACAGCACCGGATATTGCCCCGTTTTGGGACGACGCGCACCGATCCGCGCGACAGTGCGCAGGGCGGCGTTGCGCCCGATATCCTCGGGGTCGCGCATGTCCGTCATGTAGATGCGCGAATCGTAATCGTAATCGCGTTCCATGCCGGTGCCGGTCCCGCTGATCGGAACGCAGGACAACCCGATATCCGACCGGGCATAACCGGCCGCGAATCCGTTGCTCTGGCTCAGGTGCATGCGACGCCGACCGTAGCCTGCACTGGTTTCCGACACCTGCGACACCCCTTCGACACGCAGTGCCGCCGCCTCGGCGCGCAGCGCCATGTCCTGCAGCATCGCAGGGTCTGGTTCCGAGGCCGGATCACACAGGTCCAGCCGGGACATATCGGTGTCCGTTGCCAACTGATCGGGCGCGGCCAGCCCGCAATGGGGATCGATCGGTGCCTCGCGCGCCATGGTGACGGCACGCGCGGCCATTTCCGCAATCGCCTCTGGCCGTGTATCAGAGGATGCGACACTTGCCTGTCGCTGCCCCACGAACACGCGCAAACCGATATCGACACCTTCCGAACGCTCTGCCTTTTCCAGCGCACCGGCCCGCACCGCGATCTCGATCGAGGTGCCGTCCACGGCCAGCGCATCGCTGGCGTCGGCACCCGCCTTGCGGGCCGCATCCAGCATCGCCTGGGTCAGGTCAGAGAGTTCGGTCATGTCAAATGGTCCTTGTCTTGTCGCGCTCGACCTAATTCCCAGCCCTCAATACCGCAAGGCGCGACACAATGGCTCAACGGATGCGCTGACCGTTTGCCGTGATCTGACCGTCGTTCGTGAAGGTGAAAACGGTCTCCAACGTATCGTCACCGGCCGGGGTCGTGAACATGCCCAGCATCATGCGGCCCATCATCGCCTGATCCTGCGGGACGACACCCATGGCGATCAGCGTGTCGATCAACTGGTTTATTCCGGTCAGCGTAATGGTAGCCGATCCTTCGGGGGTTGTCACATCGGACAGTGTCTGTTCCCCGCTCAGGTCGTAGGTGAACGCGCCGACGGCACGGACCAGCGCACCTGCTGCACCCAGACGGATTTCATTCACATCCAGGCTGGCAAGGGTGCGCCCCGCAAGCGGGTTTTCCATCACGTCATCTGCACCTGTATCGTCGCTGTCCGCAGACAGCATCGTGCCGGACAGGTCGATGACCAGATCGGCCGGATCACGCGGAACAGCACCCATTGGGTCAAACAGACCCCAGGTTTCATCGTTCAACGTCACACCGTTCAAACCGAAATTCAGCGCGAATGGCTGGGGTTCATCCGACGGACTGACCGGCATGGTCAGACCCACCTCATAAGATGCAGCCGCGACTTCGACCGGGGTCGGCAGTTCCGTGCCGCGCAGTGCCGTAACCATATCGTCAGCCCGGACGGCATAGCGCAGACTGTCGGCATCAATGCCGAAATCCACGCGGACGGCACCGGTCGTCGCGGTACCGTCAGCCGACATTTCCGCGCCGGAACTGGCAAAGATATAGGCAGCGGAATCGTATCCATAGCCACCAGACACCAGCACGCCCGACAGACCATCCGCGCTGATATCGGACAGGCCGGAACCCGCAGGCAAGGTCAGGTCGGCATCGAGTGCCATCGCATCGATCTTGCCCGACATGGTAAAGGCTTCGCCCGTGTCGTCGGCACCGTCCACCAGCAGATCAACACTTTGCGCGGCAAAATCATAGGTGATGTTCAGATCGGTCCCGATGTTCTGCACGGTGTTGCCGGTCAAACCGTTCAGCGCCACGCGAAAATCCAGATCGACCGGCGCGCCATCAGCGTCGACCATCTGGGTCAGACCGACGACATACTGGTCAGCCGACACGGCATAGTTCATCGCGTCCGGCGTACCGCTGACCAGCGTCTGCGCACCCGATGGCGTAACGTAGAGTTCAATACGTTCGCCCTCATCGGTGCGCACGTTCACCGGAATGTCGTCAGGCAAGCTGACCGAAACCGTGCCATCGCCGTTGTCCTGCAATGTGATCCGATCGACCATGACGGCGCTTGTCGTGTCGGAACCGGAAAAAGTGTAGACCACGTCCGTCGCAATCAACGTGTCCGCCCCCTCTTCCAGATTGCCGACGGTCACCGCCCCGCTGCCGGACCTGTCGATGATCGCCTGCCAGTTGTCCCAGACCTGACGGGGCGTGACATCGGCAAAGGCGGGAAGGCCCGCAAGGCAGAGAGCACTGGCCAGTACGGGCGCAAGATTTTGGGTACGGGTCATCTTGTCATTCCTTTGGTCGCATCCCGGACTCTCTGCCGCGATGGTTTTGAAAACGTTAAAACGATGCTAGTTGTTGCGTCGCACGATCAAAAGGGACTGACGATGAAAAACTTTGACATGACAGGCAAGACTGCGCTTATCACCGGGGCTAGCCGCGGTATCGGCGCAGCAGCGGCGCGCGCCTTTGCCGCTGCTGGTGCAAACGTCGTTCTGGTCGCGCGCAGCCGTGAAAACATTGTCGAAATCGCGGGTGAGATCGGTGAAAAGGCTCTGGCCGTGCCCTGCGATGTGTCCCGCTACTGGGAGGTCGAGCAGGCCGTGGGTGCCGCAATCGAGACCTATGGCGCGATTGACATCATCGTGAACAATGCGGGCGTGATCGACCCGATGGGTGCGCTGTCATCCACAGACCCAGAGGCATGGTCCAAGGCCATCGACATCAACCTCAAGGGAGCGATGCACGGGATACGCGCTGCGATGGGCCCGATGATCGCGCAAGGGTCGGGCACGATCATCACCGTATCCTCGGGTGCAGCGCATAACCCCCTCGAAGGGTGGTCCGCCTACTGCGCCTCCAAGGCGGGGGCCTATATGCTGACGCAGGTGGCCGACCGCGAATCCCGCGGCAAGGGGCTGCGGGTCATGGGTCTGTCGCCCGGCACCGTGGCCACGGACATGCAAAAGGACATCAAGGCGTCAGGCATCGGCCCTGTCAGCCAGCTGGACTGGTCCGACCACATCCCGCCTGAATGGGCAGCACAGGCGCTGGTCTGGATGTGCACGTCAGAGGCCGACAGCCATCTGGGACAGGATGTGTCACTGCGCGACGAAAAGATCCGCCAAATGGTCGGCGTCGCGTGATCCGCACCGCGATCGAGGGCGATCTGACGATCCTCACGCTGGACCGCCCGGACAAGGCAAATGCACTGACTGCCGCCATGCTGGCAGAGCTGTGCCGCGCCGTGCAGGCCGCCCAGGATTCCAAGGCACTGATCCTGACCGGAAACGGGCGCGTGTTCAGTGCAGGGGCCGATCTGGCGGATGTCGGCAGGCTGGCCACGTCGCCCCTGTGGGAAGAATTGTCCACCGCCATTGCCGATCATCCCGGCCTGACTATCGCCGCACTGAACGGCACGCTGGCTGGGGGGGCGATGGGAATGGCACTGGCCTGCGACATGCGCATCGCGGTGCCGGGGGCCAGCTTTTTCTATCCGGTAATGAAAATGGGTGTGCGCCCGCAACCGTCCGATCCCGGTCGCCTGGCGGCCCTGTGCGGTCCGGCACGGGCGAAATCGTTGCTGCTGGGCGCACGGAAATGGACGGCCGAACAGGCCCTGACATACGGTCTGATCGAGGAAATCGCGGATGACCCCGTCGCTGCCGCCCGTGCCATGGCAACGGCAGCGTTGCAGGCCGATGCAGGCCATGTGCGCGATCTGAAATCAATTTTCTAACGATGACAGCCCACCAAACCTAACGCCCGCGTTTGCGCTTTGGCACCTTGGACATGAATTCCGGCGGGCGTTTGGCGACCCATTTTGCGAATTTTTCCAGCCGGGGATGACTGCGCAGCATCTCTGGCGTGTTATAGACGCGGGCGAGTTCAGCCTCTGACAGGGTCGCGTGGATTTCCTTGTGGCAAATGTGATGGACCAGAACGGTCGGCCCACCCTTGCCGCCCTTCAGCTTGGGGATCAGGTGATGCTGGCTTTGCGGCACGCCGGGCGGCACTGGCCGCAGGCACAGCGCACAGGTCGGAAGGGTATCTTGCGGGTCACGCGTCATCATCGCACAAGGTAATCCAACACAAAGGATCGCCAAGCCATGCCACAGACCGCCCTTGTGATCGGCGCTGGACCTGCCGGCCTGATGGCCGCCGACGTGCTGTCCGGTGCCGGGCTGCCGGTCACGATCGTCGACCGGATGCCGTCGGTCGGTCGCAAGTTCCTGATGGCGGGCAAATCTGGCCTGAACCTGACCAAAGCCGAGGATGCCGCGAAATTCGCGGACCGCTACGCCGAAACCTCGCCTGCCTTGCGTGCGGCACTGGCAGTCTTTGGCCCGGATGAGGCGATCCAGTGGGCCAATGATCTGGGCCAACAGGTGTTTACCGGATCGACTGGCCGGGTGTTTCCGGTCGCGATGAAGGCCTCGCCGCTGTTGCGCGCCTGGCTCGCGCGGCTGGATGCGCAGGGTGTGCAGCGCCGCATGCGCTGGCGCTGGACCGCCTTTGACGCAGATGGTTGCCAGTTCGACACGCCCGAAGGACCGCGGCAGGTGGCAGCCGACATCACGATCCTCGCGCTGGGCGGCGCAAGCTGGCAGCGCCTTGGGTCCGATGGGGCCTGGGCCGGGCAGTTTGCGCAGGTGGCCCCATTTCGCGCGTCGAACGGCGGGTTTCGCGTGGATTGGTCGCATCACATGGCCACTGTCATCGGACAGCCGGTCAAGGCGACGGTCCTGCGGGCCGGGGACCTGATGTCGCGCGGGGAATGGGTCCTGACACGCGATGGCATCGAGGGCGGCGGCGTCTATGAGGTCAGCCATGCGCTGATGCAGGGTGCAGCACTGCATGTCGATTTGCTGCCCGATCTGGGTGTGGATGACATCGCGGCCAGACTGAATCGCGTCAAGGGAAAGCCGTCCCGCGCAACACTGCTGCGCAAGGGGATCAAACTGCCCGTCGTCAAACAGGCGCTGTTCAACGAATGTGCAGGCATGACCTACAACAGCCCTGATGCGCTGGCGCAGGCGCTCAAGTCGCTACCGCTGCCCGTGCAGGGTCCAATGCCGATGGATCAGGCCATTTCGACCGCGGGCGGGCTGCGCTGGGACGCGCTGGACGGCTTTGCACTGCGTGACAGGTCCGGCACCTATTGTGCGGGGGAAATGCTGGATTGGGATGCGCCGACAGGCGGCTACCTGATCACCGCCTGCCTCGCGACCGGGCGTGCAGCGGCGATGCAGGCGCTTGCCACGATGCCTGCGGCCAGTCCTGTCGCGGGCGCATGACCGCTTGGCATGATTCGCCCGCTACGGATTTTCAAGATTTCCAACTGCGGCCCCTCCTGTTAGAAGCCCATAAAGCAGGGACGAAGGTGACGCAGATGACGCTGAAATATGCCAGAACAACCAGCTACGCTGCGCTGTTGACAGTACTGGCGGCACCCTTGTCCGCCGAGGGTCCGACCTACACAAGCTTTGGTACGACCGGCCTTTTGGAAATGCCCACCGCCGAAAGCGCGGACAGTGGCGAACTGGCGATCACCAGCAGCTATTCCGATACCGCCGGATATCGCACGACCCTGACCTTTCAGCTGAATGACCGGATTTCAGGTAGCTTTCGGTATGGTGTGTTCGATATCTACGGCAGCCTGCGCGCGGATGGCACCCGCGGCATCGCAACCACCTATGACCGCAGTTTCGACATCCAGTATCGCCTGACGAACGAGGGTCGCTATCTGCCTGCCGTCGCTGTGGGTCTGCGCGATTTCCTTGGCACCGGACGTTACAGTTCCGAATACGTTGTCGGCACCAAATCCATCGGTTCCAACCTCAAGGTGACTGCCGGTCTGGGCTGGGGTCGCATGGGCGAACGCAACGGGGTCAGCAACCCGCTGGGCGGCAGCTTTGAAACCCGCGACGAACCCGATGTCTTTGACGAGGATGCGGGCGTGAACACGGGTGGCCAGCTGTCGGTCGAACAATGGTTTCGCGGCGATATCGCACCTTTTGGCGGGATCGAATATACCGCCACCCCGAACCTGACCTTCAAGGCAGAATATTCATCCATCGCCTATGAACCCGGGCAGGCCCGTCCCGCCGTGCAGGTGTCTTCGCCGCTGAATTTCGGCGTGTCCTATCGTCCCAAACCCGGTGTCGAACTGGGGGCCAGCTATATGTACGGCAACGAACTGGGGGTGCGTGCAACGTTCACGATCAACCCCAACGAACGCCCGACATTCAGCGGGTTGGACAGGGCACCTGCCCCGATCAAGACACGCACCGAGGCGCAGCGCGCCGCGCAATCGTGGAACCGCGGCGCACAACCCGCCATCCGAGAGGCGCTGGCAGGCCTGCTCGAGATCGAGGGTATTGACCTGATCGGTCTGGACATGACGGATCGCACCGCGCGGGTCCGGTTTGAAAACAACCGCTACCGTTCCGAAACGCAGGCCATTGGCCGTGTCGCCCGAATGATGACGCAAGTCATGCCCGACGCGATCGAGACCTTTGTGCTGGAACCCCAGCGCAACGGCCTGCCCATGTCGGCCGTATCGCTGCCGCGCACAGATTTCGAGGATCTGGAAAACACCGTCGGCAGCACCGCAGCAATTTTCGACGAAATCACGATTGCACCCGCAGGCCCCGATGCGCCGCTGGACCTCGCCCCCGTGCCCAGCCCGAAATTCGAGTGGGGCATCGGGCCTTACCTCGATTTTGTCTTGTTCACACCGGGGGAACCGATCAGCCCGGATTTCGGCCTCGCCTTTGACGCCGAATATCAGGCCACGCGCAAACTGTCGTTCGTCGGCCGGACCTCCATTTCCGCCTTGGGTGCGCGTGATCCGCTGGTCGATTTCCGCGATTCCAACGACTACGTGAACGTGCGGACCGATCAGACCTATTTCGGACTGGACGGCGGATTGCAGCTCGACCGGCTGTATGTGTCCTATGCCGACCGCCTCGCGCCAGAGGTCTATGGCCGCCTGACGGCAGGCTACCTGGAAAAGATGTACGGCGGCGTGTCCGGCGAAGTTCTCTATGCGCCGGTTGATCGCCGTTGGGCCCTCGGTGCAGAGCTGAACTATTCCAAGTTGCGCGACCAGGACATGGGGTTCGGATTTGCCCTGTATGAAACGCGGCGCAACGGCGACCGGGTCGAGGTCGGCGACTACGACGTGGTGACAGGCCATCTGTCCGGCTACTATGACATCGGCGAAGGCTATCATGCGCAACTGGACGTGGGCCGCTACCTGGCTGGCGACTATGGCGCGACATTCTCGCTGGACCGCGAGTTCGACAACGGCTGGCGCGTCGGCGGGTTCTTTACCCTGACCGACATGCCCTTCAGCCAGTTCGGCGAAGGCTCGTTTGACAAGGGGATCCGCCTGACAATTCCAGCCGATTACTTTATCGGATCACCGACCCGCCGGACCGTTTCCACGGGATTGCGTTCGCTGACACGCGACGGCGGCGCACGTCTGCGGGTGCCGGGCCGTCTGTACAACAGCCTGCGGGACGGGCAGTTCAACGACCTTGAGGATACCAGCGGGAGGTTCTGGCGATGACGACAGTCTGGCAGGGAATAGCCCTGGGTGCCTGCATCCTTGGGATGACCGCATGTGGTCCACTGAACGAGGGGGATCAGGGTGCCGGTGCAGTGAGACAGGCGCTGAACTACTTGCCTCTCCCCGGGCAAGAGCCCGCGGCAGAGGCCGCACCCTTTGTGGTCACCCGTGCCATGGTGGATCAGTTGCCCGGCGACGTGATGGTTGTCGAGGCCTACGAGGGGACATCGCGCGCACTGATGGTGCCCGCGGCCATCAACCTCAACCGCGTCACCTGGATCAGTGAGGACGAGGCATCCATCACCACAGAGAACGGAATCGTCATCGCCACACGCGGCTTTCCGCGTGATCTGATGGCTGCATCGGTAATCGAATCCCGCCGCGCACTGGCCGCTGGCGGCGGAAATGCAGTCAGAACGCATGAAACACTGTCCGATCTGGACCAGATTTCCACCGAAGTGTTGCAGTGCAGCATCAATTCCGCCGGTCCGGAAACCATCCAGATCGTCGAATTGGATGTGTTTACGCAGCGTTACGAAGAGCAGTGTCAGAACGAAAATCTATCGTTTACAAACACTTACTGGCTGGACGGCAGTGGGCAGATTGTCCGCAGCAGACAGGCCATCAGTCCCGAACTGGGTTTCCTTGTTCTGGATCGTCCCTGAACACGCGCTGCAAGCGCCCGAAATTAAGAAGTATCTTGTTTCGAGCGTGAAACGTAGTTAGACAACCCTAGATCATCCACACAGTGCATCTAATTGGAGTACCGACATGCGCATCATCACTACTCTCGCCGCCTCTGCTGCTATCGCAGTGACCGGTGCCGCAGCTACCGCTGGCGGCCTGGCACCCGAAGTCATGGAAGCACCGGTTGTCATGGTTGACACCCCGATGGCTCCTGCTGGCTCCATCAACTCCGGCTACGTCGTTCTCGGCCTGCTGGCAGCTCTGGTTCTGGCATCCGCAGACAGCGACGACGACGAAGCTGCAGCGACCACCACCACCAACTAATAGATCCCCGGATCTTGAAGTTCGAAAGGCTGGCCTTCGGGTCAGCCTTTTTCGTTTGGACCATCGCTATCGCACAGCTGTATGTGGCGACCCGACCGGCCTAGCGGCGCGCCATCATCGCCAGACGGATCAGCGTGCGCTCCATCAGGGCTGCCTGCGGGGCCTGGCTGGATGACCGGATCATCAGATCGGTATCCGTCAGCGTCGTCAGCGCCTGTTCCAGCCGTATGCGGCCCCAGTGGCTGGCCTGACGCATGATCTTGTCCCGGCGCGGGCCGAACACCGGCGGACGCAACCGCGCGATCCCCTGCCCTGCACCGCCCGGATCGGACGCGACCGTATGCAGCCGCCGAAAATGACGCATCGCGCCGATGCACAGCGTCGTCGGCGCGACACCCTGCGCATAGAGATCACGCAGCACGGTGCCAATCTGCGCTGTATCGCCGGCACTGACCACATCCAGAATGTCGTCCACATCCACATCCGCCGCCTGCGGCGCGCACAGATGCACCTCTTCGACCGTGACAGGCAGCGAATCTCCGCGCTTGTACAGGCCCAGTTTTTCGATCGTCTGGCGAAAATCGCCGGGTGTCAGACCATGGGCCAAGCCTGTGATCGCCTCCATCACATCCCGCGACGGCGGTTGCAGACCTGCAGCTGATAGCTGAGCCTCGATTTCATCCCGCCCCGGTGGATCGTCATACAGACCGATGGCAACCGCATTACGATGCCCTTCGAACGCCTTGCGCAGGGCTGACTTGGCCGTCAGTTGCCCGGCGGTCGCAACGATCTGTGCATCGCCCTCGCGCCAATCCTCGAGTGCGGCAGCAACCTGTTGTGACAGCCCATCCGTCGCCTCGTCCAGATGCACAACGCGCGGTCCGGGGAAAAACCCCTGCGCCTTGACCGCATCGTCCAGCGCTGCGCCATCCTTGCGCAGATCGCCCGCAGGAATGCGCGTCAGCCGCATCTCGGCTTCGCCTTGCGGCCCGACCAGTGCTGCAATCACCTGCGCACGCGCCGTGGCCACACGAACAGGGTCCGCACCAAAAATCAGGATACCCGCGCGGGTCGGGTCAGGCTTGCGCAGGAACCCGGCCGCATCCCGGCCCGCAAGCTTCATCGCGCAAGGTCCAGCAGATAGATGTCCGCGACGATCCGGTCCGCCAGCAAGATCATCAATCGACCATTCGCGTCGGTCGCTGCCGTTTGGGTGGCAACGGTCGATCCCGTGGCCGCATAGCTGGTAAAGGCATCGACCTGACCACCGCCCAGCCGCGTCCCAGCCGCATCCGTCAGCGCCCAGCCCGCAGCACCGACGACATTGTACCGCAGGATGTCCCCGCCCGTCGACAGCGCCGCTGCCTCTTGGGCGCGGTCCAGACTGACGGACAGGCGATATGGCTCGGCACCATCACCCAGACGGTCCACCAGGCGCGACCGCACCGCAAAGCCGGCGATGGTGCGTGGTGCCTCGATCACAACCTGACCGCGCAAGGCGTCACCCGTGCCGCCCGGGGCCAGAACGGGTTTGAACCCGCAGGCCCCCAGCGCCAGCACGGCCAACAGGGCCGCACGTCGGGTGATGCCCTCAGATGACAATGTTCACGATCCGACCCGGCACGACGATGATCTTCTTGGGCGCACTACCGTCCAGCATCCGCTGCACCGCGTCCTGTGACAGCGCCAGTGCCTCGATTTCGTCCTTGGACGCGTCTGCCGCGACAACGATCTCGGCCTTGCGCTTGCCATTGACCTGGATCGGCAAGGTGACTGTGGCGTCGACCAGCATCGCCTCGTCGACCTCCGGCCAGGGCGCGTCGATCACCAACCCCTGCCCCCCGAGCAAGGCCCAGATTTCCTCTGCCAGGTGGGGTGTCATCGGGGCCATCAACTGCGCGAGCGTCATCGCGGCTGTCCGCTTTGCCGCGCTTCCTGCCTTGGATTTCGACAGCGCATTGGTAAAGGCATAAAGCTTTGCAATGGCTGCGTTGAAACCAAAACTGTCGATGCCACCGGTCACATCACGGATCGCGCGGTGCATCTCCTTGAGCAGGGCCTCATCAGCGTCAGATGCGGGTGAGGTGTCTTCAGCGATGTCCGACGCAATCCGCCAGACGCGGCCCAGATGCTTGTGCGCGGCCTCTGCGCCGGCTGCGGTCCATTCAACGTCACGTTCCGGTGGGCTGTCGGACAAGACGAACCAGCGCGCCGTATCAGCGCCGAATTCCGCAACGATGCGCGTGGGATCGACGACGTTGTTCTTGGACTTGGACATCTTGGCCGACGGAATCACCGTCACCTCGGTGCCTGCCTCCTTCAGGAATGCCTTGCCGTCACGCAGCTCGACCTCTTCGGGATAGTGGTAGACGGGGCGACCGTCCTGCGGGTTCTTGGTCGTATAGATCGCGTGGGTCACCATGCCTTGGGTAAACAGCGCGTCGAACGGTTCCTTGGCCGTTTCCGGCAAATGACCCGTCATATGCATCGCGCGGGCAAAGAACCGCGAATACAGCAGGTGCAAAATCGCGTGTTCGATGCCGCCGATGTACTGGTCAACGTTCATCCAATAGGCGGCATCTTCGGCACTGGTCGGGGTCGTGGCCCCTGGCGCTGTGAACCGGGCGAAATACCACGACGAATCGACAAAGGTGTCCATCGTGTCGGTTTCGCGGCGTGCCTCAGCACCACAAGACGGGCAGGCGCAATCGCGCCATGTCGGATGCCGGTCCAAGGGATTGCCCGGCACATCAAAGCTGACGTCATACGGCAGCTCGATCGGCAGGTTTTCCTTTTTCTCGGGCACGACGCCGCAGGCGTCGCAATGGACCACAGGGATCGGGCAACCCCAGTACCGCTGCCGGCTGAGCCCCCAGTCGCGCAGGCGGAATTTCGTCACACCGTGGCCGACGCCATTTTCCTCACAGAATGCGATGGCGGCATCGACAGCCGCATCGCCGGTCTGCCAATCATCACCGGCGAACCCCTTGCAGTAATAAACCTTTTCCGACTTCATCGGGACATAGGCCGCGGTAAATTCAGTGCTCGCATCTTCGGACGGCAAGAAGGTCGGGATGATCGGCAGGTCATATTTCGTGGCGAAATCGAAATCACGCTGATCGTGTGCCGGGCAACCGAAAATCGCGCCGGTGCCGTAGTCCATCAGAATGAAATTCGCGATATAGACGGGCAGTTCGGCGGCGGTGTCGAACGGATGGCGCACGCGCAGGCCGGTGTCGAAACCGCGCTTTTCAGCCTTTTCCAGTGCCTCTTCGGTCGTGCCGCCCTTGCGGACATCAGCACAGAAGGCGGCGACATCAGGATTGTCGGCCTCCAGCTGCTTGGCCAGCGGATGATCAGGCGAAATTCCGACGAATGATGCACCAAGCAAAGTGTCGGGTCGCGTCGTATAGACCTCGACCCGGTCATGGCCGGAAGGTCCGTCGATCAGGCTGAACGAGAATTGCAGACCGCGCGATTTGCCGATCCAGTTGGCCTGCATCAGCTTGACCTTGGCCGGCCAGTTGTCGAGTCCGTCCAGCGCTTCCAGCAGCTCTTCTGAATGGTCGGAAATCTTGAAAAACCATTGCGTCAGCTCGCGCCGCTCGACCTCTGCGCCGGACCGCCAGCCCTTGCCGTCCTCGACCTGTTCGTTGGCCAGCACGGTCATGTCGACCGGGTCCCAGTTCACCACCGCGTTCTTGCGGTAGACGAGGCCTTTTTCCAGAAAATCCAGAAACAGCGCCTGCTGCTGGCCGTAATAGGCAGGATCGCAGGTCGCGAATTCCCGGTTCCAGTCCAGCGACCATCCCAGCGGTTTCATCTGGGTCTTCATTTCCGCGATGTTGTTGTAGGTGTAATCCGACGGATGCCCGCCAGTCGCCATCGCCGCATTTTCCGCAGGCATCCCAAAGGCATCCCATCCCATCGGATGCAACACGTTGTGGCCTGTCGACATCTTGTAGCGGGCCACCACGTCACCCATCGTGTAGTTGCGCACGTGACCGATGTGCAGGCGCCCCGATGGATACGGGAACATTTCCAACACATAATATTTCGGCTTGGACTCGTCACGTTCGGACGCAAAGGTCCCTGCATCGGCCCATGCGGCCTGCCATTTCGGTTCGATTTCGGACGGAGCGTAGGACGACATCGGTATCAGACTTTCTAATGACAAAGAGCCGGGACAGGACCCGGCCCAGAGAATACGTTCAGAATTTTTCAGGGTGCGAGATCGGCGATCCGCAGCGCCCGTGCGCGCGTGTAGATTGCATCCTCGATGCCGCGCCGGACCTCGCGCGATGCAGCTCCGCTGGCAGACCTGACATCCACGACCAAAGACCGCGCATCCAGCGCATTGCTGGTGACGGTTGCAACCACGCGGTAGGACTGCGCGGCACCCGGCGCACGCCCGAACCCATAGACAATTTGTCCGGTCGACTGATTGGCCGATTCCAACGGCAGAAACGACAGAACCTGCAGGCTTGCATTATACAGATACGGGTTTGGCCCGGACGGGGCGGCTGCCGGTGCCGATGCGCCCCCGCCAAAGCCAAGAAACCCGCAACCCGTCAGCGCGACGAACATCAGACTGATTATGGCCCTTCGGCCAGCTCGGATCGCATGAGTCACGTCTAGGCCCCGTCGCGCAATTGGCATTGCCTAATTATGTATCGAAGCCACAAGCCTGTCACAAGCCCAGCCCCGCGATAAGCACCCTGAAACGAAAAGGGGCGGCCCTTGCGGACCGCCCCCAACTCTCGAATGAGAGTGTATCGCTTAGAACGTGAAGGACACTGCGACCGTCACACCTTCGTTCACTTCGAAGGAGTTACCGATCTCGTCGTTCGCGCCGGTGTAGTCGTCACCGGTGTCACCGTAGGCTGCGATCAGAGCGGCACCGCCACCCAGGTCGTAGGT
Organism: Loktanella gaetbuli; assembly: GCF_020531945.1. NCBI lineage: Bacteria > Pseudomonadati > Pseudomonadota > Alphaproteobacteria > Rhodobacterales > Roseobacteraceae > Loktanella > Loktanella gaetbuli. The sequence continues at coordinate 196,706 of NZ_JAJATZ010000003.1, forward strand.
TGCTGCGGCATAGGCTTCGTAGTCGTCGCCACCGTCACGGTTGTCGATGTAACCAGCGTACATCGTCAGGCCGTTGCCCAGGACGTAGGATGCTTCCAGACCGATTTCTTCGTCGTTACCGTCGTGGAAGTACAGAGCACCGGCCAGCGGGCCGTTCTCGTAGGAGACGCCGATACCGTAGTTGTCGTCGACTGCGGATTCAGCAGAGTAGAATGCCGAAACCGAAACCGGACCGAACGGATAGTCGACCTGCAGACCCAGCGAGTCTTCGTTGCTGGTTTCGTTGCTGGCGTATGCGACTTTGACGTCTGCGCCTGCAAAGGACGTACCAGCGTACAGACCGATGATCTCGTCAACGGTGCCGGGATCGTCGTTGCCAGCTTCTGCTGCGCCGATGATGCCGTCGTTGTTGGTGTCAACGGAGGAGAAGTCGACCAGACCGCGGCTGATCTCTTCCTGGTAGGCCATACCGACCACGAAGCCACCAAAGGTGCCTTCGACGCCCAGCGACAGGCCGTCCAGGCTGTCCAGTTCGACGTCGGTGTCGACCAGATCGTTCACGCCGTCAACCAGCAGGAACGAGAGCGACGCTGCGATCGGACCCATTTCCAGGTCGCCGCGCATCACGCCGTCGATGAAGTCGCCTTCGTCAGCGCCATCGTCAACATCGTCGACTTCCAGGAAAGCGTCGTTTTCCATGTTGGTCGTGCCGGCCCAGCGCGTTGCGGCACCGGTTTCGGTGTCACCAACGTACAGAGCAGCGCCCTGGCCTTCGACGAACACGACAAAATCGGATGCGTCGACGGAGATGTCACCGAACGTACCGCCGCCACCGGGAGCGGTCAGGTTGTCGCCTTCTGCGTCACCAAAGCCCAGGTCGATGTCCAGGGTCAGACCAGCGGTCAGGCCCATGTTCATGCCAGCGGAAGTCGTGATCGACAGGCCACCGTCAAAGTAGAAGCCGTTTTCGACTTCTTCGTTGTAGCCGAACTCACCGTCAGCACCAACGACGACGCCCTGCGGGCCCATCCCGGCGAGCGGCTCCATAGCCATATCGCTGGGTGCGGTCGTACCGTCTGCCATCGGCGCCATTGCGCCGTGGCTCTCTGCCATCGCTGCGCCAGCAAAGGCAACCAGCGCGGTCGAGGTAAGAAGGATGCTTTTCATGGATAATTCCCTCGTGTTTGCATTCCCGAATATGCCAGTTGTCCGGCATTGCTGCGTATTTGCGCCTGTTGCGGCCCGCACTCAAGGAAATTGGCCCCGCAGCACGGGGGTCACGGACAAATGATGCATGAGGGACACACAATGCCGACAGCTTCCCATCATGACACCGCCACCGTTCTGTCCTATTTGACCAACGAGGCCGCATCTTTGCCCAGCACAGAGGATATACAGTGACCCTATCCACGATCGAGGACCGCATCACCAAAGCCGCTGAAAAAGCAGGGCGCCCGCGCGCCGACATCACGCTGATCGCTGTCTCAAAGGTCCAGCCTCTCGACAGGGTGGCGCATGTGCTGGATCAGGGGCACCGCTGTTTCGGTGAAAACAAGGTGCAGGAGGCGAGTGGGAAATGGCCCGAATTTGCAAAGCATTACACAGATATCGACCTGCATCTGATCGGCCCGCTGCAAAGCAACAAGACCCGCAACGCGATGCAGCTCTTTGATGCGATCCATACAGTTGACCGTCCGAAACTGGCGCAGACCATCGCTCGAATCGCTCAGGAAGAAGGACGGTGTCCCGATCTGTTCATTCAGGTGAATACCGGAGAAGAGGACCAGAAATCCGGCGTGCTGCCTGCCGAGACGGATGATTTTGTCACGGAATGCCGCGCACTAGACCTGCCCTTGCGCGGACTGATGTGCATCCCCCCCGTCGATGAGGAACCGTCACTGCATTTCGCATTGCTCGCCAAACTTGCGGCGCGCAACGGGCTGACCGGCCTGTCCATGGGTATGAGCGGCGACTTTGAAAGCGCGATCGCGCTGGGGGCCACGCATATCCGCGTCGGGTCCGCGATCTTTGGTGAGAGGGTCGCGCAAGGATGACCGACACCTACACCCCGCCACAGGACCCGTTGGTGGTGCTTCACCATGACCATCAGGTCTTGCTGGTCGACAAACCCGCCGGGTTGCTGTCTGTCCCGGGCAAGGGCCCGCATCTGGCCGACTGCCTCATCGCCCGCGTGCAATCGGTGTTTCCCGATGCGCTGCTGGTGCACAGACTGGACCGGGACACGTCCGGGGTGATGATCTTCGGCTTGACGCCCCATGCCCAGCGCCACCTCGGCCTGCAATTCGAGAACAGGCAGACACGCAAGACCTATGTCGCCCGGGTGCACGGACAGGTGGCCGAGGCCAAGGGCACTGTCGATCTGCCGCTGTGCGTGGATTGGCCGAACCGGCCGCGTCAGATGGTCGACCATGAAAATGGCCGCGCCGCTGTGACTGACTGGCGCCGACTGAAACGCGGCAGCGATGAAACCCGCATGCGCCTGATGCCAAAGACTGGCCGGTCCCACCAACTGCGGGTGCATATGTTGGCCATCGGCCATCCGATTCTGGGCGATCCGTTTTACGCAACAGGCACTGCGCTGGATCACCCGCGCCTGATGCTGCACAGCGAATCACTGGCTTTCCGTCATCCGGACGGTGGCTTGCCGGTCAAGGTTTCCGCCAAGCCACCGTTCTGATCCCCCGATTTTTCGCGAAAAATCGGCCCTGTCAGAGTTTTCGCGAAAACTCTGCCTGCGGTCAGTCTGTCGACCAGCCGCTGATCGCCTTGACCTCGAGAAACTCCTCGATGCCCCAGACGCCGCCCTCACGTGCACGTCCCGACATTTTCATCCCGCCAAAGGGGCTGCCCGCCGCGCGCGAGGTGCCGTTCATCTCGACCATCCCCGATTTCAACGCCAGCGCCATGCGGTTACGCTTGGCCCCGTCTTCGGACTGCACGTAGTTGGTCAATCCGTAGGGTGTGTCATTTGCGATGCGCACCGCATCGGCCTCATCCTTGAACGGAATGATCGACAGCACCGGGCCAAAGATTTCCTGCTGCGCGATATCCATGTCATTGCGCACGTCAGCGAAAACGGTCGGTCGAACATAGTAGCCGCGGTTGACACCTTCCGGCAGACCGGGACCACCGGCCACGAGGCGTGCACCCTCGGCAATCCCGCGTTCGATCATGCTTTGGATCTTGTCCCACTGCGATTTGTTCACGACGGGTCCGATGTGACGACCATCCTCGGCGGTGGGGCCGACCTTGATGCCCTGAGCGATCTCGGCGGCCTCTGCCACCGTTTGGTCATAGATCGATTCCTCGACCAGCATCCGTGTCGGCGCGTTGCAGGACTGACCGGAATTCTGCATGCAATGCAGTACGCCCTGCTTGACCGCCTTGGGGCCTGCATCGGCAAAGATCACGTTGGCGCCCTTGCCGCCCAGCTCCAGCGTCACCCGCTTGAGCGTGTCTGCCGCCGCCTTGGAAATCGCGATGCCCGCACGGGTAGACCCGGTAAAACTGATCATCGACACGTCCGGATGCGATGACAGCTGCTCACCGACACCCACGCCGTCACCGTTCACCAGATTGAACACGCCCGCAGGCACACCGGCATCATGAACGAACTCTGCGAACAGCATTGATGACAGCGGGGCTTCTTCGCTGGGTTTCAGAACGACGGTGCAGCCGGCCAACAGCGCCGGAATCACCTTGAGCGTGACCTGGTTCATCGGCCAGTTCCATGGCGTGATCAGCCCGACCACGCCGATCGGTTCCAGCACGATCCGGTCATTGGGCGCATGATCCCCCAAGGGGCGGGACCAGTCGATCTGATCCATCGCATCCAGAAAATTCTTCAAATGCCACGACAGGCAGGGCGCCTGGCTTTCGCGGGCCAGCTTGATGGGTGCACCCATCTCGGCGCGGATCGCCTCGGCCATCTCGTCCTTGCGGGCGCGGTATTGATCGAGGATCGCTGCGCAATATTCCGCCCGCTTTGCCGGTTCCAGTGCGGCCCAGCCCGGAAAGGCGGCGGTTGCCGCAATCACGGCGGCGTCGGTGTCGCGTTGATCGCCCAATGAAATGACGGCGCATGGTTCTTCGGTCGCGGGGTCAATGACCTCGCAATCACGGGGGGCAGCGGGCCCCATCCAACGTCCGTCGATATAGAATTCGCGTTTGTCCAGCATGACAGGCTCCTGTGGGATTTGAGGTGAGAGTGTCACTGCCGGTCGCGCCCCGCAAGCGTTGGAAACCCCGACGTGAATGTCTATGTGAAGGTCAACCAATCATCGCACAAGGACATCACGACATGGCACTGCGCATCAACGACACGATCCCCGACCTGACCGTCGAAACCGATCACGGACCGATCAGCCTGCACGATTTCGTCGGCGACAAATGGACCATCCTGTTTTCCCACCCCAAGGATTTCACGCCTGTCTGCACCACCGAATTCGGTGCGGTCGCACAACTGGCCGACGAATGGGCGAAACGCGACACCAACGTGCTGGGCATCAGTGTCGACGGTGTGGAGGACCACAAGAAGTGGAAAAAGGACATCGAGACAGCCAGCGGTGCTAATCCTGGCTTTCCGATCGTCGCCGACACCGATCTGGCCTTGTCCAAGGCCTTCGACATGCTCCCGGCCGAGGCCTATCTGCCTGACGGACGCACGCCGAACGACACCGCCACCGTGCGCGCCGTTTTCATTGTCGGCCCCGACAAGAAGCTGAAGCTGTCGATGGTCTATCCGATGAATGTCGGCCGCAACTTTGCCGAGGTGTTGCGCGCACTGGACGGTCTGCAGACCGCCGCCAAGAACGGTGTGGCGACGCCCGCAAACTGGAACGTGGGCGACGACGTGATCATCCCGGCCACCTTGTCGGATGCCGACGCAAAGGCAAAATTCGGTGAATTCACCACCGTATTGCCCTACCTGCGCAAAACCGCGCTCAAGGCTGACTGACCCATGTCACGGCGCTGGCTGAAACTGGATACCGGCGTCGTGCAACATTTCGACAGGGCCCTCGGTGCCCTGTCGGACACCGTGCAGACCGGGACCGGGGCGACGCTGCGGGCCCTGCACGACACGCAGGGCTGGCGCGGCGTGCTGGTCGCGTTGCGCTGCGCCATCCGCGATCCCGCCCATGATCTTGTTGCGGGCAATCTGACGCGCAAACAAATCCGGTTGCCCGCGGTATTCGGGAACCGGGTCATCGGGGGGGCGTACGGCTGGCTCAAGGCGGTCGAGGCCCGACTGCTTGAATACCGGCTTGCGGCGCAATTATCAGACGATCCCGACAGGGCGGCGCTGATCTACAACGGATCGCTGTTCCCCGAATCCGTGCTGGCCAGCGTGGCGGACCGCCTGAACCGCGAACGTCTGTTCATCGAGGCCGGGTTTTTTCCCGGCACGCTGCAAATCGACCCGCGCGGGCTGAATGCCGCCAACAGCGTGCCGCGCGATCCTGCCTTCTACCTGAACAGCGACACCGATTTTGCAGCACCTGGATTGCCTGACCTGCTGAACCAGCGGGCGACCAAGGCCAAAGGGCCCGACCCGATCACGTTGCCGGGGTCCTATATCTTTGTCGCGTTTCAGGTCCCGTCCGACATGCAGGTCACGCTGCATTCCCCATGGGTGCGCGACATGCACCAGTTCTACAACGTCATCCGCGATGCTGCCGAACGGCAACCGGACCGGGTTTTCGTCATCAAGGAACATCCCAGTTTTCCACTGTCCGTGCAGGGTGACATCACCCCACATCCGCGGGTGATCTTTGCCAATACCAACGTGACCCGGGACCTGATTCTGGCGGCACAGGCCGTCATCACGCTGAATTCGACAGTCGGACTGGAAGCTGTGCTGATGGACCGCCCCGTCATCATTCTGGCCGATGCCTGCTATGATATCGACGGGCTTGTCTTGCGCGCGCGCAATGCACAGGACCTTGACCACGCAATAAGGCGGTCAACCGACTGGATGCCTGACGCGGCATTGCGGCGGCAGGTTCTGGGCTGGCTATGGAATCACTATCTGGTTCATGCCCGCTATGACGACCTGCCATCCGATCTGGGCTATAGGCTGGACCGACAGTTGAACCGTTCCGACCTCTAGAACAGATAAACGCGGGTGCCGACCGGCACCATGTCATACAATTCGGCAACGTGGTCGTTGCGCAGACGCACGCAACCGGATGAAAACGCCTGGCCGATGCTGTCGTGCAAGGGTGTGCCGTGAATGCGATAGAACGTGTCACCGCGATGATCGTGCAGATACAGCGCCCGTGCGCCCATCGCATTGCGCGGATGCCCACCCGGCAGACCCGCGACATAGGGGCCGTAAACGTCGGGTTCCTTGCGGATCATGTCGGGGGTCGGTCGCCAGCTGGGCCATTCAGCCTTGCGGGCGATGGTCAGCACGCCGCGATAATTACGCCCCTCGGCCCCGGTCGCGATGCCGTAACGACGCGCGCGACCATCCCCCAACGTCCAGAACAAAAAGAATTCCTTTTGCACCACATGGATTTCGCCGGCGGGCAAATCAGGGTTCACATGAACGATCTGCGGCCGAAATTTACGCGGCAATCGTGGGTAGGACGTGGCGGTATTCGCAAGCGCAGGAGCAGCCAAGGGCAGCGCGGCGGCGGCGGCGACAAAGGAACGTCGGGTCAACATGACAGGGCACCTGCGGTCAAGGAATCGTGCATCAACAATACCATTCTAAATACACCATTGCGCCGTGATTATGACCAATGACCGTCAACAATCGGATAATCGAAATGGCGATGCGGATGCATCACACAGATGCGCTGGCACCTACGGTTTGACGCTGCGCGCCTTGATCATCGCGACACCGCTTTCACCCAATGGCACCACGGCAAAGGGACCACCGTGGCACATATCCTCGGGGTTTTGCGGGTCCATCGGCGCGGCGTTCGGCAGGATGTCCGGGGCATAGCTCTCTGCGTTGTCCTGGGGACGATACCCCAGGAACGACGCGCGGGCGTTGCTGACCGGTGCACGGTCATTGTTCGACACGCCCCAGACGATGCTGAATCCGGTCGTGGGCGAGGTGATCGCGGCCTGCACCATGCGAATGAGGTCGGGATAGGACAACCAGCTGCCCAGCGCGCGCGCGTTTGCGGGTTCCGGCTGACAGGACAGGATGCGCATGCAGACGGACTCGATCCCGCGCTTGTCCCAATAGAGGCTGGCCAGATCTTCGGCAAAGCATTTGGCCAGACCGTAATAGGTATCTGGCCTGTGGCGTTCGGTGCCGTCCAGATTTTCGGTCTTGGCGTGCATGCCGACGGCATGAATCGAAGAGGCATAGACCACACGGCGGACGCCCTGACGGTAGGCCGCTTCCCAGACGGTGTAGGCACCGACAATATTTGAATTGAGGATCTCGTCCCAAGGTGCCTCATCCCCGATCGCGCCAAAATGCACGACCATGTCCGCACCTTCCAGCAGGGGTTCGACCTGATCCAACTGACCCAGATCGGCGGGCATGTAGGTCTCGTTCGGTTGGCAGCCGTCCAGCGCGGGTGCGATGTCGGTGCTGATCAGCACCTCGCACATCTGCGCAAGCGGAGCGCGCAGCACGCCGCCCAGATTTCCGGCGGCCCCGGTCAGGACGATCTTTTTCAACATGATATTCCCCTAAATCACGGCTTTTTCGATGATCGGTGTATTTGTGGCGACACGGGCGTAGCCCAGTGGCGACAGATCCAGCGTCCGGTATGCCCCCTGTGTGATCCATTCCGCAAGCCCGCGCCCGATGGCCGGCGACTGCTGCAATCCGTGGCCGGAAAACCCGTTGGCAAAGACGAAATTGCCCACCTGCGGATGCGGCCCGACCACCGCATTCTGGTCCAGCGTGTTGTAATCGTAGTGGCCGACCCATTCGTTCATGATCCTGACCCGCTCGAACGCCGGGATGCGGGTTGCGATCGCGGGCCAGATCTTCTCCTGCCACAGGCTGTGGTCAAACCCGAAATCATCAGGATCGACCGGTGGATCATCGTCAGGCGGACTGCCCGCCAGATAATAGGCACCGTCTTGGCGCACATGAACACCCGATGGATCGATTGTCAGCGGCAGAGCACGATCCAACGGGGTTTCTGCCTTGAAAACATAGCTGTAGCGCTTGCGCGGCTCTACCGGCAACCCCAGCCCCGCCATGGCCGCGACCGTTGATCCGCGGGTGCCTGCGCAATTCACCAGCCAATCGCACCCAATGCGACCATGGGCCTGCAATTGCGCGTGGGTGATCTTGTCCGCGGTGCGGTCCAGACCGACGACCGTATCTGCAACATAGGTCACGCCCTTTTGCCGGGCACCCCGTTTCCACCAGTCGAACAATGTGCCGCCGTCGAAATACCCCTCGTCGACGGTGTTGTGGTTGCCCGCGATGATGTCGTCCAAGGCATAGAACGGATAGGCCTCAGCGATCTGGTCGGCCGTCATGTGGCGTGTCGCGGCCCCGTTGGCCGCCTGCATCTGTTGCACCTCGCGCAGCGTTGCCGCGAAACCCGGTGTATCGGCAAGATACATGTATCCAAAGCTGTGCAGCGCCAGATGCGGCACCGTATCGCCCAGCCCCATCCGCGTCCGAAAATCACGGATATAGGCCGCGCCAAACTGACTGATCCGCACGTTCAGCGGATCGGAAAACTGCTGCCGAATGCAAGAATTGGTCAGCGAAGTCGCAGCCCGCGCATAGGTCGGGTCCCGTTCCACCACCAGGATGCGACCGTCGAAATCGGGATCTGACGCCAGAAACCAGGCCACGGCCGACCCATAGATCGCACCCCCGACAATCACCACATCGTAATGGGGGTGCAGCGTCATACGGCGATCCTGGCCCCGGCGTCCTGCATCGCGGTCAGGGCTGCATCGCGTGACCCGTTCATGTCGATTGCGCGGGTCAGATCCTCGCGCACGGTGACATCGAACCCCAGCCGGGCGGCGTCCACAGCCGAGTAATTCACGCAGAAATCCAGTGCCAGGCCCACCATCGTCAGCCGGGTGATCCCGCGCGATTTCAGGTAACCCTCCAGCCCCGTCGGTGTGGTCTGGTCGTTCTCGAAGAATGCGGAATAGCTGTCGATGGCCGGGTTGTAACCCTTGCGGATGATCAGATCCCCGTCCGTGCGCAGATCGGGATGAAAAGCGGCCCCGGCCGTGCCTTGGACGCAGTGATCGGGCCACAGGACCTGTGGACCATAGGGCATGGTGATCAGGTCCATCGGGGCCTGACCGGGATGGCTGGACGCGAACGACGAATGCCCCGCCGGATGCCAGTCCTGCGTCAGGATCACGGTGCTGAAATCGTCCATCAGCGCATTGATACCAGTGACGATGTCATTGCCGCCAGAAACCGCCAGCGCACCGCCCGGACAGAAATCATTTTGCACATCAATCACGATCAGGGCGCTGGTCATCGGTCATCCTCTCCTTGCTGCCCCTAGGGTTAGGCCTGCCGTCTGGTTCGGTCAATCGCTGTCCGGTGCCGACTTGTCAGGCACCAGGGTTTCGCCTATCCGGCGCGTCCCGCAACAGGAGACCGCGATGCCCACCCTTGGAATCGATTTCGGCACATCCAACACTGCCGCTGCCCTGATGGCAGGTGACGCTGTGTTCCGCGTCCCCGTCGAGGCAGGCAAGACCACGCTGCCGACGACCGTTTTCTTTGACATGGCGCGCCACCAGATGCTGACCGGTTCTGCGGCCAATGCGGCCCTGATCGGCGGGCGCGAAGGCCGGTTCATGCGGGCGCTGAAATCCGTTCTTGGCACGCCGTTGATGCGCGAAACCCGGCAAATCGGCTATCAGCGCATGACGCTGCTGGGTGTGGTCGCGGATTTCCTGCGCCACGTAAAGGCCGCAGCCGAGGAATCGACCTATCTGACCTTTGACACCGCGCTGTCGGGGCGGCCTGTCCGGTTTCACCATGATCCCGAACGCCATGCCCGCGCGCTTGCCGATCTGACCGAAGCCTACCACATGGCCGGGTTCGACGCCGTGGATTTTCTGCCCGAACCAGAGGCCGCCGCCCTGACTGCCGATCCGCTACCACCCGGCGAGCTGGGTCTGGTCGTCGACATCGGCGGCGGCACATCGGATTTCACGCTGTTTCGGCAGAACGCGGACGGCATAGAGATCCTGAACAGTCACGGCGTACGCATCGGCGGCACCGATTTCGACCGACTGCTGTCGCTGGCCCATGTCATGCCGCTGCTGGGCCGTGGTGGTGACGTGCGCGACGTGTTTGGCAACGGCACCTCGACCGCACCCAATGCAATTTACAACGACCTCGCCACCTGGGAAAAAATCGCGTTTCTCTACGCGCCGGAAACGCGGCGTCTGGTGGCGGATCTTGCCAAACAGGGCGTGGACCAGACCGCCTTTGCCCGCCTGTCAGAGGTGATCGAGATGGAGCTCGGCCACGACATCGCCTTTGCGGTCGAGGACGGCAAGATCGCGGCGAACACGCACGACGCGGCCCGCATCGACCTCGCCCCGCTGGAAAAAGGCCTGGCGGTGCCGCTGCATGGTGCAGCACTGGCCGACACCCTGTCCGATCCGGTAACCGAGGTGCGTCAGGCAGCGCGCGACGCATTAGGCGACACCGACCCTGACCAGATCGCGGCACTTGTTTTCGTGGGCGGCTCTTCGCTGATGGGTGTTCTGACGCAGGCGTTGGCGCAGGACTTTCCGCGCGCCAAGCTGGACAGGGGTGCCGCATTTACAGCCGTATCCGACGGGTTGGCACGCGCCGCTGCACGCGCCTGAGGGTTGCCGCCCGTTTCGCGCGGGCGTATGCGAAGAAACATGTTTACTGTCGCCGCACTCTATCATTTCACGCGCTTTGCCGATCCCGCCGCCTTGCGTGGGCCGTTGCTGGACACCTGTCAGGCGCATGGCATCAGCGGCACGCTGCTGCTCGCAGGCGAGGGGATAAACGGCACGATCGCAGGAACGCGTGCCGGGATCGACGCTGTTCTGGCCCATATCCGCGCCCTGCCCGGCTGCGCGGACCTTGCGCACAAGGAAAGCCACGCCACCGAACAGCCCTTCAACCGGATGAAGGTCAGGCTCAAGCGTGAGATCGTCACCATGGGCCAACCGGATGTGAACCCTGCCGAGGGGACAGGCACCTATGTTACCCCGGCTGACTGGAACGCCTTGATTCAATCCGATGATGTGGCCGTGATCGACACCCGCAACGACTACGAGGTCGCGATCGGCACCTTTGACGGGGCCATTGATCCGCAGACCCGCAGCTTTGGCGAATTCCCTGCATGGTGGGAAGCGAACAAGCACCGTTTCCACAACAAGCGGATCGCGATGTTCTGCACAGGCGGCATCCGCTGCGAAAAATCGACGAACTACCTGCGCCAGCAAGGCGTCGAGGACGTCTATCACCTGCAGGGCGGCATCCTGAAATATCTCGAAGAGGTGCCACAGGATCAAAGCACCTGGAATGGGTCCTGTTTCGTCTTTGACGGGCGGGTCAGCGTCGGCCACGGATTGGCCGAGGGCCCGCATGTGCTGTGCCACGCCTGCCGCCGCCCGCTGGAACCGGCGGACACGCAACTGCCGTCATTCGAGGAAGGCGTCGCCTGCCACCACTGCGTCGACGAAACCACCCCCGAGGACAAGGAACGGTTTCGCGAACGCCAACGCCAGATTGCCCTCGCCCGTGCGCGGGGCGAACGACATATCGGCAGCCTCTAGGTGCGGATCCGGCAGCATCAGGACATCGGCCTTGCGCTGCTGATCGGGGTAATTTCCGGGTTCATCGGCTGGATGGTCAACATGCCGTTGCCCTGGATGCTGGGACCAATGATCGGCACCACGCTTGCGGCCATTGTGGGGCTACCCGTGCGCGGACCCGGTCAGCTGCGCACCATCGTCATTCCTGTCATCGGCGTCTTGCTGGGCAGTGCGATCACCCCTGATCTGTTCGACCGCCTTGGCAGCTGGACACTGACGATCCTGCTGTTGCCGTTCTTTCTGGCGCTCGCCGCCGGTGTTTCCATCGTCGTCTACCGCAGGCTGGGCGGCTACGATCCCGTCACCGCCTTTTATGCGGCCATGCCGGGCGGCCTGAACGAAATGCTGATTCTGGGCGAGGCCGCCGGCGGCGACACCCGCAAGATCGCGCTGGCGCACGCCGCCCGTATTCTGATCGTTGTCACACTGGTGGTGATGTATTTCGGCTATGTGCTGGGTGTGCGGTCTGGGACCGACGGGCGCGGCATCGTCCCAATCAGCGCAATTACCCTGACCAACGGCCTGATCCTTTTGGGTTGTGCCGTGCTGGGCGTCTACGGTGGCCGCTTGCTGCGCCTGCCCGCTGCGACCGTGTTCGGACCGATGATCCTGTCGGGTATCGTGCATCTGGTCGGCTGGGTCGAAATCGCCCCACCCACCGTTCTGGTCATCGTGGCCCAGATCGTGATCGGCACGATCATCGGCGCGCGATTCGTGGGGTCCAGTCCGCGCCAGATCGGGCGTGATCTGTGGATCGCGACGGTCGCATCGGTGGCCATGCTCGTTGTGGCACTGGGCTTTGCCGAAGTGATCGCTCTGTCGCAGGGTATCCCGCTGTCCCAGGCATTCCTCGCGTATTCGCCGGGCGGACTGACAGAAATGTCACTACTGACGCTGGCACTGGGACAGGACATCGCCTTTGTCTCTGTCATGCACATCGTCAGGATCACGCTGGTGATCGCTATCGCGCCCGCGACCTTTCAGGTCTTGATGCGCCGAAAACGCTAGGCGCGACCGCTTTGCAGCATCGGCTGACTAGGCTAGAATCACCCTGCACATTTCCGGGGGTCCCATGCTAGAACGTCTTTTGTCATTGTTTCATCCCGGTACCACGGTCACGCCGCTGCCAAAGGCGGATGAACAGCACGCACTGGGGGCGCTGTTGGTGCGCGCGGCCAAGATCGACCGGGCCTATCTGTTCGAAGAGGTCGAGGAGATCGACCACGTGCTGGCCGCGCTTTATGACCTGAACCCGGTCGAGGCGGCCAAGATGCGCGCCCGTTGTGAAAAGCTCGAATCCGCGATGCCCGACACAGCCGAACTTGCCGAGGTTCTGCACCAGCATATCAGCGATGATCACCTGGAAGACGCCGTGCGCGCGCTGTGGTCCGTCGTCTTTTCCGATGGAAACGAGGCGGCCGCCGAAGACGCCCTGTTGCACGAAATCGAGGCGATCCTGGGCGTGTCCCCAGAACGCGCCCGTGAATTGCACGACGAGGAGATGGCCAAATCAGGACGGTTCCCGTCCTGATACCTTATGTTGATGACGATTGGTGGGTCTGGCCAGGAAGCGGCACGCCAGCGATCAGATCCTCGATCATCACCGAAATCAACTCTGCGCGGTTGGATACCCCGGCCTTGCGATAGATTGCAGTGCATTGCGCTTTGACCGTGCCATTGGCCGTTTCGCGCAATGTGGCAATTTCCGAGACGGACAGGCCCTTGACCGACATCAGCGCGACATCGCGCTCTGCCGGAGACAGGCCCCACTGCGCGAAATTTTCCTGCATCATTTGTGAAAATGCGCCAGTGGCGGCACCCAGCTCCCGCTCAATCCGGCGATTGCGGTTGATCAGGTGCAGATACTCACGAAACGTGACCGCGATGCTCAAACACAGTCCGAGAACGCTCAATGTTTCAACGAGGGTGTGAAAGTCGGGCGAAGACATCTCTGAGAGGATGTCGATCGTAAAAAGGCCCAGACAGACCAGCTGCAAAACGGCGGCCCCCAGGAAAAGGACGCGTCGGGATCGTGAATTAGGTTTCAGCACCTGTTTCATGCGCGTCCTTGTGGCCGTGGACCATGGACGCCACAAGGTTTTCGCGGTGGCGCCAACTTGCAGTTACCACACCCACCAGATGCATGGCGACCAGAATGAGCAAGCCGTTCACGAGTCCTTCGTGCCAATGCTCGACCCACGAGACACCGAAATAGGCATCCATCCCCATCATGATCCCGGTGGTGCAGATGCCCGCCAACGTCAGCAACAGCGCCACAATCATTGCGGCACCCGCGGGGTTGTGACCCAGATGACGGCGTTCGGTTCCCGCAGCCATCGCGCGCAGATAGGCCAGCACCGTACGGGGTCCCTTGATGAAATCGGTAAACCGCGCGTGGCGCGATCCCACCAGCCCCCAGATCAGGCGAAACGCAATCAATCCGATCACGCAGTAGCCAAGCCAGCGGTGGAGTGAGCGGGGATCGACGAACAGCCACGCCCCCGCCACGCAGGTCAGCAGTGACCAATGAAAGAGGCGCACCCCGATATCCCAGACCCGGACGGTCCCGTGCTGTTCAGACATAGCGGCCATGGTGCGCCTCCTTTCGTGGTTCAGCGGTTATGCGTCGATACGTTCCAGCTCTTCGCCTGTGGTCGGGTCAAAGAAAACTTCCATGTTGGTGCCGTCCAGCGAGCCGTAGATTTCGTAGCAGTCGCCGCCGTTGATCTTGAACGCCTTTACGACGCCGCCTTCTTCCTCGAATGCCTTGACGGCCTCCCAGACGGGGGCTGCGGCACCGTCGGCGGCGGGGGTGCAGGACGGCTCTGCCAGCGCCGCCGTAGCGGACAGGGCGATCAGGGCGGTCAGTGTTGCGATCTTTTTCATGGGTGCGTTCCTTGGGTGATGCCGCGGCACAGCGCCGGGCCTGACACCGATCTGAACCACCCTTGTTTGCCGCACTATCCGCCAACGGCTTATGCGTCCGGATATAAGCCCAGGCTTATGCCGCGCCCCGCCCTTGCAAGCCTGCACGGCAGTTGGTCTAAGAAACCAAACGCCGGAGGACCCCAATGGTCGATATCGCCACCCGTGTCTGGAACCACAAATGGAAGATCGACCCGATCGTCCGGTCCCTGATCGACACCGATTTCTACAAACTGCTGATGTGTCAGTCGATCTTTCGCAACAACCGCGACACGCAGGTCACCTTCAGCCTGATCAACCGGACCAAGTCCATCCGCCTCGCCGATCTGGTCGACGAGGGCGAGCTGCGCGAGCAATTGGACAACATCCGGTCCCTGTCGCTGTCGCGCGGCGAATCCACCTGGATGCGCGGCAATACCTTCTACGGCAAGCGCGCGATGTTCACGCCCGAATTCATGGATTGGTTCGAAAACCTGCGCCTGCCACCCTATCATCTGGAAAAACGCGACGGCCAGTATGAACTGACGTTCGAAGGGTCCTGGCCAGAAGTCATGTTGTGGGAAATTCCCGCACTTGCCACCCTGATGGAACTGCGCGGCCGCGCGGTGCTGGGCGACATGGGCCGGTTCGAACTTCAGGTGCTCTATGCCCGCGCCATGACCAAGGCTTGGGAAAAGGTCGAACGCCTGCGCGACGTGCCCGACCTGCGGATCGCTGATTTCGGCACCCGGCGCCGGCACAGCTTTCTGTGGCAGGACTGGTGCGTGCAAGCGATGAGCGAGGGGCTGGGCGACGCCTTTACCGGCACGTCCAACTGCCTGATCGCCAAGAGCCGCGACATGGAAGCGATCGGCACCAACGCGCACGAGCTGCCGATGGTCTATGCCGCGCTGGCGCAGAACGATGCAGCACTCGCGCGGTCACCCTATGATGTGCTGGCCGACTGGCAGGCGGAACACGACGGCAACCTGCGGGTCATTTTGCCGGACACCTTTGGCACGCCCGGTTTTCTTGCCAACGCACCCGACTGGCTGGCGGGCTGGACCGGCATCCGCATCGACAGCGGCGACCCCGCCACCGGGGCAGAGGCCGCCATCGACTGGTGGCGCGCACGGGGCGAGGATCCGCGCGAAAAACTGATCATCTTTTCCGACGGGCTGACGGTGGACAAGATCCTGGACCTGCACCGCCAATTCGCCGGTCGCGTCCGCGTCAGTTTCGGCTGGGGTACGATGCTGACCAACGACTTCATCGGCCTGACCGAGGGCGACGCACTCGCCCCCTTCAGCCTGGTGTGCAAAGCTATCGCGGCGGATGGCCGCCCCACGGTCAAACTGAGCGACAACCCGAACAAGGCGATGGGTCCGGCGGAGGAGATCGCACGCTACAAGCGCGTGTTCGGGGTGGGGGCGCAGGAGCGGGTGGAGGTTGTGGTCTAGTTCTATTGATCCCGCAGCTTGATCAAGTGGCTCTGTCCCAAGGTTCGGAGCCCGCCTTCTGACATGAGTGTGGCATGCAAAGGGGAAATTTGCTTACTCCTCCTGCCCCTCCACAATCTCACCGACGGGGCTGTCGGTTGTTTCCTGCACGACTTCGCCGCCCAGCAGCAGGGATGCGATGATGGCGACAAAGCCGAGGGGGATGAGGGCGTAGATCCATTTTTGTTTCACGGTCGTCTCCTGTCTGAGGTTGTTGTCCAACAGCGTCAGGGGCATCCGCGTTCCGTCAGTCGGGCGTGACATTGCCGCGCAGGGACTTCACCTCACCCCTGACCTTCTTAGCCTTCAGTCGCCGTTTCACCGATCCGTAGGTCGGTTTCGTTGGCACGCGGCGTTTGGGTTTTTGCGTGGCCTGTTCGACCAGTTCGGCCAGCCTCTCGCGCGCCAGCTCGCGGTTGCGGGCCTGGGACCTTGTGTCCTGAACGAACAGCACCAGCGCCCCGTCGGATGTCCACCGCCGCCCCGCCAACCGCTTGAGCCGCGCCTTGACCGGATCGGGCAAGGAGGGTGAGCGCGCGGCCTCGAACCGTAGCTCGACCGCCGTGCTGACCTTGTTCACGTTCTGCCCGCCGGGACCGGAGGCACGGGTGAATGCCTCGGTCATTTCCCAGCCTTGCAGGGTGATGCTGTCGGTGATGCGCAGATCGTCGGCCATAGGGATGATGTAGCAGACCAAGACGCATTTGCCACCAGCACCCAGTTGAGTACCGAGCGGGGCCGCGATTGCCTGCGCCATTCGCTTGCCCCCACCCGATGAACGCACAGCGTTCATCGTAAAAAAGGGCTGCCCCGGCGATGGGACAGCCCTTTCCTGAATATCGGAGGTGGGTCGGTTAGGGACCCATAGGGTCACCCACCTGTGGTGCTACAGACCTAAGGGCTGCCCTAGATCAGAACCCCCCAAGCTGTCCCGACACACTTCTCCAGAACTTCATGATGCACTGGATCACCTCCTTTCAAATGTTTCGCCTGTGTTGAGGGTTGCCGCAGATATCGCGGCTGTCAAACCCTAATCACACCAGATACTGCATTTATGACGTGGCTGTGACTCGGCGAACAATCAGGCGGAACGGGATCAGCGCAACCAGCGCAACCGCGATCTTGACCCCCCAATCGGCCACGGCGAGCGACACCCACAGCGGCACCAGCGGCCCTGCGTTCAGAAACGGGACAGCGTCCTGTGCCCAGATGATCTGGTCCGCGGCCCCTGCTGACAGCGGGTTGAACACTGCTGCAAACGCGATGGAAAAGAAGATGGCCGTGTCCACGACCGACGACACCAGCGTCGATCCCAGCGGGGCCACCCACCACACGCCCAGGCGCAGCTTGTTGAACACGGTGATATCCAGCAGTTGCGCCACGCCAAATGCGGTGGCGGATGCAATGGCGACCCGGATCGGCACGGCGGGACCGAATTCCAGCTGGATCTGGCTGCCGATCAGCGAACAGATGATACCCACGATCAGGCCCACGAAAACGACACGCCGCGCGGCGGACACGCCGTAGATGCGGTTCATCAGGTCAGTCACAAGGAACGCCAGCGGATAGGTGAACGCACCCCAGGTCAGCAGCCCGTCGAGGATCAGGAATTGCACGAGGATGTTCGAGGCCACGACGATGGCGGCCATGGCGATCACGCCAGGTAGAATACGGGTCATAGCGGTTTTCCGTTTTGGCAAGGGTGCGGCACTTGGCCCCGCAAGATCGCGGGGACGCGCCCGGTTAGCCGCACGGACGGCTTGCGTCAATCGCTGACGCGGTATTCCACGATCTCGGTCGTCTGGAACCAGCGGAAATTGTCGTCGGACACCATCGTCAGGCGGATATCGCCTGCGTCATCGCGCCAGACGCTGATCCCTTCGAGGTTGTCATGCGTCCCGGTGCGCGTCTGCAACAGCAGTTCCGATGCGCTGCCGTCCAGCGGCAACCTGCGCACGCGCGACCGAAACCCGAATCCGGTGAAATCCCGTTCCAGCAGATACAGCAGACCATCAGGCCCGATATCCGCGCCGACCGGCAGGAATGCATCGGTGCGCGCGATGTCGAATACCGTGGTCCAGACCCCGCCGGCATAGCGATAAACCGGAAAAGGGCGATGCGTGCCACCCGACCGCTCGGGCAAAGTATAAAGTGCACCGTCCGGGCCAATCGCAAGCGCTTCGAGCGCGGAATTGTTCTGAAGACCCCTGAACATATCCGGACGCGGCACTCGCACTGCAGGACCGTCCAGGTCAGGGTAGGCCGCGACACGGGCCAGCCCTTCGAATGAGACGAACAGCGTGCCATCCGCTGACAGGGCCAGTCCCTCGGGATCGGCCGTCGCACCTGAAACAGGCTCTCCGGTCGAAATGCGCAACACGCGTGGCGGGTCCGTCGTGATGCCGGTCACCTGATCCCCGTCGCGCGTCACCACACCGGTCCACAGAACACCACGGTCCCCTTGCGCCCAGATCCGCGTGCCGTCCGCGCTCAGTTCCAGCCCCGACAGCCCGCCAAACGCCGGGTCGCTATCGTTCCAGACATAGCGGCCCAGGTAGGTCACGGTCGGTTCGGCCTGCGCATCCCCAACGGACTGGCACCCCACCAGCAGGGCAAGGGCGGCAACGATCAAGGCGCGCATATCAGTTGGCGGCGACAGCGGCGCATTGCCCGGGCAGGCGGGCCATCGTCAGTTCACGCTTGGGCTGGGGTGCGGGGGCATTCGGGTCGCGCGGCTGGGGCGGCGGCGGGTTAATGATGTTGTTCACCCATTCCTGCGCATCGGCACAGCCGTCACCGGCGGGCGGTGCGGGCTGATCCTCGCAGTACGCGGCACCGCGCGGGCAGTTCAGGCGCACGTGGAAATGGTAATTGTGCCCGTACCAGGGGCGCACCTTGTTCAGCCAGCTGCGGTCGCCGGTGGCGTTCTTGCACATCTCGACCTTGGCCCCCGGAAAGATAAAGATCCGGGCCACGCGCGGGTCGGATGCAGCCGCCTTGACGATCGCCTCATGCTGGGGTGTCCAGCTATTGTTGACGAAAGCGCCGCTGCGCCGGTCCATCCGGTCGGACGAGATGTTTTCGCGTTCGGTCCGCGTCAGCGAAAGCGAGGTGGCAGGTTTCAGCCATATGTCGGCATCCAGACCGACCTGATGGCTGGCATGACCGGTCAGCATCGGCCCGCCACGCGGCTGGCTGATGTCGCCCACATACAGACCGTTCCACCCCGGCTGCGCTGCGGCGAGCCGCGACAGGTCCTGCACGAAATCAATCAGTTCGGGCTGACCCCAATTGCGATTGCGCGACAGGCGCATGGCCTGCCAGGTCGGCCCGGTTTCGGCCAGGGCCTGCCCCCCTGCCTGACAGCCGCGCGAATAGAACCCCAGCGGTGCCGGGGCCTGCGCAGATGGTTCCGGTATCGCGCCAAAGACGCGTTTCGCGATCCGTGTATCATTCGTGTTCTGTGTCGACACGACGGGCGAAACCGTCGGTTTTTCCGGCTGACAGGCCGCGAGGGCCGTCAGTAGTGTCAGTGCTGCGATGGTGCGGATCATGCTGCTCGGTCCCCGTCTTTGTTGACCCACCTTAGCAGAAACAGGCCAAGCAGGAACAAAAAGATGACCGGCAAAAACCCAAGCTGCACGTTACCTGTCAGATATGTGAACACCGCGATACTGGCCGGCGCAAGGAATGCTGTCGCCTTGCCGGTCAGTGCGAACAACCCAAAGGCTTCGGTCGGGCGGTCGGGGTCGGTGTGACGGACCATCATGGACCGTGACGCGGCATAGGTCGCGCCCCCTGCGCCGCCGATGATGACCCCCGCCGCGAAAAAGATCGTATCGGGCAGACTGGACCCCACAGGCAGCGGCACGCCGAACAGCGTCTCGCGGGACATGCCCACGATCACCACGCTGACAGCGATCAGGCACCAGACACAGACGCGGATCACGGGTTTCGGCCCGAACCGCGCGTCCGCCAGACCGCCAACCCAGGTAAAGATTGCTGCCGCAATGGCTGCCACGATCCCGAATATGCCGATGTTGATGGTCGTCCATCCCAGCACGATCGCCGCATAGACACCACCAAAGGCATAGAGCGCGTTCAACCCGTCGCGGTAGAACATCGACCCCAGCAGGAAATTCAGCAGGCTCTTGCGGCGCACAACGCCGCGCAGCGTGTCCTTGAGCTCGGCCCAGACCGCACTGATGCGGGTGGACCGACCGCCCAGCGACGGGTCGTCCCGGACATACAGGAAAAACGGCACCATAAAGAGCGCGAACCACACCGCAATGAATGGGCCGACCGCGCGGGTGCCTTCCATTTGGGCGGGATCAAGGCCCAGCGCGGGGGCCAGACCGATCAAAGTGACTCCGCTGTCGGGGTCCTCGACGAACAGCAGCAACATGATGAACAAGGACGCAACGCCACCCCAATAGCCAAAGGCAGCACCCGACCCGGAGATGCGCCCGACCTCTTGGCGGTTGCCAAGGCTGGGCAGGATCGCATTGACGAAATTCAGCGCGGATTCAGCGCAAAAGAAAGCGGCGTAGAACACGATCAGCGCCATGTAGATCCAGGCACCATCCGGTGTCAGGTTCCACAGCATCGCCGTGGCAATGACGAACAGGATCGAAAATCCTGCGATCCACGGCATCTTGCGCCCGGAATTGTCGGCGAATGCCCCCAGAAATGGTGCGGTGATCGCGATCAGCAATCCAGCCACGGCCTGCCCCATCGACCACAGGCCCTGTGCCTCGGCCCCGGCAGCGGCGCGATCCAGACCGCTGTCCATGAAATAGGTGGTGGCAACGCTGGCAAAATAGGGGCCGAAAACGAATGTCAGCCCCAGCGTGTACATCGGCTGTGATGCCCAATCAAAGGCCATCCAGCCCCAGATGCGTTTGCGTGATACTGCCATGACCTGCCCCGTGTCGCCCAGGCACAACCTAACCCCGGCAGGCCCCGCGCTGGCAAGTCCCGTTTACGTCCCTGCAGGCAGTTCCGGTGGCCAGGGCCGGGTGGCATCCGCGTCGATCCAGCTTTGGGTCCAAGCGGGCAGCGCGGGCGGGGTTGCGTCGAAACCGGCCGCAGCAAAGACGCGCGCAGGATCAACGATGCCATTCCGGTCCGTCACGGCGGACCGGTACAGCGCCTGCGCCGCGCAGATGTCTCCGACCCAGATCGATTGATCGAGATAGAAAAACCGTGCGTCCCAGCCCACGCAGCGGCTGACGACGCGGAAACGCTCGAACGGTCTGATCCGGCGGCGATAGCGCACACTGGCCCCCGCCATCGTCAGGCCCCACTTGTTCTGCCGTAATGCACGCAGCAACCCGACCCGCTGCGCCAGGATCGTGCGGCCCAGATCGAGGATCGTCAGGATACGCCCGTTGTTCATTTCCACGAAAACATCGAGATCCTGCGGCCAGCAGCGATGATGACTGACATGCGCGCCCAGCACAGGCAGGTCGCCCGCGTTGCGATGCAGAATGAATTCCTTGGCAAGACGGACAAACGGATACATGCGCAGGGCCGTGCCAGCAGGTGGCGCGCGGGTCAATGCGTGCCGCTGCGGCACGAAACACTTGATGCGCCCCCGGCTTGCGCTTACCTGCGGGGCATCATCAGACGAAAGTGACGCCCATGACCTCGATCTTTGAAATCATCCTGCTGCTGCTTGGCGTGGCGCGCTTTTTCATCTTTGCCCATTTCATCATGAGCTGGCTGATCAGTTTCGACGTGCTGAACGTGCGCCAGCCGCTGGTCGGGCAGATCTGGTACACGCTGCAACGTATTCTGGAACCGATCTATGGCCCGCTGCGCAGTGTTCTGCCGAACCTGGGCGGGATCGACCTGTCGCCCATCGTGGCACTGATCGGGATCGAGATCATCCGCATCGTGCTGCTGAACAACGCGGCCTTGTTCTATTGATTTGGTCGCCCCGCGCGGGGCGACCAATGCCTACGGCGTGAGTATTTGTGGCAAGATGATACGTCAGATCCGCTCTATCGCCAGCGCGATGCCCTGACCGCCACCGATACACATGGTGATCAGCGCACGTTTACCCTGAATGCGGTCTAGCTCGTACATCGCCTTGACCGTGATGATGGCACCCGTAGCGCCCACCGGATGGCCCAGAGCGATTGCACCGCCATTGGGGTTCACACGGGCGGGGTCCAGACCCAATTCCTTGCTGACGGCAAGCGCCTGTGCGGCAAAGGCCTCGTTGCTTTCGATCACGTCGAAATCGGCAGCAGTCAGGCCGGTCTTTTCCAGCAGCTTGCGCACCGCAGGCACGGGGCCGATCCCCATGACCTCTGGCCGGACGCCGGCGTGGGCGTAGCCCAGCACGCGGAACCGCGGTGTCAGGCCCGCCGCCTGCGCGGCATCCGCACGCGCCAGAACGATAGCCGCAGCCCCGTCATTGAGGCCAGAGGCGTTGCCAGCCGTCACGCTGCCGTCCTTGGCAAAGGCCGGGCGCAGGTTGGCCAGTCCCTCTGCCGTGGTCGCCTTGGGGTGTTCGTCCGTGGCGAAATCCACCATCTCGCGCTTGACCTTGACCGGGACCGGAACGATCTGATCGTCGAAATAGCCCGCCGCCATCGCAGCCGCTGCGCGTTGCTGGCTGAGCAGTGCAAAGGCGTCTTGATCCGCACGGCTGACAGCATGTTCGGCGCTGACGTTTTCCGCCGTGATCCCCATGTGGCCCGTGCCAAAGGGACAATTCAGCGCCCCCAGCATCATGTCACGGGTCACGACGTCGCCCATTTTCGCACCCCATCGTTGGTCCGACAGGATGAAGGGGCTGCGCGACATGTTTTCAGCACCCCCCGCAAGGCCGAAATCGGCATCCCCAAGCGCCAGCGATTGGATCACCGACACGATGGCTTGCACGCCGGATCCGCACAGACGGTTCACGTTCATCGCAGGCGTCGTGTCGGGCACACCCGCATCCATCGCGGCAACCCGCGACAGATACATGTCCCGCGGTTCGGTATTGATGACATGGCCGAACGCCACGTGACCGATCTGGTCGCCCGTGACGCCGGACCTGTCCAGTGCCGCCCTGGAGGCAATCGCCCCCAGTGTGATGGGCGGCGTACCCGCCAAGGCACCGCCAAAGGTGCCGATGGCCGTGCGGGCACCCCCCAGAATGACAATCTCTGACATGTTGAACCCTCTCCCCTTGATTTGCGACAGGATGACAAGCGGTGCGCCCCGGCACCAGCCCCCGGGGAACGTAACCCTGCGGCAAAGCAACCGCAGGAGTGGAAAAACGCGACCGCACCTTATGTTATTGCGAAAGGAGTCCACCATGCTGTTGACCGTCACCGATCTGCACAAGGGTTATGCCAGCGCCGACGGCCAGATCACGGTGCTGGACGGCGTGAGCCTGTCGCTGAATGCCGGCGAAACACTGGCCCTGACCGGAGAGAGCGGGTCCGGCAAGAGCACGCTGTTGCACCTGATCGGCGGGCTGGACAGTGCCGACCGCGGCCAGATCCTGCTGGACGGCGTGGATCTGACCGCGCTGAACGATGCAGACCGTGCGGCCCTGCGCCGTGGTACGGTGGGCGTGGTGTTCCAGCAGTTCAACCTGATCCCGTCGCTCAAGGTTGCCGACAACATCAGTTTTCAGGCGCGGCTGGCAGACAGGCATGATGCGGCTTGGTGCGCACAACTGGCCAACCGCATGGGGCTGGATGCGCAACTGGACAAATACCCGGAACAATTGTCCGGCGGACAACAGCAGCGGGTGGCACTTGCCCGCACGCTGGCCCCCCGTCCGAAACTCGTGCTGGCGGACGAACCCACCGGCAACCTGGACGAGGAAACAGCCGCCACGGTGCTGGCGTTGATGCTGGACCTGGTGCGCGACACAGGCGCGGGTTTGCTGATGGTCACCCATTCGCAAGCACTGGCAGGCCAGATGCAGCGGCAGATTCACCTGCGCAAGGGTCGCATCGCGTGACCTGTGCAACACTTCAGGCGCTGCTGTCACACTGGTGGCGCAACCCATTGCAGTTGTTCACCTTGCTGGCCGGACTGGCGCTGGCAACGGCACTTTGGTCGGGGGTTCAGGCGATCAACGCAGAGGCATCCGCAAGCTATGACGCGGCGGCTGCAACACTGGGCGAGGGGCAATTCGATCAACTGACCGCGCGCGACGGCGGCACGATCCCGCAGGCGACTTATGTGGCACTGCGCCGTGCGGGCTGGCAGGTGTCACCGGTGGTCGAAGGGCGGCTGAACGGCGTCCGGATCGTCGGCCTCGACCCGCTGACCGCACCGGGCGGGTTGGGCCCCATCACGGTATCGGACGGGGTCGAGATCAACACGTTTCTGTCCGGCGGCGG
The DNA here is from genome assembly GCF_020531945.1 of Loktanella gaetbuli. Lineage (NCBI taxonomy): Bacteria > Pseudomonadati > Pseudomonadota > Alphaproteobacteria > Rhodobacterales > Roseobacteraceae > Loktanella > Loktanella gaetbuli. The sequence continues at coordinate 221,262 of NZ_JAJATZ010000003.1, forward strand.
TCAGGTGTTTGGTCGCGCAGAGATGTTGGACCGATTGCCGGACATCGGGGCGCAACCCGTGTCAGCGCCAGATGTCGCACCCGGCACCGTGCTGACCGATATCGGCCTTGCCCAAGGATTGCTGGGCCGCGATGGCGTGATCACACGGCTGATCGTGGCACCGGAACAACCGCTGGGCCGTCCGTCACTGGCAGAGGTGTCCCCTGATCTGACACGGCAGGTCGCGCAAGGCAGCAATGACCTGGGCCGGCTGACAGACAGTTTCCACCTGAACCTGACAGCCTTTGGCCTGCTGAGTTTCGCGGTCGGCATTTTCATCGTGAACGGTGCCATCGGGTTGGCGTTCGAACAGCGCCGGTCCGTGGTGCGGACGTTGCGCGCGCTGGGCGTACCGCTGCGCAGCTTGATGATCCTGATGGCGGCAGAGCTGGCGGTCATGGCGTTGGTCGCTGGTGCCATCGGTGTGGCGCTTGGTTATGTCATCGCGTCTCTGTTGCTGCCGGATGTGGCTGCAACCTTGCAAGGTCTTTACGGCCAGACAGTGTCCGGCACATTGCAACTGCGCCCCGTCTGGTGGCTGTCAGGATTGGCGATTGCACTGGGCGGCACGGCCCTGGCGGCGGCATCGGCCTTTTGGCGGTTGGCACAGATGCCCTTGCTGGCCGGCGGGTCGCGCCGCGCCTTGTCGATGGCCGCAGGACGCACGGCGCAGGTCCAGGGCGTGCTGGCCGCAATTCTGCTGATTTGCGCCGCGGGGCTTGCCTCGGTCGCCGACGGGATGGTGACCGGCTTTGCCCTGCTGGGAACATTGCTGATCGGGGCTGCGCTGGCGCTTCCGCTGATCCTGGATCGGGTGCTGGCACTGGCGGCATGGCTGTCACGCGGCATCCGCGCACAGTGGTTCTGGGCCGATACGCGGCAGCAATTGCCCGGCCTGTCGCTGGCACTGGCGGCCTTGCTGCTGGCGATGGCGGCGAATGTGGGCGTGTCCACGATGGTCAGCAGCTTTCGCCTGACGTTTGTCGGATTTCTTGACCAGCGGCTCGCGTCAGAGCTGTACGTCACGGCAGAGGATGCAGCACAGGCCGATGCTCTGACGGCCTATGCAGCCGACCGCGTGGACGCGATCCTGCCGATCCAGTCCGCTGACACCCAGGTGCGGGATCTGCCGACAGAAGTTTTCGGCGCACGGATTGGACCGACATATACCGACAACTGGACGTTTCTAACTGCGACCGACGCGCCTTGGCAGCGTGTCGCGGACGGCGGTGGCATCTTGATAAATGAACAACTGGCGCGGCGCACCGGGTTAGCGCTGCGCGACACCGTGCCCATCATGGATACGACATTCACCGTTGCCGGCATTTACGGTGACTATGGCAATCCCATCGGTCAGGCAATTTTGTCAGAGGACGTCTTTGCCACGCTCTATCCCGACGTGACAGCGCTGCAATTCGGGTTGCGGTTGCCGCCAGACGACGTGGTCGCCTTTCGCGCTGATCTGACCCGCGATCTGGGCATATCAGAGGGCGCGATGATCAATCAGGCGGGGATCAAGCAATTCTCGCTTGATGTATTTGACCGGACATTCACGGTGACAACAGCACTGAACGTGCTGACGCTGGCGGTTGCGGGCTTTGCCATTCTCATGAGCCTCCTGACGCTGGCCGCGCTGCGCGTGCCGCAACTCGCACCCGCCTGGGCGATGGGCATGACCCGCCGTAGTCTGGGCGTGGTCGAACTGATCCGCGCCGTGATCCTTGCGGTCTTTACGGCGGCAATTGCATTGCCGCTGGGGCTTGCCCTGGCCTGGGCGCTGCTGTCGGTGGTCAATGTCGCAGCCTTTGGCTGGAAACTGCCCATGTTTCTGTTTCCCGCCGATTATGCGCGGCTGGGCCTGTTTGCGCTGGTGGCGGCAGCGCTTGCAGCACTCTGGCCTGCGTGGCGTTTGGCCCGCACACCCCCTGCTGATCTGCTCAAGGTGTTTTCCAATGAACGTTAAGGCTCTGTTGCTCGCCCTGTTGCTGCCCTTCGCTGCATCGGCCCAGGGCTTCGCGGGTCTTGGCACCGATGCCGAAGGTTTCGCCGTGCCGCAGCCGAACCCACAGTTCAGCTTTCCCGCGGACCACGGCGCGCACCCCGATTACCGGATCGAATGGTGGTACATCACGGCCAACATGACCGGACCGGACGGCACGCCCTACGGGCTGCAATGGACGCTGTTCCGCAGCGCCATGGCACCCGAAACGCGGGCGGGCTGGGACGATCCGCAACTGTGGATGGGTCATGCCGCGGTGACAACGCCAGATGCGCATTTCGTGACCGAACGACTGGCACGGGGCGGGATCGGTCAGGCGGGCGTGACCGCCGACCCCTTTGCCGCATGGATCGACGATTGGCAGATGACCGGGTTCGATGATGCGCGTCTGACCGCCTCTGGCCCCGACTTTGCCTATGATGTGAACCTGACGGCGACCGGACCCTTGGTGTTTCAGGGGATCGACGGCTATTCGGTCAAATCCGCCGCCGGTCAGGCATCCTACTACTACTCGCAACCGTTCTATGAATTGTCCGGCACGCTGACGCTGCCAGACGGCGATGTGCCCGTGACCGGCACCGCATGGCTGGACCGTGAATGGTCCAGCCAACCGCTGGGCGACAACCAGACCGGCTGGGACTGGTTTTCCCTGTCGTTCGACGACGGGGCCAAGATGATGGGGTTTCGCCTGCGCCAGACCGACGACCAGAACTTTACCTCTGCGACATGGATCGACGCGGATGGGACCGCCACACCCTACAGCGACGGGGCGTTCAACGCGGCACCGCTGGCGACAACGACCGTGGCGGGGCGCGATGTCCCGACGCAGTGGCAGGTGACATTGCCGGACCGCGGCATCGACGTCACCGTTGCCGCGATCAACCCGCAGGCCTGGATGGACACCAGTGTCCCCTACTGGGAAGGTCCGGTCACCGTAACCGGCAGCCACGGCGGCCAAGGCTATCTGGAGATGACAGGATATGAGTGACTGGTTCAAAACGCTGGACGGTCTGCACGACCGCATGTGGCAACGCCTGTCGCGTGGTGTCGCAGACCGCAAATCGCCCGCGCGGCAGCCCACGTTTGCCACCGTCAGTGCGGACGGCTGGCCAGAGGCCCGCACCGTGGTTCTGCGCACAGCCCAGCGCGACACCGCAACGCTCGAAGTCTATACCGATCTGCATTCGGACAAGATCACCAGCCTGCGCACCACCCCGCGCGCCGCCCTGCACATCTGGGAGGACAAGCAGCACCTGCAAATCCGTCTGCAATGCGCCGTCACGATCCTGACAGGGGATGCTGTGCGCGACCGCTGGAACCCGATCCCCGAACGGGGCCGCATGTCCTATGGTGTCACCCCTGCGCCCGGCACACCCTTGGGCGATGACGCGCTGGCCTATGACAAGGACCCCGACTTTGCGACCTTTGCCGTGCTGTCCTGCGCGATCCAGCGCATCGATCTCGTGCATCTGGGCGACGACCATCGTCGCGCGGCCTATGCCCGCGCTGACGGCTGGCAAGGACAGTGGCTTTCGCCCTGACGCGTCGCTAGAACCACTGACATGCAAGCGACACTTCCCCTGACCCGTGACCTCGTGCTGATCGGCGGCGGCCATACCCATGCGCTGGTGCTGCGCAAATGGGGCATGAACCCATTGGCCGGCGTGCGTGTGACGCTGATCTCGCCCGGTCCGACTGCGCCCTATTCCGGGATGCTGCCGGGCTTTGTCGCGGGGCATTACAGCCGCGACGATCTGGATATCGACCTGGTGCAGCTGGCGCGTTTTGCCGGTGCGCGGGTGATCGATGGTGCGGTGACGCGGATCGACAGCGCCGCTCGCCTGATCACCGTGCCAGGCCGTGCGCCCATCGCCTATGACGCGGTCAGCGTGGATGTGGGCATCACCTCTGACATGCCGGCTCTGGACGGATTTGGCGACCACGGGGTGCCCGCCAAACCGCTGGGCCAGTTCGCCAGCCGCTGGGATATGTTCCGCGACAGCGCCACCGATCCGCATATCGCGATCATCGGCGGGGGTGTCGCCGGGGCAGAGCTTGCGATGGCGATGGCCCATGCGCTGCGGGACCGGGACCTGCAACCCACCGTCCATCTGATCGACCGCAGCCGCGCGTTGTCTGCACTGAACGCAACCGCCCGGCGGCGCGTCACGACAGCCCTCGCCGGAAATGGCGTGACGGTCATCGAGGATGCCACGGTCGCGACGGTGCAGGCCGATGCCGTCCTGCTGACCGACGGTCGCCGTATCCGGTCGGATTTTACCACGGGTGCCGCCGGTGCCAGACCCCACGACTGGATCGCACAGATCGGCGTGGACCTGCACGACGGGTTCATCACGGTCGGGCCAACGCTGCAATCCAGTGATCCCGCGCTGTTTGCGGTCGGCGATTGCGCGCATCTGTCCCATGCGCCACGACCCAAGGCCGGTGTCTTTGCCGTGCGCGAGGCACCGGTCCTGTTCGACAACCTGCGCGCCGTGCTGTCGGGTGGCACGCTGACGACCTACACCCCGCAAAAGGACTACCTCAAACTGGTGTCGCTGGGGGGCAAGTCAGCGCTGGCCGAACGGTTCGGCACCGCGTTTTCCGGCCCCCTGCTATGGCGATGGAAGGACCACATCGACCAGACCTTCATGCGGCAGTTCAGCGACCTGCCCGCGATGGACCCCCCCCAGCTGCCAAAGGTCCATGCATTGGGCCTGCGTCAGGCGATGGGGGACAAACCGATGTGCGGCGGCTGCGGCGCCAAGGTGGGACGCGCTGCGCTGATGGATGCACTGGGCGGCTCGCCCGCGCCGACCCGGCCCGATGTGACGTTGATTGCAGGCGATGATGCTGGCCTGTTGACGATGGGTGATACCCGGCAGGTCATCAGCACCGACCACCTGCGCGCGTTCTGGGATGACCCGGTGATTATGACCCGCATCGCGCTGAACCATGCGCTGGGCGACATCTGGGCGATGGGTGCCAGACCCCAGGCAGCAACCGTCAACCTCATCCTGCCGCGCCTGTCGCCCGACCTTCAGTCCCGCACATTGCAAGAGATCGTGTCGACGGCCCGGCAGGACCTGGGTGCCGCCGGGGCCGATATCGTCGGCGGGCACACATCACTGGGTGCGGAAATGACCATCGGTTTCACTGTCACCGGGCTGTGCGACCGCGCGCCCATCACATTGCAGGGTGCGCAACCCGGCGATGCGTTGATCCTGACGAAACCCATCGGCAGCGGCACCATCATGGCGGCAGAAATGGCGGGCAAGGCACGCGGTGCCGACGTGGCGCAGGCGTTGCAGGCGATGTGCCAGAGCCAGGCCACCGCCAGCGACATCCTGCGCGATGCCCGTGCAATGACCGATGTGACCGGGTTCGGCCTGACCGGCCATCTGCGCGGGATGTGCGACGCCAGCGGTTCGGGGGCAGAGGTCGCGTTGGCTGATGTGCCGTTGCTGCCCGGTGCGCTGGAACTGGCGACGGACGGCACGCGGTCCAGCCTGTTCGATGACAACATTGCCGGGGCCGGTGCGATCGAGGGGCCAACAGGCCCACGACAGGCGCTGATGTTCGACCCCCAGACCGCTGGCGGGCTGCTGGCGGCCGTCGATCCTGAACAAGTCGAGCACATCATCGAAGCGCTTCGCAGTGCAGGTTACACTCAGGCCGCGCGCATCGGGACCGTGACCACAGGCAATACCATCCGCCTGCGCTAGAGCGTGGCGATCAGGTCGGCGAGCTGATCTGCCACCACCTCGCGTCCCGCCGAGTCCAGCGCATCGGCGTGCACCTGCCCCAGCCAGTCACGTGTCGCGGTCTTGCGTGACCGGGCATAGGCCGCGTCGTAGTGCTGATCCATCAGGGCGGTGGCCAGCGCCGGGAAATCACCCGCCGCCAGCAATGCCTCCCAGTCATCGACGACGGCATGGCCGCGGATGTTGCGCAGCGGTTGCAACCGGTCGCGCAACCGGGCGGGGTCCGCTATGATGTCCTGATAGGCCTCTGTCAGAAACGCCGCACGCACGGGCAGCGTGGCCGTCACTTCGATCCGGGGGGCCTGCGTCATGTTCAGCCACAGTTGCTTGGGCAGCACGATGCGCCCGATCTTGCTGCTTTCGGCTTCGACGAGTGTGGGGCGGTCGGGGTCAAGGCGGGCCAATCGCGCGGCCAGCGCGCTCTCGAATCCCTTTTGCGCGGGCTGACCGCCTTCGACACGTCCCAAGAGTGACCCGCGATGCGCGGCCAAACCCTCGAGGTCGAGGGTCTGGACACCGCGCGCCGCCAGAAGATGCAGCAAGGCGGTTTTCGCAGTGCCGGTGTAGCCATCCAGTAGGATCAGCCGGTGCCGGACCGGATCGTCATACAATGATTGATGCACCAACCGCCTGTAGGACTGATACCCCCCCGTGACCACCTCGGCCCGCCAACCGATCTGTTGCAGGATCGTGGCAACCGACCCGGACCGCTGACCGCCACGCCAGCAATAGACCAGCGGCCGCCACGCACCATCGAACCCGTTCAACGGACCGTCCACGTAATCCGCCACGTTGCGGGCAACCATGGCCGCCCCCAACTTGCGCGCGGTAAAGGCGCTGACCTGCGTATAGATCGTGCCGACCTCGGCACGCTGATCGTTCGTCAGCGCAGGCAGATTGATCGCGCCGGGCACGTGGTCCTCGGCAAATTCGGCAGGGCTGCGCACGTCGATGACAGTGTCGAAATCATGCGTCAGGATCGCATCCAGCGTGTCAAAGCTGCGTTTCATTCCCGGTGGATCGGGGCACGGCCCGCGTCTGTCAGGATGAACCATTCACCATTGTCGCAAACCGCGGGGATCAGCGGATGCCCCTTGCCCGCGCCATTGTCCAGATCGATCCGGTTGCCGAAATGGGTGGGCTGATCCACGATCGTATGACCGTGCACCACCAGCACGCCGTGGTCGTCGCTGTTGTCCAGCCAGCCGTCACGTATCCAGATCAGGTCATCCTCGGCCTGTTGATCCAGCGGCACACCGGGGCGGATACCTGCGTGCACGAACAACAGATCATCGACCCGGTGCATCAGGGGATTGTCCCGCAGAAAATCCAGATGCGCCTGCGGAACCACCTTTTGTGCGGCCGTAACCAGTTGCTCCAGCGTCAGGTCACCGTCCTGCGTCGGCAGATGGCGCAGGATTTCCAGACCGTTGTCGTCGATGTCGAACACGGCGGGGCCGGTGGGAACGATGCCGTATGACGCAAGGGTCTGTGGCCCGCCCAGTCGCGTGTTCAACCAGGACAAACCGGATTTGATCGCCGGATCGTGGCAGGTGCCGTCCGCGACAAAGTATTCGAACATCCGGTCGTGATTGCCACGGATAATGGTCCAGTTACGCCCCGCGTCACGCCCTGCGATCAGCGCGTCGATCACGCCGGCGCTGTCCGGTCCCCGGTCTGTGTAGTCGCCCAGAAACACGATATGCGCATCATCCCCGCCGTCCTGCGCGATCAGGTCCAGCGCGTGGTCCATCATCTGTTTCTGACCGTGGATATCCCCGATGGCATAGATCATGCGTCCGTCTCCGTCTGTTTCACCGCAGATGTAGCAGAGCGGCGGGGAATGAACAGATCAACCCCGCCCACGAAAAAGCCCGCCCCGATCATTTCGGGGCGGGCTGGCATTCAGATCAGCGGTCGATCAGGCGACGTCAAAGGTGAGCGTCTTGACCTGTTTGAACCGGCCAGTGCCATGCAACGCCTTGATCGCGGCTTCCGGCACCTCGTCGTCGATATAAAGAAGCGCAATCGCCTCGCCCTTGGCCACGGACCGCCCGAGGGTAAAGTTCGCGATGTTCACACCGTGATCGCCCAGCGTGGAGCCCAGCGTGCCGATGATACCGGGCACGTCCTCGTTGGTGGTGTACAGCATGTTCGCGCCGACCTCTGCATCGACGTTGATGCCCTTGATCTGGATGAAACGCGGCTTGCCGTCGCTGAACACGGTGCCCGCGACCGAACGCTCGCGCTCTGCCGTGGTGACTGTCACCTTGATATAGCCTTCGAAAACGCCGGACTGGTCCTGCTTGGTCGTGCTGACCTTGATGCCGTTGTCCTTGGCGATCACGGGTGCGCTGACCATGTTCACGTCGGGGTTCCGCTTGCGCATGATGCCCGCGATGGTCGATGCCGTCAGCGCCTTGAGGTTCATCCCCGACACTTCACCATCAAACAGGATGTTGATCGACTGGATCGGCTCGTCGGTCATTTGCCCGACAAAGTTGCCAAGATGCTTGGACAGTTCGATCCAGGGCCCCATGACCTTGGATTCCTCTGCCGTGATGGACGGCATGTTGATCGCGTTGGTGACAGCCCCCGACAGCAGATAATCGGACATCTGTTCGGCAACCTGCAGGGCCACGTTTTCCTGTGCTTCGGTCGTGGCAGCGCCGAGGTGCGGCGTGACGACAACGTTGGGCAGGTTGAACAGCGGGCTGTTCGTCGCAGGCTCTTCGGCAAAGACGTCGAACGCAGCACCGGCGACGTGGCCGGATTTGATCGCCTCGGCCAGCGCCTCTTCGTCAACCAGACCGCCACGGGCGCAGTTGATGATGCGCACGCCGGGTTTCAGTTTGGCGATTGCCTCGGCCGAAAGGATGTTGCGGGTCTGGTCGGTCAGCGGCACGTGGAAGGTGATGAAATCGGCACGGCCCAGCAGTTCGTCCAGTTCCAGCTTTTCGACGCCGATCTCGATCGCGCGTTCCTCGGACAGGAACGGGTCATAGGCCACGACCTTCATGCGCAGGCCGCGGGCACGATCGATCACGATGGACCCGATGTTGCCGGCACCGATAACTCCCAGCGTCTTGCCGGTCAGCTCGACACCCATGAACTTGGACTTTTCCCACTTGCCGGCGTGGGTGCTTTCGTTCGCCTCGGGGATCTGACGGGCGACGGCCATCATCAGCGAAATCGCGTGTTCGGCGGTGGTGATCGAGTTGCCGAAGGGCGTGTTCATCACGATGATGCCCTTTTTCGACGCGGCGGGAATGTCGACGTTGTCGACCCCGATACCCGCACGGCCGATGACCTTGAGGTTGGTCGCCTGCTCGATCAGTTTTTCGGTGGCTTTGGTCGCGGACCGGATCGCCAGACCGTCGAATTCGTGGATCATCGACAGCAGCTTTTCCTTGTCCTTGCCCAGCTTGGGCTCAAACGTGACGTCGATTCCGCGATCGCGGAAAATCTGGACGGCGGCTTCGGACAGGGCGTCGGAAATCAGAACTTTGGGGGCCATGTCAGGCACTCCTCTGGAATGTGGGGATGGGGCGGGGCCACGCGGGGGTGGCCCCGTTCAAATCAGGCGTTGATCTCTGCCTCAAAGGCATGGGCGATCCACGGCATCAGCGCGGCCACGTCGGAGGTTTCCACCGTGGCACCGCACCAGATCCGCAGACCGGCGGGGGCGTCACGGTAGGCACCGACGTCAAGTGCGACGCCTTCGGCCTCCAACCGCTTGGCCACGGCCTTGGCGAATGCGGGGCCGTCGGTGATGCGGTCGTCGGTGAATTTCACACAGACCGACGTGTTGGACCGTGTCGCCGGATCAACGGCCAGGTTCGCAATCCAGTCGTTCGCATCGCAGAAATCCCACACGACCCGGGCGTTGGCGTCGCAGCGCGCGTGCAAGGCGTCCAGACCACCGATGGACTGCGCCCATTTCAGCGCCAGCAGGTAATCCTCGACGCACAGCATCGACGGCGTATTGATCGTTTCACCCTTGAAGATGCCCTCGATCAGCTTGCCGCCCTTGGTCAGGCGGAAAATCTTGGGCAGCGGCCATGCGGGGGTATAGTTTTCCAGACGCTCGACAGCGCGGGGCGACAGGATCAGCATGCCATGCGCGGCCTCGCCACCCATAACCTTTTGCCAGCTGAAGGTGGTCACATCCAGCTTGTCCCAAGGCAGCGGTTGCGCGAACGCGGCAGAGGTCGCATCGGCCATCGTCAGACCCTTGCGGTCGGCGGGGATCATGTCGCCATGGGGCATCTTCACGCCGGACGTCGTACCGTTCCAGGTGAAACAGACGTCGTTGTCGTAGTTCAGCGCGGCCATATCCACGATCTCGCCGTATTCGGCGGTGTGCACTGTGGCCTCGATTTTCAGCTGCTTGACCACGTCGGTCACCCAGCCCGCGCCAAAGCTTTCCCAAGCGACCATTTCGGCAGGGCGTTCGCCCAGCATGGTCCACATCGCCATTTCATAGGCACCGGTGTCGGATGCGGGCACGATCCCGATCTTGTAATCATCCGGCACGCCCAGGATCTCGCGGGTCAGATCGATGGCCTCGGCCAGTTTGGCCTTGCCGACGGCAGCACGGTGCGACCGACCCAGGGGGGCGTCGGACAGTTTGGCCAGATCAAAAACAGGGGGTTTGGCACAGGGGCCACTGGAAAAACGCGGATTAGCCGGCCGCGTCGCCGGGGTAGTCATAACCATTGCTGGTATCCTCACAGATATGCGCCCTTCGTTGGGGAAGGGTGTCCCACCGCCGGACATATGCCGCGGCAATGGGTTTGGCAATGAATCGTTTTGCGCAGCGTCAGGTCTGGCGGATCAAACGCGCCTCGAACGGATGCAGGGGACCGTCAGCGGCGTTGGCCGATGACAAGAGCGTATGGCCCGACAGACCCGGATCGCGCGGCGCATCCGCGAAATTCAGGCAAATGATGATCGCATCGTCACCGCTGCCGCGTGCATAGACCAGCAGATCATCGGCGGCGCTGATCGTGCGATATTCCCCCGACAGCAATGCAGGCGTCGTTTGCCGCAGTGCCGTCAGGCGTTTCACATAGGCCAGCATGGTGTCGCCTGCCGCCTGCCCGGCAACGGTCCCGTCGGGCGGCGTGAACACGGGCAACCACGGGGTCCCGTTCGTAAACCCGGCCTGCGCGCTGTCATCCCACGGCATCGGCGTGCGTGCGGGATCGCGCCCCAACCCCTTGCCCGGCACCTGTTTTTCCCACGGGTCCTGCACCAGCTCTGGCGGGATTTCAGCACTTTGCATCCCCAGTTCGTCACCCTGATAGATCGTCGGCGTGCCGCGCAAGGTCAGCAGCAAAGTCATTGCAACACGCGCAAGGTCAGGTCCCACGCGCGACGCGATCCGAATGCAATCATGGTTTCCGACCACCCATGTCGGCCAGCCGGTGTCGGGCAATGCGGCCTCATAGGCCTCAACCGTGCGGACAATCTCTGGCACGGTCCAGGGGATATCCAGCAGGGCAAAGTTGAACGGCAATTGAAACCCGTCACCCTGCGTGCCGTAGTAGCTGGTCACCTCGGCCAGCGTGCCATCGGTTTCACCCAGCAGCAGGCGGTCCGGGTATTCCTGCGTGACCGCACGCATCATCCGCACGATGTCGTAATTCATCGGCTGATTCTTGGAATGCACCTTCAGCAGGCGCAGCGATGGATTCATGTCGTCGTGCCAGTCAGGGTTCACGGGATGGTCACCCTTGTCCACGTCGGGGGCGGCGTGGGTGATGGCATCGACGCGGAACCCATCGACACCGCGATCGTACCAGAATCGCATCGTATCCAGCATTTCGGCTTGCACCGCGGGGTTCCGCCAGTTCAGTGCTGGCTGTTCGGTCAGAAAGATATGCAGATAGTATTGCTGCGTCTGGTCGTCCCATGCCCATGTACTTGGCCCGAATTCGCTGATCCAGTTGGTCGGCGGCCCACCGTCCGGGCCTGCGTCGCGCCAGATATACCAATCGCGTTTATCGCTATTGCGCGCGCTGCGCGATTCGACGAACCACGGGTGCTGATCCGACGTATGGCTGGGCACGAAATCCAACAGTACGCGCAACCCGCGTGCATGGGCGGCATCAATCATCGCATCAAAATCGGCCAGGGTCCCGAACATCGGATCGATGCCGCGATAGTCACTGATGTCGTAGCCGAAATCCTTCATCGGAGAGGGAAAGATCGGCGAGATCCAGACGATATCAGCACCCAGATCAACGATATGATCCAACCGCTGCGTGATGCCGCGCAGGTCGCCGATCCCGTCGCCGTCACTGTCCTGAAAACTGCGTGGATAAATCTGGTAGATGATCCCGCGTTGCCACCATGTCAGATCTGTCATGCATGCCTCCACTTTCCCTTGGACGCTATCAACGTTAATCCGTGCTGCAAAGACAGAGAGGTCGCCCATGTTCATCACGACACTGATCGCCGGTCCCGGCCAGTTGGACACCGTGTTGGTCGAAAACCTGCGCAACGCCTGGGGCGGCGGCGATGCCGTCTGGTTATCCGGCAATACGGCGGCTGAATTCCCGATGGCGCAAAAGCCGGACAACCTGTGGTCCGTCTGGGACGACATGCAGGCCATGCGCATTGACCTGGTGGTCCAGCCCAGCGCGGGACGACGCAAACGCCTGCTTCTGGCGGACATGGACAGCACGATGATCCAGCAGGAATGCATTGACGAACTGGCGGCAGAGGCCGGTGTCGGTCCCCGCGTCGCCGATATCACCGCCCGCGCCATGAACGGAGAACTGGATTTCGAAGCAGCGCTGATCGAACGGGTCGGTCTGCTACGCGGTCTGCCTGAAACCATCATCCAACAGGTCGTCGATACCCGCATCACCCTGATGCCGGGCGGTCGCACGCTGGTGCAAACGATGAAATCGCAGGGCGGACATGCGGCACTCGTGTCGGGTGGCTTTACCGCGTTTACCGCGAAAATTGCGGAAACGCTCGGGTTTGACGAAAACCGCGCCAACACACTGATGGTGAAAGACGGCACGCTGACGGGCGAGGTGGGTCGCCCGATCCTGGGGCGCGCGGCCAAGGTCACGGCACTGGAGGAAATCACCACACGATTGGGGATAACAGAGGCCGAGGTCATCGCCGTCGGTGACGGCGCGAACGATCTGGGAATGCTGGGGCGTGCCGGTACGGGTGTCGCATTGCATGCCAAACCCAGCGTGCAGGCGGAATGCGACGTGCGGATCAACCACGGTGACCTGACGGCGTTGCTTTATTTTCAGGGTTACACCGACGCGGATTTCGTGGCCTGACGTGTTCGAGGTCACGGGCGACATCCTGCTCCTTTTGCTATGCGCCGCCTTTGTTGCCGGGATCGTGGATTCCATCGCCGGTGGCGGTGGGCTGATCACGCTGCCGGTCCTTGTGCTGGCGGGTGCGCCGCCGGTGACGGCCATTGCGACGAACAAGGTGCAGGGCGTATTCGGCGCGGGTATGGCCACGATCACCTATGCACGGGGCGGGCATGTGGATTTGCGCAGGCAGCTTTGGCCCGCAGCCCTTGCCTTTGGCGCGGCGATCATCGGTGCGCTGCTGACGTCACGCCTGCCCACAGACGTGATCCGCCTTGGTCTGCCAGTCTTGCTGATCGGAATTGCACTGTTTTTCGCGCTGAAACCCGGACTGAATGACGTCGACCGCGCCCAGCGCATTGCACCGGGACTGTTCGCGCTGACCGTGGTGCCGCTGGTCGCATTCTACGACGGGCTGATCGGGCCGGGGGCCGGGGCGTTCTACATGTTGGGGTTTGTCGGATTGGCGGGCTATGGCGTACTGCGCGCGACAGCCCATACCAAGCTGTTGAACTTTGCCTCCAACCTTGGCGGCATCGCCACATATGCGCTGGTCGCGGAACCGTGGTGGATGGTCGGGCTGGCGATGGGCGCGGCCCAGATCGCGGGTGCGTGGGTCGGATCGAAACTCGCCATGCGGATCGGATCGCGCCTGATCAAGCCGGTGTTGGTCACAGCCGCAACGGCGCTTGCCGTGCGGCTGCTATGGCAGATGTGGGCTTAGGCGTCTTCGGTCGGGCCGCCGGCCTCTTTCCAGTCGGGGACACCGCCAACGTTGGTCACGTCGGCATATCCCATCTCTTTCAACGTCTTGCCGGCCAGTGCGGCCTGACCACCGGCACCACAGACGAGGTAGTATTTCCCATCCGGCTGCATGAAGTCCTTGTGGTAGGGGGACGCTGGATCGGCGGCGAATTCCATGAAACCGCGCGGCAGCCGTTTGGCGCCCTTGATCGTGCCGGTTTTCGCGATGTCGCCGCTGTCGCGGACGTCGATCCAGATACCACCGTCGTCAGAGGCATGCGCCTTGATCGCGTCCTCGGTCGGCATGCGGGTAATGACGGCGTTGGCCGCGTCGAGATAGTCTTTTGCTGTTTTCACGGTGGAAACTCCTGTGCGTTATTCTCTGGACAGGAGATAGCGCAGCGCGGGCCAAGTCCAGCGTCAGCGCATCAGGCGCGGCAACGTCCCGTTCAGGCCGGCTGCCTCGCGGATGAAACCACGCCGCAGGCCGGGCAATGCGTTGATGACACCCATCCCCAGATCGCGCACCCCACGGAGCAGCGGGTTATCGTTTGAAAACAGCCGGTTGAATGCGTCAGTCGCCAGCGACAGCTTGACCGTATCGAACCGGCGCCAATGCTGATAAGCCTCCAGCGTGGTGGGACTGCCGATATCCTGCCCGCGCTGGCGCGCGTCCTGCAAAACCTGCGCCAAGGCCGCCACATCGCGCAGACCGGCGTTCAGACCTTGCCCCGCAATGGGATGAATCCCGTGCGCCGCATCACCGACCAGCGCCACACGCGCGCCGATCAGGCTATGCGCCATGGTCAGGCCCAGCGGATAGGTGAACCGGGTGCCCGCCAGCTTGATGTTGCCCAGAAACGACCCAAAGGCAGGTTTCAACACGTCAAGGAACGCGTCATCATCGAGATCCATCGCCGCACGGGCGCGAGTCGCGTCCTCGGACCAGACGATGGACGACCGGTTTCCGGTCAAAGGCAGGATCGCCAGTGGCCCGCCGGGCATGAAAAACTGATGCGCGATACCGTCATGCGGCAATTCATGTTCCACGGCGCAGACCATGGCAAGCTGGTCATAATCCCATCCCGTGCGTCCGATCCCCGCGCGCGAGGCTGTCCCGCTGCTGCGGCCATCGCAGCCCACCAACACCTGTGCGGACAAGACATCACCGTCGTCCAGCGTGACTGTGGCACGGGCCGCATCGACCGTCTGCGCCACAACCCGACGGCCGGTCAGATGGGTGATCCGGTCGCGGTCCATCGCATCCAGCAATGCCGGGCGCAGGTGACGATCCTCGACCAGCCAGCCCATCGGGCCTTCTTCGATTTCCGCATGGTCGAAATGCATCATCCAGGGCGATGCGCCTTCGCCGGCACGTCCGTCCGTCACCTTGATGTCCAGCATCGGCTGGGCGTTGTCCGCGATGGCGTCCCACAGCCCCAATCGCCGCAGCATCCGCACCGATGTCAGCGACAGCGCATAGGCGCGCCCGTCAAAATCGCGGTCCCGATGCACGTCAGGCGTCATGGCGTCGATGATCGTGACGCGCAGACCCGCCTGCGCGCAAGCAATGGCCAAGGCCGGACCGTTCAGGCCACCGCCGACGATGAGGATATCATTCTGATTGTTCATGCCACTAGATATGGGCGCACGACCGGGATTGTCCATGCGGCACCGCACCGCTAGCCTGACAGCAACGCACGGAGGCTGTGATGGATGACTGGCGCTGGATGACGGCAGAGGCTTTGGGGCAATCCATTGCCGCAGGCGGTATAGACCCGATCGATTTGTGCGAGGTTTTTCTCAAGGCGATCGCGGAACACCCCGATGCGAAACGCATCTACACCACAGTAACCGAGAACCGTGCGCGTGCCGAGGCCAAGGCCGCCAGTGCGCGGGCCGCATCCGGGCTGCGGCGTGGCCCACTGGACGGGGTGCCGGTCAGTTGGAAGGACCTGTTCGACAGCGCCGGAACCGTGACAGAGGCCGGCACCCGCGTGCTGGCGGGCCGCGTGCCGCAGCGTGATGCGCATGTCCTGCAAAATGCCACCGCGGCCGGACTGGTCTGTCTGGGCAAGACGCATATGTCCGAAATCGCGTTTTCCGGGTTGGGCATCAACCCGATCACGGCGACGCCGCCAAATCGGAACAACCACGACGCGGTTCCGGGCGGATCGTCGTCGGGGGCCGCCGCTTCGGTCGCCTTTGGATTGGCTGCGGCAGCCATCGGGTCGGACACGGGCGGTTCGGTCCGCATTCCAGCCGCATGGAACGATCTAACCGGGTTCAAGACAACCCATGGGCGCCTGCCGCTGGACGGCACCGTGCCGTTGTGCCTGACGTTTGATACCATCGGGCCGCTTTGCCGCTCGGTCACCGACGCGGCCCTGCTTGTTGCAGCATTGGAAGGGTCACGCGCACCCGATCTGACAGCACCACGCCGCGATCTGAACCTTGCCATTCTGGATACGGTCGCCATGCACGACCTGGCCCCCGAACCGCGCACAGCATTTGACGCAGCGGTCCGTGATCTGAAACGCGCCGGTGCAACCGTATCGCACCTGAAATTCGCCCCATTGGAAGAAGCCTTTGGTTTTGCCGGACCTCTCTACACGGCGGACGCGTGGGCGTGGTGGCGGGACCTGATCACTGGCCACCCCGGTGTGATGTTCGCCCAGATCGAGGAACGCGTCACCGCAGGGCGCGATGTGACGGCAGCCGACTACATTTCAAACTGGACCCGCCTGCGCGACATTCGCACCGCATTTGCCACCGCCGCCGCACCCTATGATGCGCTGCTGATGCCGACCGCTTCGATCCTGCCACCAGAGGTCGCACGCCTGATGGCCGACAACGATTATTACAAGGTTCAGAACCTTGCCGCCCTGCGCAACACGCGCATCGCGAACCTGATGGACCTGCCTGCCGTGACATTGCCAACGGCAACAAAATCCTGCGGGATTATGCTGTGCGGCCAAAAGGGCCGCGATGATGCATTGTTGCGGGTTGCACGCGCCGCAGAACTCGCGCTGGCCTAAAAGACACAATCCTGGCCCAAAGCCCCGCGCTGCCGCTGGACAGCGGGCATTACAGGCGGCTAACCTGCTGATAAGCGGGACGCCATGATCCCGCATGAGAGGCAGTAACATGAAACCCCCGATGCGGTTTGCAGACCTTCCGGTTGCGACGTGGCCCCGTTTGCGTGGGCTGCTAGATGCCGTCCAGCCGGGCGACACACCGATCAACATGACCATCGGAGAACCGCAGCACGCCTTTCCGGCGTTTCTGCCCGATGCGCTGGCCGCTGAAATGGCAAGCTTTGCCAAGTATCCCAATAACGATGGCACGCCCGTTCTGCTGGACGCGATCAGCCGTTGGCTGCACCGCCGCTATGGCGTGACCGTCGCCGCCCCGGAAATCATGGCGCTGAATGGCACCCGAGAGGGTCTGTACAACGCGGCAATGGCGCTGTGCCCCGAAACCAAGAACGGCCAGCGCCCTGTCGTTCTGACCCCCAACCCGTTCTATCAGGTCTACGCCGTTGCGGCTCTCAGCACAGGTGCAGAGCCTGTTTATGTGCCCGCGACCTCTGACACCGGTCACCTGCCGGACTTTGCCGCACTGGACGCAGACATCCTTGATCGCACGGCCATCGCCTACATCTGTTCGCCTGCCAACCCGCAGGGTGCCGTGGCCAGTGGGGACTACTGGCGCGACCTGATTGCGCTGGCGGAAAAGCATGATTTCATCATCTTTGCCGACGAATGCTATTCCGAGATCTACCGCGACACGCCGCCCCCCGGCGCGCTGGAAATCGCCCGCGACATGGGTGCAGACCCCGACCGGGTCGTCATTTTCCATTCGCTGTCGAAACGGTCGAACCTTGCGGGATTGCGGTCGGGTTTCTGCGCCTCTGGCCCCGGCAACATCGCCCGTATCCGTGCGCTGCGCGCCTATGCCGGTGCCCCGCTTCCCGGCCCTATTCAGGCGGTTTCGGCCCTTGTTTGGGACGACGAGGATCATGTGACCGCCAGCCGCGCGCTCTATGCTGAAAAATTCGCCGTGGCCGACGAAATCCTGGGGCATGTGCCCGGTTACGTCAGCCCGCCGGCAGGATTTTTCCTGTGGCTACCCGTCGCGGACGGTGAAACGGCCGCGCTGCACCTATGGCAGACCACCGGCGTGCGCACGCTGCCCGGTGCCTACCTCAGCCGCGATACAGCCGCCGGAAACCCCGGTGCACCCTACATCCGGGTCGCCCTGTGCGGCCCCAAGACCGAAGTCGCCACAGGCCTGACCCGCCTGCGCGACTGCCTATACCAGTGAGGACGAAACGAATGGCATCCTACCAGACCCGGCAACGTGACCCCCTTCTGGACAGTGAAACCCAAGCCGTTCTTGAACGTCGCGGCAAGGAGTTGCTGGGATTGGGTCTGATCGTGCTGGGCCTGCTGACCGCTGCGATGCTGTTCAGCTATTCCCCTGATGATCCGTCCTGGATTTCAGCGACGCAGGCACCGGTCAGCAATTGGCTGGGCGCACCCGGTGCGGCGATTGCAGCACCGGTCATGATGATCGTGGGTCTGGGCATCTGGGCGCTGCCGATGACGCTCTTGGCGTGGGGCGTGCGGTTCATGATGCATTCGGGGTCTGATCGCGCCGGGACGCGGGTGGTTTTCGCACCGATCGTGATCGTGGTGGCGGCGCTCTATGCCGCCACCCTGACACCCGGTGCGAATTGGCCGCCGAATTTCGGTCTGGGCGGTCTGTTGGGCGATACCGTTCTGGGCATGGTCCTGACGATCCTGCCAGTCAGCGCCGCGTTTTCGATCAAGGTCCTGACACTGATTTTGGCAGCGGCAACCGTGGCGCTGCTTGCCTTTGCGCTGGGGTTCACGCGGGCCGAAATCCGTCACGGCCTGCGCTTCGTCATGCTGGGCACGGTGATGCTGTATGATACGGCACTCCGACTGCTGAACACCGGCACCCATCGCGCCGCACAGGCAGCAGGGGCGGCCCGCAGCAACATGGCCGCCCGCCGCGAGGAACGCGCGGCACAGGCCCCGGCACAGGACGATGCGCGCGCGCGCGCCATCGCCGCCGTGCGGGCAAATCCCGGTCACGCCACCAGCCGCAAGATGCCGCCCATCATCCGCGCTGACGGCACACGGGCCGAACCGCCACTGACTGGCGACACAATGCATGTCGCGGAAACGGTGCCGCAGCCTTCGCGCAAAATGCCCGGAATAGGGTCGCTTTTGCGGCGCAAGGCACCAGAGCCGGAGATGGTTGAAACGGCCTACGAAGGCGATATCGACAGCCCGCCAGAGGATCGTATCAGCAGCCGTATTTCCGACGCGGTGCGCGCCCGCACCATGCCGCCCGCGCCTGTCGTGTCGCCCGAAGTCACTGGCGTGCGGATCGAGCCGTCCCTGACCGAAGGCCGCCGCCCCAAGGCGCTTGTTCTGCCCAAGGTGCCGCCGCTGACGCAATCCGAAGCGGCCATGGACGCGTTCACGCTGACCGAGGACGAGGACGACACCGTCATCGAACCCGAGGCCCCGGCCGTCTATCAGCGCAGCCCCCTGCCCCGCGAAGAGGCCGCACCTTTGGTCGCCCAACCGCTGTTTGACCCCGACGCGCCGCGCGCCAACCCCGCAGAGCCGCGTCGCGCCGTGGTCCAGCACGAACTCAGCCGCAAGGTCGTCCCGTCCAAGCAGGCCCGCGCCGAGGCACAGCCCGAACTGGCGTTCGAGGACAAGTTCGCCGCCTACGAGATGCCGCCGCTGAACCTGTTGGCCGACCCCGCTGGCGTGCAGCGCCATGTGCTGTCTGATGAAGCACTCGAGGAAAACGCCCGCATGCTGGAAAACGTGCTGGATGACTACGGTGTCAAGGGTGAGATCGTCAGCGTGCGCCCCGGTCCCGTCGTCACCATGTACGAACTGGAACCGGCACCGGGTCTCAAGGCCAGCCGCGTCATCGGTCTGGCCGACGACATCGCGCGCAGCATGTCCGCCCTGTCTGCCCGTGTGTCGACCGTGCCCGGCCGCACCGTGATCGGCATCGAACTGCCCAACGAGAACCGCGAAAAAGTGGTCTTGCGCGAAATCCTGTCCGCCCGTGATTTTGGCGACAGTGCGATGAAACTGCCGCTGGCATTGGGCAAGGATATCGGCGGTCAGCCCATTGTCGCGAACCTTGCCAAAATGCCCCACCTGCTGATCGCAGGCACCACCGGTTCGGGTAAATCCGTGGCCATCAACACCATGATCCTGTCGCTGCTGTACAAGCTGTCGCCAGAGGAATGCCGGATGATCATGATCGACCCCAAGATGCTGGAACTGAGCGTCTATGACGGCATCCCGCATCTGCTGTCGCCCGTCGTAACAGACCCTAAAAAGGCTGTTGTGGCTCTGAAATGGGTCGTGGGCGAGATGGAAGAACGCTATCGCAAGATGTCGAAAATGGGCGTGCGCAACATCGACGGCTATAACGGGCGCGTCCGCGAGGCGCTGGCCAAGGACGAAATGTTCAGCCGTACCGTGCAGACCGGATTCGATGACGAGACCGGCGAACCCGTGTTCGAGACAGATGAATTCAAACCAGAGGTCCTGCCCTATATCGTCGTCGTCGTCGACGAGATGGCCGACCTGATGATGGTCGCCGGCAAGGAAATCGAAGCCTGCATCCAGCGTCTGGCGCAGATGGCGCGTGCCTCGGGAATCCACCTGATCATGGCGACACAGCGGCCGTCGGTCGATGTCATCACCGGCACGATCAAGGCCAACTTTCCGACCCGGATTTCCTTTCAGGTCACGTCGAAGATCGACAGCCGCACCATCCTGGGTGAAATGGGTGCCGAACAACTGCTGGGCATGGGCGACATGCTGTATATGGCGGGCGGGTCCAAGGTGACGCGCGTCCACGGCCCGTTCTGTTCGGACGAAGAGGTCGAGGAAATCGTCAATTACCTCAAATCGTTCGGTCCGCCCGAATACATGTCCGGCGTGGTCGAAGGCCCGTCAGAGGACGCGGAAAGCAGCATTGATCTGGTGCTGGGTCTGGGCGACGGATCTGACGCTGAAAACGCGCTCTATGACACGGCCGTGGCCATCGTCATCAAGGACCGCAAGTGTTCGACCAGCTACATCCAGCGCAAGTTGGCGATCGGCTACAACAAGGCCGCCCGCCTGGTTGAACAGATGGAAGACGAAGGTGTGGTCAGCGCGGCAAACCACGTCGGCAAGCGCGAAATCCTGGTGCCGGAGCAGCACTAGAACAGACCCTATTCATAGGTTCAGAGACACATGTCCCCGCGCATCAGACAGATGCGCGGGGCGATTGCTGTCAGCCCAGGATTTGCTGCAACCGCAGCGCGGCGATCCTGTTCACCTGTTCGCAGGCGGTCACGAATTCCTGCTCTTTGGTGTTGTTCAAACGTGTCTCAAAGGCATCTAGGATCGTGTCTTTGGTATTGTCGCGCACCGCGATGATGAACGGAAAACCGTACTTCTTGGTGTAGGCCTCGTTGGCGCGCTGGAACAGCGACCGTTCGGCGTCGGTCAGCGCATCCAGCCCCGCTGATGCCTGTTCTGACGTGCTGTCGGCGGTCAGGCGTTTGGCCGCCGCCAGTTTTCCGGCCAGATCGGGGTGCGCACGCAGCACGTCCAGCCTTGCTTCGGGCGTTGCGCGGCGGAACGCGCGGGCCATCAGGTTGGCCAGCCCCGCGGGCGTATCATGGGCCGGGCTGCGTTCCAGCTTAAACGCCTCCTCGGCAACCCACGGGGAATGTTCGTAAACTCCGCCGAATTTGGCGACGAATTCAGCCTGATCCATCTGCGATGGACGCAACCCAGTTGGCGCGGGGTGATGCGCACGCCAGTGGTCGGCAATCTGTGCGCGGGTCGCAAACCAGACACCATCGTGGCTGCGCGCATGATCCATGAACTTGCGCAGCGCCTCGATCCGGCCCGGACGCCCCGCCAACCGGCAATGCAGGCCAATCGACATCATCTTGGGCGCGCCATCGACACCTTCGCGATAAAGCGCGTCAAAGCTGGCCTTGAGATAGTCGAAAAACTGATCGCCCGCATTGAACCCGTTGGGGGTCGAAAACCGCATGTCGTTGGCATCCAGCGTGTAAGGCACGACCAGATGATCCTTGCCGCCAAAAGTCTGCCAGAACGGAAGATCATCGGCATAGCTGTCGGCGAGGTAGTCGAACCCCTCTTCGGCGGCCAGACGCATGGAATTCATCGAGGCGCGGCCCTGATAGAAACCGCGCGGACGTTCGCCCGTCACTTCGGTATGCAGGCGGACGGCGCGCTGGATATGCGTGCGTTCCGTGTCCTCGTGCGTATCCTTGTATTCAATCCACTTGAGCCCGTGGCTCGCGATTTCCCAGCCAGAGGCCTGCATGGCGGCAACCTGTTCCGGCCCCCGCGCCAGGGCGGTCGCGACGCCGAACACGGTCACGGGCGTATCGTGCAGCAGGCGATGCAACCGCCAGAATCCGGCACGGGCACCGTATTCGTAGATCGTTTCCATGTTCCAGTGTCGTTGCCCGGGCCAAGGCACTGCACCGGGAATTTCCGACAGGAATGCTTCTGACGCAGGATCGCCGTGCAGGATGTTGTTTTCGCCGCCTTCTTCGTAGTTGACGACGATCTGGATGGCGATCCTGGCCCCATTCGGCCATTTGGGGTCGGGTGTCTGCGCACCATAGCCGATCATATCGCGGGGGTAGGTCATCTGCGGTCTTTCCTGAGGGGCGGCATTTCATACTCTGCCACGCCGCACAGCGAAGCAAACAGAAATCCGTGCAGGTTGCCCCGGGTCGCACCCGCGCACCGGGGCAAGGCCAGATCAGTTTCCGCGCGCGTTGTTTTCCGCGATGATGTTGAACTGGCGATCGGAAATCGCGGCACCGGGGCGCAAATCGTTCAGGATCACGGTCGTGGTTTCACCCACCTCGTCCGTGACTACCCATTGGCGCAACTCGATGGGGTTGGCGGTGAATATCATTTGGATGTTGCCGTATTGCGGATTGTCGGGGTCCTGCGCCGTAATCGTGGTGGTTGTCCCGTCAGAGGTGTGGCCCGTCACCATCCGGGCCCGCCCCAGATCGACGTTGTCGGCCAGAATGATCGACAGCGGCGTCTGGTTCAGCGGATAGCGTTCCGCAGGCCCGTTGGACCGCGGATCAAAGATAGCGACGGATCCGCCGCCCGCCATCACCAGACTGTTGTCGGGTGCGTTGTATTCAAACCGGATACGGCCCGGACGCTTGATGTAGATCTGTCCGGTCGACAGCGTGCCGTCGCCGTTGATCTGCGTGAAACCGCCCGTGGCTGTGGTCAGCTGGTTCAGATAGGCCGACACTTGGGCCAGCGAGAGCTGCTGTGCCTGTGCCCCCGTTCCTACCAAAGCGGCCGCGGTCGCGGACAAAAGAAGCGTGCGTCTGTTCATGGTCTTAACCTTTATTCGACTTGGCCCACGACATAGGTCGCAGTGTCACTGTTGGAAACCATATCGGGTCTGACATGCGATAGCGCCACCCCGTCAGCGTTTATCCGCACCATGGAACCAGCGGCAGGGGCCGCGCATTGAGTGGTCAACAGCGGCATCGCCGCAAAACTCAATTTAGGAGCATGACATGCCAGAAGCATTTGTCGCAGGCCTCGACGGCCAGACCCGTGAAAAAGTCATCAACATTCTGAACGACAACCTGGTCGAGATGCAGGCGCTGAACATGGCGGTCAAGCAGGCGCACTGGAACCTCAAGGGTCCGGGTTTCATCGGCGTGCATGAACTGCTGGACGATGTTGCCGCCCGTCTGCGCGACGGCATCGACACCATCGCTGAACGCACCGTGATTCTGGGCGGCTATGCCCGCGGTACGCTGGAAGTCGCCGCCGACAAGGCCAAGATGACGGCCTATCCGGTCGAACTGACCGAACTGAAGGATCACGTGGCAGAACTGAAATCCCGGTTTCTGAGCGTCGGTGAGCAGATCCGCGCCGCAGCATCGGCCGCCGAAGAGGCAGGCGATGGCGATACCGAGGATTTGTTCGTCGAAATCAGCCGGGCGCTGGACAAGGATGCGTGGTTCATCGGGGCCAACGGCACCGTCTGATCCGCAGTGGACAGCCCCCGCCCGTGAAGGGCGGGGGTTTTCGTTATCTCTTGCCGCAGGAACGCAGCTGACGATCGTACAGCAGGGCACGCTGTTCGACCTCGCCCGCGATGCGAATCAGCCAGCTCTTGCTGCGCCACGTGCCGCGTTTGAACCCTGACCGGCCATCATGATAGGCTAGATACTGATTGCGGATGTCGTACATCGGCACACCGGTTTCTGCGACGGTCTTGGTCATGTACCATCCCATGAAATCAGCGGCATCGTGGATATCCTCACGTTTGGATCGCCGGCCGCCCACCTCGTTCTGGTATTCTTCCCACGTGCCATCCAGCGCCTGGGAATAGCCCAGAGCAGAGGACTGACGACCAATGGGAATCACCCCCAAGGCATATTGATGCGGCGGCCGGTTGTTGCCGATGAACTTACTCTCTTGGTAGATCATCGCCATCATGCCCGGCATAGGCACGCCATATTTCTGCTCTGCCCTCTTGAAGGCGCGGCGATATTCGGGCCGCTCCGACAGAATGGAACACGCGTTATCAAGGTCGCGCGGTGCCGAAAACTCTCGGCTGCCGCAGCTGCCAAGCAATACCAAGAGCACCAGTGCGCGAAAGAAACTGCTCATACGCCTCTCGCTTTTGTTCGTTTTTTTACAGCATAGCCCAAAATCAGCTGTCTGTGAACGGTTCAAACCGACGTCACCGATCACAATCACCGCATCCGCGCTGATCCGCCGACTGACGATAGACAGACTGTTTCTGTTGAATTGCATGGCCCCCGATGGACTTTTGCCACGGTTTGGGCGTATTTGTGCGTCTAGGGGGCGTTCGTTATGTATAAAACACGCGCAAAATATTATCTGGGACAGGTTGTCCGTCACCGCAAACACCCCTTTCGGGGCGTTGTGTTTGACGTAGACGCTAGCTTTTCCAACACGGATGCCTGGTACGAGGCGATTCCAGAGGATTCGCGCCCGGCCAAGGACCAGCCCTACTACCATCTTCTGGCCGAAAACGACCGCAGCTTTTACGTGGCTTACGTGTCAGAACAAAATCTGGTCGCGGACTATTCCGGCGAACCCGTGGACCACCCCGACGTCCCGGACCTGTTCGGTCCGTTCGAGGACGGGGCGTATCCACTTCAGGTTCAGCTGAATTAATACCCCAACGCGCAGCCATCCTTGCGGGGATCCGATGCGCCTTCCAGCACACCGTCGTCGCGCAACTTGATGGCCTGCGCCCCGCCGATCGCGGTTTCGGGAATATTGACGTCGTGCCCCATGTCCGACAGTTCGGCCCGCACGGCATCCGAATAGCCGCGCTCGACCTTGAGCCCGTCAACATCTGAAAACGCGCGGGGCGCATCCAGTGCGGTCTGCACGTCCAGACCGTAATCCGTGATGTTCGTGACGAACCGCGCATGACCCGTCGATTGATAGGCCCCGCCCATCACGCCGAACGGCATCAGCGTCTTGCCATTTTGTTGCAGGATGCCCGGAATGATCGTGTGCATCGGACGCTTGCCCGGACCACCCTCGTTGGCGTGACCTTCTGTCAGGCTGAAACCCGCACCGCGGTTCTGGAACAGCACGCCGAATTTGTCGGACGCGATGCCGGACCCGAACCCGTGGAACACGGAATAGATCAGCGACACCGCCATGCGGTCCTTGTCTACCACGGTGATATAGATGGTGTCCTTGTGGATCGCCTCGACGGGCGCGCGCTGGGGTGCCTGCGCCCGTTTCGGGTCGATCTGGGCCGCCAGTTTCTGCGCCGTGTCCATCGACAGCATATGATCCAGACGCGTCATGTGGTCGGGGTCTGACAGGAACCGGTTACGGGCATCATAGGCCAGTTTCGTCGCCTCGGCTTCGATATGCACACGCTGCGCACCGAATGGGTCCATCGCTGCAAGATCGAATTGTGCGAGGATGTTCAGCAACAGGATCGCGGTCGCACCCTGACCGTTTGGCGGATGCTCGAACAGATCCAGCCCGCCGTAGGCCCCGTGGATCGGGTCACCGTAATCAGGCGTGTTGTTCGCGAAATCATCCAGTGTATGCGTCCCGCCTGCGGCGTTGAGCGCGGCCACCATGTCCGCGGCGACCTCGCCTTCGTAGAAACCGGCGCGCCCGTCCATCGCGATGCGACGCAGAACCTCTGCCTGGCCCGGCGCGCGGAACATCTGCCCGACCGTCGGAACCGCACCGCCGATCAGGTATTGGTCGCGGGCAACCCCCTGCAGACGCGGGGCGTCCAGCGCCCAATCGAACGCCACACGCGGGGCGACGGGAACACCCGATTCGGCATAATGAATGGCAGGGGCCAGGGCAGCTTTCATACCCAATTTGCCCCAATCCGCCGACAGCCGGCAAAAGGCGTCGATGGCACCTGGCACGGTCACCGCATGGGCACTGGCCACAGGCACGGTCGCATGTCCCTGATCACGCAAGGTTTGCGCCGAAAATCCGGCAGGCGCACGACCCGAACCGTTCAGCGCGATGATCCTGTCCTCGCCGGGCGGTGTCATCAGGACAAAGCAGTCACCCCCGATACCCGTCATCTGCGGTTCGCAGATCCCCAGTAGCACAGCGCCCGCAATGGCCGCGTCAACCGCATTACCGCCGGCCTCAAGCATCTGAATGGCAACCTTTGCCGCCAAAGGATGCGACGTCGCGCACATCCCGTTTTCGGCATAGACTGCGGATCGGCCCGGTTTATGAAAATCGCGCATCGGTTTCCCCCTCTTTACTGCTGAGGAACCTGAGACAATTCGCCTGCCGGGGCAATCACTGATCTGACAAAGATGCGGCACCGCACGACCGGGTGGGGGCTAGGCTGTGCGGTGCCGCAAGAAGCTATGCAGCTTGTGTATCAAAGATGCCGTGGCAACATGTCAAAGACATGGCAGCGTCTGGGCTGTTTGCGGGCTTTTTCCGCCCTGCGATTGGCGCTAGGACGGCAGAATGAAAACTGTTGATTATGCCGCCCTTCACCAGACCGTCGCGTCCCTGACCGAGGGCGAAGACGACATCGTAGCCTTGATGGCCACTGTCGCCTGCGAGGTCCACCATTCCGACGACAGGTTCGACTGGACCGGATTCTACCGCGTGACGGGTCCCGATTTTCTCAAGATTGGACCCTATCAAGGCGGTCATGGTTGCCTCGTGATCCCGTTCAGCCGCGGGGTTTGCGGTGCTGCTGCGCGGACAGGGCAAGTGCAGCTTGTCCCCGATGTCGACGCATTCGACGGGCACATCGCCTGCGCATCATCCACACGGTCAGAACTGGTCCTGCCGGTCTACGACCGTGACGGCACGTTGTTGGGGGTTTTCGACATCGACAGCGATCAACCCGACGCCTTTACGCAGACCGATGCGGATCAGATAGCTGCACTTCTTGCGGCGGTATTTGCGCGCTGACCGCGACCACGCGTCCATTGTGATCGCGCGGCGCTGTGGTAATGGCGGCGATGCAGCCGGATCGGCCGATTGCATCGACGGAGTTCACAGATGACCGACATCGTTCTACTGGACGGCGGAATGGGCCAGGAACTGACCCACCGCGCCCCCGAAAAACCGACACCCCTCTGGGGAACAGAGGTGATGCTGAATCACCCCGGACTCGTGCAGCAGGTCCACGCTGACTATTTTGCAGCCGGGGCGACCATTGCCACCACAAACACATATGCCATCCACCATGACAGGCTGGACGGCACCGCCCATGAAGGCAAGTTCACCGAGCTGTTGCAAAATGCACTGGCCGAGGCAAAAGCCGCGCGAAAGGCGCATGGATCAGGCCGCATTGCGGGATCGATCGGACCGCTGATCGCCAGCTATCGCCCGGACATTCATCCGCTGCCGGAAAAAGCCATTCCGCCGTATGCGGAAGTCGCACGCCAGATCAGCGCGGACTGCGACCTGATCCTGTGTGAAACCGTTGCATCACTTGATCATGCGCAATCAGTTCTCGCCGGGGCTGCCGTTGCGGGCCTGCCGGTATGGATGGCGATCACAGTCGATGACCGCGACGGGACCAAACTGCGGTCAGGCGAACCTGTTGCCGATATTCTGCCCATCGCCGTGGCGGGCGGTGCCGAGGCATTGTTGATCAATTGCTCTTCGCCCGAGGCGATCTACCAATCCATCGCCGTCCTCGCACATGGGACGCTTCCGTTCGGGGCCTATGCCAACGGGTTTGAAAAGATCACATCGGCCTTTCTCGAAGACAAACCGACAGTCGATGCGCTATCCAGCCGCGACCTGTCGCCTCAGGCCTATGCCGATCACGCGATGCGCTGGATCGCGGCAGGCGCCACGATTGTCGGCGGGTGTTGCGAGGTCGGCCCGGCCCATATCGCCGCGCTGGCCGATGCGATCCGCGACGCAGGTCACACCATCGTCTGAATGCAAAAGTGGCCGCCCATCGGGGCGGCCACGCAACTTTCCAAATTTTCGCGAAAATTTGGGCGCTTCAGATTTTTCGCGAAAAATCTGCCTATTGGTCCTGCGAGATCATCCCGACCTCTTCGCCACCCAAGGCGTTCAAACCCTTGAGAATATCAATCGCGTAAGCGAGCTGATAATCCTCTTCGCGCAGCTGCGCCGCAGCCTCTGCACGGTCGCGATCAGCCTCGATCTGTTTGATCTCGTCATCAGTCAGGCTGTCGTTATCAAGCGAGCCGCGCAGACCCGCCTCGGTCCGCTGCGGCAGATCGCTTTCTTCGGTTTCGGGTTCCACGGCAGCGCGACGCGGCTGTTCCACGATGATATCGGGCGAGATACCCAGCGCCTGGATCGACCGGCCAGACGGTGTGTAGTAGCGCGACGTCGTCAGACGCATGGCGCCGTTCCCCTGCAACGGCACAACGGTCTGCACCGACCCTTTGCCAAAGCTTTTGGTGCCGACGACGATCGCACGGCGGTGATCCTGCAACGCACCGGCCACGATCTCCGATGCGCTGGCGGACCCACCGTTAATCAGCACGACGATCGGCAGGCCTTCCGCCAGATCACCCTCCGTGGCGTTGAACCTGTCACTGTCGGCCAGACTACGACCGCGGGTCGACACGATTTCACCCGCATTGAGAAATGCATCCGACACGAACACGGCCTGATTCAGCAGGCCGCCGGGGTTGTTGCGCAGGTCCAGCACCACGCCATCAACATTCTCGATCCCGCCTGCGGCCTCGATCTGTTCGGCCAGTCCCTCTTCGAGGTTGGGATAGGTCTGGTTGTTGAACGTCGTGATGCGCAGAACGACGGCCTTGCCTTCGGTACGGGCGCGCACGGCGGTCAGTTTGATCGTGTCGCGGATGATGGACACGTCAAAGGGTTCGGGTTCGTCCTCGCGGACAACGGTGATGATGACTTCGGACCCGACGGGACCGCGCAGCAGTTCCAGCGCCTCGTCCAGGGTCAGTCCCAGCAGGCTTTCGCCATCGACTGTCGTGATGTAATCGCCCGCCTGCATGCCCGCGGCATCGGCCGGTGTGCCGTCCATCGGCGATACAACCTTGACCCAGCCCTCTTCTTGCGTGACCTCAAGGCCCAGACCGCCAAATTCCCCACGGGTCTGCACCCGCATGTCGGACGCATCATCCTCGGACAGATAGGACGAATGCGGGTCCAGCGAGGTCAGCATGCCGTTGATCGCGGCCTCGATCAGCGCCTTGTCGTCAACATCTTCGACATACCCCTGCCGGATGCGTTCAAAGATATCACCGAACAGGTCCAGCTGCTGATAGATGCTGCCATCGCTGCTGGATGTCTGCGCGAGCACGGGACCCGCAAACTGTGTCGTCGCCACAAGCCCCACCAAGGTGCCGCCCATCGCTGCCATCATCAACTTTTTCATAGCGTGTCCTATCCTCGGTCCAGCGCGAACCATGTCGCGGGGTTCACCGGACTTTGCCCGTCTCTGACTTCGAGATAAAGGGTCTCAGAGGCCGCAGGCCCGCCGGACCGGTCCGTTTCATTCAAAATGTCGTCAATCGCGGGTGCATCGCCGCCCAACAGCCCAATAGGCGCGCCGGCTGGCAGGATTTCGCCCACCTGCGTGTAAACCTCGGCCAGGCCCCCGATCACGAACATCACGTCCTGTGCCGGTTCCAGAATCACGACATTGCCGTAGTCCAGCAGCGGCCCCCGGAACAGCACCGTCGCAGCAAGCGGTGTGGTGACCAGCGCACGGGGGCGGGCGGCCAGGATCACACCGGGGCGGCTGATCCCGGCTGCATCGGGCGCGTTGAACCCACGCAGCAGCGTGCCGCGCACCGGCAGGGTCAGACTGCCGTCGGGCTGCACGACAGGGGCCGCGTCGCCGGTGTCGAATGTCTGCGCCAAACCGTCGGCGAAACTGTCCAGCGTATCCGTGCTGGCGATCAGCAGCGCCGTCTGAATCGGGTCGTCGGTGAACCGCCGTGGCAAATCGGTCCGGTCTGATATGGCCTCTGACAATGCGGCACGGGCTGCCTGCGCCCCTTCCAGCCCGCTGGCCAGCGTATCGAGCGCAGTTTCCTGCAAGGCCTGCAACAGCGCCAGTTCCTCCAGTTGCAGGCGCAGCTCCTCGACCCGGATCTGCAACGCTGGCGTCACGTCTGCGACCATCATGCCGGCACGTGCCGTGCCCAGCGCCCCGGTGGGATGCAACAGCAGCAGCGGTGCCGGCGCATCACCGATCGACGCGAGCACACCCAGCAGGCGACTGATCTCGACGCTGCGGCTGTCCAGCTGCGTTTGCAGCGTATCCACCCGGATCGCGACACGGCGCAGGCCGTCACGCAAGGCGACCAGGCCGTCTTCGTAGGATTGCACGGTTTCGGTCAATGCGCTGACCTGATTGCGTGCGGTTATCGCCGCCTCGAGCTGGGCGCGTGCTGCCGTCAGGCGATCGGCGGCCTGTGCTGCCGCGTCGGCAGGGGTTTGCGCCGTCAGAGGGCTGCCCACCAGCAGCAGGATCAGCGCCAGCCAACGCATCAGTCGATCAACGACCGGCCGGTCATCTGGGGTGGCTGTTCCAGTCCCATCAGCGCCAGCAACGTGGGGGCCAGATCCGCCAGCTTGCCATCGTTCAGCGTCGCTCCGGACGGACCGCCCACCATGATGACCGGCACCGGATTGATGGTATGCGCCGTATGCGGCCCGCCCGTTTCGGGATCGACCATGGTTTCGCAATTGCCGTGGTCGGCGCAGACAATCATCGCACCACCGGCGCGATCCAGTGCCGCGAGCACCTGACCCAGCCCGCGGTCAACGGATTCGCAGGCCGCGATTGCAGCATCCAGATCGCCCGTATGCCCCACCATGTCGGGGTTGGCGTAGTTGGTGACGATCAGGTCGTATCCCTTTTCGATGGCACCGACAAAAGCCTCTGTCACCTCGGCCGAGGACATTTCGGGTTGCAGATCATAGGTCGCGACCTTGGGCGATTTCGGCATGAAACGGTCCTCGCCTGTCTCCGGCTCTTCCTTGCCGCCATTGAGAAAGAAGGTGACATGCGGATATTTCTCGGTCTCGGCCAGCCGGAACTGGGTCAGCCCGTGCTGTGCCACCCAGGCCCCCAGGGTGTTGACGATATCGCGTTTCGGGAACACGGCGTCATACCACGCCACGTGGCGATCCGAATATTCGACCATGCCCAGCCGCGCTGCCAGTTCCGGCAGATCGCGCGTGAAGCCGTCAAAATCGGGATTGCCGATCGCCTCGAGGATCTCACGCGCGCGGTCTGACCGGAAATTCAGGCAAAACAGACCGTCGCGCTGTTCAAAGCCTGCATAATCCCCGATCACGGTGGCTGGAACGAATTCATCGGTTTGTCCGGCGGCATAGGCCTGTGCCACGGCATCCGTCGGATTTTCAGCCGTTGCACCGCGTCCGCGCACCATGGCGTCATAGGCAGTTTCGACCCGTTCCCAACGATTGTCGCGGTCCATGGCATAATAGCGACCGATGACAGTCCCGATCCGGGTGCCGGTGGGGACCGCATCCAGCAGTTGCGCCATGAAATCCGCGCCGGATTTTGGGGCGACGTCGCGCCCGTCGGTGATCGCATGAACGACGACGGGGACACCTGCGTCGTGCAAAACCCGCACCGTTTCGATCAGATGCGCGATGTGACCATGCACACCGCCATCCGACACCACACCCATCAGGTGCGCACGTCCGCCGCTGTCCCGCAATGTCGCGATAAAGCTGCGCAGCGCGTCCTGCGTGGGATAGCTGCCGTCCTCGATCGACAAATCGATCTGTCCAAGGTCCATCGCCACCACGCGGCCCGCACCGATATTGGTGTGACCCACCTCTGAATTGCCCATCTGGCCGCTGGGCAGACCCACATCCGGGCCGTGGGTCGTCAGTTGCGCACGCGGACAGGTGGCACTGATGCGATCAAAATGCGGGGTATTCGCAAGCGCGGGCGCATTGCCTTCGCGTGCGTCGCGGTCGCCCCAGCCATCAAGGATGCACAGCACTACGGGTTTCGGCACGGATCGGGTCATCGCGGGTCTCCTTTTGCACAAGGACGTAACGTAACCGACGGCGAGGGAAAATGCCCCGCGTCGCATCAGCTGCGGTTTAACCTAGGCGCGGTGGTATGGCGAGCCGGTGAGGATGGTCGCGGCGCGGTAGATCTGTTCGGCCAGCATGACCCGCACCAGCTTGTGCGGCCAGACCATCGACCCGAACGACAGCAGCATGTCGGCCTCTGCCCGCAGGCCGGGGTCGATGCCATCCGCCCCCCCGATGACAAAGGCCACGTCGCGCCCCTGATCGCCGTAATTGCGCAGCCGTTCGGCAAAATCCGGCGATGTCATCGGCTTGCCGCGCTCGTCCAGCGCGATGATGACCGCCCCTTTGGGAATGGCGCGGCGCAGCAATTCCGCCTCGGCACTCATGCCAAGCGATTTGCGGTCCTCGACCTCGATTTCGCTAAGGGGTCCCCACCCCAGCCGGCGCGCGGCGGGGGTGAAGCGGGACATGTAATCGTCCGTCAGTGCCCGTTCCTCGGAACGGGACACAAGGCGGCCGACCGCGCAAACGGTCAGCTTCATCAGACGGCGGCGGTGTCCGCGCCGGGCATCCACATCTTTTCGAGCTGGTAGAATTCGCGCACTTCGGGGCGAAAGATGTGAACGATGACATCACCGGTATCGATCAGGACCCAGTCGCCGACATCCTTGCCTTCGACCTTGGACAGCACGCCGAATTTTTCCTTCATGCGGGCGACCAGTTTTTCTGCCATGGCAGACACCTGACGGGTGGACCGACCGTTGGCGATGACCATCCAGTCACCCATTTCGGACTTGCCGCGCAGGTTGATTTTCACAACCTCCTCGGCTTTGTCGTCGTCCAGCGATGTCAGGATTGCGTCAAGCAGTTGGTCAGCGTTGTAGGTTGCACCGGTCACAGTGCGATCCTCGCGGGTGGCAGTGTGTGCTGCCGGGGTGGATAAAGACAGTTCATCGTCCTCCGAAGAATGGCACCGGTTTCAACCGCCCCGGTACTTGGCGTGCGACCAATCTAGACCCGGCCGTGTAAAAATTCAACGACCGTGGTTGACGCAGACGGCAGGGTGTCGCCCATCCGCCAGCCTAGTCCTGTGCAGCCGGTGCGGTGTATTCCCCGACCCGCAGCGCAAAGATACGCCAGGTGCCGCCCTCGTTCACGAATTCCATGTCGAACGAAATGGCCCGGTCGTCCACCGGAATATAACCTGTCAGCCGCATGGCACTGTTATTCAGCGCACTTGTGGCGCGTTGCAGGACGGGGTCCACGACCAACGCCTGAAGCAGGTTCAGCCGTTCGCTGCGCAGACGGGCAAACGCCATGGCAAGGTCGGTGGCGTCATTTTCCGACCGGAATTGCGCCGACCCGTAGTCACGCAGGACAGTATAATTGCCTGTCACATTCGCCTGCGCGACCGCAGTCAGCGCATCGCGCACCAACGCCACGGCAAAGCTTTGCTCGACATCCTGCGCCTGTGCGGCGCTGGGGGCCACCGCCACCGAAACGGCGAACGCCGCAGCATATAGCCACGGCGTCACACCTTTTTGCATCAGGCGCGTGATTACCACGAGTATGTCACACCCACGCGGCCGCCGACCTTGCTCTGGTCGAAGCCGTAGGTCACGCCAGCGTCAAGTTGCGTGCGCGCATCCACGCGGTAGGCCCCCGACATGGCAAAGGCCTGCGCCCCGTCAAAGAAACCCAGACCGCCCGACACGGCATAGGTCGCGTTCGGATCGACATAAGGCGTGTTCAGCGCCATCGCCATCGCGATGCCGTCCCGGTTGGTCAGGATGTCATTGCGGTTCTGCGCAATGGCCGCGCTGTTGGCGACGACACCACCCTCCAGGTCATTCAGGCGCTGGCTCGTGGCACCAAAGGCACCGTTGATCTGGCCGATGATATCGGATTCGATCGTGGCAAGGTTGCCATTCTCGTCCGACGTGACCAACCGCAGGGTGCCGCTCTGGGCGTCCCGGCTTGCCTCGGATGCGATGCCGGGCAGCGTGTAGGTATGCACATTCGTACCGATTACGGCTTGGTTCGCACGGGTTGCGGTGGCACCGTTGCCGATGGCGATGGAGTTGTCACCGGATGCGGTCGACAGGTTGCCAAAGGCAAGCGCGGTCGCACCGGATGCATTCGCGGCCTCACCCACGGCGGTGGATCGCACGCCACTGGCCTGCGCCAGATGACCAAAGGCCTGCGCACGTTCCGCGGTTGCCGCGGCCTGCCAGCCGATTGCCGTTGCACCATCACCGTTCGCCGTTGCCTCGCCACCGATTGCTGTCGTGGAATTGCCGGTTGCCGTGGTCGCGGTGCCGCCCGCATCGTCGCTGCCGATGGCGATGGAATCGACACCGTTTGCGCGCGACTGGTAACCGATCGCGATGCCGCCATCGCCCGGCGCGTCCGCATCCTCGCCCACGGCCGTGGAAAATGCACCCGTCGCATCGGCCAGATGACCAAAGGCCTGCGCACGCTCTCCCGTCGCTGCTGACTGCCAGCCGATGGCGGTCGTGCCGGCACCCGTCGCCACCGATTCACCGCCGATGGCAGTCGTCGAATTTCCGGTTGCTGCAGAACCTGCACCAACTGCGACCGCATCGATACCCTGCGCAGAAGCACCGATCCCATCGCCAGAATTGTTCTGCCCACCGACTGCGACGGCACCTTGGCCCGACGTATTCGCAAAATAGCCCACGGCGGTATTGTCAGCATCAAACGCGACAGCATTGGAACCAACCGCAGTGGCACCTTCACCGCCGTTGGATGCGATGCTGCCGACAGAAACAGAATTGGTCCCAAGTGCGATGGCATTCGGGCCAAGCGCGACAGAATCGGTCCCTGCGGCGATGCCGCCACCATCGCCGTAGGCCTGTGCTGCAACACTTTGCGCACCCACCAGCAGCGCCGCGGTTGCGACCCCCGTCCACATCGTTTTTCTGGAAATCGTCATTTTACCTAATCCCTATGCAATCATTACTTGCCCCAAGGTAAGGCAACGCTGACGCGTGGCCAGAGAAAACGCATGCAAATTCTTCACGAGATTGTTTATCTTCGTGCGTTTTAGACACTTTCAGTCGATTTGGCGCGTCGAAAGGACAGAATCGTCCAGAACCTTGACCTCTCGTTGCGGGAAGGGGATCGAAATGCCGTTTTCGGCAAAGGCGTCCCACAAAGCCAGATAAACGTTTCCGCGGATGTTGGTCAGACCGCCGGTGGGGTCCGAAATCCAGAACCGCAGGATGTAGTCAACGGAACTGTCGCCGAACCCGACGATATGGCAGACCGTCGGGCGAGAGGACAGAACGCGATCCACGCTTTGCGCCGCTGCAATGGCGATCCGTCGGACATCGTGGGGATTGTCGCTGTAGGCCGTGCCGAAATAGATATCCAGACGCACGAATTCGTTCGAATGGGACCAGTTCACCACCTGACCGGTGATCAGGTCCTCGTTCGGGATCAGGTATTCCTTGCCGTCGCGTGTGGTGATGCTGACGTATCGCGCGCCCAGCGAATTGATCCAGCCAAAGGTATCGCCCAGACTGATGACGTCACCGGGCTTGATCGACTTGTCCAACAGGATGATGACGCCGGACACGAGGTTCGACACCACCTTTTGCAGGCCGAAACCCAGACCCACACCGATGGCACCGGACAGAACGGCAAGGCCGGTCAGGTCGATCCCGATGGTCCGCAGGCCGATGAACACCGCAGCACTGTACAGCGCGATCTGCATCGCCTTGACCGCCAGCACCTGCATGGACGGGCTGATGTCGTTGTTCCCCCGGATGCGTCCCGTAGCGGTGCGGGACAAGAACCGCGCACCGATCCACAGCACACCGATGATCAGGACAGCCTGCACCAGTTGCAGCAGCGAAAACCGGACCTCGCCGATGTGAAATGCCGCGCTGTCCAGCAGCGCCGAAAATTCATCCGTCAGCCCCAGAATCCGCAGTGTGATCCAGGCCCACAGGGTATAGCGGGCCACACCACGCATGAAGGGATTGCCGATCAAGCGGGTCGTCAGGGCAACCAGCAGCCATGCCAGCGCCAGATTGCCGATGATTTGCAACAGATAGCTGCGGCTGTTCCACGTCACCTCTTGCATGACGAAGATCACCAGCCAGATGATCACGACAAATGCGATGCCCCGCAGGCGCCGGTGCACGACCAGCATCCAGCGGATGCGCCACATCGGCCAGTCTTCGCGTTCTTTGATCCAGTTGCGCAGACGCGGCGCAAAGATGTGCCGCACCATATGCGCGGCCAGGAAAATCCCGACGAAAATCAGGATTTGATACAGGATCCACGGACGCCACAGCGACGATATGAACACCTCGGCCTGCTGGATCAGATCGTGACCGACGCCGACGATTTCCGCGATCGGGGTTTCAGGGGTCTCTGCTGCCAGCAACAGGTCATCGTGAACGGCCATAACTTTCCCCCAACAGATCGCGACCGGTGTCCCATGCGACCAAGGCAAGGCTAGCATGCGAATGACCGGCGTCCAAGACAACGGCGGGAAGGTCGCATTGTAACGCCGCACCGCCAAAGGGAGAGGCCACTTATCCATTCGCGCAATGGATGGGACAAATGCCCTACATTGCCGGCATTGACTCGACGGCAACATTCGACAAAGGTCAAGTTGCCACAATTATAACGCATTGATTTCTATATTGTATTCACTTCGGAAACAATGCGTCGCATGTCAAGGGATTGACGATGGAACTGTTCGTCTTGCCAGCTTTGCTTGGGATCGGTCTGCTGTACGCATTCACGACGGACGATGATGATTCCGACGATGATCTTGCAAACGACGAGGGTCTGACGCTGGGCCAGACAGAAGTGTCCGAGCCGTCTGCGCCGACACCCGTATCATCGCCCGATGCAGATCAGACCCTCACCGGGACAGTCGGTGATGACACGCTGACCGGCGCGGATGGTGATGACCAGATCGAGGCATTTCGCGGCAACGATGTTCTGATCGGCGGTGCAGGGTCGGACATTCTGAACGGGGCCGCAGGTGATGACGTGCTGCGTGGCGGCGCAGGTCCCGACCTTCTCGTTGGTGGATCGGGTTCGGACGATATCGACGGTGGCGCGGGCGACGACCTCATCTTGCCGGGCGTCGGTCGTGACGTGACCGATGGTGGCGACGGCGACGACATCATCATCGACGAACAGGGGTTCGATATCATCTACGGTGGCGCGGGTGACGACCTCATCGCCTCGGGCCGTAATCCAGATACAGTGTTCGGCGGCGACGGCGACGACATCATTGTCTATCAGGGTCAGGCTGGCGTGCTGTCAGGCGATGACGGTGACGATGTCATGGTCGCCATCAACGAATTTGCTTCCCCGGACGGCACGCGCATGGATGGCGGGGCCGGGAACGACGTGATGTCCGGCATCGGCGACAGCCTGTTTGGCGGCACCGGCGATGATACCCTGGGCACTTATGAACCCGAAGGTGCCGACGCGGGCAAGGCTGTATCACGGCTGAACGGTGGATTTGGCGACGACACCCTGATCAGCGCGGATGGCGACGCCTTTCTGACGGGCAATCAGGGGACCGACAGCTTTGTCGCGACGACGACAGGCAAGACGACGATCTTTGACTTTGATCCGGCGACAGAAACCGTCGATTTTCAGGTCGAACTCCCCGACGGGCTGGACCCTGACACGACGCTGACACCGACATTGATGATCCGGGGCGTCGGCGCGGATACACAGATCAGCCTTTCCGTGCCAGAGGGCCAATCGGGTCTGGTCCAGAACGAAGAACAGGTCGTGATCTTGAAAAATGTCGACCCGGACGATCTGCGGCGTGATAGTGTGACACTGTCGCTGCTCAGCTCGGCGGATCGCACGGCAACGCTTGACGCGACTTTCAGGCCAACTTTGCCGGATTTCGACGCTTAGCGGTCTGCTGCCGCCTTTAACGATGCAACCAATCCGTGGGGGATGATCTGATGGAACTTTTTCTTATACCGGCCCTGTTGGGGATCGGCCTGATTTACGCGCTGACCAATGACAATGACGATGACGACGAAAACGATAACCCGCCGGCGGACGATGGTCTGACCCTTGGCGTGACCGAGGTGGCGGAACCGCAACCGGAACCCGAGACACCGGAACCCACCGATCCGCCGATCGCGCCCCTTCAGCTGGGGACCGATGGTGACGACGTTCTGACCCTCGACGATAACGACAATCGCTACAGCGCCCTGACCGGCAACGATTCCGTGAATGGTGCCGGTGGTGATGACACGCTGATCGGTGACGACGGCGACGACACGCTGCGCGGCGGTGACGGCGACGACATCCTGCGCGGGCGTCTGGGCAATGACGAAATTCGTGGCGATGCTGGCAATGATATCGTCGACGGCGGATTCGGCGACGACCTGATCGGCGGCGGCACAGGCGACGATCAGGTCTTCGGTGGCGCGGGCAACGACGTCCTGTTCGATGGTGCGGGCGACGACACGCTGAGCGGCGGCACAGGTGACGACGAAATCAATCTGGTCGCGGGTGTGAACCGTGCCTTTGGCGGTCTGGGCGACGATACGATCAACGCGACCGGCGGGAGCGGCCTGATCCTCGGCAACGAGGGCGACGATACCGTAACGATCGCGGATACTGCCGATACCGGACCGTTCCGCGTGTTTGGCGGTGACGGTGATGATGCCATCAGCGCGGGACAATCCGACGACATCCTGTTCGGTGGTGACGGAAACGACGCGATTGACGGCGGGGCTGGCAACGACAAGATCGGCGGCAATGACGGCGATGACGACCTCGACGGCGGTGACGGAAACGACGATGTCAGCGGCGGCGACGGGAACGACACTATCAGCGGTGCTGCCGGTGACGACCTGCTGTATGGCGGCGCGGGCGATGACGTCATCAACGGCGGTGCCGGGGATGATCAGCTCTTTGGTGGCGCGGGCGACGACGTGCTGTCTGGTGGTGCCGGCAGCGACGATCTGTTTGGCGGGGCGGGAAATGACCTGATCACCGCCTATGATCTTGACGGGACCGACCAGATCACGCTGGGCGACGGTGCCGACCGGGTCGACATCGCGGCCAACGCCACGATCACCGACTTTGACCCCGAAACCGACCAGATCAGCATGCTTCTGCTGGTCGAGGATGCCCCCGAGGACAGTCTGGGATCCGAGGTCATGGTGTCACTCGAAGAGGTTATCGACGAAACCGGACGCTACACCCTCGTACGTTTCGTGGAACCAGCACCCGAAGGTGCGGTGAACGGCGATATCGTCGTGCGCCTGAACAACGTCACAGCCGCCGACCTGACCGAGGACAATTTCACCGCCCTGGTCAGCGATCCCGCACTGGTAACCTGAAAATGAGGGTGCCGCGAACAGCCGCGCACCCGCCTTCCCTCTTGCGACAAAGCGGGGCGAGGTATATCTCGCCCCGCATGAACAGGTTTTTCGACATGGATGATCGCGCCCGGCTGCCTTGGCGGTTCTTCGGCGCGAACCGGACGATCCTCGCGCATCTATGATGCGCGCGGCGTCGCGTGACGCCCGTCAGACCGATCTCTTCCAACAGCCAATCACATGGGAGTGGACCAATGTCCCCCAAGACCCTCTACGATAAAATCTGGGATGCGCACCTCGCGCATGAAGCCGACGACGGCACCTGCCTTCTTTATATCGACCGCCATCTGGTTCACGAAGTGACCAGCCCGCAGGCGTTCGAAGGTCTGCGCATGACAGGCCGCACCGTGCATGCCCCCGACAAGACCATCGCGGTGCCCGATCACAACGTGCCGACCACGCTGGACCGCGCCAACGCCGAAACGATGACCGAGGACAGCCGTATCCAGGTCGCTGCACTGGACAAGAACGCCAAGGATTTCGGCATTCACTACTATCCCGTGTCTGACGTTCGGCAAGGAATCGTGCACATCGTGGGGCCCGAGCAGGGCTGGACCCTGCCCGGCATGACCGTCGTCTGTGGTGACAGCCACACCGCCACCCACGGCGCATTCGGCGCGCTGGCCCACGGCATCGGCACGTCCGAGGTGGAACACGTGCTGGCGACCCAGACGCTGATCCAGAAGAAATCCAAGAATATGAAGGTCGAAATCACTGGTAAGCTGCGCCCCGGTGTCACGGCAAAGGATATCACGATGTCCGTCATCGGTGTCACGGGCACCGCCGGCGGCACGGGCTATGTCATCGAATACTGTGGCGAGGCGATCCGCGACCTGTCGATGGAAGGCCGGATGACCGTCTGCAACATGGCGATCGAAGGCGGCGCGCGCGCGGGTCTCATTGCACCCGACGAAAAGACGTTCGCATATTGCCAGGGCCGCCCGCATGCCCCCAAGGGCGCACAGTGGGAAGCCGCGCTGGCGTGGTGGAAAACCCTGTATTCCGACGACGATGCCCATTGGGACAAGGTCGTGACACTCAAGGGTGAGGACATCGCACCATCTGTGACCTGGGGCACATCGCCCGAGGACGTACTGCCGATCACCGCAAACGTGCCTGCCGCATCCGATTTCAATGGCGGCAAGGTCGGCGCGGCGCAGCGCTCGCTTGATTACATGGGCCTGACGCCCGGTACACCACTGTCCGATATCGCCATCGACACCGTGTTCATCGGGTCCTGCACCAACGGCCGGATCGAGGACCTGCGTGCCGCTGCCGCGATCCTCAAGGGCAAGAAAATTGCTGTGAAACGCGCCATGGTCGTGCCCGGGTCGGGTCTGGTCCGCGCGCAGGCCGAAGAAGAAGGTCTGGCCGATATCTTCAAGGAGGCCGGTTTCGAATGGCGTCTGGCCGGATGTTCCATGTGCCTCGCGATGAACCCGGACCAGCTGGCACCGGGCGAACGTTGTGCGGCAACCTCCAACCGCAACTTTGAGGGACGGCAGGGTCGCGGCGGACGCACACACCTGATGTCGCCCGCCATGGCCGCCGCCGCCGCGATCACTGGCAAACTGACCGACGTTCGGGAGATGATGTAATGGACAAGTTCGACAAACTCAGCGGAATCGCGGCACCCATGCCATTGGTGAACATCGACACCGACATGATCATCCCCAAACAGTTCCTCAAGACCATCAAGCGGTCGGGTCTGGGCGTGAACCTGTTTGACGAGATGCGCTATGACGACAATGGCGACGAAATCCCCGATTTCGTGCTGAACAAACCGCAGTATCGCAACGCCGAAATTCTGGTGGCGGGCGACAACTTTGGCTGTGGGTCGTCACGTGAACACGCACCTTGGGCGATCAAGGATTTCGGAATCCGCTGCGTGATCGCGCCCAGCTACGCCGATATCTTTTACAACAATTGCTTCAAGAACGGCATCCTGCCCGTGGTGCTGCCACAGGAACAGGTCGACGTGTTGATGAAAGACGCCGAAAAAGGGTCGAACGCCCGGATCGAAATCGATCTGGAAGCGCAGACCATCACGTCGTCCGACGGCGATGTGTTCACCTTCGAGGTCGACAGCTTCAAGAAGCATTGCCTGATGAACGGTCTGGATGACATCGGTCTGACCATGGAAAAGGCCGCATCCATCAAGGCGTTCGAGGAACAGGCCGCCACGTCGCGCCCTTGGGTCTGAAAACAACACTGATTGAGTAAAACTGTCTGTATGGGGCTGGCGCGAGCTGGCCCCATCATTTTGTGGTCACACCCAAGGCTGACGCACGAGCGCCACAAAAGGGTTGCAAAGCCGCACCACCCCTGCCCCAAAACGGCCAACGGCTTTCCTCATATATCTCAGGCGCTTGTGCGACCGGGATGAAAGGGGCAGAATTATGGCAATCAAGAGGCAGCCCGCCACATTTGCGGGACACGAAAACGGAACAAAGGGTCGGCATCGTATCGCCCCTGGCCGTAACAAGGACGAGCAGTCGATGAACACGACCCTGCTAAAGGCGTTCGCGCGCGCTTTGTGCGTGTTGGCGCTTATTGCGACGCCGACGCTGTTTCTACCGCAGCCCGCAGGCGGCAATTCGGCCGTTGTCGCCCTCGTTGCCATTTTTGCCGCGATTTTCACGGTCGTCGAATACAGTTCCGCCAGCCCCAGCTTTATCGAATTCCGCAGCGCCCCCCCGTTCAACCGCCTGCGTTTTGCCGCCCTGTTCGTGACCGTTCTGACCCTGTCGCTGATCATGCGCGGCGAAGAGGCGCCGTCCACGCTGACAATGCTGTTGCAGGTCATCGGACAGCAGGTCGGCAACGCGATGGACGTGCCGTTTTCGCCAGTGCGCCTGATCCAACTGATGATGACCGACGACACACCCGCCCATGTCATGGAAACGCTGCGCGTTGCAGCGGGACTTGCCTATGTCGTGTCGCTGCTGTCGATTGCGACGTTCATCGTGATGCTGCGGGTCAAACGCTGGCCGCGTCGGACCGACAGTTTCAACGTCTGGATCAATCTGCCCATGTTCGACCCCACCGCTGGCGACGATGTGGTAGTGCGCCTGAACCGTGACAGCCAGATTAACCTTATCTTAGGTTTTCTGCTGCCATTCCTAATCCCGGCGATTGGCAAGCTGATCACGATCTATGCCACTCCGATCGCGCTGAACGATCCGCAGACCCTGATCTGGATGGTGGCCGCATGGGCATTCTTGCCTTCGAGTTTGTTGATGCGCGGGATCGCGTTGTCGCGGGTGGCACAGATGATCCATGCCCAGCGCAAACGCGCATACGCCGCCGCTGCTGCCAATGGTTTGCTGCCGGTCTGATCCTGTGGCTGGTGGCCACGGTTGCCCAGGCAGAACCTCTGCGCATCGCCACCTTTGCCGCGCCCTTGGGTCGCGACGGGCCGGGGTTGTTGCTTCGCGACCTCGGACGCGACGACCCACAGATTGATGCTGTGGCTGCAGTCGTGCTGGACACGGATGCCGATATTCTGCTGCTGACGGACGTGGACCATGACCTCGATGGTCTGACCCTCGCAGCACTCGCCCAGCGCTTGAACTACCCGCATCGCTTTGCACTGGCACCCAATACGGGCCTGCCGACAGGTCTGGACCTTGATGGGAACGGCACATTGGGCGAGGCGCGCGACGCGCAGGGCTATGGCCGGTTTCCGGGCGACAGCGGTCTCGCTGTTCTGTCGCGTTATCCGATCATCACAGGTGAAGTGCGGGACCTGTCCGCAATGCTGTGGCGCGACCTGCCGGGGGCGACGCTGCCCGAGGGGCCGCTGGGGTCAGCAGACATCATGGCCGTGCAGCGCCTGTCCTCGACAGCTCACTGGATCGTGCCGATCGCAGCACCCGACGGGCCTGTGACACTGATGGCCTACAGCGCGACGCCGCCCGTTTTCGACGGGCCCGAGGATCGCAATGGCCTGCGCAACCGGGACGAGTTGCGGTTATGGGCCCATATCCTGGATCACGATGCACCGCTGGATTTCATCATCATCGGCAATGCCAACCTCGACCCCGCTGACGGGGCCGGGTATCGCGCGGCGATGCAGACCTTTCTGGCCGATCCGCGCATCATCGACCCCGCACCGGACAGTCCCGGTGGGCTGGCGGCGGCCAACCCGGACCATACCGGCGATCCTGCGCTGGACACCGCCGACTGGCCAGATGACGGACCCGGCAATCTGCGCGTGTCCTATGTTCTGCCCGCCGCGACCTGGTCGGTAACGGGTGCTGGTGTCGTCTGGCCAACGGGCGATGATCCCCTCGCCCAGGCTGTCGCGGCCGCCGGACCGCACCGGATGGTCTGGGTCGATATTGCACGCTGACTTGATCCCGGCGGTCCTTGGGTTTACGCCACGCGCAAACCTTTAGTCACAAGGACCGCTGACATGTCGAACCCCTCTCTCTTGATCCTCGCCGGTGACGGCATCGGCCCCGAAGTCATGGACGAGGTGAAACGCATCATCACCTGGTACGGCGACAAACGCGACATGCCGTTTGATGTGTCCGAGGATCTGGTGGGCGGGTGCGCCTATGACAAGCACGGCACGCCGCTGCACGACGACACGATGGCCCGCGCCCAAGAGGTCGACGCCGTTCTGCTGGGTGCCGTCGGCGGGCCGAAATACGACGATCTGGATTTCAGCCTGAAGCCCGAACGCGGCCTGCTGCGCCTGCGCAAGGAAATGGACCTGTTTTCCAACCTGCGCCCCGCGCAGTGTTTCGATGCGCTGGCGGATTTCTCGTCGCTCAAGCGCGATATCGTCGCCGGTCTCGACATCATGATCGTCCGCGAACTGACCTCTGGTGTCTATTTCGGCGAACCGCGCGGGATCCACACCGAAGGTAACGAACGCGTCGGCATCAACACCCAGCGCTACACGGAATCCGAGATCGCCCGCGTCGCGCGTTCCGCGTTCGAGCTGGCCCGCCGT
The DNA here is from genome assembly GCF_020531945.1 of Loktanella gaetbuli. Lineage (NCBI taxonomy): Bacteria > Pseudomonadati > Pseudomonadota > Alphaproteobacteria > Rhodobacterales > Roseobacteraceae > Loktanella > Loktanella gaetbuli. The sequence goes on from NZ_JAJATZ010000003.1 coordinate 266,176, forward strand.
CGCGGCAACAAGGTCTGTTCGATGGAAAAGGCCAATGTGATGGAATCCGGCGTGCTGTGGCGTCAGGTCGTGACCGAAGTCCACGAAAAGGAATACAGCGACGTGGAACTGTCGCACATGTATGCCGACAACGGTGCCATGCAGCTGGTGCGGAACCCCAAGCAGTTCGACGTGATCGTCACCGACAACCTGTTCGGCGACCTGTTGTCCGATGCAGCCGCCATGCTGACCGGTTCGCTGGGCATGTTGCCCTCTGCCTCGCTGGGTCTGCCCATGGCAAACGGCCGCCCCAAGGCATTGTACGAACCGGTGCACGGATCAGCCCCCGACATCGCAGGTCAGGGCAAGGCCAACCCCATCGCCTGCATCCTGTCGTTCGCCATGGCGCTGCGCTACAGCTTTGATGCGGGCGCAGAGGCCGACCGCCTCGAGGCAGCGGTCGAGACCGTGCTGGCCGACGGTGCACGCACCGCCGACCTGCTGGGCCCAGAGGGCGGTTCGCCCATCAGCACCACACAGATGGGTGACCGGATTCTGGCCGCGCTCGACGCCAGCCTGTAATTCAGACCAACGATCCCGATGGCTCCGCTCTTGCAGCGGGGCCATCCTTTTTTGCGCCCGTGGCAGCGCAGGCGGCCCCGGCTGGCGCGTAAATGAGCAGCCGAAAAACAGGCTGCCGCGGATCGGCTTCGGGACTTGACGCGCGCAAAATCAACGCGCATCCGTCGAACTGACGCTATTCCAAGGCAGGACGTTATCATGGCACCGAATGCAAAAGGCGCGCTGCTGGCGCTGGCAGCCTATGCGATCTTTTCGACGCACGATGTTTTCATCAAAATCCTTGGCGCGGATTATTCACCGATCCAGATCGTGTTCTTTTCAGTGCTCTTGTCGTTCCCGCTGGCGACCTTTCAGCTGATGCAGGACGCCACACCCGGCACGCTTTTGCCAAAACACCCTTTTTGGATGGCGCTGCGGACCGCGGCTGCCGTCGTCACCGGGTTTTGCGTCTTCTACGCCTTTTCCGTGCTGCCGCTGGCACAGGTCTATGCGATCCTGTTCGCCACGCCGCTACTGATTACCATTCTTGCGATTCCGATTCTGGGCGAACAGGTGCGCCTGCGCCGCTGGATGGCGGTTCTGGTCGGCCTTGCCGGTGTGATGGTGGTGCTGCGGCCCGGCAGCACGACGCTGGAACTGGGTCACGCTGCGGCATTGCTGGGTGCATTCGGGGCCGCGCTGACAGGCCTGATCGTGCGCAAGATCGGGGCAGACGAACGCCCCGTCGTGCTGATGCTGTATCCGATGGCGGGCAACTTTGTCGTCATGGGCGCCGCACTCGGCTTCGTATATGAACCGATGCCGGTCGAACATATGGGCATGCTGTTCGTGATATCCGCCTTTGCCTTTTTCGCCGGCCTGCTGGTGATCGGGGCCTACAAGGCAGGCGAGGCCGTGATCGTCGCCCCCATGCAGTATAGCCAGATCATCTGGGCCGCGATTTTCGGTGCGCTGTTCTTTGACGAGGTGCCGGATGGCGGCACCGTTTTGGGTGCGGCGATCATCATTGCCAGTGGCCTGTATATCGTCCTGCGCGAAAGCCGGTCCGACAACAGCGGAACGCCGAACCTGCGGATGCGCCTGCGGTTCGAGACGGGCACATTCCTGCGACCGCGCCCGCGCGAGATGGAACCGCACCAGGAGTCCCCGCGGGTGGTGCCGCCCAATGCACCTTCGGCCCGGCCCAAACCCCATCTGCGCGGATTGCCGGGCCGTGTTCCGCCCGTTGCGGAACCGCGGCGCAAGGACACGGAATAGTCTTGTCAAACCGCCGTGGCGGGTTTACGACGCCGCCACGGTCGGGCTGTAGCGCAGCCTGGTAGCGCACCTGCTTCGGGAGCAGGGGGTCGGAGGTTCGAATCCTCTCAGCCCGACCAGATCATAAAATTTGCAGGCAATCGCACCATGGCATGTTGCAGTGGACAGTCGATTGTCCCTGTCTGATGCCGGATGTCGTCGCCCTGCCACGGGTCGTGAATGTCGCCGCAGCACCAATCAAACAAACCATTTGCCGGTCCGCGTCCGACCAGGATGGAACCCTGAACCGTTCCCCTGCGTTGAGCCAACGAACAACAAGAGGAGAATGACATGAGTGCGACGAACAGCAACCTGACCGGTGACAACAAGGCCGTCGAGGCGACCGAGCGTCAGAAGGAACGCCCCGAAGAGGCGGTTCATCACGAGCTGAAGAACGAAGAGGGCGCGGACAAGTCCAAGGACTGATCCCCCGACCATCGCGAAAAAAGGGCGGCCATAGTGGCCGCCCTTTTCACGTTCAGTCCTTGTGGCTGTCTGCAAAGGCCGCCTGCGCCGCCGGGCTTGCCTCTGTCTGGTGTTTCGCTTTCCACTCATCGAACGGCATCCCGTAAAATGCCTCGCGGCCTTCGTCCTTGGTCATCGGGATACCTCGTTCGTTCGCGGCCTCCTGATACCAGCGGGACAGGCAGTTTCGGCAAAATCCAGCCAAATTCATCATGTCGATGTTCTGCGCGTCAGGCCGGTCCTGCATCAGGTGTTGCTGCAATCGCCGAAAGGCAGCCGCTTCGATTTCGGTGCGGGTTGCGTCATCCATCATCAATCCTCCTGTCATAGGCCGGTGTCGGCCAATACCTGTTTCAAGATGGGGGCGAGGCGTCCGGCCCACAACGCCTGATCCTGCGGCGTGGTAATCAGATCGTGCCGCAGCTCGATCAGAATGTTGGGAATGCCATGCTGGTGGGCATGGCGATCAACGCTGTCGCCCGGCAGATTGCCCGAATAGGGCTGGTTGTCACCGGTGACCCAACCGGCGTCGCGGCAGGCCTGCACCAATGGGGCCGCCAACCGCGCGTCATCGGCATACAGGATCGCAACTTCCCAAGGTCGCGGCGCGCGCCCCTTGAGCTGTGGTGTGAAACTGTGGATGGCGCAGAACACGGGATTGTCGCGCTGAGCCACCAGATCTGCCACCGCCGCATGATAGGGCCGATAGAGCCGTTCCAGCCGCTGGGTCAGATCGGCGCTATCCGCGGCACGGTTGGCCGGGATAACCGTCCCGTCATACAGCCGCATCAGCAGCGTGGGATCCTGTTCGCCCCGGTTGGGGTCGATGACCAGTCGCGAAAACCGAGTTGCGATCATCGGACTGTCCAGCGCTGCCGCCAGACCATTCGCGACGCCTTCGGCCCCGATATCATAGGCGATATGCCGGTTCATATCCGCCGCCGGCAGACCCAGGTCACCGCCATGGATCCAGTCGGGGACGATGTTGGTTGCGTGGTCGCAGGTCACGATCCAGCGTCCGGGCCGGTCCGCACCGACGATATCGTAGGATTCTTGTGTCATGTGCACCGTCATTTTTTCGTCACCCCACCTAGTCTAGTTGTAGCGCGAAGGGAATTGCGCAATAACCGGCCCAACTAGTGCGTTACCGCTAACGCCCGTCTCACCGCCGGTGAAAAGGACCAACACATGAAACGTAATCGCAACGTCAAGATCGTCGCCACCCTCGGGCCTGCGTCGGACGACTATGAAATGATCCGCAAGCTGCACGAGGCCGGTGCCGACGTGTTCCGCCTGAACATGTCGCACGGCAGCCACGACGAGATTCGCGTGCGTCACGCCACGATCCGCAAGATCGAAAAGGACATGGGCTCCCCCATCGGTATCCTCGCTGACCTTCAGGGTCCGAAATTGCGGGTCGGCGTTTTTGCGAACGGCGAAGAAATGCTGGAGGTCGGCGCATCCTTCCGTCTGGATCTCAAGGATGAGGAAGGCGATGCGACACGCGTAAAGCTGCCGCACAAGGAAATCTTTGACGCGCTGGAACCCGGCAGCCATTTGCTGGTCAACGACGGCAAGATCAAACTGCGGGTCAAGGACTGTGGCCGTGATTTCGCTGATACCGAGGTTCTGGTTGGCGGTATGATTTCCAACCGCAAGGGCGTGAACGTGCCTGACGTGGTGCTGCCTCTGGCCGCGCTGTCGGACAAGGATCGCAAGGATCTGGAATTCGTCTGCGATCTGGGCGTTGACTGGCTGGCCCTGTCGTTCGTCCAGCGGCCCTCTGACGTGGAAGAGGCGCGCGCGCTGTGCAAGGGCCGGGCCAAGATCCTGTCCAAGATCGAAAAGCCCGCTGCCGTCAAAAACTTTGACGATATCCTTGCCGTCAGCGACGGCATCATGGTCGCCCGTGGCGATCTGGGGGTTGAACTGCCCGTGCAGAACGTGCCGCCGATCCAGAAACAGCTGGTTCGCAAATGCCGCGCCGCAGCCAAGCCGGTGATCGTCGCGACGCAGATGCTGGAATCGATGATCGATTCCCCGATGCCGACCCGCGCCGAGGTATCCGACGTGGCAACGGCCATCTACGAAGGGTCCGACGCAATCATGTTGTCCGCCGAATCCGCCGCAGGTTCGTTCCCGATCGAGGCTGTGACCACGATGGACAACGTCGCAATTGAGGTCGAGGCCGACCCCACCTATACCGAAATCATCGAAAGCAGCCGTAAAACCTCTGGCAGCTCTGTCGCTGACGGAATCGTGGCCGCCGCACGCGAAATTGCGGAAAAATCCGACATCAAGGCGATCTGCTGCTATTCGCAGACGGGCAGCACGGCAGCATTGGTGGCACGCGAACGCCCCCGCGTCCCGATCCTGGCCCTGACCAATCACATCACCACCGCGCGTCAGCTGTGCCTGATGTGGGGGATCAACAGCGTGCTGAGCGGTCAGGTCGACCGGTTCAAGGATGCCGTCATCGAAGCGGTGCGCGCATCGCTGCGCGAGGGCATGGCAACCGAAGACGACATGATCGTCGTTACGGCCGGTGTGCCCTTCAATACGCCGGGTTCCACGAACATCCTGCGCGTCGCCCCCTGCCAGGAAAGATTGATTCACAGCTCCGATACAGAATAGGCTGCGGCATTGCAGTTATTTTATTGAGGATGAAACATGGATACCGACCTGATTTTTCTGGGCGGCGTCGTTTTCGGAGTCTTGTCGATCCCGGCAATTATCTCGGCGATGGTTGATGGGCGGGTGCCGCGTGCACCTGCCATAATCATTATGCTTGCCGCTGTCATGATTGGATACGCGGTACGTCATCGCCCCGGGGCCTACACCTTTGAAACCTTGCCTGATGTGGTGATGCGGGTTCTGGCGGGTTTCGGCCTCTAAACCCGCTTGCCAAACCCTGAACACCGTCCTACAAGGCCCGCTCTTACCGCGCGTCCGGCCCGAATGGCATGCCGAGTCGCGCGTCCAACCACCCGATGAGGAGATGGAAATGCCGAAGATGAAGACGAAATCGAGCTGCAAGAAGCGGTTCAAGATCACGGCCTCTGGCCGGATCAAGGCAGGTCAGGCTGGCAAGCGCCACGGCATGATCAAGCGGAGCACGAAGTTCATCCGCGACGCCCGTGGCACCACGGTTCTCGCGAAGGCTGATGAAAAGATCATCAAGCCAATGATGCCCTACGCACGCTGATCAGGAGGACCAACCATGCGCGTTAAATCCGGACCCGTCACCCACCGTCGCCACAAGAAAATCCTTGATAAAGCCAAGGGTTATTACGACCGCCGTTCCACGACCTTCAAGGTCGCGACGCAGGCTGTCGACAAGGCGCAGCAGTATGCAACCCGCGACCGTCACAACCGCAAGCGCAATTTCCGCAGCCTGTGGATCCAGCGTATCAACGCCGGCGTGCGCGCGATCGACGAACAGATGACCTATTCGCGTTTCATCAACGGCCTGTCGCTGGCTGGCATCGAAGTCGACCGCAAGGTTCTGGCCGATCTGGCCGTGAACGAGCCGCAGGCATTCGAAGCGATCGTGAACAAAGCCAAGGACGCATTGGCCGCCTAAGCCAATACATCCGATGCACGCGACAAAGCCGCCCCAAATCGGGGCGGCTTTGTTCGTTTTCGATGTCTGATTTCAATAATCGGAATTCTTTCAAAAGATTCGTTTTCCCAACCGGGCAACAAGGAATGACGCTTTTTCTGCATTCATTTTAGGCAGGGAAATTGTCATCGACAAATTGTGATCAGTTTCCATTTGGGAAACAATGACCTAACCAACCGCCATGCAATGATTTCTACGATTAGTTAAAATTTATGGATTAATCGCGTCAAAGTTGTGTCTGGACAGACCTTGCCCCAAGCGCGCTAGACTTCCCCCGGGTCGTGATCAACGACATTGTAAGGAGAATGGTCATGGGTGCTTCTGCAATCACCGTACGTCCCTACGACGGGACTCTGGCATCACTCAACCTGGGCGGTATCACCAACGTCAACGTCCTGAACGGGGTCGGACCACCACAGGGTGCAACCATCAACGATGCAGACGGCATTCTGAATTCCGCCGACGATGGCATCGCACGATTTATCCTGGACGGATCGACCACGGAATCGACGATCAATTACATTGGCAGCGGCAGCGTCTCACTGATCAGCGCACTGGGGATCGAACTCTTTCCGCGGCCCATTTCGATCTTCGAAGTCGATGGGCAGATCTATTTCTACGTACCCGAAGGATTGCCGCCACTTTCCCTGGTCAATGTTTCATTCAACATCGATCCGGAAGCCGACCTTATCCTGCCCGACTTTGTGCCCTGCTTCCTAGCGGGTACGCGGATCACCACGCCCAGCGGCAACCGGGCGATCGAGAATATTCAGCCAGGCGACACCGTTCTGGATACGCAGGGTAGAAACCACACGGTGCTGTGGACAGGTGCCAAAACCATTCACCTCGACGCCCTGTGCGAAGCGCATTACCAGAAACTGGTGCCCGTTCGGATCAGCAGCGAGGCCATGGGCGGCAGGGCCCCGTTTCGTGACTTGATCGTGTCACAGCAACATCGCGTCGCGATCCGCCACCCCGCAACCGAATTGCTGTACGGCCATGTCGATTGTTTCGTTCCTGCCGTTTCACTTGTCGGCTACATGGCAAACTTTGCGACCGACCTGACGACGGTGACCTATCACCACATCCTGTGCAAAGAGCACATCACCCTGTTGGCAAACGGTGTAGAGGCCGAAAGCCTGTTTCTGGGCGATCTTTTGTCCACCAGCATGCGTCCCGCACTCCGGCAAGAGATGGCACTGGTTTTTCCGGAACTTCGGTCCAGCGACCTGGCACCCACAGGATACCAGACAAGCCTACCGAGCCTGCGCGCGTTCGAAGGGCGCGTCTTGTGCAACATTCTGGCCGGCCCGCCCAAGTGCAAGCCAACCCCAAAGCGTCCGACAGACGCGAGGCCCCGCGCGCTGCGCAGGATCAAGTCGAGTCGGTACACGGAAACGACCAAACCGCCCACGCGCTAGCGCGACGACAATTTCCAACCGGTGATTTTCGGCCACCTTGCGTCATGCCTTGGCAGGATATAGCACAGGCCCACCACCGGAAGGACCGAACATGACCGATCTGAAAGCGAAATACCTGGACCTTATTTCCGGTGCAGGTGATGAATCCACGCTCGAAGCATTGCGTGTGCAGGCGCTTGGCAAAAAGGGTGAAATCAGCCTTCAGATGCGCGAACTGGGCAAGATGACGCCAGAGGAACGCCAGACAGCTGGTCCCGCGCTGAACGCCCTCAAGGATGAAATCAACAGCGCCCTGATCGCGAAAAAGGCCGCCCTCGGCGATGCGGCCCTGAACGCTCGGCTACAGACCGAATGGCTGGATGTGACACTGCCCACCCGGTACCAGCGCCAGGGCACCATCCACCCCATCAGCCAGGTCACCGAAGAGGTCACCGCGATTTTCGCGGACATGGGTTTTGCCGTTGCCGAAGGTCCGCAGGTCGAATCCGACTGGTATAACTTTGACGCGCTGAACATCCCCGGCCATCACCCCGCCCGCGCCGAAATGGACACGTTCTATATGTCCCGCGCCGAAGGCGATGACCGCCCGCCCGCCGTGCTGCGCACCCACACCAGCCCCGTACAGATCCGCAGCATGGAGGCATCAGGCGCCCCCACGCGCATCATCTGCCCTGGCCGCGTGTACCGTGCCGATTACGACCAGACGCACACGCCGATGTTCCACCAGATCGAAGGCCTCGCCATCGACAAGGACATTTCCATGGCGAACCTGAAATGGGTGCTCGAGGAATTCGTGAAGGCCTATTTCGAGGTCGACCACGTCGATATCCGGTTCCGCGCCTCGCACTTTCCGTTCACCGAACCCTCGGCAGAGGTCGACATCCGCTGCTCTTGGGAAGGCGGCACGCTCAAGGTCGGTGAGGGCGATGACTGGCTTGAAATCCTCGGGTCCGGCATGGTCCACCCCAAGGTGCTGCAGGCCGCTGGCGTCGACCCGACCCAGTGGCAGGGCTTTGCATTCGGCATGGGAATCGACCGCATCGCAATGCTGAAATACGGAATCCCCGACCTGCGCGCGTTCTTTGATTCCGACCTGCGCTGGCTGCGCCACTACGGTTTCTCAGCCCTCGACGTGCCGACCCTGCGGGGCGGGTTGAGCCGGTAACGACATCCGCGTTGCCCGGCGCTTTCCCCTCGTTTTGAAATAGTCAGGACTGCCATGACCGACGACGACTACGACGCCATTGTCGACCTCAACGACATTTACCCCGGTGCGGGCACGTTTCGGTTCGGCAATTCCAAGGCGGAATGCCAGCAACAGATCGACCTGGTCCGACGCGGCGAGAAATCGGCGAATTGCGCGCCCTTTCGCGAGTTCAAGGACGATCCAGATGCCATGCCCGTCGTGGGCCGTTGCGACATTGCAGCAAACTGGGGCGGGTCACCCGCGCTGGTCCTGCGCACCACTCGGGTCGAACACGTGCGGTTCTGTGACGTCACCCTGGACATGGCCGAGGCCGAAAGCAGCAGCTACACCCTGGACGGCTGGCGCGCGGAAAAGACCCATTATTTCAAGCGCAACGGCGGCTGGTCCGACGACATGCCGCTGGTGTTCGAATTTTTCGAACTGGTCGAAGATCTGGACGGCCGCAGTCTGTAACTACTGCCGGACCATCGACACGTCGAACCCACCTGCCGACACCGTCACCCGCGCCAGCGTGCCGCCCGCATACGCCAGCTGCATGTTCAGCGATTTGAAGTTGAACGGTGACAAATGTCCTTTGCCAGCCGCGACGCGGTAATCCATGTCGCAGACTGTCTGGCCGTTTTCGGTCTCGGTACTTGCCGTGGAAATCGCCACCAGACGGCGCCCGTCATACATCTGTAGCGGGGCAGGACAGCCACCTGCCCGTTCCAGCCGGGCGAACAGCTCTGACGGAAACAGAACATCCGCAGGCACCGTTTCAGGCGCGCTCAGGTCAGTGGCGTCATTGGCAGGCACAATCGTTACATTTGCCACGCGGCCATTCTGCCGGATGACAGAGATATCACGCGTCTTGCCACCACGGTTCACGCCCAGATACTGCTCGGCGGTACTGCCGTCGGGCAGTTGCACCTTGGTCACCGACGCCTGAAACGTGCCGTCAGCAACACCCAGCGGCGTGTTGTTCAGCGTTGACTGCAGGCTGGCCCCATTGGTTTCCAGCGTCCCGATCTGCCGACTGCCCAGCATCATCGCGTAGGTTTCCGCGATCGTGGGCGTGGCAGACATGAACACCAAGAATGAAATGACAGTCCGACGCATCCGCAAGGCTCCTGCTGGTTCTGCCGACCTCTTAGATCACAAGGCTGCAGTTATGCGATAGCAATCTGCGTACATCGGCAGCAACCCGCATGGCGCGATGCACTTTGCCGTCGCTTTCATTTTTACGGGCGGGTTGAAATCGTGAATATCTGGATGAAGACAGGCTGACCAAAGGAGGCGTATGTCGCCGGGAGGTGCCATATCAAATTGCCAAGCTCAGGTCAGCCGACTGCGCGCCCGATACATCGCAGTCATGCGCAGCAAATCCATGCGGCTGACGCAACCCGTCAGATGGGCGGCACAGCTACTTCGCAAGGGTTCCATCAGCGCCAAGACCGTCTAAGGCGGTTGCCGTCGATCTGAAATGCAGGGATGTGGTGCCGCATGAGGGATTCGAACCCCCGACCCCATCATTACGAATGATGTGCTCTACCGACTGAGCTAATGCGGCATCCGGGGTGCGATCTAGCACCCCATGGGCGGTCAGGAAAGACCTATTTTTTGTCCGAGGCAGGTGCAGGCAACGGGTCGAGCACTTCTGCTTCGCTGACCGCGACCTGGTTGGCTTCTGCCGGCTTTTGCCCAACGATCAGCGGCAGCATTTCCGTACCTGTCGGCATGGCGACCTCGCCCGCTGGCGGGCGTTTCCAGGCCAGCGTATCAAAGGCGGCGCAGTTGTCACAGACCGGACCCCAGGACGCATGGATATGCTGACAGTTTTCGCAAATCCACTGCGGCCCGCGCGGTGCCGTCAGCGCACGTGTCAGCCAACCGCGCACCACCGCGTCGTCGGACCCCTGTCCGCGTTCGATTGCGGCCATCAGTGTCAGGCTGCGCCCGGTCGGATCATCGGTTACCAGATGGCCCAAGGCGCGCTTGGCGGCCGGAAAATCCTCTGCCGCGATGTTCAGCTCGGCCAACAGCATCCGCGTTTCGGGATGATCCGGTTTCTGCTTGGTCAGGGCACGGAAACGTTTCAGACGTTCTTGCGGTGTTTCGTCCGGCGCGATTTCGGCAAATGCGGCAGCGATATCGGGATGCGGTGTCACACCCCATGTTTTTGTCAGGATCTTGGCGGCCTTGCGCGGCTCTGATTTTTCCAGATGCGCCTGTGCGGCCATGATCGCAGCGGGCACCAGATCGGGCGACAGGCGGTTGGCCTCGATCGCCGCCTCACGTGCTTTCATGTCCTGGCCTTCGTCCATGATGTCCTTGGCCTCTGACAGGGCCAGAACGGCATCACGGCGCTTGTGCACATCACGCGGCAGCGCACCCGATTTCAGTTTGGCCCCCAGCGTTTCGCGGGCACCGGCCCAATCCGCCTTTTCGGCCTGCAACCTCAGCAGGGTGTCCTGAACCCCCTCGTGCTGCGGTTTGATCTCAAACGCCTTGCGGGCAAGACCCAGGGCGGTATCGGTATCGCCTGCCGCCAGCTTTTGCTGCATCAACCCGCGCACACCGACAAACCGGGTTTCGTCCTTTGCCACCAGCGCGCGATAGCTTTCTTCTGCGGTGCGGGTGTCACCTGTCATCTCGGCGGCCTGCGCCTTGAGAAGCGTGGTCAGGTCGGGACGGTTCAGGTATTTGTCCGCACGTTTGGCCTTGGTCATCGCCAAGTGGCCTTCGCCGCCTGCCAGCGCGAACAGACCTTCTGACAGGGCCTCGAACCCCTTGCGTTCGCGGTTACGATCGAAATGGCGCGAAATTGCGGTCTGATCGCCGTTAAGGAAACGGAACACGGCAACCAAGAGCTTGATCAGTTTCAGCCCGATCCAGACCAGCACGACCAGCGCCACCAAGGCAACGACCATCTGAAGCGCGCTCAATGCCACCTCGTATCCGCCGATCGACAGGATCGCGCCGCCCTGCATATCCAACAGTTGCACGGCACCCCAGGTCAGACCCAGAACGATGACAACAAAGACCGCGATTTTTAGGAGTGTCGAAATCATGTGTCAGGCCCTCAATTGGCGGTCAGGTTGGTGTCGAGTTGTTCGACGGCGTCAATGGCTGCTGCACGCTGTTCGGCCAGCGTGATCCAGTCGGTCATCGCGGCGCGTGGCGTTTCGGGCAATGTCTGAACCTCGGCCAGGGCGTCGTTCAGGCGTCCGCTCCGCAGTGCCGCTTCGGCCCTGCTCAGGATGGCGTCGGCGGATGTGCCCTCTCTTGGGGCAGTGGACCGCACGTTCAGCTGACTGCGCAGGAACCCGCCCAGACCCCCGTCCGTTTCCGTTCCTTCGCCGGATTGGCGGGCCGCTTGCAGGGCTGCACGGGCAGCCTCGGGGTAGGCTTCGCGCAGGGCTTCCATCGTCGGAACACCCTCTTCTGCGACGGCTGACAAGGCATCGGGCACCGGCCCATCCAGCGCCTCCCCCAGATCGCCGAGAACGGCGGCCATCGGTGCGCCGCTTTCGACGGCGCCCTGAATACGGGCCAATGCGGCACGTGCGGTTTCCGTGCGCGCGCCTGCAATCGCGTTTGCCTGAATGGTCTCTGCCTCGGCGCGGATGGCCTCCAGTTGGGACTGCAATTCATCGCGCTGCGCCTGCAACGCTGCGGTCTGGTCCGCGATCTGCTGGCTGAGGGCCTGCACAGCCGCATCCTGCGCCGCCTCGCCCACGATGGGTGCGGCGGGGTCGGTAACACCCGTTGGCAGGGCCGCAAACTGGTCCTGCAATGCGGTCAGTTGGTCCTGTATGTCTGCAACCGTCTGTTCCAGACCGGTCATGTCAAGGGCGGGTGACGCGGCGGGCAGCGATGCGATGTCGTCGCGCAGTGCATCGATCTGCACCTGAACGCTGTCATCACCACCTGCAACAGGTGCCACCATTCCGGTTTGCGTCCAGGCAATCCCGTAGCCGATGAGACCGGCAACCAACCCGCCCATCGCCATGGGCAGGAAAATCGGACGCCGCTTTTCGGTCTGCTGCGGCTGCGGGGTTGGCGCGGTTTCAGCCTGTCGGGGCTGTTCCGTCACAGCGACAGCTGCGTCCACATCGGCCAGGTCACGTTCCGTTTGCGGCGCAGGAATCGAAGGGGGCGGCATGGCTGTGGTCGCTGATGTGGGATCAAGGGATTTTCCCTTTGCCGGTGTCTTTGCCACATCATTCCCCTTCGTTCTTCGAAACGCGGCAATCTGCCACCAATCGACGTTAGCCTGCTATGGCGCAGGTCTCAAGCGTTGCCGGTACCGGCAATTTCAGACCAAAGCGCGCGGGTTGCCCCCAACATATGCGGGGTGTCGGGCGCTGCGGCCACCACGACCCCATCAGGTCGGTGGACCGACACCGCATCGGCGACCGCATTGCTCATTGCGACAACAAATAGCGGGGCAAGTCGATCCGGCAACGCAAGAATGCTGGCAGAGCGCGGCGAAAACACCGGCGCGATCAGCGGGGCGTTCCCTGCTGCCGCATCAATCAACGGAATGGGCGGCGGCAATGCAATCTGGGAATAGAGAACGACAGTTTCGCAGGTCAGGCCCGCATCGCGCAGCGTTTCGCCTACATCACCACGACGATGCGCGCCTGCCAGATGCCACAGCGGACCGGTCGGGCGCTGCGACAGGATCAGCGCGATCAGCGCGGCGGCGTCCCCCTCGGCCACCAGCGTGCGATAACCCCGCGCCCGCGCCGCATGCGACGTGGCCTGCCCGACACACCAGGCCTTGCGTCCCATCCCAAGCGGAGCAAAGGCGACCGCGTTCGCCGACGTAAAGATCACCCCGCCGTCCTTGGGCACAGGCGCACCGGTCGGCACGATGTCAAAGGCAGGTGCCATGATCACGCCGGGCTGCCTGTCCAGCATGGCTGTCAGCTGCGCTACAAAGGCAGTCCCCTTTGGCGCAGGACGGCTGATGATCAGAATGGGGTCCATGGCGCGCCGTTATTGTGAGAACCGTTGCCAAGTGTTACCTGCGACCGGACCAAGCGCAACAGGCACCCCATGTCCCGACCCCTGACGATCCTCGGCATTGAGAGCAGCTGCGACGATACCGCCGCCGCCGTGGTGCGCGGCACGGCCGATGACGCGACCGTGCTGTCGTCCATCGTCTTTGGTCAAACCGCCCTGCACGCCGATTTTGGCGGTGTCGTGCCCGAAATCGCGGCCCGCGCCCACGCGGAAAAGGTCGACCATTGCGTGGCTGACGCACTCTCAAATGCAGGACTGGCCCTGTTGGACTGCGACGCCATTGCCGTGACAGCGGGTCCCGGTCTGATTGGCGGCGTGCTGTCTGGCGTGATGTGCGCCAAGGGTCTGGCGGCTGCGACCGGCCTGCCACTGATCGGGGTCAACCATCTGGCAGGTCACGCGCTGACGCCGCGCCTGACGGACGCGGTGCCGTTTCCCTATCTGATGCTGCTGGTGTCCGGCGGACATTGCCAGTTCCTGATCGCGCATGACCGCGACCGTTTCGAACGGATCGGCGGCACCATCGACGACGCCCCGGGCGAGGCGTTCGACAAGACCGCCCGCCTGCTGGCCCTGCCGCAACCCGGCGGCCCTTCGGTCGAGGCCGCGGCGAAAACGGGCGACCCCAAACGGTTCAAGCTGCCACGACCCTTGCTTGATCGGGACGACTGCGACATGTCCTTTTCCGGGTTGAAAACCGCCCTTTTGCGGGCGCGTGACGGCGTGATCGGTCCGGAACAGACACTCAATCGGACAGATCAGGCCGACCTTGCCGCCGGATTTCAGGCTGCGGTGACTGATGTGCTGACGGCGAAAACCGCACGCGCGCTGGACCTGTATCTTGCGCTGAACCCGGTCACACCCACGCTTGCCGTTGCGGGCGGGGTCGCTGCGAACATGGCGATCCGCACCGCGCTGACTGACTTGTGCACGCGGCGCAATACGGCGTTTCTGGCCCCGCCGCTGGCGCTGTGCACCGACAATGCTGCCATGATAGCCTACGCAGGGCTGACGCGCTTTGCAGCAGGCGAACAGGATGATCTGACGCTGGGCGCACGACCGCGCTGGCCGCTGGATGACACCGCACCGGCGATGCTGGGATCGGGCAAGAAGGGGGCAAAGGCATGATCGCTGTTGTAGGGGCTGGCGCATTCGGCACCGCGCTGGCGATTTCGCTGGCACGGGACGGGCGGGCAGTCACGCTGTTGGCGCGTGACCTCCGGGGCATGGACCAGACCCGCCGCAGTCCGAAACTGGACGTGGCAATTCCCGCCAACGTGTTGATCACCGATGACGCGACGCAGCTACAGTCAGCGGAATGCGTCCTGATGGCCGTTCCCGCACAGAGCCTGCGTCGCGTGCTAGAGACACATCACGACCAGTTGGCAAACAAGCGGATCGTGGCCTGCTGCAAGGGGATCGACCTTGAAACCCTGACGGGACCGGTCGCCAGCATTTCCGCGACCTTGCCCGATGCCACCGCGGCGATCCTGACCGGGCCGTCCTTTGCCGATGATATCGCGGCGGGCCTGCCGACCGCACTGACGCTGGCCTGTGCCGACGATACGGCCGGGCGGGCGTTGCAACAGACACTATCGACGGCCAATCTGCGTCTGTATCGCACCACGGACACCATCGGTGCCGAACTGGGTGGCGCACTGAAAAACGTGATTGCCATTGCCTGCGGCGTCGCGATTGGCGCGGGATTGGGTGACAGCGCCCGCGCTGCGTTGATGACCCGCGGTTTTGCCGAAATGCAACGACTGGCAGGGGCGCTGGGGGCCGATCCGCAAACGCTGACCGGGCTATCCGGTCTGGGTGATCTGGCGCTGACCTGTACCTCGACGCTGTCGCGAAATTATCGTCGGGGCCTCGCACTTGGTGCTGGTGACCAAATCGATGCGGCTGCCACGGTCGAAGGGGCCGCCACCTCGGTCGCGGTCACGGACCTGGGTCAGGCGCGGGGCATCGACCTGCCGGTCTGCACCATCGTGGCTAGCCTTTGTGCACAGAAAATCAGTGTCGAAACCGCATTGCAGACACTGTTATCCCGCCCACTCAAGGAGGAATGACATGGCCCACTGGCTGTTCAAATCGGAACCGGACGTGTTTGGCTGGGATCACCTGACGGCCTTGGGTCAGGCGGGCAGTGAATGGGACGGCGTGCGCAATTATCAGGCCCGCAACATCATGCGCCAGATGGCAATCGGCGATACGGGGTTTTTCTATCACTCGCGGACCGGGCTGGAAATCGTTGGCATCGTCGAGGTCATCGCCACGGCCCACCCCGACAGCACGGCGCAGGATGGCAAATGGGAATGCGTCGATGTGCGCGCGTTGAAACGGCTGCCACGCCCCGTCACGCTGGACCAGATCAAGAGCGATGATCGGCTGCCCGACATGGTTCTGGTCAAGAATTCGCGCCTGTCCGTGCAACCCGTCAGTGATGCAGAATGGCAGATCGTCCTCGAACTCGCGGGTCATTCTCCGGACTGAAGCGCGCGCAGCGCATCCGGTTTGACCAACCGCAGCACGATGATGCCCAGCACGCCCAGCACCACCGTCATCGCTGCGGCCGCGGCCATTGTGACCAGACGTTCGACCGCCAACACGCTGACCTGCGAAACAAGCGCCAGAATTTCCAGCACGGCAACCGTCAGAAAGGTCGTGAACAGCGTATAGTTGCGCGGCAAAAACCGAAAGGCGATCGGTAGTGCGATCATGCCCACGGCGACGGTCAACCACATCTCTTCGGATATTGCGGCGACCGCGATCGCGATTGCCGTGCCCAGAACAGTGCCGATGGTGCGGCGCAGGGTCTTGGAAAACAGGTTACCGTGCGGCGGGACGCACAGCACGACAAAGGTCAGCGGAAACCAGAACCCGTGTTCACCGAAATACCGACCACCGACGTAGACAGACAGCATCAGACCGATCCCCAGACCCATCCCGAAGATCAGCGCATAACGATGACTTTGCGCTGTTTCCGCGTCACCAGTCGCGTCCTCTTTGAACCACCATGTGATCGCCAGCGCCCAGACCATACCGCCGATGAATATGGCCGCCAGCACCGCATCCCGGTCATCTGGCAGGATCGGGCTGGTAAAAATGGTCCAGACGATCATCGCCCGCATCCCCGGTTGCGCCATCCCGTGCGTCCCGCAGATCCCAATCATCACCGCAAGGCAAGGGGCAAGGATCAGTGCCATGACCGGTGCCCCCAACACCAACAGCCCCGACATCATCAGGACCAGCGTCACCAACGCGGCTGGGCCGATCCCGCGATCACGTGCAGCCAGATGCGCCGACAGTCCCGCGATGAATGCGATGGCACCCGGACTGCCGATCAGCGGCACAGCAACAAGTGCGGGCCCCGCCACAGCCGCCGTCGTGACAGTCACGGATCGCCACGGCATCGCTTCGCCATCCTCGACAAACCAGTTCAACAGAGCCTTTATCAATTGTGGTCACCCCGCTGGACGCTTTGCATGCTAGATGGCGCGGTTGCCGGCAGAAGCAAACACTGGCCGGATGCGCGATGGTCTGGCAGGTTTTTTCGACAGGAGGAGGGTGGCGTTGGGATTTGCAGATGTGATCGGGGCGGCTTTTGCCGGATTTGTTTTCGGTGCGATCTGGTACGGATTGCTGTCAAAATACTGGATCAAGGCCGCAGGCGTCGCTGTGCGCGCGGATGGCAAACCGGTAAACAGCGCAAACCCCTGGCCCTATGTAGTCTCGGGCGTGATGATCCTGCTGGTGGCCGGGATGATGCGACACATTTTTGCGCTGTCCGCGATCGACACGATCATCGAAGGTCTGACATCGGGGTTCGGTCTGGGCGCATTCATCATATCGCCTTGGCTGATCCTGACCGTGGGCTACGAAGGCAGGCCATGGTCACTGGGTCTGATAAACGCGGGATATGCCAGTTTCGGCTGTGCCATCATGGGCGCGGTGCTGATCCTGCTGGCATGAGGGCGCGCGCCAGATATGGCGCGCGCGCACGTTCAGCCGTAAACGGCTTCCTTGCCGAAATGTTTCGTCAGCAAATAGTAGATCACCGCCCGGTATTTGTTCCGGTTTGACCGACCGTAGGTGTCAATCGCCTTGTTGACGGCGTCCATCAGGTCAGGGCTGTCCGGCAGGCCCAGCTTTTTCTTCAGGAACCCATCCACGACGCGCTGCAATTCCTCTGGATCGCTGCCCGCGACCGTGCTTGCGTCGGCGTTGTAAATCGACGGACCGCAGCCGATCGTGACCTTGGTCAGCAGGTCCATGTCCGGCTCCATGCCGCAGTCATTGCGCAGATCTTCGGCGTATTTCTGGATCAGATCGTCACGTTTTCCCATCGGGTTCCCCTTATTGCCATGCAGCCTTTCTGGCCGTCGCGGTAACGCTAACGTCAGGTCAGGTCATCGGACAAGAAAAAAGAGGGCTGTTCTGGCCGGCTTTGGCGTGGGCCGTTCACGACGATCTGTGTCGGTGCGCGTGGGGTTGCCTGGCCCTGAATGCAAATGCGGCACCGCAGTCACAAGGACCGCGATGCCGCAGGTATCAGGCATACACCGCCGCGTGGGGTCAGTAGCGGTAGTGTTCCGGCTTGAACGGACCTTCGACGGTGACGCCGATATAGTCCGCCTGTTCCTTTTTCAGCTCTGTCAGTTTGACGCCGATCCGCTTGAGGTGCAGGCGGGCGACCTTTTCGTCCAGATGCTTGGGCAGGATGTAGACGCCGGGAGCGTATTCCTCGCCCTTGGTCCACAGTTCCATCTGCGCCAGCACCTGATTGGTAAAGGATGCGGACATCACAAACGACGGGTGACCGGTTGCGTTGCCAAGGTTCAACAAACGGCCTTCGGACAACAGGATCAGACGATTGCCCGAAGGCATTTCGATCATGTCCACCTGTTCCTTGATGTTTGTCCACTTGTGGTTTTTCAGCGCCGCAACCTGAATTTCGTTGTCGAAATGGCCGATGTTGCCGACGATTGCCATGTCCTTCATCTCGCGCATGTGCTCGATGCGGATGACGTCGCGGTTGCCGGTGGTGGTGATAAAGATGTCGGCGCTGTCCAGCACGTCCTCGAGCAGGACAACCTCGAAACCGTCCATCGCCGCCTGCAGTGCGCAGATCGGATCGACCTCTGTCACCTTGACGCGTGCGCCAGCGCCCTGCAGCGACGCAGCCGACCCCTTGCCCACGTCGCCGTAGCCACAGACGACGGCGACCTTGCCGGCCATCATGGTGTCGGTGGCGCGGCGGATGCCGTCGACCAGCGATTCCTTGCAACCGTACTTGTTGTCGAACTTTGATTTGGTGACAGAATCGTTCACGTTGATCGCGGGGAACGGCAGCTGGCCGTTCTTGTGCAGGTCATACAGACGGTGAACGCCTGTGGTGGTTTCCTCGGACACGCCCTTGATCGCAGCCTTCACCTTGGTGAACCAGCCGGGGGATGCTTCCATCCGCTTTTTGATCTGCGCCTTGATGACTTCTTCTTCTTCGGATTGCGGGACGGGGATGATGTCCTCGCCTGCCTCGGCACGGGCACCCAGCAGAACGTACAGTGTCGCGTCGCCGCCATCGTCCAGGATCATGTTCGCGCCTTCGGGGAACATGAAGGATTTGTCCAGGTAGTCCCAATGCTCTTCCAGGCTTTGGCCCTTGATCGCGAAAACAGGCACGCCGGATTCCGCGATGGCGGCGGCAGCATGGTCCTGCGTGGAAAAGATGTTGCAGGATGCCCAGCGCACGTCGGCACCCAATGCAACCAGCGTTTCGATCAGAACGGCGGTCTGGATCGTCATGTGCAGCGATCCGACGATGCGGGCACCCGCAAGCGGCTTGGACGCGCCATATTCCTCGCGCAGGGCCATCAGCCCCGGCATTTCCGTTTCTGCGATGTCCAGTTCCTTGCGACCATAGGCAGCAAGTGAAATGTCTTTGACGATATAATCTTGGGTCATGTCCGTCTCCTGGCGGAAAAAAGCGTTGCCGCCCCATACCACCAACGTCACCGCGTTGACAACGCGACGTGATCGCCCTTTGACTGCGTGGACAGTCTGTTCACCCGTTGCACCGTCAGGGTCCCCATGTCGCAGATCACGGCAGCGTTTTCGATACCGGCCGCCCATCGCAGGGCGGTCGTTTTTTGCTGTGATGCAGGATATTTGCCCTATGCGCTGCATGCAGCGACGCAGATCGCCGACCTGCAACGCGACCGCCAGTTCGACATCTGCATCGTGACCATGGACGATCTGGCCATCCCGGACAGTTTGACGGCCCATGGCCTGCGGTTGGTCAAGGTGACGACCGACGGTGCATTCGCAGACCTGCCGCGCGATGCCCGCCGCAGTGAGAGCGTTTATCTGCGCCTTGCGCTGCCGCATGTGCTGACAGCCGACTATGACCGATTGCTCTATCTGGACAGCGACATCCATGTCGATGGCGGGGATTTCAACGCGCTGATGCACCTCGATCTAGGAGGACGGGCGATCGGCGCTGTGCGTGATACGATGCAATGGCGCACGCCACAGCGCGCCAGCGGGGATTTCACCGCCATCAATCTGCCGCCCGCGCCCTATTTCAACAGCGGCGTGCTACTGCTGGATTTGATCCAATGGGCCAAGGCTGATCTGTCGGCGCGCATCCGTGACCTTGCCGGACGCCATCCGGATGCGATCAGACAGCACGATCAGACACTTCTCAATTGGGCTGCTCATTGTGACTGGGCCGAACTCTCGCCCGTATGGAACTGGCAAATGACCAAGAGCGCACGGCTTTTTGGCGCAATGGCCCCCGTCAACATCGCGCATTTCATCGGCCCCGCAAAACCATGGCGGGACAAGGCACAGGAGTTGCCACCGCGCTATGCCCGCGACCTGGCGCGGTTCATGGCCGTGCATTTTCCGGACCATTCCCCGATACCAGTGTCACAAACGCCTGCCAAAAATACGCCGATGATGCGCAAGATGTTCCTGCGCAATACCCTCGCAGCGGCGCGCATGGCCCGCTATCTGGACCGGTTTCCAACGGATATGACAGTACGATGAAACAGCCCCGCGCATGGCAAAGGATGCTCTCGGGTCGCAGGCTTGACCTGTTGGACCCCACGCCCGTCGATATCGAGGTCGAGGACATCGCCCACGGATTGGCCTTTGTCGCGCGCTGGAACGGGCAGACACAGGGTGATTTCGCCTATTCCGTCGCCGAACATTCGCTGCTGGTCGAGGATCTGTTTGCTCGCATGAACCCCAAAGCGCCGGCGAAATGGCGGCTGGCGGCACTGCTGCATGATGCGCCCGAATACGTGATCGGGGACATGATCAGCCCGGTCAAGGCCGCCATCGGCCCCGGCTATGGCGAGCTGGACAGCCGTTTGACCGCTGCGATCCACCTGCGGTTCGGACTGCCTGCAACCCTGCCCACCAGCGTCAAGAAACAGATCAAGGCCGCCGACCGCGTATCGGCATGGGCCGAGGCCGTGCAGATTGCCGGGTTCGACGTGGCCGAGGCCAACAGGTTCTTTGGCCGCCAGAAACCCGAACTGATCGACGGGCTGACCATCGCCTTGCGCCCGCCGGTCGCCGTGCGCGCCGATTTCACCGAACGACACGCCGCCTTGCTGGAGATGATGCAATGATGATCCGACAGGCCACGTCAGCGGATGCACGAGGGATGGTCGATGTGTTGAACCCGATCATCGCAAAGGGCGGCACGACCGCACATCAAACCCCGTTCGATGTGGACGGGATGCGACAACACTATATCACGCGCCCGGCGCTGATCTGCACGCATGTCGCGGATATGGACGGCACAATCGGCGGATTTCAGATGCTTGCCCGGCCCGATCCGGGTGATGCTGCGATGCAGGGCTGGGCGATCATCGCCAGTTTCGTATCGGGCGATCATGCGGGCAAGGGGATTGGCCGGGCGCTATTCGCCGCCACCAGAGCCAAGGCCCTGTCCGAAGGCATCGCCACCATCGACGCCACGATCCGCGCGGATAACGACAGTGGTCTGCGCTATTATGCCGCGATGGGATTTGTCGATTTCGACAGGCTGAACGATGTTCCGCTGCGGGACGGCACCCGTGTCGACCGCATCCGCAAGCGGTTCGACCTTTAGCGCGGGCTACGTTTTGCGAGGATCCGTTGCAGCGTCCGGCGGTGCATACTGAGCCTGCGCGCCGTTTCAGACACGTTGCGGTCGCACAATTCATAGACGCGCTGGATATGTTCCCAACGCACGCGATCAGCACTCATCGGATTATCGGGCGGCGGCGGCAATTCGTCCTGTCCGGCCAGCAGGGCATTGGTCACATCCGTCGCGTCGGCGGGTTTCGCCAGATAGTCGGTCGCACCGATCTTGACCGCGGCGACTGCCGTGGCGATGGCCCCATAGCCCGTCAGGACAACGATCCGCGATTCCGGGCGGCGTTCGCGCAGCACCTCGACCACGTCCAGGCCGTTGCCGTCCTCCAGCCGCAGGTCAACCACTGCATAGGCAGGCGGCCGGGCAGACGCGATTGCCTTGCCTTCAGCCACGGATTCAGCCGTTTCGACGACAAACCCCCGTTTTTCCATCGCCTTGGCAAGACGTTTGACGAAAGCCTCGTCATCATCCACCAGCAAAAGTGACGGGTCAGGGCCGAGATCGCGTGTGTCGCTGTTCATTTTCAATACCTTGCCTTGTTACCCAACAGATAGGACCGCGCGGCAGGCCGTCAATCTATGTTAAGGCGCAACTGACCTCTTGGGCGATCTGCTGCGGCGGTGTGTCGCGCCGAAAGAACGTCGCAAAACCGGTGTCCGGCAGCATCAGGTAGGTAAATGCCGAATGGTCCACCAGGTAGTAGTCAGGATCATCCCCGTTGCGTGCGTAGTAGACCTTGTAGGCATCCGCCGCAGCCTTGACCTGTGCCTCGCTTCCGGTCAGCCCGATCATCTTGGGGTGCATGTTTGCAGTGTAGTCGGCCATGAATTCGGGGGTATCACGTGCAGGATCCACGGAAATGAACACAGGCGTGACCGACACACCCTGTTCTGCCAGCAGATCCACCGCAGCTACGTTGCGGGCATTGTCGATGGGACAGACATCAGGGCAGAACCCGTATCCAAAATAGACCAGCGTCGGTTCCGTGATGACATTCGCATCCGAGACCGTCTGCCCGTCCTGATTGACCAACGTGAATGGTCCACCAATGTCGGCACCTTCGGCGTTGGTGCTGAAACAGGATGCCAGATCCTGACCACGGTTGAAGGTCAGGGACAGTGACACACCTACCACTGCAGCAATGGCGGCACCGGAAACGAGGACGATCGCGCGGTTCATCAGGACTCCTTTCAAAAGCGTCGCATTGATTGCCTATCCACCGGCCCATAACAATGGGCACACGCATCACATTTAAGGGCGATCATGGAGAGTTACGACATATCGATGCTGGCACAGCACGAACGCAGCAACTGGGTCCGGCTCCGGACACTGCTGACGTTGCGGTGGGCGGCTGTCGGCGGTCAGGTTGTGGCGATCCTTGTCGCGGTCCAGCTTTACGGGCTGACATTGCCCCTGACGCCGGTCATTTCGACGATCTGCGTGGCCGCCATCGCCAATATCGCCACCCACGCGTATTTTCCCCAGAACAAACGCCTGTCCGAACGCGAAGCCAGCGCCATGCTGGCATTCGACATCCTGCAACTGGGTCTGCTGCTGTATCTGACAGGTGGCCTGAACAATCCCTTTGCCCTGTTGATCCTAGCCCCGGTCACCATCGCGGCGACGGTCCTGCACCTGCTGAGTTTTCTCGCACTCGGGGCGCTTGCGATCGGAATGATCACGCTGATCAGCTTTACGTCCCTGCCACTTCAGTTGGCGGATGGTTCGCTGTTGATCCTGCCGCCGCTCTTTGGCTTTGGCTATTGGGTGTCATTGGTGATCGGGGTCATGTTCCTGGGCATCTACGCCCGGCGGGTGACAACCGAAATGCACAGTATGGGCGACGCGTTGCTGGCAACACAGCTGGCCCTGGAACGCGAACAGAAATTGACGGACCTGGGCGGTGTTGTCGCAGCGGCAGCGCATGAATTGGGCACACCACTGGCCACGATCAAACTGGTCAGCACCGAACTGGTCGCGGAACTGGGTGGCAACCCCGACCTGCGCGACGATGTGATGCTGATCCGGTCGCAAGCCGACCGCTGCGGAGAGATCCTGCAATCGATGGGGCGCGCGGGCAAGGACGACCTGATGATGAAAACCGCCCCGCTGGAGGCCGTCGCCCGCGAGGCGGCCGAACCGCATCTGGACCGCAAGGCAAGGGTTCTGTTCGACATCAAGGGCGGCTCCGTCCCGCAGCCCACGATCCAGCGCAAACCCGAAATCATCCACGGATTGCGCAACCTGATCCAGAATGCCGTCGACTTTGCCCAAGAGGCAGTCTTCGTGCGCATCGACTGGTCGGCCACCGAGGCGCGGGTCATGATCAGTGACGACGGGCACGGGTTTCCGCAATCGGTCATCGGTCGCATCGGCGACCCCTACGTGCGACGCAGGCGGTCAGAAATCGACGGCGAAAAACGTCCGGCCTACAGCGGCATGGGGCTTGGTCTCTTTATCGCGAAAACACTGCTGGAACGGTCTGGTGCCAGCCTGACATTCGCCAACAAATCCGAATCCGGTGCCGTGGTGACTGTCACCTGGCCGATGCGCGCCCTCGTCGATATCAGCCCGGCGCACCGCCCGACACTGGGAAAAAACCCCGCATTCCTGCCCTGATCGGGCCTGTTAATGCGGCATTAACCTCCGGCGGACAGTCTTTGGGTAGATACGTCTGGGGGCCTTGACCGTGATCTATGATTATATCCTTCTTTTCGTTGCGGCCTGCCTTTGCGTGGCAGGCCTGACAGCGGCATCAATCTTTGTCCGATCAACGTCAGGAATTGCGTCCGTACCGCTGCGGCCAAACATGATCGCGCAGACCCCCGTTTTTCTGTTCGACCGGGATATATTGATCGACGCATCGCCCAGTGGGTCCGCGCTGATCGGCGACCACCGCGACAAACTTGGCGATCTGGGGGCACTTTTGCATGTGCTCGGGGACCAGTTCCCGACGCTGCAGGATACGTTGGGCGATCTGGACTGGAATGACAGTCGACAGGTCCCGGCAGGACAGGACGACACGATCCGTATCCAGATCAAGAACGAAAACGGTTTGACCCGCATCAGCCTCGAGGCGGCCGAGGCCGAAGAGGCAAGCGACCGCTTCGCCGCAATGGAACACGCGATCCAGAACAAGGAATTGACCCAACTGCGCGACATCCTGCGCGAGACACCGCAACTTATCTGGCAAGAGGACTCGCGTGGCGAACTGATTTGGGCGAATGCTGCCTATCTGGCCTATGCGGAACGGACGCGTCCGGATTCGTCGGGTGCAGGTCGCATCTGGCCCGGACAACGACTGTTCAATGAAATCTCCGTACCCGACAGTGAGTGCCGCGGACCCCACGCGCGACGCCTGTCATTGCAACTGCACGGCGAAGAGGCAGAGCATTGGTTCGACATCACCGCAACCCCCCTGCCCGGTTCGACGTTGTTTTTCGCAACCGACGCCAATGACACGATGCGCGCCGAGCGAGAGTTGCAGGGTTTTCGGCAGACACTCGTGAAAACCTTTGCGGAACTGTCCACCGGGCTTGCGATCTTTGACCGCGACCGCAAACTGACGATGTTCAATCCCGCCTTTGTCGACATGTTCGGTCTGCCCATTCAGTTCGTCACCGTCCGACCGACGCTGGAATCGTTGCTGGACCGGCTGCGCGAGATGCGCAAACTTCCTGAACCAAAGGATTATCCGGGCTGGCGCGAACAGTTTGCAGCCCTTGATGCGGTGACAACGGACGGTGCCTATTCCGACCGATGGGACCTTCCGGATGGCCAGATTTTTCGCGTGACCGGCCGTCCACACCCCGATGGTGCCATCGCCATATTGTTCGAGGACATCAGCGCCGAAGTCTCGCTGACACGGCGTTTTCGCGTCGAAATCGAAACCGGTCAGGCGGTGCTGGACACGCTGCCCGATGCCATCGCGGTTTTTTCCGATGCCAGCACGTTGATCATGACAAACCAAGCCTACACCCAGATGTGGGGCGACCAAAATACCCATCCGTTCGACTTGCAGGATCTGCGAACAGCGCTGCGCCTTTGGAAATCGCACAGCGCACCCTCGGATTTCTGGCGCAAGGTCGAAAAATTCGGCCAGCTCGGCCCGCGGCGCGAGGTTGTCACAGATGACATCATCCTGGTGAACGGGCGCCGTCTGCGTTGCGAGGCGCATCCGATCCCCGCCGGGATGACGATGGTAAAATTCCTGCCCGCCGATGGCCAGCCACCGATGGGCTGCGTGACGCAAACGAACAGTGTGAAACAACGGGTCGCGCGCGGCTGAATCCGGTTGCGGCCAAGGTGGGGGCGATTACTCTGGTTGCATGTCGACCTTTTGCACCCAGATCACCCTGCCAGACCTCGCAAAGACCGAGGCGCTTGCCGCGCAATTTTCCGCTGCGCTGGATCGTGGTGACACACTTCTGCTCAGCGGTGATATCGGGGCTGGCAAGACGACATTTGCACGCGCATTCATTCGCAACAGGCTGCGCCGGATGGAGGATGTGCCTTCTCCGACGTTTACACTGGTACAGACCTACGATGACGGGGAAACCGAAATCTGGCACTGCGACCTGTATCGGCTGACCAGCGCGGACGAGGTGCTGGAACTGGGGCTGGAGGATGCCTTTGAAGATGCGATTTGTCTGATCGAATGGCCCGACCGCTTGGGGCCCGAAACACCCTGTGATGCGCTGACCTGTCATTTCAAGGCCGAGACCGACCACCACACCGTCACGCTGACCGGTCCCGAACGGTGGCAGCAGAAACTGGGCTGGTTGAATGACTGACCGTTCGGCCATGTTGACCCGCTTTTTGACCGATGCAGGGGTTTCCGACTGGATCGCAGAACCCATCGCGGCCGATGCATCGTCTCGCGCCTATGCACGCCTGACGGCACCAGCGGGCGACAGCCTGATCCTGATGGACGCTGATCCGGCGACAGGCGAGGATACGACGCAATTCGTGCGGATTGCCCGCTATCTGACGGATCATGGGTTTTGCGCGCCCCGGATCATCAGTGCCGATCCCGCAGGGTTCCTGCTTTTGTCCGACCTCGGACAACAAAGCCTGGCGCAAATGGCTTCCCGAACATCCGCAGATCAGCAGGTCCTGTATGATGCGGCAACCGATGTGCTGATCCAACTTGACGGTGCTGCACCACTGGAGTTGCCGCAGATCGACCCGGTACGGGGCGGGCAGATGGTCGCCATCACGGCCGAACTCTATGCCGGATCCGATCCCGCACCGCTGGTTGCCGCTGTTCAAGAGGCATTGACCCGCCACGCACCACTGGCGGACCGGATCGCGCTGCGGGATTTCCATGCGGAAAACCTGATCTGGCGTCCGCATGCCTCGGGCAGCGACCGCGTAGGTCTGCTGGATTTCCAGGATGCCTGCCTTGCGCCGCGCGGCTATGATCTGGCCTCGCTCTTGTCCGATATTCGCCGCGACGTGCCTGCTGACATCATCGCACGGGAAACCGCGCGTTTTGCCCGCGGGACAGGTGAGACGGCAGACGATATGGCGTTGCGCCTTGCCGTGCTGGGTGCCCAGCGCAATTTGCGGATTCTGGGTGTGTTCTGCCGTCTGATCGCGGGCGGCAAGGGGCGCTATGCCACGATGATGCCGCGTGTCTGGTCAGTACTGTTACGCGACCTTGGACATCCTGCGCTGGCCGAACTGCGCGACATTGTTCTGCGCGACATTCCCGCCCCGGTCGCCCCATGACGCGGACCTATGCCGCATTGCTGTTCGCCGCTGGCAAGGGGACCCGGATGGCCCCCCTGACCGATACGCGACCCAAGCCGCTGATCACAGTCGCCGGACGCACCCTGCTGGATCACGCGCTGGACCTGACGAACGTGCCTTGTATCGGCAAGCGCGTTGTCAATGCCCATTACAAGGGCGCGATGATCCACGATCACCTGCGCGGACGCGGCGTTGCAATTTCTGACGAGGTCGCGCTGTTGGAAACGGGTGGCGGGTTGCGCCACGCTTTGCCACTCTTGGGCGATGGTCCGGTTGTCACGCTGAACACCGACGCCGTCTGGTGCGGCCCGAACCCTGTCCAAACGCTTTGCGCTGGCTGGACACCCGCAATGGAGGCGCTGCTGCTGCTGGTGCCGACGTCGCGGATGCGTGGGCACAGCGGGCCGGGCGATTTTGCCCGGGCGGCTGACGGGCGGCTGACCCGTGGTCAGGACTATGTCTATACCGGCCTGCAGCTGACGCGCACGAACCGGGTTCACGGCGTGCGCGTGCCGGCCTTTTCGTTGAATGTGATCTGGGACCAGATGATCGCGCATGGCGGTCTATATGGTCTGGTCTGGGACGGCTTGATCTGTGATGTCGGTCGCCCCGAGAGCATTCCGCAAGCCGAGGCCATGTTGAAAGAGCACGATGTTTGACCCCAGCGATCACCCCAGGCTGTTCGGGCTGGCCCCCGGTGTCGATTTTGCGCAGGCCTTTGTCGGCGGGTTGGCCGCACGCAGCACGGATCTGTCACAGATCCGGATCTACGTGAACGCAGCCCGGATGCAGCGACAGATCAGGGCCGCATTCGATGCTGGCCCGGCGCGACTGCTGCCGCGGATCAAACTGGTCACCGACCTGGCATTCGAAGGAGAAATCGGGTCAGCCGATCTGCCTGTATCACCCCTGCGCCGCAGGCTGGAACTGTCCCGCGCCGTGGAAAAGCTGATTGATGCCACCCCCGGCCTGCCGCGTGCAGCACTCTATGATCTGTCGGACAGTCTGGCTGCGCTGATGGACGAAATGCATGGTGAAGGCGTCGATTTCGAAACCCTGACCCAATTGGATGTAACCGATGTGTCCGGCCATTGGCAGCAGGCGTTGAAATTCCTCAGGTTGCTGGAGCCCTATTTCACCGCAGAGGCCGCACAACCCGATGCGGCAGCCCGCCAGCGTATGCACATCCTGTCCCTGATCGACCTATGGGCGGTGCAGC
The DNA here is from genome assembly GCF_020531945.1 of Loktanella gaetbuli. NCBI lineage: Bacteria > Pseudomonadati > Pseudomonadota > Alphaproteobacteria > Rhodobacterales > Roseobacteraceae > Loktanella > Loktanella gaetbuli. The sequence goes on from NZ_JAJATZ010000003.1 coordinate 294,886, forward strand.
CGCCGGACCATCCCGTGATCGTTGCAGGTTCCACCGGATCGCGCGGTGCCACCGGGCTGCTGATGCAGGCCGTGTCCAGACTGCCGCAGGGGGCTGTCGTGCTGCCCGGCTATGATTTCGACATGCCGCAGCATGTCTGGGACAGCATGGGTGGCACGCTGACCCACGAGGATCATCCGCAATATCGCTATCGCCGCCTGATGCGCGACCTTGACCTTTCAGCGGACCTTGTCCGTCCCTGGACCGACCAGCCACCGCCCGCCCCGGCGCGCGCGGCACTTGTATCGCTGTCGCTACGCCCGGCCCCCGTGACCGATCAATGGCGCCGCGACGGTGCAACCCTGACCGACCTGCCCGCCGCCATGGCCGATGTCACATTGGTCGAGGCCGACAGCCCCCGCGCAGAAGCAGAGGTCATTGCCCTGCGCCTGCGACAGGCTGCGGCGGATGGCGTGCCTGCGGCGCTGATTTCGCCGGACCGGATGTTGACCCGGCAGGTCACCGCTGCACTGGATCGTTGGGACATCACGCCGGACGACAGCGGCGGCCTGCCGCTGGGCCTGTCACCGCCGGGTCGGTTCATGGAACATATCGTCACCGCCTTTGGCAGGCCGATCACCGCCGAGGTCCTGCTGATCCTGCTCAAACACCCGCTGACCAACAGCAGTGTCGCGGGTCGTCAGCACCTTTTGTGGACCCGCGACCTGGAACTGCATCTGCGCCGTGGCGGTCCGCCTGTTGTCACGCCGGCGGTCATGACGGCATGGGTCGGCAGCATGTCCAACCCAAAGGACGGGCTGGACGATTGGACAGCCTGGGTTGCGCGCGTCATCAGCGCGTTGGATCATTGCGGCACCTTGCCGATCGCGGATCACCTCGCACAGCACATGGCGGCTGCGGAACTACTCGCTGCGGGACCAGACGGGCGCGATACCGGAGAGTTGTTCAAGAAGGCGGCAGGCCGCATGATGCAGGGCGTCATGGCGGCTATCGCAAGAGATGCCGATGCCGGAAACCCGATGGACAACCGCGACTATGCAGCGCTGTTTCGCGCGCTGATGGCGGCCAAGACCGTCCGCGACCGCGATGCGGGCCATCCGGGTATCACGATCCTCGGCACGCTCGAGGCGCGTGTCGGCGGTGCCGAACTGGTCATCCTGGGCGGCATGACCGACGGCATCTGGCCACCCAGTCCCAAACCCGATCCCTGGCTGAACCGGACGTTGCGCGCGCAGGCCGGGCTGCTGCTGCCAGAGCGCCAGATCGGGCTGTCGGCACATGATTACCAACAGGCCATCTGCGCCCCACAGGTCTGGATCACCCGCGCCCGCCGCGATGCGGATGCGGAAACCGTGCCGTCGCGCTGGGTCAATCGCCTGACGAACCTGCTGGCGGGATTGCCTGATGCGCAGGGTCCGCAGGCGCTGGACGAGATGCGCGCGCGGGGGGCCGTCTGGCTGCGACACGCGGCACGTCTGTCGCAACCTGATGTGTCGATCGACCGGGCGACGCGCCCGGCACCCATGCCACCCGCCAGCGCACGACCAAGGAAAGTGTCTGTCACCCAGATCAAGACGCTTTACCGTGATCCCTATGCGATCTACGCGCGCAAGATCCTTGGTCTGACCGCGCTGAAACCGCTGACAGCCGATGTGGATGCGGCACTCAAGGGGGATGTGTTTCACAAGATTCTCGAACGGTTTGTCAGCGCGCGACCCGATGCGTCAGACCCCGCCGCCCGCGACCTGTTGCGCAGGATTACGGACGACACGCTGGCCGAAATGTGCCCCTGGCCCACCGTGCGCCTGCAATGGCGTGTCCTGTTCGACCAGATCGCACCCGATTTTCTGCAACAAGAGGCCATGCGCCAGAAGGACGGCACGCTGGTTGCCCTGGAAACATGGGGCGAAATCACCGTGCCCGGACCTGACATCATCCTGAACGGCAAGGCAGACCGGATCGACGCCACCCCCGACGGGCGGGCCCTGATCTATGACTACAAGACCGGAACCCTGCCCACGGCCAAGGAACAGGCCGCATTCGACAAACAGCTGCTGCTGGAGGCCGCGATGATAGAGCGCGGTGCCTTTGCCGCGGTTGGGGTGCGTCAGACGCAGGCCGCTGCATTTCTGGGGATCAAGCGCGGGATGCCGCAGGTCGCAGCCCCGCTGGACGACCACCCGCCGGACCTTGTCTGGGCGCAGCTGATAAAATTCCTGACCATGTGCCAGTCGGACGATTGGCCCTATACCGCCCGGCGGGCACCGCAGCGCGTCACGTTCGACGGCGACTACGATCATCTGTCGCGCCGTGGCGAATGGACAGACAGCGATCCTGCCACACCAGAGGTGCTGACATGATCCGTGACGAGGCGACACAACGGCAGGTCACAGCCGCCGACCCCCATGCATCGACATGGCTGTCGGCCAACGCAGGATCCGGCAAGACGCGCGTGCTGACCGACCGCGTGGCCCGCCTGCTGCTGGAAGGCGTGAGCCCGCAGAACATTCTGTGCCTGACCTATACCAAGGCCGCCGCCGCCGAGATGCAGAACCGCCTGTTCAAACGGCTGGGCGGCTGGGCCATGCTGCCCGACAGCGATCTGCGGGCGGAACTGCGCACGCTTGGGGTGGAAACCGACATCGGTGACCACGATCTGAACAGGGCCCGCACGCTGTTTGCCTCGGCCATCGAAACGCCGGGCGGTCTGAAGATTCAGACGATCCATTCGTTCTGCGCCAGCATCCTGCGGCGTTTCCCTCTTGAGGCCGGGGTCAGTCCCGATTTTCGTGAAATCGACGACCGATCTGCCGCGCTGATGCGCTCAGAGGTCATGGATGCGCTGGTCGAGGGGGAACATCGCGCAATCGTGGCTGACATGCTGCGGTATTTTACGGGTGCGGACGTGGATGATCTGGTGCGGGATATCGCCGGGCGCGCCGATGACTTTGCCACGCCGCTGGACGAACATGATCTGCGCACAACGCTGGACCTGCCGGATAACGTGACGCTGGACAGCCTGATCGCCGATATTCTGGGGGCTGACGGGCGGGAAATCATCCGTGACCTGATCGGGGTTCTGCGCGCCGGCGGCACGCAGGACAACAAGAACGCCGATGCGCTGGCCCGGATCGACCTGCACGCACCCGGCCCTGCCGATCTGGTCATCCTGGAAAAGGTTTTGCTGACCGGATCAGCCGCCAAAACGCCCTTTGCGGCCAAGATTGACGCCATTCCGACCAAGGCCCTGCGCACCGCCCACCCCGATCTGACCGATGCACTGAACGGGCTGATGGAACAGGTCGAGGTCGCCCGTGGCACGCGTCTGTCGCTGCAGGTATTCGACAAATCGCTGGCGCTGAACCGCTTTGGCGTGTTGTTCACCGATGCCTACAGGACAGCGAAAACAACACGCGGCGTGCTGGATTTCGACGACCTGATCGCCAAGGCCCGCGCCCTGCTGGCTGACCCTGTTGTCGCGGATTGGGTCCTGTTTCGGTTGGACGGCGGCATGAACCACCTGCTGGTGGACGAGGCGCAGGATACGTCGCCACTGCAATGGGATGTGATCCAGCATCTGACGCGCGAACTGGTCAGCGGTCAGGGCGCACGCGCCGACGAAGGCCGCACCATTTTCGTCGTGGGCGACGTCAAACAGTCGATCTATTCGTTTCAGGGTGCCGATCCGCTGGAATTCCAACGGATGCGCGGTCATTTCGCAACCGGTTTGGCAGCAGGTGACGCCCCGCTGGCGGTCAGCACGCTGGAACATTCGTTCCGGTCGGCACCTGCGATCCTGCGGGTGGTGGATGAAACCTTTGTGCGGGAACGGGCCGATGCATTGGGCGGCGAGGTACGGCATCTGGCGTTCAAGGCGGATATGCCGGGACGTGTCGACCTTTGGCCACTGGTCGAACCCGTCGAAAAACAGGACGCCGGAGCCAGCTGGATCGACCCCGTCGACGAAATTAGCGAAAGCCACCACATGGTCCGCATGGCCGAACGGGTGGCCGGCCAGATCAAGCGGATGATGGCAACCGAATATCTGCCGGTCGAGATCGGCAATACCGGCACCTACAACCACAGACCCGTGCGCGCAGGCGACATCCTGATCCTGGTACAAAGCCGTCAGGGCCTGTTGTTTCCCGAACTAATCCGCGCCTGCAAGGCAGCGCAGCTGCCCATCGCGGGTGCCGACGTGCTGCGTGTCGGCGCGGAACTTGCCGTGCGCGACATTGGCGCTGTGCTGCGGTTCCTCGCCTTGCCAGAAGACGATCTGTCGCTGGCGGCGGCATTGAAATCACCGCTGTTCGGCTGGTCGGAACAGGAACTCTATACGCTCGCGCAACCGCGACGCTTGGGTCAGACGCTGTGGCAGGTGCTGCGCGCGGACGACAACCACCCGGAAACGGTCGCGATCCTCAGGGATCTACGCCAGAATACCGACTTTTTGCGGCCCTACGACCTGATCGCGCGGCTGCTGATCCGCCACGACGGGCGGCGCAAACTGCTGGCCCGTCTGGGGTCAGAGGCAGAGGACGGCATCGACGCGCTGCTGGCACAGGCCTTGGCCTATGAACGCGACGGCGTGCCCAGCCTGACGGGGTTCATCGGATGGATGGATGCCGACGATCTGACGATCAAGCGGCAGGTCGATGCGCAGGGCGATCAGATCAGGGTGATGACCGTCCACGGGGCCAAGGGGCTGGAGGCCCCGATCGTCATCCTGCCTGACGCCAAGGAACGCCCCGAAATCCTGCGTGGTGACATCCTGCCGGGCAAGACACCGCTGTGGAAACCGAACAAGCCCGACACGCCCCCCGCACTGGAAGAACAGGTTCAGGACGTGCTGGACAAGCAGGCGCGCGAACGTCTGCGGCTGCTGTATGTCGCGATGACGCGGGCGGAAAAATGGCTGATCGTCGGCTCTGCCGGCAATCCGGGCAAGGGCGACACCGGCTGGTACGATCTGGTCGCGCAGGGCATGGAACAGGCCGGTGCCGCGATGGATCATGCCGGTGATCTGGCGATCCAGCGCGTGTCCAACGGCACGTGGCTGGCGGGCGAACGCATTGATGCGGAACAGACCGCAGCACCCGACGATCCGCCGCTGGCCCTGGCCCCCCTTGCCGCTGTCGTGCGGCCAAGGACGCTGTCACCGTCGCAGATGGACGGGGCCAAGGTGGTGCCCGGTGACCCGGCCGAGGATGACGCCGACGTGGCCAAGATGCGCGGGACATTGATGCACCTGCTGCTGGAACATCTGCCCGACCATCCCGCAGATCAGCGCCGCGTAATCGGTGAACGCCTGTTGGCATCCTATCCCGGCGCGGACGACGTGCCGACCGATGGTCTGGTGAACGACGCGCTGACGCTCTTGTCCGTGCCGGAGCTTGCGCATGTGTTTGACAGAACACTGGCCGAGGTCGGCATCACGGCCAACCTGCCGGGCCTGTCCGGGCACCGCATCAACGGAACCATCGACCGCCTGATCGTCACCGACACCACCGTGACGGCCGTCGATTTCAAAACGAACCGCGTTGTGCCCGCCGCGGCAGATCAGGTGCCCGAAGGATTGCTGCGCCAGCTGGGGGCCTATGCCGATGCGCTCGCGCAGATCTACCCCGACCGCCAGATCCGCACTGCGATCCTGTGGACCGCCGCCGCAAACCTGATGGATGTACCGATTGGGCTGGCCTTGAATGCCCTGTCGCGGCAGAGCGTCGCTTGACGTCTGCACGCCGCGTTCCTAGGTTCCGTCCCTGACACTGATCCCAGGAGAGACCAACATGGCAACCCTTGCCGTTACCGACGCCACGTTCGATGCCGAAGTCAAACAGTCCGATATCCCCGTCGTCGTGGATTTCTGGGCCGAATGGTGCGGCCCCTGCAAACAGATCGGCCCAGCCCTGGAAGAGCTGTCCGCCGAAATGGAAGGCCGCGTGAAGATCGTAAAGGTCAACGTGGACGAAAACCCCAATTCCCCCGCCGCCATGGGCGTGCGCGGCATCCCGGCGCTGTTCGTGTTCAAGAACGGCGAAGTCGTGTCCAACAAGGCCGGCGCCGCCCCCAAGGCCGCGATCCAAAGCTGGATCGAAGACTCCATCTGAATTCCGCCACTGGCGTGATGATCAAAGGCCGTCCCATCGGGGCGGCCTTTTTCGTGGCTCAGGTTGTATTTCTAGGTGCGGGATGGTGGCTCTGAGGCCTCTCCCGATTTTCTGCATGGCAGCGAATGGCAACAAGCTAGACAAGGTCCTCAGGGCTACGCTGCCGTATTCTTCGTTGCTTCTAAGCGGTCGTCGTTTTCAACGATCCAGTTTTCCAGATTCTCCATCAGGCTTGTCCAAACATCGTCGTATTCGCGCTGGAAGGTCGCCATGCATAGCTCAATTGAACCAAGATATGACCCTCCGTAAGTCTCCATCCAACGGTTTGAGAAGAATGTTTCGTATTCGTCATGATCGAACTTTGAATAACCGGCCAGCAAGCCTTCATAATTTGGGTGGGAGCTTTCTGAAAGGATGCCATATAGCTTTTCGAGGCCAGGATACCGCTTGTCGCATTTTTGCAGGATTGTGACGATATTCAGCGATTGGTGTTGGGTCGAGCCGTCGCGCGAGCCAAGAAGAAGGATGCTGGTCTTCTTTCCGAACTCGTGAAAGTCGAGCTCGCTGGCCGCGACTTTTTGCATGAGTTGGTTTAGATAAATAAGCGTAGCTAGTGTCTCAAACCCGCTTCGCAATAGGATGCGTGCGCCAAGTCCGTGACCCTGTTGGTGTAGCTCATACGACTGAGTGAGAAGATCCGTCGCCCGCCAAAATGCAGCCTCGCGCAATAACCAACAACGAAAAGGAGCCTTCCATTTGTAGACGTCGGGTTCGCGGGCGATGAGACCTGCAACCGGAATGCTCTTCATGAGAGATGCACGCCAATTCGAGAGGTTCTGTGCAATAGTGTCCATAAGATAATCATAGCTGTTTCTTTGGAACTGGAAACGCCTACAATTCAGCTTCTGCGGGAAGTTTCTACACTTCCGCATGGCAATTGGATCGGCGTCCAGTCAAGCAGCCCCAGTGCCCACCTTGGAGCAGCCGCAGCGAAATGGCGCTAACTCCACATACCGGACCTTCCTTCATCAAATTTGCCTGTTTGACGACACCACTGACACCCTCACACCGGCCAGCCGTGGCGGCGCAGGGTGGTGGCGATCTTGTCCGGGGCCTCGGGTCTGCCTGCGTTGATCGACATCTGTTGCAGGAACCACCAGACGTAGCCTTCGAAATCCGGGAATTGCGTGATCGCCTTGAACGCCTTGTCCTCGCCGTCCTTGGGCACGTTCCCGGCGATGTGGTGAAAATCGATCTGGGCAAAGATCACGGCGGGTTTGCGAAACAGGAAGCCCGACAGCGCAACGGATGAATTCTGCGTCACGACGGCAGAACAGCCCGGCAGGATCGCGGTCATCGGGCGGGCGCTGATGCTGACGTTGTCGTATTTCTCCTCGATTAGATGCAGCGCTGCGTGATCGTCCTTTGTATAGCTCTCGTTGGGGTGCAGCGTCAGGATCACATCGCGGTCGGGAAACCGTTCGGCAGTGCGTTTGATCATCTCGATCGGACTGCATGACTGGAACGACCGGTGTTCGCGCACCATCCCCTGCAGCGGCATATACAGCGGTCCGTGCCGCGTGCTGTCCTCGGCCAGACCGGGATACAGCCGCTTGCGCCAGAAATTGAAAAAGCGTGTCGCCTCCTTGCGGTCGATCTGCGCCTTGTCGAAACGGGACAGCGCCACATCCCATTCCCAGCGCCGGGCCGATGTTTCGATTTGCCAGAACGGGTAGAAATAATTGCGCCGCAGGGTCAGGGCACGCGGATGCGTCGGTTCATCCATGTGAAACAGCGAATAGCCGGGCCGCCGGGCCGAGGCATTGCGCGCCGTCAGCGTATTGGGTTCAAAAAAGACGCGCAAACCGGCGTCAGTCAGGCATTTGGCGACCAGACCGATGAAATTATGCTTGCCCGCCCGCGCGCTGTTTAGCAGCCCGGGATCCAGATAGAATACGACGTCACCCGGTTGATCCATAACAGTATTCTGACCCAGCCACCCGGCGCAAGCAAGCCTCGGGGTTGCCGCACCCGGACCGCCCGACCATATAAGCCACAACGCAAATGGCGACAGGATAGCGACATGGACAGCGATCAATTCCCCGGCTGGCACGGCACCACGATCATAGGCGTGCGCAAAGGTGGCAAGGTTGTGATCGCGGGCGACGGGCAGGTCAGCCTGGGCCAGACCGTGATCAAGGGCACCGCCCGCAAGGTCCGCCGCCTGCAGGTCAAGGGTGCGGATGTCGTCGCAGGCTTTGCCGGATCGACCGCCGATGCCTTTGCCCTGCTCGAACGGCTGGAGAAAAAGCTGGAGGCAACACCGGGTCAGTTGCAACGCGCAAGCGTCGAACTGGCCAAGGACTGGCGCACCGACAAATACCTGCAAAAGCTGGAAGCAATGCTGATCGTCAGCGACGGTACAGATCTGTTTGTCATCACGGGTGCGGGCGACGTGCTGGAACCCGAACACGACGTGACGGCCATCGGATCGGGCGGCAATTACGCGCTGGCCGCAGGACGCGCCTTAATGGACAGCGACCTGGACGCAGAGGCGATCGCCCGTCGCGCCATGGCGATTGCGTCCGACATCTGCGTCTACACCAACGGCAACCTGACCGTGGAAACCGTCGGCGGCTAGCGCATGAGGTATCCGTGATCCGGTTTTTCGGAACTGGATGGAATGCTCGGGGATTGTCCTGCTGAAACGGATTACGAAAGGACAATCCATGAAACTGAATGTCAGTGATACCGGCGGCACGGGCCGCCCCGTCGTTCTGATCCATGGCTGGCCGCTGTCGGGCAAAGCCTGGGAACATCAGGTCGGCGCACTCAAGGACGCAGGCTACCGCGTCGTCACTTATGACCGTCGTGGGTTCGGTCAGTCCGAGAAGCCGGGCACAGGGTTCGACTACGACACCTTGGCCGCCGATCTGAACGGCATCATGGAAGATCTGGACCTACAGGACGCCACGCTGATCGGTTTTTCGATGGGCGGTGGCGAAGTCGCGCGGTTTATTCCGAACCATGGCGAAAGCCGGTTGCGCAGCGTGGTGTTTGCCTCTGCCGTACCGCCCTACTTGCTGCAGACCGACGACAACCCCGACGGTCCGCTGACGCAGGACGCAGCAGATGAATTCGAGAAAAACCTGACCGGGGATCGCGACGCGTTCTTTGACGGGTTCACCAGTGATTTCTTTACCGCCAACGGTGCGTTGAAGGTGTCCGAAGAAGAACGCCAAAAGGCGCTGACTCTGTGCAAACAATCCTCTCAGGATGCGGCACTCGGTTGCATGAAGGCATGGGCGACCACGGATTTCCGCGATGACTTGAAAAAGATCACGGTCCCCACGCTTGTCCTGCACGGCACCGACGATGGTATCGTGCCGATCGAGGGAGCAGGCCACCGCACGCACAAGGCGGTTGCGCAGAGTGAACTGCACGAGATCAAGGGTGCACCGCATGGCTGCAATGTCAGCCACGCCGCAGAATGGAACCAGGCCGTTCTCGACTTCTTGGCAAAGTGACGCCCGATCCGGACCCCTTGCCAAAAGGGGTCCGGGTTGCCAGTTGAGTGGCACAAGAAGGAAAGTGACCACTATGACCGACCTCACACCGCGCGAAATCGTATCCGAACTGGACCGTTATATCATCGGCCAGAATGACGCCAAACGCGCCGTGGCCGTGGCCCTGCGCAACCGCTGGCGGCGCAAGCAGTTGGGCGACGATCTGCGCGACGAGGTCTACCCCAAGAATATTCTGATGATCGGGCCGACGGGCGTCGGGAAAACTGAAATCAGCCGCCGTCTGGCGAAACTGGCACGCGCGCCCTTTATCAAGGTTGAAGCCACCAAATTCACCGAGGTCGGCTATGTCGGGCGCGACGTGGAACAGATCATCCGCGATCTGGTCGATACCGCCATCATCGACACCCGCGAACACATGCGCGAAGACGTCAAGGCATCCGCGCACAAGGCCGCCGAGGAACGCGTGATCGACGCCGTCGCAGGCGAAGGTGCGCGCGAAGGCACGCGCGAGATGTTCCGCAAGAAACTGAAGGACGGCCTGCTGGACGACACGATGATCGAGCTGGAACTGAAGGATACGTCGAACCCGCTGGGCGGTATGGACATCCCCGGCCAGCCCGGCGGCATGGGCGGCATGATGAACCTGGGCGAGCTGTTCGGCAAAATGGGCGGCGGTCGCACGGTGAAAAAACGCCTCAGCGTTGCCGACAGTTATGACGCGCTGATCGCCGAAGAGGCGGACAAACTGCTAGACGATGAAATCGTCACCAAGGCCGCGATGGAGGCGGTCGAACAATCCGGGATCGTATTTCTGGACGAAATCGACAAGGTCTGCGCCAAGTCTGATGCACGCGGTGCCGATGTATCACGCGAGGGCGTGCAGCGCGACCTGCTGCCCCTGATCGAAGGCACGACCGTCAGCACCAAGCACGGCCCGATCAAGACCGACCACATTCTGTTCATTGCATCAGGCGCATTCCACGTCGCCAAACCGTCCGACCTGCTGCCCGAATTGCAGGGCCGCCTGCCGATCCGGGTCGAATTGCGCGCCCTGACTGAGGACGATTTCGTTCGTATCCTGACCGAAACCGACAATGCGCTGACGCTGCAATATTCCGCCCTGATGAAAACAGAGGATGTGACCGTCACATTCACCACCGACGGCATCGCGGCATTGGCCAAGATCGCGGCAGAGGTGAACGAAAGCGTTGAAAACATCGGTGCGCGCAGGCTCTATACCGTGATCGAACGGGTGTTCGAGGATCTGTCCTTTACGGCACCCGACCGCGGCGGCGAGGAAATCGCGATCGACGAAGCCTTTGTCGAAAAGCACCTTGGCGAAATGGCACGCAGCACCGACCTGTCGCGTTACGTGCTTTAGGGCTTTTCTTTCTCATCTAGCGGCGCGACGAAGGGCACATGAATTTTGTGTCCTTTGTTCGCACCAACTGGTTGTTCCTGCTGGCGGGTTTCATCCTGACGCTGACGTCGTCCTATGGGCAGACGTTCTTTATCTCGCTGTTTGCAGGCGGGATCATGGACGATTTCGGCCTGACGGACGGGCAGTGGGGCGGGCTATACACGCTGGGCACCACCGCGTCTGCGATCACGATGATCTGGGCCGGCACGCTGGTCGACCGGTTCAGGGTGCGTGTCATCGGCACGCTGGTCTTTGCAGGGCTGGCAGCCGCCTGTTTTTTCATGGCCGCCGTGCCAAATGCTGCACTGCTTGTGCTGGCAATCTTTTTCCTGCGGTTGTTCGGGCAGGGCATGTCCAGTCATCTGGCCACCGTATCCATGGCGCGCTGGTTCGTGGCGGGCCGTGGCAAGGCGCTGGCCGTGGCATCCATGGGCTATTCCGTCGGTCAGGCCGTGCTGCCGATTGTTTTCGTGGCCCTGCTGATCACGACAGACTGGCGGACACTGTGGGTGGTGGCAGGCGTGATCGTCGTCGTCACAATCCCGCTGATGGGCCTGTTGCTGCGTCAGGAACGCACGCCACAATCACTGGCAAAGGATGAACAGGCCGCCGGCATGCACGGACGGCACTGGACACGCGCCGATGTATTGCGGCATCCGTTGTTCTGGTTGATGGTCCCTGCCCTGCTGGGACCACCCGCCTGGGGCACTGCGCTGTGGTTCCAGCAGGTCCACCTGACCGAGGTCAAAGGCTGGACACTGGCAGGTTTCGTCGCCCTTTTTCCCCTGTTCACAGTCATCAGCATCGCATCGAATTTCGCGACCGGCTGGGCCATCGACCGGTTTGGATCAGGCCGGATCGTGCCGTTCTACATGCTGCCCTTTGCGCTGGCCTTTGGCATCATCGCGCTTGCGCCGTCGATCCCGATTGCCGCGTTGGGCATGGCTGTGCTGGGGATTGGTCAAGGCCTGCAGTCCACCCTGCCCGGCGCGTTCTGGGCGGAATTCTACGGCACGCGCCACATCGGCGCGATCAAGGCGGCAGCGGCCGCCATTATGGTGTTCGGATCGGCCATCGGGCCGGGCGTCTCGGGGTATCTGATCGACTGGGGCGTCGATTTCCCCGCACAAATGATCGGCTATCTTGTGTTTTTTCTGATCGCGGCGGCCATGGCCACACTGGGCGTCACCCGCGCCCGCGCATCACTTGCGACGACGTAGATATACGTAATAGGCCCCGTCCCCACCGTGTTTCAGATGCGCTGGACGCACCTCCAGCACTGCGGGACCAATGGGCGGCAGTTGCAGCCACTGCGGCACCTGACGGCGCAACACACCGCGCCCGCCGGCCCAGTCGTCGCTGGATTTCCCCTTGCCCGTAATCACCAGCACCAGCCGCTTGCCCGCTGCCTGAGCATTGAGAATGAACGCGATCAGTTCGGGATAGGCTTCGTCCCGATACATGCCGTGCAGGTCCAGACGGCCTTCAGGCTTTAGCTTACCCGATTTCATCCGCATGAAATTCTTGGCGTCCATCTGGATGGGCGCGCGTTGCAGGCGTTCGCGCAGTGGCGGCAGAATGTCGTTGGGGCGTGTCACGTCGGCTGTCATCCCGACGGTGAAATCAGGCAAATCGCGCTGAGGCACGACGCTGGGCGGGCGTTTGGGTGGGGCCTTTGCCTCCGGAGCGGGTTTGGGTTTTTTCGGATTCAGCGGTTGCGCCTGCCTTGCGACATGATCCCAGATCGCGCGCTCTTCGGGTGACAGGTGGCGCGGGCGGCGCATCAGAAACTGACCCGTGGCTCTGTCTTGGACAGGGCGTAGTCGATGGGCATAAGGACGACCATGCGGCCACCGTCCTTGATAGCACCAGCCGCCGCACCTGCTGCATCGCCAGTGCCGTAGAAAATGTCCGCACGCTGCGCACCCTTGATCGCGGACCCGGTGTCCTGTGCGATCATCAGCCGATTGATCGGGTCACGGCCCTGCTTTTCGATCCAGACAGGCGCGCCCAGTATCGTGATGCTGGGATCGACCGCGATGCTGCGTCCCGTGGTGATCGACCGGTTCATGGCACCAAGCGGGCCAAGATCAGCAGGCACCTCGTTCACCTCGCGAAAGAAAACGTATGAATCGTTCAACCACAGCAGGTTGCGGCCCTCGACCGGGTTATCGCGCACCCACTGACGGATCGTCGGGGCAGATACCTGATCCAGCGTGAATTCGCCACGTTCAACGAGGGCCATGCCGACCGAGGTATAATCGCGCCCGTTCTTGCCAGCGTATCCCACGCGGATGATGCCACCATCAGGCAGACGGATGCGCCCTGACCCCTGCACCTGTAGAAAAAACAGATCGACCGGATCAGCCAGCCACGCGATTTCCAGCCCCTGACCCGCGAAGGGCAGGTCCTCTTCGATCTCGCGGCGTGAATAGATGCCTTCCAATCCATCACCGGGCAGCGCGTAAATCGGATAGCGATAGGTCTCGGACGGTTGCAGCGCACCGCGTATTTCCGGCTCGAAGTATCCGGTAAACAGCATCGGCGTACCGTCCTCGATCAGAACGGGCTTGAAAAACGTCTCAAAGAAATCGCGCGCGGCCGGACCGTCCTTTGCAAAGGCACACAGCCGCTGCCAGTCGGTCCGGTCGATATCGCCGCAGGTGTTCGTGAAAACCTCCAATGCGGCGGCGTGGTCATCGTCGTCCCAGCCGTTCAGGTCACCGAAGTCGAGGATCGTGTAAGTCGGTTCTGCCATAACCGTCCCCGTCCAGGCCAGGAACGCCGACAGCGCCCACGCCGGTTTCGCCATCATTCCGTTGCGACAAGGCGCCAGTTGGGATCGCCACTGTCCATCACGCGCGCAAAGGTCCAGACGTCCTTTTGCTTTTTGATCGCGTTGGGATCACCATCGACGATGTCGCCGCCATGATCGCGCACGACATAGGCCAGTTCACCGCCAAAGCGGATCGTCAGCTCGGCTTCCTTGGTGGACTGATCGAACGTCGCGTCGCGCAGCTTCAACTCGCTGATACCCACGAATGTTGCATCGACGGTCAGCCCCTTGTCGGCGCGATCATGGATCACCGAGGTAAAGGCCGCTTCGATGTCTTCGGAAATAAATGGTTTTACCTCGTCCAGATCGCCGCGTTCGAATGCCATCAGGATCATTTCATAGGCCTGACGCGCACCGCTCAGAAACTCGCCCACGTTGAACGACGGGTCGATGCGTTTCATCTCGGCCAGGGCCAGCGCCGTGGACGTACCTTCATCGGCGTGGTCGATGATATCGCGGTCAGGGCCGCCCTCGATCACCTCAAAGTCACGCTTGGCCGGTGCGGGCTTGTCCAGTGGGACGGGCGGTTTTTCAAACCCTTCGCGGGTGCCAAGCACACCGCGCAGACGCAACACGAGGAAAATCGCGATGCCTGCAAGGACGAGTAGCTGGATAATGGGTCCGTTCATATTGGTCCTCTTGCCGCCGGATGGCTGGTAACTTTTGGGTCTGAACTTATGTAGGTGTCAGTTGCGGCCAAGTCCACCTGTGGCCGCCCCCTGTGACCAAAGGACCGAAAATGTACCTTTTGCTGGCGTTCATTGCCGTCCCGCTGATCGAAATCGCCCTTTTCATCCAGGTTGGTGGTGCTATCGGGCTGTGGCCCACACTGCTGATCGTCCTGTTGACAGCAATCTTGGGCAGTTGGCTGGTCAGATCGCAGGGTGCGCGTGAATTGAACCGGTTGCAATCGTCGTTTTCGCAACTGTCAGACCCGTCGGAACCCCTGGCGAATGGTGCGATGATCCTGTTTGCGGGTGCATTGCTGCTGACACCGGGGTTTTTCACCGACGCCGTCGGCTTTTTCTTGCTGATCCCGTCCGTCCGGCACCGCGTTTTTCTGGCGATCAAGGCGCGTGTGAACGTGCAGCGGTTCCAGATGGGCACGCCACCACATCAATCACCCCGCCCCGACGATACGGTGATCGACGGCGAATACAGCACTGTCGACGAGGACAAGAAACCAACGCACCGTCCGTCCGGCTGGACGCAGCATTGAGCCTGCGGCATCGCCCTGCTATGCCTCACGCCAACCTAATTTGACGGAGACACTCCATGGCCGATACGCCTGAAACGACACCCGCCGCCGACGCCCCCCAACAACCGCCGCAGGTCAGCAACCGCATCGTCACGCAATACGTGCGCGACCTGTCGTTCGAAAACATCCTTGCGCAAAAGGGGATCAAGGGCGACGCGACGCCGGAAATTCAGGTTCAGGTCAACGTCGACGCCCGCAAGCGCGGGACTGACAACCAGTTCGAAGTCATCACCAAGCTGAACATCACGTCCAAGACCAAGGATGCCGGTGAGCCGCTATTCATCCTCGAGTTGGAATATGCCGGCGTGTTCCAGATTTCCGGCGTGCCAGAGGACCAGATGCATCCGTTCCTGCTGATCGAATGCCCGCGCCTGACGTTCCCTTATATCCGCCACATCGTCGCCAATGCCACGCGCGAAGGCGGTTTTCAGGCGCTGAACCTCGAACAGATCGATTTCGTGGCGCTTTATCGCGCCCAATTGGCCGCCCGCATGGAAGCCCAGAAATCCCAGGCCGAAAAAGCGCCGATCAACTAAGCCGTCAGGCCAGCTTTTTCCAAAGCGCGCCGTCGCCCAGACTGTCAACAAATGCAGTATGGGCGGCGGTTTCCGCATCCGTGATGCGCGACGGCAAGGGTGTTTCGCGTGGGTAGGCCCGCCATTCGCCTGGCTCAGAAGTCTGGGTTTTCTGGCTGCTTCTGCCTTGCAGCACCAGATCGGGTTGCCGGCCACCGATCAATTCCAGATAGACCTCTGCCAGAATTTCAGAGTCCAGCAACGCCCCGTGCAAGGTGCGTGACGAATTGTCGATCCCGAACCTGCGGCACAGCGCATCGAGTGACGCAGGCGATCCGGGGAACCGGCGACGCGCGATGTCGAGCGTATCAAGTGCCTGATCCATCGGCAGCAACGGGCGGTTCAACCAGCCCAGTTCGGCATTGAGGAATTTCATGTCAAACTTGGCGTTGTGGATCACCATTTTCGAGTCACCCACAAAATCGATGAAATCCTGTGCGATATCCTTGAAAACCGGCTTGTCGCGCAGAAAATCGTCGCCCAGACCGTGCACCTCGAACGCGGCCTGCGGCATCGTGCGCTGCGGGTTGATATACTGGTGATAGGTCCGGCCGGTCGGCATGTGATTGATCAGCTCGACTGCGCCGATTTCCACGATCCGGTCGCCCTCTGCAGGCTCGAATCCAGTGGTTTCAGTGTCTAGAACGATTTCACGCATGGTCAGGCCCGGTCAGATCCAGGATCAGGTTTTGCACAGCCTGGCGTGTGTCGTCCAGTGTGCGCGTCTCGATCACGAAATCAGCGCGTGAACATTTTTCTGCGTCAGGCATCTGACGCGACCGGATCATGTCAAACTGCGCCTGCGTCATGCCGGGTCGCGCCAGAACACGTTCTGCCTGGATGTCAGGCGGGACTGTGACGACCAGTGTGCCGTCCAGCCAGGCTTCGGCGCCACCTTCGAACAGCAGGGGTATATCAAACACCAGCAACGGGTCCGTTTTTGCAGCGATGAACGCGGCCCGGTCAGCCGCGACGAGGGGATGAACGATCCGTTCCACCCGGTCCAGCGCGGTTGCGTCGGACTGCATGATGGTCCGCAGGGCAGGGCGGGACACTGCACCATCCAAAATCGCGTCGGGGAAAACTGCGCCGATCGGTGCAACAGCAGCACCGCCCGCAGCATACAGCGCGTGCACGCTGGCATCTGCATCCCAGACCGGCACACCGGCGTCGCGAAACATCTGTGCGGTCGTGCTCTTGCCCATGCCGATCGACCCGGTCAGGCCAAGCAGATAGGTCATCCCAGAACGGCCGCGCGCAAGGCGTCGTCAACCTCTGGCCGTGTGCCGAACCAGCGTTCGAAACCGGGCACGCCCTGATGCAACAGCATGCCCAACCCATCGACCGTGACGCAGCCGCGCGCGGCTGCCTGTTCCAGCAGGGGCGTGCGCAGCGGTTTGTAAACGATGTCTGTCACGACAGTATCGGCGGACAGACCATCCAGAGAGAGCTTCAGGTCAGGCTGGCCTGTCATACCCAAGGAGGTGGTGTTGACGATCAGATGCGCCTCGGCCACGGCATCCTGGGCCTGCACCCAATCGACCACCTTGATCCGGGTGCCGAATTCGGCACGCAGCGCCTCGGCCTTGGGCCTTGTCCGGTTGGCGAGCAGGATCTGCGGCACACCAGCATCGGCCAGCGCCACGATAATCGCCCGCGCCGCACCGCCTGCGCCCAGAACCAGCGCGGGCCCGGATGCAGCCGACCAGTTCGGTGCACCCTGTTTCAGGTTGGCCATGAAACCGTAACCGTCAGTGTTGTCGGCATGAATCTTGCCATCAGCGCGAAAGATCAGCGTATTCGCGGCGCCGACAAGGATCGCGCGGTCGCTCAGGTGATCCGCGATCTGCAAGACCGACGTCTTGTGCGGAATGGTGACATTGGCCCCGACAAAACCCATTTTCGGCAACGCGCGGATTACGGTTTCCAAGGATCCTTCCGACACTTGCAGCGGGACGTAGTCACCGGCGATCCCGTAGCGGTTCAGCCAGTATTTGTGCAGGCGCGGCGACGCGGAATGACCGATTGGAAAACCGATCACACCGGCAAGAGGAATGGCAGGATGTGTCATCCGGGCAGTGTCCCGCGCAGCGTCAGATAAGACAAGAGGTCGAGCAGCGGCAGACCGAGCACATCGAAATAATTCCCCTCGATGCGATGAAAGAGCCGCACCCCCTCTGCCTCGAGCTGGTAGGCACCCACGCAATGGCGAATGTCATCCCAATTGCGTTGCACATAATCGGCCAGATAGGCGTCGCTGGCATCACGCATGTGCATGCGAACCACGCCGACATGGCGCCATTGCGGCGCGTTGTCGTGATAGATCACGGCAGCGGACAGCAATTGATGCCGCTGCCCGCGCATTGATTTCAACTGTTCAAGCGCCTGTTCGGGTGTTTCGGGCTTTGCCAGCACATCCTGTCCAAAGGCGAGAACCTGGTCGCAGCCGACCACCAGGGCGTCAGGATGGCGGGACGACACCTTGGCGGCCTTCATCTCGGCCAGGGCATCGGCGATGTCACGCGGCGGCGCACCCGTGTGCTGAAGCGACAGACGCATCGCATCCTCGTCCACACGGGGTTTTTCAACTGCAAAGGAAACACCCGCATTCCGCAGGAGCGTCGCGCGGATCGTGGAACCGCTGGCAAGGATCAAATCATCGGGCATGGGGATAACTGAAGGACATTTTTGGGTGAAACGTCAAGCTGAGGCAAACAGCCGAGGAGTGGTCGACGCAGCGCGGTGAACCCGGGACAACTGGGGGGATTCGTTGCGGTCATCCTCATGTGGACGGGATAACTTTGGGCTGTGCACAATGTCCCTAAAAAGCGAGAGTCAAGTCTTGAGAAAGTGTAAACTGAACGAAGATCGTTGGTTATGTTATTGTTTTAAGATGTTTTTCTGATCTTACGTTGAGTTTGACCTATGATAAAACGGTCCTTGGTCTATGGATAAATATGTTGATGAAAAATCGATCCCCAGATTCTTGGCAACCTACATAAACATCATCTTTCTTTTCTTTCTTTATTATTGAAAGAGTAGGGCAGACTGGACGAGGATAACCAATGAACTGGCTCTTGCCTTACTACGACTGGATCAAAGCCCTGCACATCATGGCCGTCATTGCCTGGATGGCAGGTCTATTCTATCTGCCAAGATTGTTTGTCTATCACGCTGAACGCGCAACTGTGGGGTCGGAACTGGACCAGACGTTCAAGGTAATGGAAGAAAAGCTGCTTCGCGTGATCATGAATCCAGCCATGATCACGGCATGGATTTGCGGGATCCTGCTGATCGGCATGGGTGGCCTGGATTTCGGTGCCGTCTGGGGTTGGGCAAAACTGTTGGCCGTGATCGCCATGACAGTCGCGCATATGTGGATGGCCGCCCGTCGCAAGGAATTTGCAGCCGGCACCAATACCCGGTCCGGCAAGACCTACCGGATCGCAAACGAGGCGCCGACGATCCTGATGATCGTAGCGGTGGTCGCAGTGATCGTTCGCCCGTTCTGATCTGCGTTGACTTTTCGGGGTGCTGCGCTTAACTGCCGCGCAGCGCGCCCGTCCGGGCATCCCGCTTTCCCAGTTTGATCTTTTTGAAACGCCAGTGCGCTGGCGTCTGGAACCTTGCACATGTCCGAACACCGTCTGAACCTCGCCGATCTCAAGGCACAAAGCCCCAAGGACCTGTTGTCCATGGCAGAAGAGCTTGAGATCGAGAACGCATCCACCATGCGCAAGGGCGACATGATGTTCGCCATTCTGCGCGAACGGGCTGACGAGGAGTGGTTGATCGGCGGCGACGGCGTGCTGGAGGTTTTGCAGGACGGTTTCGGGTTTCTGCGGTCGCCCGAGGCAAACTATCTGCCGGGTCCCGATGATATCTATGTCTCGCCCGAGATGATCCGTCAGTATTCGCTGCGCACCGGCGACACCGTCGAGGGCACGATGAAAGAGCCCAATGACAACGAGCGCTACTTTGCGCTGAAGACGGTCGAAAAGATCAATTTTGAAGACCCCGAAAAGACCAAGCACAAGGTTGCATTCGACAACCTGACGCCACTGTATCCTGACGAGCGCCTGAAGATGGAAGTCGACAGCGAGCACGACAAGAAGGATCGGTCGGCGCGGATCATCGACCTGGTGTCACCCATCGGCAAAGGGCAACGATCGCTGATCGTGGCACCGCCGCGCACGGGTAAGACGGTGCTGTTGCAGAACATCGCCCATTCGATCGAACGCAATCATCCAGAGTGCTATCTGATCGTTCTGCTGATCGACGAACGCCCCGAAGAAGTTACCGACATGCAGCGGTCCGTCAAAGGCGAGGTTGTATCTTCGACATTCGACGAACCTGCGACGCGCCACGTTGCCGTGTCTGAAATGGTGATCGAAAAGGCCAAGCGCCTGGTCGAGCACAAGCGCGACGTGGTTATCCTGCTGGATTCGATCACGCGCCTGGGCCGTGCATTCAACACGACCGTGCCGTCGTCCGGCAAAGTGCTGACGGGTGGTGTGGACGCCAACGCATTGCAACGCCCCAAACGTTTCTTTGGTGCTGCCCGCAATATCGAAGAGGGTGGGTCGCTGACCATCATCGCAACCGCGCTGATCGATACCGGTAGCCGGATGGACGAAGTGATCTTTGAAGAATTCAAGGGCACGGGTAACTCGGAAATCGTGCTGGACCGCAAGGTTGCAGACAAGCGCGTGTTCCCTGCGATGGATATCCTCAAATCCGGCACCCGCAAGGAAGAGCTGTTGGTCGAAAAGTCAGATTTGGCGAAAACCTATGTCCTGCGCCGCATCCTGAATCCGATGGGCACCACGGATGCCATCGAATTCCTGATTGGCAAGTTGAAGCAGACAAAGACGAACTCGGACTTCTTTGATTCGATGAATACGTAGCCTTATCAAGGGGTTATATATGGATACGATCTTCGCCTTGGCGTCCGCACCGGGGAGGGCAGGCGTATCCGTGATCCGTATTTCGGGACCAGATGCGGTCACTGTCGCATCTGGCCTGATGGCAAACGTACCGGAAAAACGTGGATTGCGTCGTCTGGTTGATGCCGACGGTGTCCTGCTGGACGAAGCCTTGGTGCTTCGGTTTGCGCGCGGTCACAGTTTTACCGGCGAAGATGTCATCGAACTGCATTGCCATGGCAGCACTGCGATCATCGCTGCCGTAAATTCCCGATTAGCGTCGTTGGGCGCAGTGCCAGCCGGCCCTGGTGATTTTACCCGGCGCGCGCTGGAAAACGGTTGTCTTGACCTCGCGCAGGTCGAAGGGTTGGCCGATCTCATTGATGCGGAGACCGAGGCCCAACGCAAACAGGCTGTGCGGGTCTTTAGCGGCGAGCTGGGTCAGCTTGCCGAGGGCTGGCGTCAAAACCTGATCCGCGCTGCCGCGCTGATCGAGGCAACGATTGATTTCGTTGATGAAGAGGTGCCGGTCGACGTCTACCCGGAGGTGAGGCAGCTCTTGGTGGGGGTCAAATCCGGCCTTGAAAAGCAGATCGCCGGATCTTTTGCCGCCGAGCGTGTGCGCACGGGCTTTGAGGTCGCTATTGTCGGACCGCCAAATATCGGAAAATCGACGTTATTAAACAGGTTGGCAGGGCGGAACGCGGCAATCACTTCTGAAATTGCTGGCACCACTCGCGACGTGATCGAAGTCCGGATGGAAATTGCGGGGCTGCCTGTCACGCTCCTCGATACCGCCGGAATTCGGGATACTGACGACATCGTCGAGAAGATGGGTGTCGATCTGGCACGTCAGCGCGCTGAAAATGCTGATCTCAGGGTTTTCCTGTCAGAAGATGGACAAACAACACCGTTTCCGCGACAGCCAACCGATCTGGTTTTGGTCGGAAAATCGTCCGCTGCAGGGGGTGTTTCAGGTTTGACTGGGGACGGTGTGTCGGAAATGATCCGCCAAATCGGTCAAGAGTTGAGCAGTCGATCAGCCAACGCTGGTCTGGCGATCCGCGAACGGCACCGCAGGCAGATGGTTTCAACGCTTGATCAGTTGAACCACGCTGAGGACCAGATGGCACTGGGCTTGCCTGTCGACCTGTTGGCAGAGGAATTGCGCAGCGCGGTCAGATCGCTTGACAGCATTGTGGGGAGGGTAGATGTAGAGGACCTCCTTGGCGAAATTTTCTCCAGTTTTTGTATTGGAAAGTAGGATGTTTCACGTGAAACATTTTGATGTTGTTGTGGTCGGTGGTGGTCATGCCGGCTGTGAAGCTGCTCTTGCATCTGCGAGGGCGGGTGCTTCGACTGCGCTGATTACCATGAAAATGTCTGATATTGGTGTGATGTCGTGCAACCCGGCGATTGGTGGTCTGGGTAAAGGCCATCTGGTACGAGAGATCGACGCGCTTGGCGGTGCAATGGGTCTTGCTGCCGACGAATCCGGGATCCAATTCCGACTGCTGAATCGTACGAAGGGGCCGGCTGTTCAGGGACCGCGTACGCAATCGGACCGTGTCCTGTATCGACGTGCCATGCAACGGATCATGACATCGCAGCAAGGGCTTCAGGTGATTGAAGCCGAGGTCGCGTCCTTGGTTATGGATGGCGGACGCACCGCCGGAGTGATGTTGGCTGATGATAGCACGGTTCTAGCGTCCGCTGTTGTTTTGACCACGGGCACGTTCCTCGGGGGGCTCATCCATATTGGTGACAAGTCCTATCCGAGTGGGCGGATGGGCGATGCCGCGTCCATGCGGATGTCTGAACAATTGCGGTCGCTTGATTTGCCAATCGCGCGACTCAAAACTGGTACGCCACCCCGGCTGAAATCATCATCCATCAAGTGGGATCAACTAGAACTGCAACATGCGGACGATGATCCGTCGTTGTTTTCATTTCTGAGTGACCAGTTGTCAGTTCAGCAGGTTGCCTGCGGAATCACGCATACCAATGCGGCGACGCACGATATTATCCGCAAGAATATCGGACGTTCAGCGATGTACGGTGGTCACATCGATGGTGTTGGACCCCGTTATTGCCCGTCGATCGAGGACAAGGTCGTGCGTTTCGCTGAGAAGGACTCGCATCAAATCTTTTTAGAACCTGAAGGACTTACGTCGGACGTGGTCTATCCCAACGGCATCAGTACTTCATTGCCGGAGGATGTTCAGGCCGATTATGTTCACTCGATCGCTGGGCTGGAAAATGCAGAGATTCTGCAACCTGGCTACGCGATTGAGTATGATTTTGTTGATCCACAAAGCCTTTCAAGTGCGCTGGCTCTGAAGGCATGCCCCGGTCTGTATCTTGCAGGACAGATCAACGGCACAACCGGATACGAAGAGGCCGCCGCACAGGGGCTTGTCGTTGGCTTGAACGCTGCCCGGCAGGCCAAAGGTTTGGATGCGTTTAGTTTCAGCCGTAGTGACTCCTATATTGGCGTCATGATTGATGATCTGATCACCAAAGGTGTCACGGAACCCTATCGGATGTTCACGTCGCGGGCAGAATTTCGGCTGCAGTTGCGTGCAGATAATGCAGACCGTCGATTGACGCCGACTGGGCGCATGCTTTCCCTCGTTGATGATCGGCGTTGGGACAGATTTTCCAAAAAACTTGATCAGATTGAAACAGCATTGAACGTGCTGACCTCGGTCAAGGTCTCGGCGCGGAAATTGGCAGGGCAGGGGGTAAATGTCGCAGTCGACGGTCCTGCGCGAACCGTACACGAGGCGCTGGGTCTTGCAGACTGCGATTTTCCAAAGGTCAAATCGCTTGATGCTTCTCTTGATCAGATACCCGACGAAATCGGTCAGCAGGTCCGGAATGACGCCCTCTATGCGCCTTATGCAAAACGCCAGCAACGTGACATCGACGCTTTGAAAGAAGCAGAAGCGACTGTCATTCCCGCCGGTTTTTCTTTCCAAGGGCTGTCTGGCCTCTCGAATGAATTGAAAATGAAATTGGCAAGGGCACAACCGCAAAACCTTCATGAATGCTTGGTCTTAGAAGGTATGACACCTGCGGCTATGCTGCTGATCCGCGGCGCGTTGCGCAGGGAAGAGGTACGGCGTGTCAGTTGAACGCCGTGCACTCTCATCAGATGTTTCACGTGAAACACTGCTCACCCTCGAGCAGTTCAGCGCATTGTTGTTAAAATGGAACGCCAAGATCAATCTGGTCGCGCGTTCACAAGTATCGGACATCTGGACCCGGCATGTTCAGGATAGCCTGCAATTGTTGCCCCATATTCCCGAGCACTGCGATACCCTTACAGATATCGGCAGTGGCGGCGGATTTCCAGGCGTTGTCATTGCTATCGCAGCCAAGACACAACGGCCGGAAATGCGTGTTCAGCTGATCGAAAGTGATCAGCGCAAGGCTGCGTTTTTGCGGACAGCTGCACGCACCTTTGACCTCAATGTCGATGTTTTTGCAGAGCGGATCACCGATACGACAGCTGTCAGGGCGCAATGCGTTACGGCGCGTGCACTTGCACCATTGACTGATTTGCTGGGGTTTGCCGCGCAGTTGCTAGAGCCGTCTGGCGTCGCAATTTTTCCAAAAGGGCAGTCAGCCCCGGTTGAAGTTGCGACGGCGCGTGAATCGTGGCAATTTTCCTGTGATGCCACCGTCAGTCAGACCGACCCGGATGCGCAAATACTTGTCATAAAGGACATCTCTCGTGCCTGACGCAATTCCCGGCAAAAGCGCCAAGATCATTGCCGTCGCAAACCAAAAAGGCGGCGTTGGCAAGACGACCACGACGATCAACCTTGGTGCGGCCTTGGCAGAAGTAGGGCAGAAGGTGCTGTTGATCGACCTTGACCCGCAGGGCAATGCGTCCACTGGTTTGGGTGTGTCGCCCTACGCGCGTCAGGTGACGACCTATGATTTCATTTTGGGTGACGCGCTGCCAGATCAGGCGATTCAAGCGACGACGGTCAAGAATCTGTCGATCATCCCCGCGACAACAGACCTGAGTTCTGCCGATATCGAGCTGATTTCAAACGAAAAACGCAGCTTTCTTTTATTTGATGCGCTGCGACAGCTGCCGATGGACGCGATGGGCTTTGACTTCGTGCTGATCGATTGCCCGCCGTCACTGAATATCCTGACAGTAAATGCCATGGTTGCTGCACATTCGGTGATCGTGCCGTTGCAAAGCGAATTTTTCGCACTCGAAGGATTGTCGCAACTCATGCTGACCATCCGCGAAGTCCGCCAATCCGCAAACAAGGCGTTGCGGATCGAAGGCGTTGTCTTGACGATGTACGACCGCCGCAACAACCTGTCGCAACAGGTCGAGGCGGATGCGCGCGACAATTTGGGTGGCCTGGTGTTCGAGACGGTGATTCCACGTAATGTGCGCCTGAGCGAGGCACCCTCATTTGCGATGCCTGCACTTTCCTACGACAACCAATCCGCAGGTAGCCAAGCCTACCGCGAACTGGCAGCCGAGGTTCTGTCACAAACCAAATCGCAACTCAGAAAGGTCAGCTGATGTCCCAACCCCCGAAAACCCGTGGTTTGGGCCGCGGTCTTTCTGCATTGATGGCGGATGTTCAGCCAGTCCAGTCCGATACGGAACGGGCCGCCCCGCGTCCGGACCTCTATGTCCCGATCGAGAGCGTTCACCCCAATCCTGATCAGCCCCGGCGCACCTTTGACGATAACGCGCTCGCGGAACTCTCTGAATCTATTAAGGAAAAAGGCGTCATTCAGCCTTTGATCGTGCGCATTCAACCTGGCACGACGGATCAATACCAGATCGTCGCGGGTGAACGTCGCTGGCGCGCATCCCAGATGGCTAATCGTCACGACATCCCGGTTCTGATCCGTGAATTCAACGATACCGAAGTTCTTGAGATCGCGATCATCGAAAATATTCAGCGTGCTGATCTGAATCCAGTCGACGAGGCGGCCGGTTACCGGCAGCTGATGGACCGGTTCGGGCACACGCAGGAACAGCTTGCTTCTGCCTTGGGCAAGAGCCGCAGCCACATCGCAAATCAGATGCGGCTCCTGTCGTTGCCGGACGATGTTCTGGATTGGCTTGGGTCTGGCAAACTGACGGCTGGCCATGCACGGACATTGGTTGGTCACCCCAAGGCGACAGACCTCGCGCGGCAGATCATTTCCAAGGGTTTGTCTGTCCGGGATGCAGAACGGCTGAGCAAGAAACCGGAGACTGACGAAAAGGCCGCGCGGCCACGTCAGAAATCCCGAAAGGACGCCGATACTGTCGCACTCGAAAAAGAACTGTCGGCTGCCATCAACATGCAGGTGAACATTGATCAGGATGCCGGGCAGGAAAGCGGTAAAATGACGATCCGTTACCGCGACCTGAACCAGTTGGATGATCTTATGCGGCAACTCGCGGGCAGCTAGTCTGCCAATAGCGCCCGCAGGACACCATTCAATACCGGGCGTCCTGCGGGCGTGACCCGCAACCGTGTGGGGTCTTTTGCAATGAGGTCCAGTGCGGCCAGCTCTCTCTCTTGTGCATTGCCGTTTTGATAGCCTGCGGCGGCCAGTCGATCACGATCCAGGCCCTCTGCTAACCGAAGCCCCATTAACAGCAATTCAGTCAGTGCGTCAGCGCGGTTGATCTGTTCGCGTGGGTCTTCGCCGTGGCCCTCTTTTTCGACCTGGTTCAGCCAGGCTCCGGGGGCAAGCGGTGTCGCCGTGCCCCATCGGTGCCCATTACGTGTCAGTCGGCCCTGCGCACCCGGACCGATGCCGACATAATCGCCCGACTGCCAATAGATCCGGTTGTGCGTGCTTTCTGCGCCCGGCCGGGCGTGGTTTGACGTCTCATAGCCCACGAACCCTGCAGCGGCACAGATTTCCTGTGTCGCAAAATACATGTCCGCCCCCAGATCGTCGTCCGGTAGTCCCTTCAACTGCCCCAGCGCATCGCGCTGCCCGAAAACAGTGCCGTCCTCGATCGTCAATTGATAGAGGGACAGATGATCGACAGCCATGTCCAATGCCGTGGTCAGTTCCGTTTTCCATTGGTTCAGGGTCTGGTCCTGCCGTGCATAGATCAGATCAAAGCTGACGCGTTCGAACGTGTCACGGGCGACATGAAATGCCGTCATGGCCTCTGCGGCGCTGTGCATGCGCCCAAGCCTGCGCAGATCGTGGTCATTCAATGCCTGGATGCCGAGCGAAACCCTGTTCACACCAGCGTCGCGATATCCACGAAAACGGTCTGCCTCGGTCGAGGTTGGGTTCGCCTCCAGCGTGACTTCGATGTCATTCGCGATGGGCCAGGTCGCGCGGATTTCCCGCATGATCGTATCGACTAGTGACACCGACATCAGGGACGGTGTGCCACCACCAAAGAAAACGGATTGCAAGACGCGGCCGTCGGTTTCTGCCCCAAGCCGCCGAATTTCACTGACATAAGCCCGGCCCCAACGGTCCTGATCCACGTTTGCCGTGACATGACTGTTGAAGTCGCAGTAGGGACATTTGGCCTGACAGAACGGCCAGTGCAGATACAGCCCGAATCCGCCGTGGCGCCAGTCTTCAGGCAAAACAGCCGGCCATCAGTTTTTGAAACGCATCCGCGCGATGGCTGATGCGGTTCTTTTCCCAGCGGTCCATTTCACCGAACGTCTGCGTATACCCAGCAGGCAAAAAGATCGGGTCATAGCCATGCCCCTGTTCGCCGCGTCCGGGCCAGACGATCTGCCCCTCCATCACGCCTTCAAAGACTTCGTCATGACCGTCAGGCCATGCCAGCACCAATGTGCAGCAAAACCTCGCAGTCCGAGGCTCTGGCGCATTGACCGCCTCCAGCGCATCATGGGCGCGGCGCATGGCCATCTGGAAATCCCGCCCCTGCGGTGTTTCAGCCCAATCCGCTGTATAGACGCCAGGCTGACCATCCAGCGCATCAATCTGGATACCGCTGTCATCGGCCAGCGCCGGCAGGCCCGTTGCCTTGGCTGCGGCATGGGCCTTGATCCGGGCGTTACCGACGAAATTATCCTCGGTCTCCTCCGGTTCCGGCAGTCCGTGGTCGGCATTGCTGGTCAACGTTACGCCGTAAGGGCCGAGCAGGTCAGCAATTTCGTCCCGCTTGCCCGTGTTGTGCGTGGCGATCACCAGCTGTTGTCCGTCAAACCGCCTCAAGCGACAGCCTCCATCTGGATGCGGTGCAGGTCCGTGATCCCGGCCTCGGCCAGGTCCAGCAGCTTGTCCATCTGGCCGCGGGTGAATGTCGCACCTTCGGCGGACATCTGCACTTCGACCAATTTGCCTGCGGTCATGATAAAGTTTCCGTCAACGCCGGCCTCGGAATCTTCGGGATAATCAAGGTCCAGAACCTCTTGCCCCGCGTAGATACCACAGGAAATCGCGGCAACCGGATCGACCAGCGGATCGGCCGTGATCAGGCCTGCCTTCATCAGCTTGTTCACGGCCAGTTTCAGCGCAACCCAGCCGCCCGTGATCGATGCGCAACGGGTCCCGCCATCGGCCTGGATCACATCACAGTCAATCTGGATCTGGCGTTCGCCCAATGCGACCCGGTCCACGCCTGCACGCAGGCTGCGTCCGATAAGTCTTTGAATTTCTTGCGTTCTTCCGGATTGGCCGTTCTTGGCCTCGCGGCGCATCCGGGTATGCGTTGCCCTTGGCAGCATGCCATATTCGGCTGTCACCCAGCCGAGTCCGGAATTTTTCAGAAATGATGGTACACGTTCATCGACAGTGGCAGTACATAGAACATGCGTGTCGCCCATGCGGATCATGCAGCTGCCTTCGGCGTGGCGGGTCACACCGGTTTCGATGGATACGTCACGCATTTGGTGGGTCTCGCGGCCGGATGGGCGCATGATGTCAGCTCCTTTTGGTTGCGCAAGCGGCATACGCGCCCCATGTGATAAATCCAAGTCCCGTTGACGCGACCCGTCCGTTTGACCAAAGTCCCAATCGCCTGAAACAGGAAAAAAATGACCCAGTCACCACCGCAATTCGATGATCTGAACGCCCGCTCGCGCGAGGTGTTCCGCAGGATCGTCGAGGGCTACCTTGAAACAGGGGCCCCGGTCGGTTCACGGACGCTGACGCGGACCATGTCCGAACAGGTCAGTGCGGCCACGATCCGCAACGTGATGAATGATCTGGAATACCTTGGCCTGCTGGGCAGTCCACACGTCAGTGCAGGCCGGGTGCCGACACAGGTGGGTCTGCGCATGTTTGTCGATGGCCTGCTCGAGGTGAACGAACTCAACGGTTCGGATCGCGATCTGATCGACCAAACGTTGACGGACCGTGATACCGATGTCGGATCGGTCCTCGACCGCGTCGGGTCGGCCCTGTCCGGGGTGACACAGGTCGCAAGCCTGGTGCTGACCCCGAAACACGAAGCCCCCATCAAGCATATCGAATTCGTCTCGCTTTCTGCGACTCGCGCACTGGTTGTGCTGGTGTTCGCCGATGGACATGTCGAAAACCGCCTGTTCACACCGCCTCCGGGTCAGACTCCGTCCTCCATGCGCGAGGCTGCCAATTTTCTGAACGCCATCGCCGAGGGCCAGACACTTTCGACGCTGGGGGCCGTGATCGAGCGCGAGATCAAGGCCCGCCGGCAGGAAATCGACAGGTTGGCGGCAGAGCTGGTGCAATCTGGTGCCGTGCTGTGGGAAAACGAAGGCGAATCGAACGAACGGTTGATCGTGCGGGGGCGCGGGAACCTGTTGGGTGAGGATACGGACGACATTGACCGCATCCGCAGCCTGTTCGACGATCTGGAACGCAAACGTGATATCGCCCAGTTCCTGGAACTGGCGGATCAGGGCGACGGTGTCCGAATCTTTATCGGTTCCGAGAACAAACTTTTTTCGCTTTCGGGTTCCTCTTTGGTCGTTTCACCGTATATGAACGCCGACCGTAAGATCATTGGCGCCGTTGGCGTCATTGGTCCAACGCGACTGAATTACGGGCGCATCGTGCCCATTGTGAACTACACCGCACAGCGTGTCGGACAGATGATCGCCGACCGCTCCTGAAGGAAATGATATGGCCGACCAAGACGAACCGATGAGCCTGGATGAGCTTGCAGCAGAGGGCGATGAGCTGGACGCGCAAGGTGAAGAAACGCTTGCCCGGATCGCTGACATCGAGGCAGAGCGCGACGATTTCCGCGACAAGTGGATGCGCGCGCTGGCAGATGCCGAGAATACCCGCAAACGCGCCGATCGTGATCGTCGCGAGGCCGAAAATTATGGTGGGTCGAAACTGGCCCGCGACCTGCTGCCGGTATACGACAACCTGCGCCGTGCGCTGAAATCCACCGCCGATACCGACAAGGCGGTGAATGCAGCCCTGCTGGAAGGCGTCGAGTTGACGATGCGCGAATTGATTTCAGTATTCAAGAAACACGGCATCGACCCGATCACGCCAGAGGTTGGCGACAAGTTCGACCCGAATGTGCATCAGGCGATGTTCGAGGCACCGTTGCCTGGCACAAAGGCCGGCGACATCATCGACGTCTCCACCGAAGGATTCATGCTGCACGACCGCCTGCTGCGTCCCGCACAGGTGGGTGTTTCGTCGAACACGGCAGGCTGACGCCTGTTTCGACCCGGCCTGACGGCCGGGCCGACCGACCGGGGGCTTTGCCCCCGGACCCCCGAGTATTTTTGGCAAGATGATGCAGGCGCGGGTCAATCCGCGTCAGGCGTCAACATGGTCTTGAGGTCGTAGATCAGGGCCAGTGCGTCCCGTGCCGTCAGCTCATCAGGCAGAATCGCGCGCAAGCGGTCTTCGACCTGCGATGTTGCCGGGCGTGCGGGTGTGGGGGCAGGCGGGATGGCGGCGAACAATGGCAGGTCGTCGATGACGGCCTTGCGCGCGCCACCACCTTCGCGTTCGCCTTTTTCCAGTGCCTCTAGCACGACCTTGGCGCGGGCGACGACGGCAGGCGGCAACCCGGCCAGCCGTGCGACCTGAACGCCGTAACTGCGGTCGGCCGTGCCTTTTTTCACCTCGTGCAGGAAGATCACGTCGCCGTCCCATTCCTTGACGCTGACGGTCGCGTTGTCGACCCCTGCCAGTTTGGCGGACAGGCTGCTCATCTCGTGGTAGTGGGTGGCGAACAGGGCGCGGCAGCGGTTGACGTCATGCAGGTGTTCCAGCGTGGCCCAGGCAATGGACAGACCGTCGTAGGTCGCCGTGCCGCGGCCGATCTCGTCGAGGATGACCAGCGCCCGGTCGTCAGCCTGATTCAGGATCGCGGCGGTTTCCACCATTTCCACCATGAAGGTTGACCGTCCACGGGCCAGATCATCAGAGGCACCGACCCGGCTGAAGATCTGGCTTACGATGCCGATCTGCGCGCTGGTGGCTGGCACGAACGCCCCCATCTGAGCCAGTATGGCGATCAATGCATTCTGGCGCAGGAATGTCGATTTACCGGCCATGTTCGGCCCGGTCAGCAGCCAGATCGGCGTATCTGTCAGATCGCAGCCGTTGGCCACGAATGGTTGGCCTGCGCGCATGAGTGCCGCCTCAACCACCGGATGGCGGCCACCCTCGATGGTAAAGGCGCGGCTGTCGTCGATGTCCGGTCTGACCCACGCCTCGCGTCGTGCAAGATGGGCAAGACCTGCCGCAAGATCACATTCCGCCAACGCGCGTGACAATAGGCCAAGGTGCGCCTGTTCGGCGAGAATAGAATCTGAAAGGCCTGCATAGAGCCTTTTTTCAATTTCAAGCGCCTCTGATCCGGCGTTGAGGATGCGGCTCTCGATTTCGTTCAGTGCGACGGTTGTAAACCGAACCTGATTGGCGGTGGTCTGACGGTGAATGAACGTGTCCGACAAGGGGGGCGTCATCATGCGGTCGGCGTGCGTAGCAGTCACCTCGATAAAATATCCTAGCACGTTATTATGCTTGATTTTCAGTGCGTTGATGCCCGTTGTTGCGATGAATTCCGCCTGCATGGCGGCGATAACACTGCGACCTTCGTCACGCAGTTTGCGCGCTTCGTCCAGATTGGCGTCATAGCCGGGCGCGATGAAACCACCGTCCCGCGCCAAAAGCGGTGGATCCGCGACAAGGGCTGCATCCAGCAGGTCATGAATGGCATCATGTCCGGTCAGACCTGACTGGGCTTCGGCCAGCAGATTTGGCAATTCTGCCTTGTTTAGTGTCTGTTCCAGCCGCTGCGCAGCTTCGATCGTGTTGCGGATCGCAGCCATGTCGCGGGGGCCGCCACGATCAAGTGCGAGGCGTGACAGTGCGCGGTCAAGATCATGGGTCCCGCGCAGATGATCGCGGATATCCTCGGTCAGGGCAGGGTCATCGACCAGGGCCGCCACGGCATCCTGACGTGCTGTGATCACGTCCAATCGTCGGGATGGCGCAGACAGGCGCCGTTCCAGCAGACGCGCGCCGGCCGCCGTGACGGTCTGGTCGATGGCATCCAGCAGCGATCCGGCACGACCGCCTGACAGCGCGTGGGTCAGTTCCAGTGAACGGCGCGTTGCAGCGTCTATCTGCATGCTGGCGGCGCGGTTTTCCTGCACCGGCGGGCGTAGCAGGGGCAGCTGTCCCTTTTGCGTGATGTCGAGGTATTCCGTGACACCTGCGAGGGCCGCGACCTCGGCCCGTGTGAATGCACCGAACGCATCCAGTGATCCGACCCGGAACAGGTCGCACAACCGTTTTTCACCACTTGTGCTGTCGAATGCCGCGCGGCCCAGTGTTGTCAGGCTGGCACCCGCGTCCTCGATCAGGGATCGAAAGCTGTCCTCTGTCCCGTCCGCGATCAGCACTTCCTTGGCGGCGAGCCGCGCGAGTTCGGGGGCGAGCGCCACCACCGGGCAGGTCATCACCCGCAGCACGCCGGTCGAGATATCGACCCAGGCCATCGCGGTGTCGTCGCGCACCTGTGCGATCGCGGCCAGATAGTTGTGTCGCCGGGCGTCCAGCAGGCTGTCCTCGGTCAATGTGCCGGGGGTGACCAATCGCACCACGTCGCGTTTGACCACGGACTTCGACCCGCGCTTTTTCGCTTCTGCGGGGCTTTCCATCTGTTCGCAGACGGCGACGCGGAATCCCTTGCGGATCAGGGTCAGCAGATAGCTTTCGGCGGAATGCACAGGCACGCCGCACATCGGGATATCGGCCCCGTCGTGTTTGCCGCGTTTCGTCAGGGCAATGTCCAGTGCCGCAGCGGCCTGCACCGCGTCGTCAAAGAACATCTCGTAGAAATCGCCCATCCGGTAGAACAGGATCGCGTCCTGATACTGATCCTTCAGTTCCAGGTATTGCGCCATCATCGGCGTAATTGTGTCGGACATCGAACCCTCGGCGCTGGTAGCGTTAAACCCTAACATTGCGCGCCGGACCATGAAAGCAGCGGTTGAGCCAATTCGCGGGCCTGTCTAACGTGGCCGCCTGACCGGAGGGGATATTCATGGCCAAAGTAACAAGAGAAGACGCGCTGGCGTTCCACCTGCAACCCGCACCGGGCAAATGGGAAATCAACGCGACGGTCCCGATGACCACGCAGCGCGATCTGTCGCTGGCCTATTCCCCGGGTGTGGCCATCCCCTGCGAGGAGATCCACGCCAATCCCGCGCTGGCCTATGATTACACCAACAAGGGCAATCTGGTCGCGGTCATTTCCAACGGCACGGCTGTGCTGGGGCTGGGGAACCTGGGCGCGCTTGCGTCGAAACCGGTGATGGAGGGTAAATCCGTCTTGTTCAAACGGTTCGCCGACGTCAATTCCATCGATCTGGAACTGGATACAGAGGACGCGGATGCGTTCTGCAATGCGGTCCGGCTGATGGGACCCAGCTTCGGGGGGATCAACCTCGAGGATATCAAGGCACCGGAATGTTTCATCATCGAACAGCGTCTGAAAGAGGAAATGGATATCCCCGTTTTCCACGACGACCAGCACGGCACGGCGGTCATCTGTGCGGCGGGTTTGCTCAATGCGCTGCATCTGTCCGGCAAAAAGATCGAGGATGTGCGGATCGTATTGAACGGCGCAGGGGCGGCGGGGATTGCCTGCCTTGAATTGCTCAAGGCGATGGGCGCGCAGCATAACAACTGCATCATGTGCGACACCAAAGGCGTGATCTATCAGGGCCGGACCGAAGGTATGAACCAGTGGAAATCGGCCCATGCCGCGACCACGGACGCAAGGACCCTGACGGACGCGATGAAGGGTGCCGATGTCTTTCTGGGGGTGTCGGCCAAGGGGGCCGTGACGCAGGACATGGTCGAAAGCATGGCGCCGAACCCGGTGATCTTTGCCATGGCGAACCCCGATCCCGAGATCACGCCAGAAGAGGCGCACGCCGTCCGTGATGACGCGATCGTGGCCACTGGCCGCAGCGATTATCCCAACCAGATCAACAACGTGCTGTGTTTTCCCTACCTGTTCCGTGGCGCGCTGGATATCCACGCCCGTGCGATCAACGACGAGATGAAAATCGCCTGCGCCCATGCGCTGGCGCAAATGGCCCGAGAGGACGTGCCGGACGAGGTGACGGCTGCCTATGGGCGCAAACTTAACTTTGGCCGCGATTACATCATCCCCACGCCGTTTGATCCGCGTCTGATCAGTCGTATCCCCCCGGCGGTTGCCAAGGCTGGCATGGATACCGGTGTTGCACGCCGCCCGATCATCGACATGGACAGCTATGTCGCGACGTTGACCGCACGGATGGACCCCACGGCGAACATTCTGCGCGGGCTCTATGCGCGTGCGCGCAGCGCCCAATCGACGCTGGTCTTTGCCGAAGGCGACGACCCGCGCGTCATCCGTGCGGCCATCGCCTATCAGCGGCAGGGGCTGGGCCGTGCGCTGGTCGTGGGGCGCACACGCGACGTCGAGGCGCTGTTACGCGCCGAAAAGCTGGATGACGCCATTGGCGAGCTGACGATCGTCAATGCGGCGAACACGGAACACCTGGAAACCTACAAATCGTTTCTCTACGCCCGCCTGCAACGTCAGGGCCATGACCGTCAGGACGTGCACCGGCTGGCCGCGCGTGACCGGCATGTCTTTGCCGCGCTGATGCTGGCGCATGGGCACGCGGATGGGATGGTCACGGGGGCCACGCGCAAATCCGCGCAAGTGCTGGAATTGATCGGCCATGTCTTTGACGCGAAACCGCAGGATGGTGCTGTCGGCGTGACGGCCCTGCTGAATCGGGGCCGGATCGTGCTGATTGCCGATACGCTGGTGCAGGAATGGCCGGACGAAGAGGATTTGGCCGATATCGCCACCCGTGCCGCACAGGTTGCGCGCGGCTTTGGTCTGGAACCGCGTGTCGCGTTTTGCAGCTTCTCGACCTTTGGCTACCCGAAATCGGAACGCGCGGACAAGATGCACCGCGCCCCCGAGGTGCTGGACCGTCGCGGTGTCGATTTCGAATACGAAGGCGAAATGACGGTCGATGTGGCGCTGAACCCGCTTGCGGCAGCGGCCTATCCGTTCAGCCGTCTGACGGGGCCAGCCAATGTGCTGGTGGTGCCCGCGCGGCATTCTGCCTCGATCAGCGTCAAGCTGATGCAAGAGATGGGCGGCGCGACAGTCATCGGCCCGATCCTGTCGGGGGTTGGAAAACCCGTGCAGATCTGTTCCACCGTGTCTTCGGTCAATGATATTTTGAACATGGCGGTGATCGCCGCCGGAAAGATTGCCTGACATGGCTATTTGGAACCTGGGATCAATCAACGCGGATCACGTCTATGCCGTGCCGCATATTCCACAGGCGGGCGAAACCCTGTCTGCCACCGATCATGCGCTGTTTCTGGGTGGCAAGGGCACCAACATGTCCGTCGCCGGTGCCCGTGCGGGTGCCACCGTGCATCACATCGGCGCTGTCGGTGACGATGGTGAATGGTGCGTCGACAGATTGATGGAATACGGCGTCGACACGCGGTTCATCGCGCGGGTCGATGCGGATACCACGCAGGCGCTGATCGTTGTCGATCTTCAGGGTGAAAACATGATCGTCCTGTCCCCCGGTGCCAACGAGGTCATCCCGCAGTCCATCCTGCAAGAAGCCCTGTCCGAGGCCGAAACCGGCGATTGGCTGCTGATCCAGAACGAAACCAACCTGCAACGCACCGCCGCCGTACTGGGGCGCAAGATGGGGTTGCGCATCGCCTACGCCGCCGCACCCTTTGATGCGGACCGCGTGCAGGCGGTTCTGCCGGCGCTGGATCTGTTGTTTCTGAACGCGGTCGAGGCGCAGCAGCTACAGGATGCGACGGGCCTGACGCCGGATGCGCTGGGCGTGGCCGACGTGATCGTTACCCTTGGGGCAGACGGGGCCGATTGGTACAGTCGCGCAGGCAAACAGCATTTTGACGCGATCCCGGTCGAACCGGTTGATACCACCGGGGCTGGCGACACGTTCACCGGCTACACGCTGGCCGGGCTGGATCGCGGGCAGCCCATGGCGCAGGCCATCGGTGTCGCGATGCGGGCCGGTGCGCTGATGGTGCAACGCCATGGCACCGCGGACGTGATCCCGGACCTCAAGGAGGTCCAGGACATGATGCTCGACGGCAGCTAGTGGACAAAGGGCGCATCTGCGCCCCAGATCTGCGCCACGCGGGCATCGCGGCCGCAGCCCCGGCGATAGTATTCATAGGCCCCCATCTTGGTTTTCACGCCGCCGCGCGTGACCTTCAGACCTTCGCTCTTGTAGTAGTCCTGATGGTAAGCTTCGGCGCGATAGAACGTGCTGGCGGGCAGAACGGGCGTGACGATCTGTCGGCGCAGCTGGCGCTGGGCTGCATTGATCGCTGCCGTCGCCTCGTTTGCCTGTTGCTGGTTCAGCGCAAAGATCGCGCTGCGATAGCTGTTGCCACGGTCGCAGAACTGTCCGCCGGCATCCAGCGGGTCGATGCTGCGCAAGAACAGGTCGATGATTTCGCGGTAGCTGATCACGTTCGGGTCGAACGGGATGAATACCGCCTCGTAGTGGCCGGTCCCGCCACGTACGACAGCATTATAGGTCGGGTTCGCCGTCGTGCCGCCGGTGTAGCCTGACACGACATCGCCGACACCGCGCACCTTTTCGAAATCAGCCTCGACACACCAGAAACAGCCACCCGCAACGATGGCGGTGTGCGTCGCCTGTGCCTGTGCCCCGGTCGTCAGACCCAGTGCACAGATCACGGCGGTGATCAGACGTTTGAACATTACTTTCCCCCTCGCAAAGTCGCCTGACCGTGCAACGGCGCACAGCGTCTGCGCAATGCTGTCGCGGCGTCCTCACGCGGTCTTTACCCGTGTGAAAGATCGGCCTAGCGTCGCGGAAAACTGGAA
Source organism: Loktanella gaetbuli (assembly GCF_020531945.1). Lineage (NCBI taxonomy): Bacteria > Pseudomonadati > Pseudomonadota > Alphaproteobacteria > Rhodobacterales > Roseobacteraceae > Loktanella > Loktanella gaetbuli. The sequence continues at coordinate 331,915 of NZ_JAJATZ010000003.1, forward strand.
GGATTTTCAATGCCCCCCGAGGTATCGACCCATCAATCCGCAGAGGATTTGCGCAACAATGACATTCTGATCTGGGTCGATGGCCATCTGAGACCCAAGGCCGAGGCCACGGTCAGCGTCTATGACAGCGGTTTCATGCTGGGTGACGGCATCTGGGAAGGTCTGCGCCTGTATGACGGTCGCTGGGCCTTTCTGGACGATCATCTGGACCGTCTGTTCGAGGCCGCAAAGGCGATTGATCTGGACATCGGGTTGGACCGGGCAGGCGTGATTGCCGCGCTCGAGGACACGCGCCGCGCCAACGACATGACCACCGATGCGCACGCACGGCTGATGATCACGCGCGGGGTCAAGGTGCGCCCGTTCCAGCACCCGTCGCTGTCGCAGTCGGGTCCGACCATGGTCATCATCATGGAACATTCCAAACCGTCCATTCCGCGCCCGATCAATCTGGCGACGGTCCCGCACCAACGCGGTCTGCCGATGACCCAAGACCCCAAGCTGAACAGCCATTCAAAACTGAACTGCATCCTGGCCTGTATCGCTGCACAAAAGGCGGGCGCGGACGAGGCGCTGATGCTGGACGTGCATGGTTTCGTGAACACCACCAACGCCTGCAATTTCTTTATCGTGCGCAAGGGGGCGGTTTGGACCAGCACCGGGGACTACTGCATGAACGGCATAACCCGGCAAAAGGTGATCGACGTGTGCCGGGCGGATGGCATTCCGGTGTTTGAACGCAATTATTCGCTGGTTGATACCTATGGCGCGGACGAGGCGTTCCTGACGGGTACCTTTGGTGCGCAGACGCCCGTTGGCACGATCGACGGGCGGGTGATCGGCAGCGGGCAGCTGGGTCCGGTGACCACACGGATCAGGGGGTTGTACAAGGCATTGGTGGCGGCGGCATGAAAATCGCGATGTGGTCCGGGCCGCGCAACCTGTCGACGGCAATGATGTATAGCTTTGCCGCGCGGCCGGATTTCGCGGTCTGGGATGAACCATTCTACGCGCCCTACCTCGCACGGACGGGCGCGGACCATCCGATGCGCGATGTCATTCTGGCGGCGCATGAAACCGATCCGGCCCGTGTTGCTGCGCGCTGCGCCGGGCCGATCCCCGATGAAAAGCCCCATTTCTACATGAAACACATGCCGCATCACATGGACGGGATGCCGTTGGACTGGGTGTCGGACTGCGTCAATATTCACCTGATCCGCCATCCCGCGCGGGTCGTTGCCAGCTACGGCGCAAAACGCGATAGCGTCACGGATGACGATATCGGCTTTGCCGCGCAGACGGCCCTGTTCGACCGGATTGGCGGGATGGTCATAGACAGCGCCGATATCCGGGCTGACCCAGAATCCATGTTGCGCAAATTGTGCGACGCGATCGGTCTGGATTTTGATCCTGCGATGCTGTCCTGGCCCGCAGGCGGCCATCCTGACGATGGGGCGTGGGCCCCGCATTGGTATGGTGCGGTTCATGCCAGCACCGGGTTCGCCGCGGCTGAACAGGCTTTGCCGGACCTGACGGGCGAGGCAGCAGCCCTCGCCGCGCGCGCGATGTCGCATTACGACAGGCTGTTTTCCTGTCGGCTGAAATAATTCGTCTGCCCCTGAAACTTTGCCCGGATGCGCCTCGTGACTGTTCACGAATGGTCGCCAAGATTGCACGCGACCTGAAATGTTTCAGATATCCGGGCAGGATAGTGAGTATTGTTTTAACCAGTATCGCCAGGCCCGGCGTTAACGAGTGATTTGTTAAACCCGCCCCGGTGCAAACCGGGGCGGGTTGTTTCGTTCTACTTCTTCAACCGCCGTGCGCGTGCGGCGAGCAGTTTCAGGCGCAGCGCGTTCAGCTGGATGAAACCCTGCGCGTCGGTCTGGTCATAGGCACCGGCGTCGTCCTCGAACGTGACATGCGCCTCGGAATAAAGCGAGGCATCGGACCAGCGGGCGACGGTGTTGACCGAACCCTTGTACAGTTTCACGCGGACGGTGCCCTGTACCTGCTCCTGGCTCTTGTCGATCAGGGCTTGCAGCATTTCCCGCTCTGGCGAGAACCAGAACCCGTTGTAGATCAGCTCTGCGTAGCGGGGCATGATGCTGTCCTTGAGGTGGCCCGCACCGCTGTCCAGCGTGATCTGCTCGATGCCGCGATGGGCCTCCAGCAGGATGGTGCCGCCGGGTGTTTCGTAGATGCCGCGGGATTTCATGCCCACGAAGCGGTTTTCCACGAGGTCAAGACGACCCACGCCGTGCTTGCCGCCTAGTTCGTTCAGCTTGGTCAGGATCGTGGCTGGCGACATTGCCTCGCCGTTGATCGCAACCGCATCGCCACGCTCAAAGGTGATTTCCACCATTTCGGGCGTATCGGGGGCGTCCTCTGGTGCGACGGTGCGCTGATAGACGTAATCGGGGGCCTCGATTGCGGGGTCCTCCAGCACTTTACCCTCGGACGAGGTGTGCAGCAGGTTGGCGTCGACGCTGAACGGTGCCTCACCGCGCTTGTCCTTGGCGACGGGAATCTGGTGTTGTTCGGCAAATTCAAGCAGCTTGGTGCGGCTGGTCAGGTCCCATTCGCGCCAGGGGGCGATGACCTTGATATCGGGGTTCAGGGCGTAGGCCGCGATTTCGAACCGGACCTGATCGTTGCCCTTGCCGGTTGCACCGTGGGCGACGGCATCGGCACCTTCTGCCGCTGCAATCTCGACCAGACGCTTGGAAATCAGCGGGCGCGCGATGGATGTGCCCAGCAGATACAGCCCCTCGTATTCGGCATTGGCGCGGAACATCGGGAACACGAAATCACGCACGAATTCCTCGCGCAGGTCCTCGATATAGATGCTGGAGGCACCCATATCCTCGGCCTTCTTGCGGGCGGGTTCCAGTTCCTCACCCTGACCAAGGTCAGCGGTAAAGGTCACGACCTCGCAGCCGTATTCGGTTTTGAGCCATTTGAGGATGATGGATGTGTCCAGACCGCCGGAATAGGCGAGGACGACTTTCTTGGGCGCGGTCATGGTAAGGGCCTTTGCAACGTGAGCGTTGGTCCAGCGCGATACTGCGATTTGTGATGCGGGGCAAGGTTTGCGCCGTTGCCGGTCAGATGACATCCCGCAAAAACGCGGCATCGCCGTCATTTGCCAGCATCCCCAGCGCATCGGTGGGGCTGACCCAGACGGCGGTGTGGTTCGGCTCGACCGGATGGCTGATCCGCAGGGTGGGGCGCGCCACGTAGATATGACACAGCTTTTCCGCGTGGCGTTTGTATTCGGGCATCCAAGTGAACCTGCGAAACGCCCCCAGACGGCGGGGTTTGGCGATGCGCCAACCGGTTTCCTCGAACACCTCGCGGTGCAGCGCCTGAATGGGGGTCTCGCCCGGATCGATGCCGCCGCCGGGCAGTTGCAATTCGTTGTGCGGATCGCCCTGCCATGTCAGCAACAGCATCCCGTCACGCGGCAAAATCACATAGGCACCGGGGCGCAAACCATAGCGCACGTCATGTTTCGGGGGTGTCCCGTATCTGCGGATCATCGTCGCCCCCTTGGACCATTGCTTGCCGTCACTATATGGACCCGATATGCCAATTCCGCACAAGTTAGGAAAGCCCATGACCTTAGGCTCTCAGATCGCCTGGGACGACACCGTTCTGCCATTCACGCTGGATGCGTCCGACATCCGGGGCCGCGTTGCGCGCCTGGACGGTGTTCTGGATGCGGTCCTGAAACAGCATGACTATCCTCCGGTCATCGAGGCACTGGTTGCCGAAATGGCCCTGCTGACCGCCTTGATCGGCCAGACCATGAAACTGGAATGGAAGCTGTCGCTACAGGTGCGGTCATCGGGTGCCGCGCGCCTGATCGCCACGGATTACTATGGCCCGACCGAGGACGGCGAACCGGCCCGGATGCGGGCCTACGCCGGATATGACGCCGATCTGCTGGATGCAGGTGCAGACCCGTTTTCGCAGGTTGGCGACGGTTATTTCGCCATTCTGATCGACCAGGGCAGCGGCATGGCACCCTATCAGGGGATCACGCCCCTGACCGGCAGTAGCCTGTCCGCCTGCGCCGAGACTTACTTTGCTCAGTCCGAACAGATTCCGACGCGGTTCTCGCTGTCGTTCGGCCTGAACCAGAACGCAGGCCAGGGCGCGCGCTGGCGTGCCGGTGGCGTCATGCTGCAACACATGCCCAAGGCGTCCCCCTTTGCCAGCGGTGAAGGCGGCAGCGGCGAGGGTGGTTTGCTGGCCGCAGAGGATATTCTGACGGATGATGAGGGCGAAAACTGGCGCCGTGCGAACCTGCTGCTGGACACGGTGGACGATCTGGAACTGATCGGGCCATCGGTTGCGCCTACGGACCTGCTGGTGCGTCTGTTTCACGAAGAGGCACCGCGCGTCTATGACGCCCAGCCCATCACCTTTGGTTGCACCTGTTCGGCTGATCGCGTCCGTCAAAGCCTGTCGATCTATTCGGCCAAGGACATCGGCACGATGACCACCGACGAAGGCATCGTTACCGCCGATTGCCAGTTTTGCGGCGCGCATTACGAATTCCAGCCCGATACGCTGGGGTTCGAGGCCGAAAAAACCGATGGCGACGCCTGATCTGGAATCCCGTCTGCTGGGTGCGCTGGCCCGTCCGGGCCGGCCATCCACTGATTATGACCTGAACCCCGACGTGATGCGACCGGCGAGCCGCACATTGCGACCGGCTGCCGTGCTAATCGCCGTGCGGCCGGCCAGTGGGACCGTAATCCTTACGAAACGGTCTGCTGCCTTGCGCCACCATCCGGGGCAGATTGCCTTTCCGGGTGGCAAGCTGGATGCAGGCGACGCTGACGCAATCGCCGCCGCCCTGCGCGAGGCAGAGGAAGAGGTCGGTCTGCCCCGGTCTGCCGTACGTGTGCTGGGTGCCTTGCCCAGCCACGAGACGGTGACCGGTTTTGACATGACCCCTGTGATCGGGATGATCGACAGGGATTTCACCCCGCGTCCCGAGGCGGGCGAAGTATCCGAAGTGTTCGAGGTGCCATTGGCCCATGTGACAGACCCCGCCCGTTTCCTGGTCCAAAGCCGCCGTTGGCAAGGCAGCAGGCGGCATTACTATACCGTACCCTACGGCCCCTATTACATCTGGGGGGCCACGGGCCGGATCCTGCGCGCGCTGGCTGACCGGATGGCAGTATGACCCGGTTGAATGCCCCCTGGCTGACGACGCCCGCATCGGTTGCGGTCTGCACCATGCTGACAGAGGCAGGCCATCAGGCGTGGTTCGTCGGCGGTTGCGTGCGCAACGCGTTGATCGGCGCACCGGTCAGTGATCTGGACCTGACGACGGATGCCCGTCCTGACCGGGTGATGGCGCTGGCGCAGGCAGCGGGGCTAAAGGTCGTGCCGACCGGGATCGACCACGGCACCGTCACGGTGATTGCGGATGGCGCACCCTACGAGATCACGACGTTTCGCCGCGACATCGACACGGACGGGCGGCACGCCACCGTCGCCTACACCGATGATCTGTCTCAGGATGCCCGCCGCCGGGATTTCACGATGAATGCGCTCTATGCAGGCGCGGACGGCAGAATCGCCGATCCATTGGGCGGTGTGCCGGATGCCCTGGCCGGGCGGGTGCGGTTCGTTGGTGATCCCGTGCTGCGCATCCGCGAGGATTACCTGCGTATCATGCGGTTTTTCCGGTTCTTTGCCTGGTATGGCGACCCGGCGCTGGGCATCGACGCCGATGGTCTGGCGGCCTGCGCGATGAATGCCGACGGATTGGATGGCCTGTCCGCCGAACGGGTCACGCAGGAACTGCTCAAGCTGCTGGCAGCGCCCGATCCGGCACCCGCTTTCGCCAGCATGGCCGCCTGTGGCGCGCTGATGCGGGTGTTGACCGGGGCCGCTGCCGATGTGTTGACCGTGCTGGTGCATGTGGAACAACGCGCGGGTCTGGCACCCGATCCAATGCGACGCCTCGCGGCGCTGGGCGGATCGCTGGACCGGCTACGGCTGAGCAAGGCACAGGCCGCGATGATCCACACGCTGCGCGCCGACCAGGCAAGCCCGGCGGAAATGGGATATCGACACGGCGCGGCTATCGCGATCGACAAACTGGCGATCCTTGCCGCGACCATGGGGCAGGAAATCGACCCCAAAGCAGTGCAAAGCGCCCGTTTTGGCGCGGATCAGATCCTGCCGGTCAGTGCCGCCGATTTCATGCCTGCCGTGCAGGGACCTGCGTTGGGACAGGCCCTGAAACAGGCCGAATCACGCTGGATCGCGTCCGGTTTCACACTGACACGTGACGACCTGCTACGCGGTGCCACTTGAAACCCCGGACAAAGGGGCAGACACCGAGGGCCTAATCACATCTCAGGTCTGTCTTTCGTGTTTCGTTTCTTTGAACGTCTTGTCGATCCCTATGTTGCCTACACGGAAACGGATACGCCGCCGCAGCGGCTGATCCCGTTTCTGCGCGACTACGCGCGACCGTTTCGGCGGATGTTCGCGGTCACTGCCGTGCTGGCGGCTGCGGTCGCCGCGGTCGAGGTCTGGTTGATCTATTACCTGGGGCGGCTGGTCGATCTGCTGGACACGGGGCGCGCGGCATTCTGGGACAACCACGGGATCGAACTGATCGTCGTGGCCCTGTTCATTCTGGTCCTGCGCCCCATCGTGCAGGGCGCACAGGTGGCGTTGCTGAACAACACGATCCTGCCGAATTTCACCACGCTGGTCCGCTGGCGGGCGCACCGGCAGGTGCTGCGCCAGTCCGTCGGCTGGTTCGAGGACGATTTTGCAGGGCGCATCGCGAACCGGATCATGCAGACGCCACCCGCCGCGGGCGAGGCGATCTTTCAGGTGTTCGACGCGATTGCCTTTGCGCTGGCCTATCTGATCGGTGCGGTGATCCTGCTGGGCAACAGCGACGCGCGGCTGATCCTGCCGATGATGCTGTGGCTGGTGCCCTATCTGTTGCTGCTGCAATGGACGATCCGCCGCATCGGGCCTGCGTCCAAGGCTGCGTCCGATGCGCGTTCGGTGGTCACGGGCCGTGTCGTGGACAGCTACACCAACATCCACTCGGTCAAGATGTTTGCCCATCACGACAAGGAAGTGGCCTACGCCCGCGACGCGATCGAGGGCGCGCGCACCACGTTCCAGCGTGAAATGCGACTCTATTCCATCATGGACATCGCGCTGCTGGTGCTGAACGGCGGGCTGATCGTCGGCGTCGTCGGCTATGCGCTGTTTTTGTGGCTGAACGGGCTGGCCAGTGCCGGCGTTGTCGCGGCTGCCACCGCGCTGACATTGCGCCTGAACGGCATGAGCGGATGGATCATGTGGGCGGTCTCGACATTGTTCCAGAACCTTGGCGTCGTGGCCGAGGGGTTGGAAACCATCGGCCAGCGCACGCGGCTGGTCGACAGCCCCGATGCCAAACCGCTGGTGATGACCGCAGGTGCATTGCAGATCACAGGGCTGAGCCATCACTATGGCCGGGGCGGCGGCGGTCTGGACCAGATCGACCTGACGATTCCGGCGGGGCAAAAGGTCGGCCTCGTTGGCGCGTCCGGGGCCGGAAAATCGAGCCTGATCAAACTGCTGTTGCGTTTTTATGACGCAGAACAGGGTCGGATCGAGATTGACGGACAGGACATTCGCCACGTCACGCAAGACAGTCTGCGGCGTGCCATCGGAATGGTGCAGCAAGACAGCTCTCTCTTGCACCGGTCCGTGCGGGACAACATCCTGTATGGCAGGCCCGATGCGGACGAGGACGCGATGATTGCCGCAGCCCGGCAGGCCGCTGCGCATGATTTCATCCTGACGCTCGAGGACAGCGAGGGGCGGCGTGGTTACGACGCACTGGTGGGTGAACGCGGGGTCAAATTGTCAGGCGGGCAAAGGCAACGTATCGCCCTGGCCCGCGTCATTCTCAAGGATGCACCAATCCTGGTGCTGGACGAAGCCACCAGCGCGCTAGATTCAGAGGTCGAGGCGGCGATCCAGTCCGCATTGGTCACGATGATGGATGGCAAGACGGTGATTGCCGTCGCGCACCGCCTGTCGACCATCGCGCGCATGGACCGGATCATCGTCATGGAAAACGGGCGCATCGTCGAGGACGGCACGCACGACAGCCTGCTTGCGCAGCAAGGGCGCTATGCCCAGTTCTGGGCGCGTCAGTCAGGCGGATTTTTAGGGGACGACGGATGAAACCCGAAACGATGATCGACGCCTTTGCCCCGGCAGAGGGACCGCCACCGGATTCACTGGCCGCATTCCTGCGCTGGGCGTTGGCAGGCAGTGGGCGTGCACTGGGTCTGGGATCGTTGCTGTCCATCGCGGCTGGCGCGCTCGAGGTGATCTCCGCGCTGATTCTTGGCCGGGTGATCGACCGGGCGCTTGCAGCGGACGCGGATGGGTTTTTTGCCAGCAACGTCTGGTTGTTGGCTGCTGTCGTGGCGTTTTTCATCCTCGCGCGGCCGATCACGCTGGGGCTGTCGGCGCTGTTGAACGTCGTGGTGATGGGGCCGGGCATCTATACGCTGGTGCTGTCGCGGTTGCACCGGCACACGCTGGGACAGGCGGTCAGTTTCTTTGACAACGATTTTGCAGGTCGGATCAGCCAAAAACAGATGCAGGCGGCGCGGGCGACGACCGACACGGCTGTCGATTTCGTGCAAACGGTGGTCTACGCGCTGGCCTCGGTCGTGGGGTCCGTGCTGCTACTGACCGGCATTGATATGTGGTCAGCCCTGTTGCTGGCCGTCTGGCTGGTTGCCTATATCGCGCTGATCCGGGGGTTCATGCCGAAAATCCGCGCCACGTCCAAGGCGCGGGCCGGCACGCGGGCGATGGTCAGCGGGCAGGTCGTCGACACGATCACAAACATCAAGACGGTCAAGCTGTTTGCCCATGCCGACCACGAGGACCGGGCCGCCATCGGCGCGATGGAAAAATTCCGCGTGGCGGGGCTCGCCTATGGGTGGGTGAACGTGTGGTTTCGCCTGTTCCTGATGGCGCTGGCGGGCACGCTGCCGGTCCTTCTCGTCGGGATCACGCTGCTTCTGTGGACCAATGGTGCGGCCACCGCCGGTGACATCGCGATTGCAGGCACCATCGGATTGCGGCTGTCGCAGATGACGGGGTGGGTCAGTTTCACTCTGATGCAGATGTACGGCAACGTGGGCGAAATCGAGGACGCGATCCAGACGCTGTCGCCACCCCATGCCCTGACCGATGCCCCTGATGCCGCAGCACTGGCGCTGACGGATGGTGCGGTCACGCTGGACGGTGTGACGTTTACCTATGGCGGTGGGCAGGGCGGTCTGCGCGACGTAACCCTGCACGTCGGCGGGGGCGAAAAACTGGGGATCGTCGGTGCATCCGGCGCGGGGAAATCCACGCTCGTTGCCTTGTTGCTGCGGCTCTATGACCCGGAAAAGGGGCGGATTCTGATCGACGGTCAGGATTTGCGGGACGTCACACAAGAAAGCCTGCGGCGCGAGATCGGGATGGTCACGCAGGAAACGTCGATGTTCAACCGCTCTGCACGCGACAACATCCGCTACGGCAATCCCGATGCGGACGATGCAGCCCTGACAGCCGCCGCCGACCGGGCCGAGGCATCCAGTTTCATTCCGGGTTTGCGTGATCATGCCGGACGCACCGGGTTCGACGCCTATCTGGGCGAACGCGGCGTGAAACTGTCGGGCGGCCAGCGGCAGCGCATCGCGATTGCCCGCGCGATCCTCAAGGATGCGCCGATCCTTATCCTGGACGAGGCAACCAGTGCGCTGGACTCCGAGGTCGAGGCGTCGATTCAAACCGCACTCGATCAGGTGATGGACGGCAAGACGGTCATCGCCATTGCACACCGGCTGTCCACGCTGCGCCAGATGGACCGGATCATCGTGCTGGAAGAGGGACGTATCGTCGAAGAAGGCACCCATGACAGCCTGCTGGCGCAAAATGGGCTTTACGCGCGCTACTGGAATAGGCAATCGGGGGGCTTCTTGACGCTACAGGACGCCGCTGAATGAAAATCACCGCGATGACGCATCTGGGACTGGGCCGCACCGAGGATGGCACGCTGATCCCGCGCACCCTGCCGGGCGAGGACGTGGCCCTGCGCGACGATGGATCGGCGCAGATCATGACACCGTCGGTCGATCGGGTCGCACCGCCCTGCCGTCATTTTAAAACCTGTGGCGGTTGTGCGTTGCAGCATGCCTCTGATGCCTATGTGGCTGGTTTCAAACAGGGGATCGTCGAACGGGCCCTGTCCGCGCATGGCCTGACACCGCCGTTTCGCACCTTGCACACCTCTCCACCGCAATCGCGCAGGCGTGCTAAATTTGCCGGTCGCCGTACGAAGAAGGGGGCGATGGTCGGGTTTCACGCACGTGCATCCGATGTTCTGGTGGCGGTGCCCGATTGCCAACTGGTCACGCCCGCGCTGTCTGCCGCGATCCCGATGCTGGAAGCGTTGACCGTCTTGGCCGCGTCCCGCCGGGGCGAGGTCGCGCTGACCGTTACCGAGAGCCTGAACGGGCTGGATGTGCTGATCGGCACCGACCAGCCACTGACCGACCAGTTGCGCCTCGACCTTGCGGTTTTTGCGCAGAACAGCGGGTTGGCACGGCTGACGTGGAACGATGAAACCTTGGTGACGATCCAGTCCCCGGCGCAGTCCTTTGGCCCGGTGCAGGTCACGCCGCCGCCGGGGTCATTCCTGCAAGCCACAGCTGATGGCGAGGGTGCCCTGCGCGACGCGGTTCAGGAGATCCTGCAAGGCGCTGATCGCATTGTTGATCTGTTTGCCGGTTGCGGGACGTTTGCGCTGGCCCTCGCCACGCAGGCAGAGGTGCTGGCCGTCGAGAGCGAGCCCGAGATGCTGGCCGCACTGGATCGGGGCTGGCGCAGTGCGCGCGGGTTGAAACGGGTCACCACGCTGACACGCGACCTGTTCCGCCGTCCGCTTGAACCCGACGAATTCAACGGGTTTGATGCCGTTGTCATCGACCCGCCGCGTGCAGGCGCTGCCGCACAGGTGGCCACGATTGCGGCCAGCGGGATCAACCGGGTGGCGATGGTATCGTGCAACCCCGTCACCTTTGGGCGGGATGTCGCCACATTGGTCGCTGCGGGATTTGTCGTTGACTGGGTTCAGGTTGTGGACCAGTTCCGCTGGTCACCTCACGCAGAAGTGGTGGCGCAACTGACACGCGGGTGATGTTGCACCGCTTGTCCGCTAGCGCAGGTTCGCGCGCTGTCGTAGATTGCGGGTGACCGGCGCAGACCGGACCTGTGGGGACGAGCCATGAACCTGACACGACGTTTCGCCATTTTCGGGGCATTGGGCGCGTTTCTCGCTGCATGTGCCGGTAAACCAGCGCGTTTTCTGACCTACAACGGTCCCGAGGTGACACGCGTTCAGGTGTTCAAGGGCCAGCGCATTCTGCAATTGCTGCACAACAACCAGTTGTTGAAGCAATACGAAATGGAAATGGGGTTCGCCCCCGAAGGTCACAAGGTCGTCGAAGGTGACGGTCGCACGCCCGAAGGCGCCTATCGTATCAATCGCCGCAACCCCAACAGCCGGTTTCACCTGTCACTGGGCATTTCCTACCCGAATTCGCGCGATATCGCGGTGGCACGTGCCATGGGTAAATCACCGGGCGGCGATATCTTTATCCACGGCACGCCAGAAATGTATATCGGACAGCCCGACTGGACCTGGGGCTGTATCGCCGTCACCAATCCCGAGATTGAAGAAATCTATGCCATGGTGCGCGACGGCACGCCGATCTTTATCTACCCTTAGCGCGTGATCGCGGGGGTGAACCCTGCGACACTGGCGATTGGTGCCTGTGCGAACGGGTCGCTACCCATGTTCATCGTCCACCACAGCTTGCCGTTTGCCTCTTGGGACCAAGCAAGGCCCATGCGCCGCGCGGCCGGGTCCAGCACGACACGGCGCGTGTCTTCTTGCTTCATCCAGGCGGCGAGGGTTTCCAGCTCTGTTTCGTAGGATTCAGCGATGTTTTCGCCCAGAATCCGACCTCGGAATCCTGCGATGCGTGCCCGGTCCAGCGGTGACGATCCGTCAGATCCGAACAACCAGGGACGGTTCTGGGCCTGCATGTCGCGGGCATGGGTGGCAGCCGCGGCGGTCAGCTGCGGGTCCAGCTCCACCGATGGTACGCCGGCAGCGCGACGCAGGGTATTCACACTGTCCAGCATGCGAAACTGGATGTCATCCTCGTCGCCAGGCTGAATGTTGTAGACCTGCGGCAGCGGCAGGCCGTCAGGGCCGATCCGGCCACGCGGTGCGCGTGCGCAGGCAGTCAGTGAGACGGTGGCCAGACCAGTCAGAACAAGGCGTCGATGCATCAGGTGATCCTTCAAATTCAGCTCTGTGTTACGCGAGCTTGCGATGCTAATCAAACACGCTTCGGCAAGGCTTTGCCCAATGCACGCAAGTTTGAATTGTCCGCTGGATACGCCCCGCCTATCCGTTGCAAAAGCAAAATAAGAAGCTGAGGTGGATTTGATGAAGAAACCGACCCTGATCACGCGCCGTGCCATGCTGGCAACCGGTGCCGCCGCCCTTGCGACACCTGCATTGGCGCAAGCCAACAGCACCGAGATGGAAGCCAACATCCGCGGTGGCAGTGCCGTCACGCGTAACGTCGCCAGTTTCCGGTCGCTGGACTGGCGCCCCTACTTTGGCAGCTTGACGAATGGTGCGATCCTCGTCGACCTGCAAAGCCGGGCGCTGCATTACTGGAGCGAGGACGAAAGCATCTACAAGCTGTATCCCACGTCCGTTCCGCTGACCGACGATCTGACCCGCCGTGGCGAAACCGAGATCATCAAGAAGGTCGATGGCCCCGACTGGCGTCCGACCCCGTCGATGAAGGAACGCAACCCCGAATGGCCCGATTACATCGGTCCCGGCCCCGACAATCCGCTGGGCACCCATGCGCTGTGGCTGACATGGCAGTATTACCGCATCCACGGCACCCACGACACGCGCAAGATCGGTCGCCGGTCATCGAACGGCTGCATCGGTCTGTACAACGAACATATCGCCGAGCTGTTCAACATGACCAAACTGGGCACGCAGGTTCTGGTTCTGTAACGGATCAGACTTGCCGGAATGCAGGCGCGCGGGCCGGTCAGGCCGCGCGCTTTTCCGTGTCTGGTTGCAGGCCTTTTGACAGGGCTGCCGACAGCAGGATCAGCGGCAGGGTAAGGCCAAACACCCAACGCAACCCGATGTGTTCCGCGACGAAACCCAGCAGCGGCGGTCCCAGCAGGAATGCGACAAAGCTGAACTGCGCGAGTGCTGCGACATTGACCGATGACGGTCTGTCCGTGCGTTGTGCTGCGGCGGACATGGCCAGTGGAAACAGCGCCGACGTGCCGGCCCCGATCATGGCGAAACCTGCGAGTGCGACCCAGGCATTCGGCGCGAAAAAGACCATGACGACGCCGACAGCCATTGCCACCTGCATCCCGCGCGCGACAGGGACGGGCTGGAAACGGTCGACGACCGGGTCCGCGAAATAGCGCAACAGCGCCTGGGAAAGCGCCACGGTCGCCACGGTCAGCCCGCCGAAATAGGGCGCTGTCTCGAAAATCGTGCGCATGTAGATCGCGGACCAGTCGATCGATCCGCCTTCCAGCACCATGGCGGACAGGCACAGCCCGACCAGCGCCATGATCGCCAGCGACGGCCTTGCGACCATGGATGACGGACCGGTCATTTCCGATCCCCGTTTCGGTGCGGCGCTGAAATCCGACAGCAGCAGCCAGATCGCGGCACCCGACAGCGGCACGACCAGCGCCAGATGCAGTTGTGGCGACAGCCCGATCTGCGCCATCAGCGCACCGAACAGGCCGGCACCGAAAAACCCCAGCGACCAGAACGCATGGGCGCGGTTCATGATACGGTAGGGCAGGGTCGCCTCGACCCGGTCGGCCTCGAGGTTGATGATGATCTCGACGGTGCCCAGCGTCAGGCCCGCGGGCACCAGCAACAAGAACAGCGCGACCGGCCCGGTGGCATGGACGGCAATGGCGTAGAATACCGACATGGCGCACAGCGCGGCAATCATCGACCGTTTGTGACCGAACCGTTCGATCAGCGGCGGGGCCAGTGTCAGCGCAATCAGTGTGCCGACGGGCGCCCCGATCAGCCCAAGGCCCAGCGCACCTTCGCCAATGCCCATCGCGTCCTTGACCGTGGGCAGGCGGGTGAACAATTGACCCAAGATGAATGCATAGATTGCAAATCCCGCAAAGACGCGGTGCTGCGGTTTCATCCGGCCAATGATCGACATGGAACCCTCCCTGATGTCAGCGTGATCGCTGACACGGGCAGGGCAAACGCGCAAGCCCTACTGGTCGATCCAGCCCGTCAGGTTGCGGTCGATGACACCAGACAGCGCGTGGATATGCGCGGCGTCAGCGTTGAGGCACGGGATATAGGTGAAATGCTCGCCACCCGCTTCTTCAAAGCTTTCCTTGATCTCTTCGTTGATCTCTTCCAGCGTTTCGATGCAATCGGCTGAAAAGGCAGGCGCGCAGACGGCGATGTTTTTGACGCCTTCTTCTTCGGCCAGACGAGCGACTTCCTTGACGGTGTAGGGTTTCAGCCATTCCTCTGGCCCGAAACGCGACTGGAATGTCGTGACGATTTGCGTGTCGTCCCAGCCCAGCCGTTCCTTCAGCAGGCGCGTCGTTTTCTGGCACTGGCAGTGGTACGGATCGCCCTCACGCAGATAGCGTTCCGGCACACCGTGATAGGAACAGATCAGTTTTTCCGGTTTCTTGTCCATCTTGGCGTAGGCGGTTTCGATGGATTGGGCCAAGGCGTCGATATAGGCCGGATCCTCGTAATAGGGTTCGACCACGCGGGCGATCGGTTGCCATTTTTCCTGCATCAACGCGCGGAAAAACTGGTCGTTTGCTGTGGCCGACGTGGCTCCAGCGTAATGCGGGTACAGCGGGAAAAACAGAATTTTCTGGCAACCGGCCTCGGTCATTTCGCGGACCTTGGATTTGGTCGACGGGTTGCCGTAGCGCATGCAGAAATCGACACGCACACGGTCGCCATAGCGCTTGTGCATCTCTTCCTTGATGGCGGCGGTCTGTTCCTTGGTGATCGTCAGCAACGGGCTTTCGTCCGCTTCGGTGTTCCAGATCGACCGGTAGGCCGCGCCAGAGGTAAAGGGGCGTTTCGACAGGATGACCAGCTGCAGCAGGGGCTGCCAGATCCATGCGGAATAATCGACCACGCGCTTGTCCGACAGAAATTCGTTCAGATAACGCCGCATCGACCAATAGTCGGTGCCGTCAGGTGTGCCGAGGTTCGCCAGCAGAATCCCGACGCGGGCCGGTTCAATGGCAGGGTGGTCCGCAGGGGCATGGACCGGGCATGTGGCGGGGCGCACTTCTGACTTTGCGTCGAACATCGAAAACTCCTCTGCGGCGGGGTAGGGGTCAGATAAACGCTTTGCGGCTCAGGTCAATCTATGGACGGGTCCAGCGGTGCCTCTGGCACGCCCAGCGCGTCAGCCAGCCGGGTCTTGGCAGAGCCGGGGCGCAGGGGCTGCTGCTGGTTGGCGGCAGGGCACCATCCCGTCAGCGTGACGATCTCGAAGGTGGCGGTGACGCGTCCGTCCGGCGTGCCGAAGTGATCCGCATACAGCTGCGTTGCCGCATCCATGACCCTGCGGCGTGTCGGATGCCGCAGGCGTGCGTCCAGCGCGTTGCCTTCGCCCATGGCGCGCAAGTCACGCATCAGCGCCAGGGCATCGGTATAAGTCACTGTTATCGTGTCGGAATCAGCGACGGGAAGCGCGAATCCAGCACGTTGCAACAGCCCGCCCAGATCGCGGATTTCGCCCATCGGCGCGATCCGTGGCGACAGCCCGCCGGTGATACGCGCCTCGGCCTGTCCCAATGCGCTGCGCAGCTCGTTTAGTGTCTGCCCCCCGAACAGTGTCGCCAGAAACAATCCGTCCGCACGCAAGGCCCGCCGCGATTGCACCAACTGCCCCACGAGATCCTGCGCCCAGTGCAGGGACAGGTCGTGGATCACCAAGTCGAACGCCTCTTGCGGCAGATCAAGAATATCGTCGTCTGCGACAATTCGCGCGTCTGCCCGGCGCGTCTGCCACAGGTCTGGCCGCGGCGTGACGATCGCCACATCCGTAAACGACCTGTTAACCTCTTGCAGTCTTTCCTCGACATCGTCGATGGCGCGGACGCGCAGGAAATTTTCGGTGGCGCGGGCGCGATTGCGTATCAGGGCGGGGCGGTCGGTCAATGGCTGCATCCGCGTCATGTAGGGGCAAGCGATGAAGTTGCAAAGCGTGATCCGCGCCATCTATCCCGCCAGTTGCGTCGCCTGCGATCAGCCCACGGCTGCGGAAAATGGTCTGTGCGGCCCGTGCTGGCGCGATACGCGGTTCATCACCGGCACGGCCTGCGACCTGTGCGGTGCGCCCCTGATGGGGGACGACGCAGGCGGTGCGGTGCTGCATTGCGACGACTGCATGACCCTGGCGCGTCCCTGGGCGCGGGGACGCGCGGCGTTGGTCTACGACGGGATCGGTCGGCGGATGGTGCTGGGTCTGAAACACGGCGACCGCACCGATCTGGCCGTGCCTGCCGCGCGCTGGATGACGCAGGCGGCGTCCGGGCTCTTTGACGATGACACCCTCGTCGTGCCGGTTCCCGTGCATTGGTCCCGCCTGTTGGCGCGGCGCTATAATCAGGCGAACCTGCTGTCGACGCTGGTGGCCCACCGGTTGGGCTTGGAACATCTGCCTGATGCGTTGGTGCGCCCACGTCCCGCACCCAAGATGGTGCAGACAGGCCGCAGCGCCCGCTTTGCCGCCCTCGACCGCGCCATCCAGCCCCATCCGCGCCGTGGGGTGGCGATGGCGGGTCGTCGCATGTTGATCGTGGATGACGTGATGACCACGGGTGCCACGCTTGCAGCTGCGGCTGACGCGGCTTTGCGCGCTGGCGCACAGCAGGTGCATGTCCTCACACTGGCAAGGGCGGTCAAAGATGACTAGATATGATCAAACCCACTGAACCCGAGGGATCGTCATGTCATCCGTTGAAATCTACACCACACCGACCTGTGGTTTCTGCCACGCCGCCAAACGCTTGCTGACCTCCAAGGGTGTGGCGTTTCAGGAAATCTCGCTTGCACAGCAGCCCGAAAAACGGGCCGAGATGATGCAGCGCGCCAATGGTGGCCGCACCGTGCCGCAGATTTTCGTGGGTGAGGTGCACGTGGGTGGTTGCGATGATCTATATGCGCTGGAACAGGCGGGTAAGCTGGACGCCCTCTTGGCCGCATGAAGGCGGCGCTGGTCCAACTGACCAGTGGCGACGACCCGGATGTCAATCTGGGCGCAACACAGGCCTATGTGGCGCAGGCTGCCGCGGCCGGTGCCACCCTGATCTGCACGCCAGAGGTGACGAACTGCGTCAGTCAGGACCGGGCGCACCAGCAGCTTGTTCTGCGCCGGCAGGACGATGATCCCACGTTGACAGCCCTGCGCGCGCAGGCGGCGGATCTGGGAATCTGGCTGTCCATCGGGTCGCTGGCGCTGAAAACGGATGACGTGGACGGACGGTTCGCCAACCGCAGTTTCCTGATCGATCCAAACGGCGCGATAGCGGCCTACTACGACAAGATCCACATGTTCGACGTGACCGTCAGCGACACGGAAAGCTATCGTGAATCCGCGGGCTACCGTCCGGGGGCGCAGGCCGTGACGGTGCGCGCGGATACGGCCACGCTGGGCCTGTCGATCTGCTATGATCTCCGGTTTGCGTATCTCTATCGGGCATTGGCGCAGGCGGGTGCCGATATCCTGCTTGTGCCGTCTGCGTTTTCTCCGGTCACGGGGGCGGCCCATTGGGAAACGCTGCTGCGTGCGCGTGCCATTGAAACAGGGTGTTTCGTCCTTGCTGCCGCCCAGACCGGCACGCATCCCGCACAGGCGGGGCGGCCGCGTCAGACCTGGGGGCATGCGCTGGCCGTGGCCCCCTGGGGAGAGGTGCTGGCCGACGCCGGCACCACGCCCGGCGTGACGGTTGTGAACCTTGACCTGACGCAGGTAGAACAGGCCCGGCGGCGTATTCCGGCGTTGTCGCATGACAGACCATTCGCGGGGCCACATTGACCGATACCAATCAGCACCTTGCCGTCAGCCTGTTCAGCGAACTGCTGGCCGTGGATCAATTGGTGCGCCATGCCCTGACGCGTGTGCTGCCCAAGGGGATGGAACTGTCGCACTTCAGCGTGCTGAACCATCTGGCCCACAGCAACGCGGAACGCTCGCCCACGCAGCTGGCGCAGACCTTTCACCTGACGCGCGGTGCGATGACAAACACGCTGACCAAGCTGGAGTGGGCAGGCTATATCCATATCCGCCCCGATTGGGATGACGCCCGCAAGAAGATGGTGTCGATCAGTCCGGCGGGTCGCGCCGCCCGAGACGCGGCCATCGCGGCGATCACACCGCTGGTTGCAGATGTCGCCGGCAAGGTGGGCGAGGACAAGGTCCGCGCCGCCCTGCCGCTATTGCGCGAACTGCGGGTCAAATTGTCGGATCAGACCTGACGTCCCGCGCAGTATCCTAGCCGGCGGGCCTGACCGCGGCGGTGACATAGTTCACCGACAGATCCTTGGGCGACATCGACCAAGTGAAACTCAGCGGGTTAAACACGTAACCTGTGCGGTCAACGGGTTCCATTCCGGCCTTGGTCATCATGCCGAATAGCTCGTCCGGGGTGATGAATTTCGACCATTCATGCGTCCCCTTGGGAAGCCAGCGCATCACCCATTCGGCCCCGACGATGGCCATGGCGAATGATTTGGCGTTGCGGTTGATGGTCGAACACAGGTGGATCGCGCCCGGTTTCAGCAGATCGTGGCAAGCGTCCAGATAGCCTTGGGGATCGGCCACATGTTCGACCACTTCCATGTTCAGGACGACATCGAACTGTTCGCCCGCTGCGGCCAGCGCCTCGGCGGTGCCCACACGGTAATCGATGTCCAGTCCGGATTGTTCGGCATGAACCCGTGCGACGGGAATGTTTCGGGGGGCCGCATCGACGCCCACGATATCGGCCCCCAGCCGCGCCATCGGTTCGCACAACAGACCGCCACCGCAACCGATGTCGAGGATGCGCAGCCCGGCAAAGGGCCGGTCGGCCGACAGGTCGCGGTTGTAATGGGCGGCCACCTGCATCGTGATATAGTCCAGCCGGACGGGGTTCATCATGTGCAGCGGTTTGAACTTGCCAGTCTCGTCCCACCATTCTGCAGCCATCGCCTCGAACTTGGCGATTTCGCCGTCATCAATCGTATTGGTATTCATCGCGTCCTCAAGTGGGTTGGGCGTGGATTTAGATTGTAGCGCACTATATGCCACTGTCATGGACAGAAGCCTGAAACAAAAGAGCGCATCAGCCTATCTCTACCCGCCGATTGATCCGTTTGATCAGCGGACTCTGGACGTTGGTGATGGGCATACGGTCTACGTTGAACAATGCGGAAACCCTGCGGGCATTCCCGTGGTCGTCCTGCATGGTGGTCCGGGCGGTGGATGCAGCCCCGCGATGCGCCGCTATTTCAATCCCGAACACTACCGGGTCATTCTGTTCGATCAGCGCGGTTGCGGACGATCAAGGCCCCATGCCGCGGTCAGCAACAACACGACCTGGCATCTGGTCCGCGATATCGAACTGATTCGCGAAACGCTGAAAATTGACCGGTGGATCGTGTTTGGTGGCAGCTGGGGTGCGACACTGTCGCTGATCTATGCGCAAACGCATCCCGACCGTGCAGCGGCCCTTGCGATCCGGGGCGTGTTCCTGATGACGCAGCCGGAACTGGATTGGTTCTATGGCGGTGGTGCGGGCCGGTTCTGGCCCGATCTGTGGGACCGCTTTACCAAGCTGATCCCCGAGGACGAACACGGCGACCTGATTGCGGCCTATCACAAGCGCCTGTTTTCCGGCGACATGATGCAGGAAATCAAATACGCCCGCGCCTGGGCTGCCTGGGAAAACGCGCTGGCAGCGATAGACAGCGATGGTGTGACCGGCGAATCCCCCGCCGATTATGCCCGCGCATTTTCGCGGCTGGAAAACCACTATTTTCAGAATCAGGGCTGGCTGGACGACGACACGGCGATCCTGAACCGCATGGACCGTCTGGCGCAGATCCCCGGTGTCATCGTCCAGGGGCGCTATGACATGATTTGTCCGCCGATTTCGGCCTACAGGCTGTCGCAGGCCTGGCCAATGTCGAAGCTGAAGCTGGTCGGGCGCGCGGGTCACGCGCTGTCGGAGCCGGGGATCAGCGCAGAATTGGTGCGGGCGATGGACCGCTTTGCCGCCCAGCGCGCGGCCCTGGGCCTATAGGGTTTGACAGGACGGCCATTGCGGCCGAACCTGCAAGACAGTCACAGCACAGGCAGGCCATGTCAGACCGACGCGCACAGACCAGTATTCCCAACCGCCGCCGCCTGTTGCAGGGCGCGGTGGCTGCCGGTGTGCTGGGGCTGACAGGGCTGCCTTTGCGGGCGCAGTCGCGTGGTGGCACGCTGATCGCGGGTCTGGGCGGGGCGCATCCGTCCGACAGTTGGGATGCGCGCGGTCACAGCGATCTGTTCATGATCGCGGCGGGTCAGGGTGCAGTGTTCGATTGCCTGACGGAAATCGCTGCTGATGGCAGCCTCAAGGGTGAATTGGCCGAAAGCTGGGACAGCACGGATGGCCAGACCTGGGTTTTCAATCTGCGGCGTGGCGTGCGTTTTCACAATGGTGCGGATTTCGGCCCTGCGGATGTGATCGCCTCGTTGAACCTGCACCGCGACGACGACCGCGCCTATGGTGCGGGCGCAATCGTGCGTTTGATCGACGATCTGCGGGCGTCCGGCCCGTATCAGGTCACGTTGAAACTGACTGCGCCGAATGCGGATTTCCCCTACTTGCTGTCGGATCACCACCTGTTGATCTATCCGGCAGGCCAGATGAACGCAGCGATGCGCGACGGGATCGGCACAGGTCTGTACCGCGTGACGTCGTTTCAGCCCGGTCGGCGCATGACGGCGGTGCGCGTGGACGATCATTACAAGGGCGAGACGGCGGGTTGGTTCGACCGGATTGACTATGTCGCGATGAATGATCCCGCAGTCCGGCTCTCGGCGTTGCTCGCG
The DNA here is from genome assembly GCF_020531945.1 of Loktanella gaetbuli. NCBI lineage: Bacteria > Pseudomonadati > Pseudomonadota > Alphaproteobacteria > Rhodobacterales > Roseobacteraceae > Loktanella > Loktanella gaetbuli. Next base: position 353,199 of record NZ_JAJATZ010000003.1, read on the forward strand.
GGGCGTGTGGATGCGATCAACCGGGTCGCCCCGGCGGATGTGACATCAATCGCGGCACATCCGCGACTGTCGCTACAACAGGTATCGGGCAACCAGCACGATGCGTTTCACGTGCCGCAGGGCCCGGCAGCGCATGATTTGCGGGCCGCCTTGCGTCATGGGATAGACCGGCAGGCCTGGGTCGATGACCTCTTGGCGGGATATGGTCAGGTCGCCACGGACAGTCCGATTGGCCCGGCGAACCCTCATTTTCAGGCTGGCCACACCTTGGCCTGCGATCCTGACCGGGCAGGCTACCATCTGGCGCAGGCTGGTTTTGGTGCAGCGCGGATCACGCCGTCATGGGGCGCAACCGGCCCCCGGATCAGCTTGCGTGATGCGTCGGGCCGCGAAGTTCTGACCTGTGCGGGGATCGGATCCGCCGGGCGGGCAACCGCCGACTGGATGTTGCTGGTGGCCTATGGTCAGGCAACCGACGGGATCGAGGCATCCGACCGGTTCCGGGACTTGCTGCGGCAGGGGCGGTCCACGATGGACGCCGACCTGCGCGATGCAGTCTATGCCGAGGCGCAGATGCTGCTGCGTGATCAGGGCCGCGCGATCATTCCGGCCTTTGCCACGACGCTTCAGGCCGCATCGACGCGGATCGGCACGCCAGCGCAACTGGGGCACCAGCGACCGATGGACGATGCACGCATGGCCGAACGATGGTGGATGGCCTGACATCCAGCCACGGGGGCGCTGATCGGCATCACTTGCAGTTTGTCTGAGGTTGCTCTATGTGATGCTCAACAGCGGCGTGCTGGCCTCCACCCCCAGCGCCCAACCGGAATTTCGAACGGGCCGCGCGCCCGTTTTTTTGTGCTTGGAGGAATCCATGAACGACCTCATCGCCAAGGCGGCCATCGACCGTCGCATCGCAGAGATCATTACCCCCGTGGTCGAGGACCTGGGCTATGAAATCGTGCGAATCCGTCTGATGTCCGGCAAGGAAACGACGCTCCAGATCATGGCGCAAAAACCTGACGGCACCATCGAAGTCGATGACTGCGGCAAGATCAGCACCGCCGTGAGCGCCGTCATGGATGTCGAGGACCCGATCCTGGACGCCTATACGCTGGAGGTCAGCAGCCCCGGTATCGACCGCCCCCTGACCCGTCTCAAGGATTTCGAACAATGGCAGGGGTTCGAGGCCAAGATCGAAACGGACGAGCTGATCGACGGTCGCCGTCGGTTCAAAGGCGAATTGGCCGGCGTCGAGGGCGACGAAGTGCTGATCGAAATCGAAGAAGGCACCATCGGCCTGAAATTCGAATGGCTGTCGGATGCGAAACTGGTCCTGACCGACGACCTGATCCGCGAGGCTCTCAAGGGTCGCAAGGACGGCGGCCTGATCGACGAGACCCAATTCGACGAAGTCCAGACCATTATTGACAGCGACGACAACGTCGCCCCCGACAAGAGATCGAAAAAGCGACCGAGTTCGCGCAAGGAGATGAACTGATGGCCATTACATCCGCCAACCAGCTAGAGCTTTTGCAGACCGCAGAGGCCGTGGCACGCGAGAAAAACATCGACCCCGGTCTGGTGGTCGAGGCGATGGAAGAGTCGCTCGCGCGTGCGGCAAAGTCGCGTTATGGCGCTGAAATGGACATCCGCGTCAGCATTGACCGCAAGACCGGTCGTGCGACGTTCACCCGTGTGCGCACGGTGGTGGACGAGGAAGAATACGAAAACTATCAGTCGCAATTCACCGTCGAGACCGCAAAGGGTTACATCGAGGACCCAAAGGTCGGCGACACGCTGGTCGAACAGGTTCCTCCGGTCGAACTGGGCCGCATCGCGGCACAATCCGCCAAGCAGGTGATCCTGCAAAAGGTGCGTGAAGCCGAGCGTGACAAGCAGTACGAAGAATTCAAGGATCGCGCCGGCACGATCATCAACGCGATGGTCAAGCGTGAGGAATACGGCAACGTCATCGTGGACGTAGGCTCTGGCGAGGCGATTCTGCGCCGCAACGAAAAGATCGGCCGCGAGGCATACCGCCCCAACGACCGCATCCGCTGCTACATCAAGGACGTGCGCCGCGAACAGCGCGGCCCGCAGATTTTCCTGTCGCGGACCGCACCGGAATTCATGGCCGAACTGTTCAAGATGGAAGTGCCGGAAATCTACGAAGGCATCATCGAGATCAAGGCCGTTGCCCGTGATCCCGGTTCGCGCGCCAAGATTGCCGTCATTTCCTATGACAGCGGCATCGACCCCGTGGGTGCCTGCGTGGGTATGCGCGGCAGCCGCGTCCAGGCCGTCGTGAACGAGCTTCAGGGTGAGAAAATCGACATCATCCCCTGGAACGAGGACATGCCGACGTTCCTGGTGAACGCATTGCAGCCCGCCGAGGTCAGCAAGGTCGTTCTGGACGAAGAAGCTGGCAAGATCGAAGTGGTCGTGCCCGATGAACAGCTGAGCCTGGCCATCGGTCGTCGCGGTCAGAACGTGCGTCTGGCGTCGATGCTGACCGGTCTCGATATCGACATCCTGACCGAAGAAGAAGAATCCAAGCGCCGTCAGGCTGAATTCGAAGTCCGCACCAAACTGTTCATGGACACGCTGGATCTGGACGAATTCTTTGCGCAGTTGCTGGTGTCCGAAGGATTCACCAACCTCGAAGAAGTCGCCTATGTCGACGCAGAGGAACTGCTGGTCATCGAAGGCGTGGACGACGACACCGCCGGAGAGTTGCAGGCACGCGCCCGCGACTATCTGGAGGCGCAGAACGCCAAGGCGCTGGATCGCGCCCGCGAACTGGGTGCAGAGGACAGCCTGATCGAATTCGAGGGGCTTACACCGCAAATGGTCGAGGCGCTGGCCGAGGATGACGTGAAAACGCTCGAAGATTTCGCAACCTGTGCCGACTGGGAACTGGCCGGTGGCTGGACCATCGTCAACGGCGAGCGTCACAAGGACGAAGGCACGCTGGAAAAATTCGACATCAGCCTCGAAGAAGCGCAGAACATGATCATGACGGCCCGCGTGATGCTGGGTTGGGTCGATCCCGATGACCTTGTATCTGACGCGGACGATGCCGATATGCACGAGGAGGCAGAGGCCTGAGGCCTCTGACATCGCGATGGCGCGCGGCGGATTGAAAAAGAACCGGGATGATGGCCCCGAACGGCGGTGCATCGTCACCGGCGAGACGGCCCCGAAATCGGGTCTGGTTCGGTTCGTCGTGGGGCCAGAAAATCTTGTTGTGCCCGATGTACTGGAAAAACTGCCCGGACGTGGCATGTATGTGTCATCCACCCGTGACGCGTTGGATGCCGCGAAAAAGGGCCAGTTCAGCCGATCCGCGAAACAGGCGGTGACGGTGCCTGACGATCTGGCGGACGAGGTTGAACGGCAGATGACGCGGCGTGTGATTGACCTGATCGCGATGGCCCGCAAGGCGGGTCTAGCGATCTGTGGCTTTGAAAAGGTCAAGGGCTGGCTAGCGGGTGGCGCGCGTGTCCGCGTGTTATTGCAGGCCGCCGATGGGTCTGACCGCGGCAAGGCGAAACTCTGGACCCCGGAAGGGGCCCGCTATTTTAACTGCCTGACGGGTGCCGAACTGGGTTTGGCATTCGGACGGCAAAGTGTGATACATGGTGCGCTCGCGACTGGCGGAATTAGCGACCGTGTTGTAATGGAGGCCGCAAGACTGCGCGGCCTGCGCGAGATTGACGACAGCGATCCGGCTGTCGGGAAGGATATATAGCTAGATGAGCGATACTGACGGCAAGAAACCACTCGGCCTTGGCGGGTCCCGCCCCAGCAACGTAAAGCAAAGCTTTTCGCATGGGCGGACCAAGAACGTTGTTGTGGAAACCAAGCGCAAGCGCGTGGTTGTGCCGAAACCCGGTGCAGCGAAACCCACGACATCCGGAACAGCAAACCGACTGGGCGGCGATCCGTCCAAGCGGCCCGCAGGCATTTCCGATGCAGAGCTGGAGCGCCGGATGAAGGCACTCGCGATGTCCAAGGCCCGCGAGGCCGAGGACGCTGCGAAACGTGCCGCCGAGGAAAAGGCGCGCGCCGAAGAGCGTGACCGCCGTCGTGCCGAAATCGAGGCGAAAGAGGCCGAAGACCGCGAACGCGAAGAACGCGCCAAGGCAAAAGCCGCCGAGGAAGAGGAAAAGCGCCGCAAGGAAGAGGCCGCGAAAAACGCGCCTGCGCCTGCCGCGTCCCCCGATCCCGCTGCCGCAGCACCCGGCGAAACAGCCGTGTCGCGCCCCTCTGCCGCGCCGCGCAAGACAGACCGCGACCGCGACGTGAAACCCCGCGACAGCAAACCCGGCCGCAGCGACGATGGTCGTCGGTCCGGCAAGCTGACGGTCAACGACGCATTGCGCGGCGGTGCCGGCGGTCGTCCGAAGTCCATGGCCGCCATGAAGCGCAAGCAGGAACGCAATCGTCAAAAGGCGATGGGCGGTCAGGTCGAGCGTGAAAAGGTCGTGCGCGACGTGCAGCTGCCAGAGGCAATCACGGTCGGTGAACTGGCGAACCGCATGGCGGAACGCGTGTCCGACGTGGTGAAATCGCTGATGCAGATGGGCATGATGGTCACGCAGACCCAGACCATCGACGCGGATACCGCTGAATTGATCATCGAGGAATTCGGCCACCGCGTTGTGCGCGTGTCCGATGCCGACGTCGAGCAGGTCATCGAACAGTCCGAGGACAAACCTGCTGACCTGAAACCGCGTGCGCCGATCATCACGATCATGGGCCACGTCGACCACGGTAAAACGTCGCTGCTGGACGCGATCCGCAACGCCCGCGTCGTCGCAGGCGAGGCTGGTGGCATCACCCAGCACATCGGTGCCTATCAGGTTGTGACAAAATCCGGTCAGACGCTGTCATTCCTCGACACGCCCGGCCACGCTGCGTTCACGTCAATGCGGTCACGCGGCGCGCAGGTCACTGACATCGTCGTTCTGGTGGTTGCCGCTGACGATGCGGTCATGCCCCAGACGATTGAGGCGATCAACCACGCCAAGGCCGCCAAGGTCCCGATGATCGTCGCGATCAACAAGATGGACAAACCGTCGGCCGACGCCAACAAGGTCCGCACGGATCTGCTGCAACACGAGGTCATCGTCGAGGCGATGTCTGGTGACGTGCAGGACGTCGAGGTTTCGGCTCAGACGGGTCAGGGTCTGGACAACCTGCTGGACGCCATCGCGTTGCAGGCCGAAATCCTTGAACTCAAGGCCAACCCCGACCGCGCTGCCATGGGCGCCGTGATCGAGGCGCAGCTGGACGTGGGCCGTGGTCCTGTCGCGACCGTTCTGGTGCAGAACGGCACGCTGAAGCAGGGCGACATCTTTGTTGTCGGCGAACAGTGGGGCAAGGTCCGCGCGTTGATCGACGACAAGGGCGACCGCGTCAAAGAGGCCGGTCCGTCCGTTCCCGTCGAGGTTCTGGGCCTGAACGGCACGCCAGAGGCAGGCGACGTTCTGAACGTGACCGAAACCGAAGCGCAGGCGCGTGAAATCGCCGACTACCGCGCACAGGTCGCCAAGGACAAGCGGGCCGCACTGGGGGCCGCCACGACGCTGGAACAGCTGATGGCCAACGCCAAGGCCAACGAAAACGTCAGCGAACTGCCGATCGTCGTCAAGGCCGACGTGCAAGGGTCTGCCGAAGCCATCGTTCAGGCGATGGAAAAGATCGGCAACGACGAGGTGCGCGTGCGCGTCCTGCATTCCGGTGTGGGCGCCATCACGGAAACCGATATCGGCCTTGCCGAGGCATCCGGTGCACCTGTCTTTGGCTTTAACGTGCGTGCAAATGCGACCGCGCGGAATTCGGCCAACCAGAAGGGCGTCGAGATCCGCTATTATTCGGTGATCTACGATTTGGTGGATGACGTGAAATCCGCCGCCAGCGGCCTGCTGGGTGACGAGATCCGCGAAAAGTTCATCGGCTATGCCAACATCAAAGAGGTGTTCAAGGTTACGGGCGTCGGCAAGGTTGCAGGCTGTATCGTCACCGAAGGTGTGGCACGTCGGTCCGCAGGCGTCCGCCTGCTGCGCGACAACGTCGTGATCCACGAAGGCACGCTGAAAACGCTCAAGCGTTTCAAGGACGAAGTTGCCGAAGTGCAGTCCGGTCAGGAATGCGGCATGGCGTTCGAGAACTACGAGGATATCCGTGACGGTGACGTCATCGAAATCTTTGAGCGCGAATCGGTCGAGCGGAACCTGTAAGGGTCCGCAATCGACGCGCAGTCCGACAACAGGCTCGTCAGCGATGCTGGCGGGCCTGTTTTTTTTGAGTATTTTTGGCAAGATGATACAGCACGGCCGCCGCAGGCAGTGCGCGGCAGCCGGGTGTCTAGAGCCAGTCGCGCAGGATGGGGATGAGCGGGATGTCGGCGGGTGGCATGGGATAGTCGCGCAACTCTGATGCGCGGGCCCATTTCAGGACCTGGCCCTCGCGCCCCTGTGGTGTTCCGTTCCATTTGCGGCAGGCGAACAGGGGCATCAGCAGGTGGAAATCATCGTAGCTGTGGCTGGCAAAGGTCAGCGGCGCGAGGCAAGAGGCCCAAGTGTCGATCCCCAGCTCTTCTTGCAGTTCTCGGATCAGTGCAGCCTCGGGGGTTTCGCCGGGTTCGACCTTGCCGCCGGGAAATTCCCACAGGCCCGCCAGCGATTTGCCGGGTGGCCTTTGGGCCAGCAAGATGCGGCCCTCGACGTCGATCAGGGCAACGGCGGACACGAGGATCGTTTTCATGACCGGTAATCCGCGTTGATGCGGATATATTCATGGGTCAGATCGCAGGTCCAGACAGTGCAGGTTCCATCGCCCAGCCCGAGGTCGACATTGATGTCGATGTTCTGGCCTTTCATGTAGGCGGCGCAGGCGTCCTCGGAATATTCGGGTGCGCGCCATCCGTCACGGGCCAGCACCAGATCGCCCAGGCGAATGGTCAACAGGTCGCGGTCGGCCTGTGCGCCGGACTTGCCGACCGCCATGACGATGCGGCCCCAGTTCGGGTCCTCACCGGCGATGGCGGTTTTGACCAACGGGCTGTTGGCGGTCGCCATGGCAACCAGACGCGCATCGGTGTCATTGGCTGCACCCGTGACGTTCACGGTCACGAATTTGGTGGCCCCCTCGCCGTCGCGCACGACCTGATGCGACAGGTCCAGCATGACAGCATGCAGCGCGTCCGCAAACGCGGCATTGTCGGTCACGTCCACGCCGGATGTGCCGGTAGCCCCCATCAGCAGCGTGTCGGATGTAGACGTGTCGCTGTCGACGGTGATGTTGTTGAATGTCCGGTCTGTCAGACGCAACAGCAAGGATTGCAGCGCGCTGTGGCCGATCTGTGCATCGGTAAAGATATAGACCAGCATGGTTGCCATATCGGGCGCGATCATGCCCGACCCCTTGGCGATGCCGGCAATCTGAACGGGCTTTCCGTCGATGGTGACAGTCTGTGCCGACCCCTTGGCAAAGGTGTCGGTTGTCATGATGGCGCGGGCGGCCTCGGCGATCCCGTCGGGTGACTGGGCTGCCATCAGGTCGTCCAGTTTGGCGGTGATCCGATCGTCCGGCAACGGTTCCCCGATCACCCCGGTCGAGGAGGTGTATACCCTGTCAAGCGGCACATCCGCGCGGGCGGCGACACCTTCGCAGATGCGTTTGACCGAGGATTCGCCCGCCTTGCCCGTGAACGCGTTGGAATTGCCGGAGTTTACAAGGATGGCTGCCCCTGCCTGCGCATCGCTGCCCATCTTGGCCTGGCAGTCCAGCACGTTGGCCGACCGCGTGGCCGACCGGGTAAAGACGCCTGCAATGGTGCTGCCGGGGGCCAGCAGCGCCAGCATCACGTCAGTGCGGTTCTGGTATTTGACCCCCGCGGCACCCGCCGCAAAGGTCACGCCGTCGATGACGGGCAGGTCAGGAAATGCAGCGGGTGCAAGCGGGGACAGAGCCATGGTTCAGGGTTCCAGCAGTTCGAGGTTGTTCAAGAGTTCTGCGTCGATCGCGCCGGTTTCGGGAAGGGTGATGGCGGTCGCATCGCGCAGTTCCGCGATGCGCGCCGTGATCGCCTCTTCCTGAATGGCGCTGCTGATTTCGCCGCGCACCTCTTCGAGGTCGGGGGCCGCCACGGGGCGGGTTTCGTTCAGCTTGATCACATGCCAGCCGAACTGGGTCTGCACCGGTGCGGACACCGCGCCCACCTCCATGTCAACGACGGCGGCCTCGAATTCGGGGACCATGGCACCGGTGCTGAACCAGCCCAATTCGCCGCCATTGGGGCCGGACGGTCCGGTGGACAGTTCCATCGCCAGCGCGGCGAAATCCTCGTCCGCTGCGCGCTCGGCTGCGGCCTGCGCCTCTTCTTCGGTTTCGACCAGCAGGTGGCTTGCGTTGTATTCGGTGGCGGGGTTCGCCTCGAATTCGGCAATGATTTCGTCATAGCGGGCCTGGACGGCCTCTTCGGTGACGGCCTCACCGGTCAGCGCGGTGATGACTTCACCGGCCTTGAGGGACCTTTCTTCGTTCGCCAGCGACAGGGCAACACGGGACGGCACATCGGTCAGCGATGCGGCCAGCAGTTCCTGCTGCACCAGCTGGTCGACGATGCCTTCGAACAGGACATCGGCGGGGAACTGGTCGTATTGCGCAGGCAATTGTGCGCGGGCGATGATCATTTCGCCCAGCGTGATTTCAGTGTCACCGACGGTGGCGACGACGGTGGATGCATCCTGTGCGACGGCGGTCTGCGCGCTGCCTGCGATGACGGCTGCGCCCATCAGGGCGGTCAGTCTGTTCATGGGGTCGTGTCCTTTCATCATTGCGCCAAAAACGAGCGCACGTTGACAGTATTGGGTCGGCCCCTTACATCGGCTGCAAGCCTTGAGGGGGCTGGTCTCGGCCCTGTTTAGGGGCGCAGGCGATAGCCTACAAGCAACCTCCTCTGTCATTCGGATCACATGGGCGCCATTCGCCCGCGGAGAGATTATGCTGGGTCTTGGAACCATCACCAAAAAGGTCTTTGGGACCGCCAATGATCGCAAGGTCAAATCCGTCCGCCCGCTGATCGCACAGATCAACGCGCTTGAGTCAGAATTCAGCGCCCTGACCGACGCCGAAATCATCGACCGCACCCGGAGCCTTCAGGACCGCGCCAAGGGTGGCGAAAGCCTGGATGCGCTACTGCCAGAAGCATTCGCCAACTGCCGCGAGGCCGCGCGCCGCGCACTGGGTCTGCGGGCGTTCGATACGCAGTTGATGGGCGGCATCTTCCTGCATCAGGGCAATATCGCCGAAATGAAAACCGGCGAGGGCAAGACGCTGGTCGCGACGTTCCCGGCCTATCTGAACGCGCTGTCGGGCGAAGGTGTGCATATCGTCACCGTGAACGACTACCTCGCACGGCGCGACGCCGAATGGATGTCCAAGGTCTATGCAGCCCTTGGCATGACCACCGGCGTCGTGGTCCCGCAGCAGCCCGACGAGGAAAAGAAACACGCCTACCAGTGCGACGTGACCTATGCCACGAACAACGAACTGGGGTTCGACTACCTGCGCGACAACATGAAATCCGAACTGTCGCAAATGTATCAGCGGCCGCATAACTTTGCGATCGTGGACGAGGTCGACAGCATCCTGATCGACGAGGCGCGCACGCCGCTGATCATTTCCGGCCCCGCGCAAGATCGGTCCGAGATGTACCGCGAAATCGACAAGATCGTGCCGGGCATCCAGGACGACCATTTCACGCTGGACGAGAAGACCCGTCAGGTGACTTATACCGACGAAGGCAACGATTATCTCGAGGACGCGCTGTCCCGTGCGGATCAGTTGCCAGAGGGTCAGTCGCTGTATGATCCCGAGAGCGCGTCACTGGTACATCACGTCAACCAGGCCCTGCGTGCGCACAAGCTGTTCACCAAGGACAAGGATTACATCGTGCGCGGCGATGACGTCGTGCTGATCGACGAATTCACGGGGCGCATGATGACGGGCCGCCGCCTGTCCGACGGTCTGCATCAGGCGATCGAGGCCAAAGAGGGCGTCCAGATCCGCCCTGAAAACGTGACCCTCGCATCCGTTACGTTCCAGAATTATTTCCGCCTGTACAACAAGCTGGCGGGTATGACCGGCACCGCGCTGACCGAGGCCGACGAATTCCGCGAGATCTACCGCCTTGGTGTGGTCGAGGTGCCGACAAACAAGCCCATCGCGCGGCAGGATGAAAACGATCAGGTCTACCGGACCGCAGTCGAGAAATTCAACGGCGTGGTCGAGGAAATCAAGACCGCGCACGCCAAGGGGCAGCCGGTCCTTGTTGGCACCACGTCGATCGAAAAATCCGAATTCCTGTCGCAACTGCTGACCAAGGAAGGCATCACGCACAACGTGCTGAACGCCCGTCAGCATGAACAAGAGGCGCAGATCATCGCCGATGCCGGCAAGATCGGGGCAGTGACCATCGCGACCAACATGGCCGGCCGCGGCACCGACATCCAGCTGGGCGGCAACGTCGAAATGAAGGTTCAAGAGGCGCTGGCCGAAAATCCGGATGCCGATGTCGATGCCTTGCGTCAGAAGATCGAGGCTGACCACGCCGACGAGAAATCACGTGTGCTCGAGGCTGGCGGTCTGTTCGTGCTGGCAACCGAACGTCACGAAAGCCGCCGGATCGATAACCAGCTGCGCGGACGTTCGGGCCGTCAGGGCGATCCGGGCCGGTCGGTGTTTTTCCTCTCGCTCGAGGATGACCTGATGCGGATTTTCGGGTCCGAGCGTCTGGAAAAGGTGCTGTCCACGCTGGGCATGAAAGAGGGCGAGGCGATCGTCCACCCTTGGGTGAACAAGTCGTTGGAACGTGCCCAGGCCAAGGTCGAGGGTCGCAACTTTGACATCCGCAAGCAATTGCTGAAATACGACGACGTGATGAACGAACAGCGCAAGGTCATCTTTGGCCAGCGCCGCGAGATCATGGAAGCGCAGGATCTGTCCGAAATCACCGCTGACATGCGTCATCAGGTGATCGAGGATATGGTCGATGACTTCATGCCGCCAAAATCCTACGCCGATCAATGGGATACCGAGGGGCTGAGCGCCGAGGTCAAACGCGTTCTGGGTGTCGACGCCCCCGTCACCGCATGGGGCGAAGAAGAAGGCGTTGATAATGCCGATATGCGCGAGCGTCTGGAAAAAGCCAGCGACGACGCCATGGCCGAAAAAGAGGCGTCCTTTGGCGCGGACACCATGCGCAGCGTGGAAAAGCAGATCCTGCTGCAAACTATCGACACCAAATGGCGTGAACATCTTGTGACGCTGGAACACCTGCGGTCTGTGGTGGGTTTCCGTGGCTACGCCCAGCGTGACCCGCTGAACGAATACAAGACCGAAGGTTTCCAGCTGTTCGAACGTCTGCTGGACGGTCTGCGGATCGATGTGACCGAAAAACTGTCTCAGATCAGGCCGATGTCGCCCGAACAGCAGCAGCAGTTGATCGCCCAGATGAAGGCGCAGGCCGCCGCGCGTGCGGATGCCAGCCTAGAACGGGCGACCTCGGCCCAGACGCCGGGCGACGCCTCGGCGCGTGCAGGTTTCGTCGAGGACGACCCCAAGACCTGGGGCAATCCTGGCCGGAACGATGCCTGCCCCTGCGGGTCGGGCAAAAAGTTCAAGCATTGTCACGGTCAGGTCTGACGCGGCATCAGGAAAACCTGTCCGGGTCCGGCCCACGGGCGTGACCCGGACAGAGACATTGACCCAACTGGCCGAGTTCTGGCTGACATGGCCACCCACGCCACGGGCGACCCGTCGGTTAAGGTTTTTGCCCGATGATCACCTATTTTGACTATGATCTGCGCTGATCGCGACATCTACGCTGCCGCATTCATGCCACGTTAATTCCGCGAGTCCGTCCCGCTGACGACACGGGGGAATGTCACATCTGCCCCAAGTCATTGGACGAGGAGTGGGACATGCGGACCAAGATGAAGAAATATGCCACAGCCGGGCTGACGTTTTCCGCAGCACTCGGCATTGGTACGGTCATGCAATACGGCGACGCACTTGCGTCGCGCATCGGCGGCGACGACGCACCGCAGGCGATGACACAGCCGCCCGTACGCACCGCAACCGCAGCCCCAGGCATGATTCCGCTGCCCAAGGCAGCGCCCGAACCTGCGGTGGCGATTGAACCGGTTGCAGCGACCCCATCCGCGCCCGTCCTGCAGACACCAGAGGCCATGCCCCTGCCTCAGATCAAATCTGTAGAGGCTGCGCCAGAAGTGGTTGCAGAACCAGAGGGTGAGATCGAGGTCGAAATCGCCGATTGCAACCCCAAAATGGCTGCTCAGGTGCTGCCGATCGCGATGGTGCAGATCACATTGACGGACACTTGCCGTCCGAACGAAGCCGTCACGATCCATCATCGTGGCATGATGTTTCAGAACCTGACCGACGATGACGGTGCATTGGTCGTGACGGTGCCGGCACTGGCGCGTAACGCGCTGTTCGTGGCTGATTTCGGCACGGGTCTTGGGGCTGCTGCCAGCGCGGACGTGTCCGACATCGACCAATACGACCGTGCCGTGCTGCAATGGCAGGGTGCAGAGGATATTCAGTTGCACGCCCTCGAGTTTGGCGCGGCATATTTCGAGGACGGCCATATCTGGAACGGCGCAACCGGCGATCTGGCCGCTGCGGAATTCGGAACAGGCGGAGTCCTGACGCCGTTGGGTGATCCGGCGATCAGCGACGGTTTCATGGCCGAGGTCTATACATTCCCAAGCGGGTCCAATGCCCGCGATGGCAATGTGGCACTCAGCGTCGAGGCAGAAGTGACAGCAGGAAATTGCGGTCGTCAGGTCGCGGCTCAAAGCCTCCAGGTGGTTCCGGGCAAGCCCACGGATGCGACCGATCTGGTAATGTCGATGCCCGATTGCGATGCAGTTGGTGAATTTCTGGTGTTGAATAATATGTTCGAGGACCTGACACTCGCGGCACGATGAATGCACGCGACAGGTTCCGATCCATCTTGAAAAGTGCGGCAGCTTCGGTTGCCGCACTTTTCGCGTGCCTGTCCCCACTGGCTGCCCAAGAGGTGACGATCACCTCGGCGCAGGGAGGGCTAAGCGTGACGGGGCGGATCGTCAGTTACGACGGGCAATACATGCGCGTAGAATCGGACTATGGTCCGCTGACGGTCGACTACACCACGGTGCAATGCAGCGGTGCTGCATGCCCTGACCCCGCAAAATACGTGCCGCGGTTGCGCATCTCTGGCGAGGCGCGCGCGACCGAAATCCTGTTGCCGGCGCTGCTGGACGGATTCGCCAGACAGGCTGACCTGACGGCACAGCAGATCGTGACGGACGATATGCTATCCGGAATTATGTTGCTGGATGCCCAGAATGCGCCCGTGCTGGACGTGCCTGTCCTGCCATCCAATTCCGCCGAGGCGTTTGCAGATTTGGTGACCTTTCGGGCCGATGCCGCGCTGTCGTTCCGGGAAATCCTTGATGTTGAAAACCAGCGGGCAGCTGACGTGGGCCTCGCGGATTTGCGCGGGTTGGGCCATGCGTTCATCCTTGGGATTGATGCATTGGTGCCCATCGTGTCCCCGCTCAACCCGCAACGCAGGATCGACCCCGGTCTGCTGGATGCGGCCTTTACCGGGGATGTGACGGTCTGGCCCGATGGCACGCCGTTGTCATTGCATCTGGGGCCCGAACTTGACGGGCAAGCGGATGCCTTTCTTGCCAGTCTGCCGGGGGATGCCGCATTCTTGACCCGGCACGGTGACGCTGCCGCCCTGAGTGCCGCTGTGGCAGAGGATGTCGGGGCGCTGGGCGTCACCGCCCTGTCGGAAACCGGTGTGGCCCAGGCTGTCAGTCTGGTCGATACCTGCGGTCTGGTCAGTGCGCCGCGTATCAGCAGCATCAAGACGCAGGATTACCCGCTGACCACCCCACTGTTCCTGACGTTGGCCCAGCAGCGGCAGCCGCAGATCGTCCTTGATTTCCTGAGCTACCTGCGCAGCCCCGAGGCGCATCTGATCATTCGCCGCGCGGGTCTTGTGGATTTGGGTGTGGTGCCCATTCCGCTGGATGGGCAAGGCGGGCGGCTTGCCCATGCGATCACGATTGCAGGCGTGGATACGCCACTGACCGAATTGCAGCGCATGGTGCAACTGATGCACGCCCGCGCGCGGTCGTCGCTGACGTTCCGCTTTGATGTCGGCACCGCGACGCTGGATCCTGTCTCGAACGCAAACCTGTTGACGCTGGCTCATGACATCCGGGCGGGACTGTATGATGGGCGTGACATTCTGCTGATCGGCTTCAGTGACGGCGAGGGGCCGGCGCTTGCCAATCTGGAACTCTCTGGGGAACGTGCGACGCGTGTCCGTGACCGCCTGCTGGATGTCCTGGGTGATGATTTGCCCGAAACCGTACAGATCGACACGGCAGCCTTTGGAGAGGCGCTGCCCATCGGTTGCGACGACACAGCCCGCGGTCGTCAGGCGAATCGCCGGGTTGAAGTCTGGATCGGCGACTAAAGAAGACCTTCTGCGCGGAATGACAATTCGCGTGATTTCCCGATGATCAGATGATCGTGCACCGTGATGCGCATGGTTTCCGCAGCGGCGGCGATCTGCCGTGTCATGGCGATATCGGCGTCGGATGGGGTCGGGTCGCCCGAGGGATGGTTGTGCACAAGGATCAGCGATGCCGCGTTCAGTTCCAGCGCGCGTTTCACGACCTCGCGCGGATAGACGGGAACATGGTCGATGGTGCCACTGGCCTGTGCCTCGTCCGCGATCAGCGTGTTGCGGGTATCCAGAAAAAGGATGCGGAATTGTTCGGTATCCCGATGCGACATGACCGTATGGCAGTAGTCCAGCAGCGCATCCCAGCTGGACACGACGTGTCGCTGCATCACGCGGCCACGCGCCATGCGATGGGTCGCCGCCTCGACCAGTTTCAGGTCCGTGATGACCGCATCGCCTACGCCCTTGATCCTGCCCAACCTGTCTGGGGTGGCGGAGAGCACGCCGTTCAAGTCGCCAAAGTGGTCGATCAACGCCCGCGCCAGCGGTTTCACGTCCTGCCGGGGGATGGACCGGAACAGCAGCAGTTCCAACATTTCGTAGTCAGGCAAGGCCGCCGCCCCGCCGGTGCGAAACCGGTCGCGCAATCGCGCCCGATGATCCCGCAGATAGGATGGCTGACGAGGGCCGCCGGATGGGCACGCCGCCTCGTCCGGGTCGCCAAAGATGGGAAGGGCATCCTGAAATCCAGTCATGCCATCAGAGTGACGCCAATGAATGAAGACAGGGTTAACCGCGATCCGGTGCGGCCTGAGATGACATCATAATCGTCCAAGAAAAACGGCCCGAACCATGCAGGTCCGGGCCGTTGTGGGTCGGTCAGACGGGGCGTTCAGCCCTTCATGGAATCCCAGAACCCTTTGACTGACTTGAAAAAACTGGACCCTTGCGGGTTGTTTTCCTTGGACAGTGTATCGAATTCGCGCAGGATTTCCTTCTGCCGCGAGGTCAGGTTCACAGGCGTCTCAACCGCCAGTTCGATGAACATGTCACCGGCACCGCCGCCACGCAGGGCGGGCATGCCCTTGCCGCGCAGGCGCATCTGACGCCCCGATTGCGACCCTTCGGGGATCTTGACCCTGCTGCGGCCACCGTCGATTGTCGGCACTTCGATTTCGCCACCCAGTGCAGCGGCTGCGATGCTGACAGGCACACGGCAGAACAGGTTCGATGATTCCCGTTCGAACAGCTGGTGATCCTCGACCTCGATAAAGATATACAGATCGCCCGCCGGTCCGCCGCGCATCCCAGCCTCGCCTTCGCCGGCCAGACGGATACGGGTGCCCGTTTCCACCCCGGCCGGGATGTTCACCGACAGGGATTTTTCCTTTTCCACACGTCCTGCGCCGTGGCACACGCGGCACGGATTTTTCACTGTCTGGCCTGCACCGTTGCAGGTCGGACAGGTCCGCTCCACTGTGAAAAAGCCCTGCTGCGCGCGCACCTTGCCCATGCCGGAACAGGTGGGGCAGGTGACCGGGTCGGACCCATCCTCTGCGCCCGATCCCTTGCAGCTGCCGCATTGCACGGCCGTTGGCACGTTGATCGTCTTTTGCTGGCCGGTGTAGGCATCTTCCAGCTTGACCCGCAGGTTATAGCGCAGGTCCGACCCGCGTGTCGCGCGCGCGCGCCCACCGCCGCGCTGGCCACCCATGAAATCGCCGAACAGGTCGTCGAACACGTCCGAAAAGGCGGATGCGAAATCACCCTGGCCCTGCGGTCCGCGCGGTCCGCCGCCACCGCCGCCCATGCCACCTTCGAACGCGGCGTGACCGTAGCGGTCATAGGCCGCCTTCTTGTTGGCGTCCTTGAGGACCTCGTAGGCCTCGTTGGCTTCCTTGAATTGCTCTTCTGCCTTGGGGTTGTCGGAATTGCGGTCGGGGTGCAGTTCCTTTGCCTTCTGGCGGTAGGCTTTCTTGATCTCGGCCGCATCTGCGCCACGCGCCAGCCCGAGAGTTTCGTAGTAATCGCGTTTTGCCATTGTGTTCCCCTCTGGGAATGGAAAAAGACCGGCCCGGTTAAAGGGGCCGGTCTATTCCGTCAGGCGAATGCCTTAGTTGCGCTTTTCGTCGTCCAGATCTTCAAAGTCGGCGTCGAGGATGTCGTCATCCGCATCGGCCCCCTTTGGTTCATCCGACCCGCCGTCCTCGGCCTCTTGGCTGGCCTTGTAGATGGCCTCGCCCAGCTTCATCGCGGATTCGGTGACGTTCTGGATGCCGGACTTGATCTTGGCGGAATCGTTCTTTTCCAGATCGTCCTTGAGGGCGGCAATGGCCAGCTCGATCGCCTCGATCGTGGTCGGATCGACCTTGTCCGCATGCTCTTCCATCGACTTTTCGGTCGAGTGAATCAGGCTCTCTGCCTGGTTCTTGGCTTCGACCAGTTCGCGGCGTTCCTTGTCGGCGTCCGCGTTGGCCTCTGCATCCTTGACCATTTCCTCGATGTCCTCGTCGGACAGGCCGCCGGACGCCTGGATGGTGATCGTCTGTTCCTTGCCGGTGCCCTTGTCCTTGGCACCCACGGACACGATGCCGTTGGCGTCGATGTCAAAGGTGACTTCGATCTGGGGCATGCCGCGCGGTGCGGGCGGGATACCTTCGAGGTTGAACTGACCCAGCATCTTGTTGTCGGCCGCCATCTCGCGCTCACCCTGGAAAACACGCAGGGTCACGGCGTTCTGGTTGTCCTCGGCGGTCGAGAACGTCTGCGACTTTTTCGTCGGGATCGTCGTGTTGCGATCGATCAGACGGGTGAACACACCGCCCAGCGTTTCGATACCCAGCGACAGCGGGGTCACGTCCAGCAGCACCACGTCCTTGACGTCGCCCTGCAGCACACCGGCCTGAATGGCGGCACCCATGGCAACCACCTCATCGGGGTTCACGCCCTGATGCGCCTCTTTGCCAAAGAACTTGGCGACTTCTTCCTTAACCTTGGGCATGCGGGTCATGCCGCCGACGAGGACGACCTCGTCGATGTCACCGACGGACAGGCCGGCATCCTTCAGCGCGTCCTTGCACGGTTTGATCGAATTCTTGATCAGGTCGGACACCAGGCTTTCCAGCTTGGCGCGGGTCAGTTTCATGACCATGTGCAGCGGCTGGCCGTTGGATCCCATCGAGATGAAGGGCTGGTTGATTTCGGTCGAAGAAGAGCTGGACAGCTCGATCTTGGCCTTTTCAGCAGCTTCCTTCAGACGCTGAAGCGCCATCTTGTCCTTGGTCAGATCGACGGAATGCTCTTTCTTGAACTCGTCAGCGAGGTAGTTGACGATCCGCATGTCGAAATCTTCACCACCCAGGAACGTGTCACCGTTGGTGGATTTCACTTCGAACAGGCCGTCGTCGATTTCCAGGATGGTCACGTCGAACGTACCGCCACCCAGGTCATAGACGGCGATCGTCTTGGTGTCTTTCTTGTCCAGACCATAGGCCAGTGCGGCGGCGGTCGGCTCGTTGATGATGCGCAACACTTCCAGACCGGCGATTTTGCCTGCGTCCTTGGTGGCCTGACGCTGGGCGTCGTTGAAATAGGCGGGCACCGTGATGACGGCCTGCGTGACTTCTTCGCCAAGATAGCTCTCGGCGGTTTCCTTCATCTTGCCCAGGATGAATGCAGAGATCTGCGACGGGGAATACTTCTCGCCCTTGGCGGATACCCATGCGTCGCCATTGCCGCCGTCGACCACGTCGAACGGCATGTTCTTCTTGTCCTTGGCCAGATCCTGATCGTCGAACCGACGACCGATCAGGCGCTTGACGGCGAAAATCGTGTTTTCGGGGTTGGTGACGGCCTGGCGTTTCGCCGGCTGGCCCACAAGGCGCTCGTCATCCGTGAACGCGACGATCGACGGCGTGGTGCGGGCACCTTCGCTGTTTTCGATCACGCGTGGTTTGCTGCCATCCATGATGGCAATGCAGGAGTTGGTCGTACCGAGGTCGATACCGATCACTTTGGCCATGGTTCAAATCCCTTTAACATCAGGCGGTTTGAGAGGCGCAGACCCATTGCGGCACCTGCGCCCGATTTGATTTCAGGTGCGAGGCAGAGCCTTTCACACCGACTGGCCGTATATAGGAGGGGGTTCGGGGGCCTGCAACCGGGGGTGTCGCACCAATTGCCTAGAATTTTTGCATGGCCGTCTTGCCGGTGCGTCAGCAATCAGCGTGCCGCGTTCCACGATGCAGAGGCCTGACGCCGCGTATAGAATTCGCCCAGCAGGCCCAGCACCAGCAGGACGATCGCAACCTTGACCGGATAGCTGACGTTGGAATTATAGGGGTGATAGTTCTCAAACACGAAGCCGCGCATCTGGTCGATGCAGTGAAACAGCGGGTTCCAGTCGAACATCACCAGCATCGACGCAGGCAGGGCGTTGGCCAGAAACATCTTGCCGCTGGCGATCATGTTCACCCGCCCATAGATCGAACTGCCGATTTTCGCAAATTCCGGCATCCAGGGTTTGATCGCGAGGAAAATCGTGCCCACGGCGCAGCCTGAAAACCACGCCAGAATCACCATGCCCAGCGCGCCGATAGGCTGGTCGATATATACGGGCGTGAACAGGACGTGGTAGAAAAACAGCACCACAAGGATCGACAGGATTTGAAGATACAGCGCCGACAGAGCCGATGCGCAGATCGCGATTACCGTGTTCATCGGCGCGTGTTGCATCATCGCGCTGGCCGGGCCTTCGGACTGGACGATGGCGTTCATCGCCTTGGTATGGCTCATGTACAGGAAAATACCCGACATGATGTACAGCAGGAAATCACCACGCACCGCGGCACCGCGCATCCCCAGCAGCATGAACATCGCGTAGAAACTGAGGACGAAAAGCACCGTCTGGAAAATGTTCAGAACCAGACCCATCAGCGCGTTGCGATGGCTCTTGCGGATGTCGCGGACGGCACTGTGGTAGATCAATTCCATCATGCCAAAGACGGTGCGCGTCCGTGTTCTGCGAAGATCGGGTTGAAACATTTCACTGCCTTGCGGGTCTGTTGACGAAATTCTTGCCGTCCGTCTGCCGCCACAGCATAAGGGCCGCAGCATTGTTCATCAATCAATTCAACGTGTGGCCCAGGATTGCGAAGAAAGTATGACCATGGATTTTGAAAAGCTGACCGCCGTGATGCGTCGCCTCTCGCTCGAGGCGGGTGACCGCATCATGGAAATCTATGACAGCCCCGATTTCGAGGTCCGTTCCAAATCCGACGACAGCCCCGTGACGGCGGCGGACGAGGCGGCCGACGCAATCATCAGCGCGGGCCTGCGCGCGGCCTTTCCCGATGTGGCGCTGGTCACCGAGGAACAATCAAAGACGCATGGTGAGACAGCCAGCACGTTCCTGATCGTCGATCCGCTGGACGGCACCAAGGAATTCATCAAACGCCGTGGCGATTTCACCGTGAACATCGCCTATGTGGTCGATGGCGCGCCGATCCGGGGCGTCGTCTATGCCCCGGCCAAGGGCCGCATGTTCTATACGCAGGCCGACGGCACCACGGTCGAGGAACTGGGACCATTCGACAAGGACACCGTGGGCGAGATCGAGGCCATCAGCGTGTCGCGTCCCGACAACAATGCGCTGCTGGTGGTGGCATCGAAATCGCACCGTGATCAGGCGACGGACGACTACATCGACCTGTACATGGTCAAGGACATGAAATCTGCGGGCTCCTCGCTGAAATTCTGCCTGATCGCCACCGGAGAGGCGGATCTCTATCCCCGTCTGGGTCGTACGATGGAATGGGATACCGCTGCCGGTCATGCGGTGCTGAACGGTGCGGGTGGTCGTGTCGTCCGGTTCGATAACCACCAGCCGCTGCAATACGGCAAGGACGGTTTCGCCAACCCGTTCTTTATCGCCTATTCGCCCGATGTGGACTTGCTGACATCATGAGTGTCGTCATCGTCATTCCCGCCCGCTACGCCTCGACCCGTTATCCGGGCAAGCCGCTGGTGGATCTGCGCGGTGCCAATGGGACTGCGCGCAGCCTGATCCGTCGCAGCTGGGATGCCGCGATGACGGTCACGGGCGTGGACCGCGTGGTGGTCGCCACCGATGATGACCGTATTCGGGACGCGGCTCAGGCCTTCGGCGCAGAGGTCGTGATGACGCCCGTGTCCTGCGCCAACGGCACCGAACGCTGTGCCGCGGCACTGGACGCGCTGGGCAACCCCGAAATCGTCGTGAACCTGCAAGGCGACGCGCCGCTGACGCCCGCATGGTTCGTCGAGGAACTGGTCGCTGGTCTGCGTGCAAACCCAGACGCGATGGTCGCCACGCCTGTCCTGCAAACCGAAGGGGCAGCCCTGCGCGGGTTCCTCGAGGACCGTCAGGCGGGCCGCGTTGGCGGGACGACGGCCGTATTCGGCGCGGCGATGAACGCGCTTTATTTTTCCAAGGAAGTCATCCCCTACCGGGGTGAAACCTACGCTGACGATGCCATGACGCCCGTCTGGCATCACGTGGGTGTCTATGCCTACCGCCCCGATGCGCTACGGGCCTACATGACCTGGCCCACTGGTCCGTTGGAAACCCTCGAAGGGTTGGAGCAACTGCGGTTCCTGGAACAGGCGCAGCGCGTGCTCTGCGTCAAGGTCGCGGCCAAGGGGCGCGAGTTTTGGGAGCTGAACAACCCAGAGGATGTTCCCCGGATCGAGGCGATGCTGGCCAAGATGGGACTGGACTAACATGCTGCCTGCCAGCGTCGTCGTTGTCAGCCACGGCCGACCCGACGCGCTGCGGCGCTGCCTGACGGGTCTGGCGCAAATCGACTACCCGGACGTCGAGGTGATCGTGGTTGCCGATGCGACCTCTGCGCCTGCGGTGATGTCGTCGGGTCTGGCTGACGTGATCCGACTGGTACGATTCGATACGCCCAACATCTCGGCTGCGCGCAACGCAGGCGTGGCACAGTCAACGGGTGATCTGATTGCATTCATCGACGATGACGCCGTGCCCGAACCGCGCTGGCTGTCGCATCTGCTGGCCCCGTTGCAGGACGGCAGCGTCACGGTTGCCGGGGGTTTCGTGCGCGGTCGCAACGGGATCAGTTTCCAGTGGCGCGGGCGGATGGTGTTCGGTGACGGGCAGGCCGTGCCGCTGCCGGTCAAGGGTGACCGTCCGGTTCTTGTGCAGGGGTCTGTGGGGCGTGCGGCCAAGACCGAAGGCACGAACATGGCCGTGCGCCGCGATGCCTTGATGGCGCTCGGCGGTTTCGATCCTGCCTTTGAATTCTATCTGGATGAAACGGACGTGAACCTGCGACTGGCTGCACGCGGCGCGGTCACGGCGTTGGTGCCGCTGGCGCAGGTGCATCACGGCTATGCTGCCAGCCCGCGCCGCACGGCCGGACGTGTGCCGCGCAATCTGTTCCAGATCGGTGCCAGCCTTGCGGTGTTCCTGCGCAAACACGGTCCAACCCGCAACCCGTCCCGCGTTCTGCACCGTGCCGAACAACGCAGACGCCTCTTGGGCCATATGGTTGCCGGGCACATGATGCCGGGGGACGTGCGCCGAATCCTCGCGACCTTTGACGCGGGTTGGGCGGCTGGCATGACCCGCCCGTTGGGGCAGATTGCGCTTGTCGAGGGCCCCCGGGACCGTTTGCGTTTTCCCACGACGGTGCGGCCGCACGATGTCATGTCGGGACGTTTCTGGCAGGCGTCACGCTTGCGGGATGAGGCGCGCGCGCGGGTCAGCGGCGGGGCCGTCGTGACGCTGTATCTGTTTTCGTTTTCGGGCCTGTTTCATCGGGTCCGGTTCACTGACGCAGGCGTTTGGGAACAATCTGGCGGGCAGTTCGGCCGATCAGACAGGGATGCGCCGATCCTGACGTTCGTGACGGCCCGTGCGCGTTCCCTGCGCGAGGCGCAGCGCGTCCATGATCTGCGTGTGCCGCAGGTGCAAAAGTCGAATGTAAATTAAAACAACTTGTCTTGGATTTATTGCTTCTCTGGCCTAGACGCTATCCTGACTTGCCAGAATATTCATTTCCGAGGCCCAAATGCGCAAAAAAGTAACCAAAGCGATCTTTCCCGTAGCTGGCATGGGAACGCGATTTCTGCCGGCTACAAAGGCCGTGCCCAAGGAAATCATGACGCTGGTTGACCGCCCGCTGGTGCAATACGCCATCGACGAGGCACGCGAGGCGGGAATCAAGGAATTCATTTTCGTCACCGCGCGCGGCAAGAACGCGCTTGAGGATTATTTCGACAACGCGCCAGAGCTTGAAAACCGCCTGCGCAAGGACGGCAAGCTGGAGCTGCTGGAAACACTGAAATCCACCAACATGGAAAGTGGTGCCATCGCCTATATCCGCCAGCACAAGGCGATGGGGCTGGGCCACGCCGTCTGGTGTGCACGTCGCCTGATCGGGAACGAACCCTTTGCCGTGATGTTGCCGGATGACGTGATCGCCGGCGACAAATCCTGCCTTGCGCAGATGGTCGAGGCCTACAACGAATGCGGTGGGTCGATGGTCGCCACGATGGAGGTCGCCCCCGAGCAGACGAAATCCTACGGCGTTCTGGACGTGGACGACAAGGCCGTGACCCAGGATGACCGTCTGGTCCGTGCCAAGGGTATGGTCGAAAAACCCGCGGCAGGCACCGCACCGTCGAACCTGGCGGTGATCGGCCGCTACATCCTGACACCCGATGTCATGTCGAACCTGAACGACATCGGACGCGGGTCCGGCAACGAGGTGCAATTGACCGACGCCATCGCCGCCGAGATCACCCAGAACCGTGACGTCTTTGGTTACCGGTTCGAGGGACAACGCTACGATTGCGGGTCCAAGGCCGGCTATCTGGAGGCGACCGTCGCCTTTGCTCTCGCGAATGCAGAGCTGGGCGATGATTTCCGTGCCTATCTCAAACGCGTTGTTGCCGATTCCTGACATGACCCGGACTCGCCTGCTGGACATCTCTCGTCTTGTGTCCAGGGCTGGTTTGACCCCGACAGGCGTGGATCGCGTCGAATTGGCCTATGTGGATGCATTCCTCGCGGACACACAGACGCCCGTCTACGGGCTGGCCCGAACGGCGCTGGGACTGGCCTTGCTGGATCGCAAGGGTCTGACGGCATTTGCCACAGCCTGCCGGACCGGGTCGTTCGATCTGCCTGACATCCTGTCGCGCCTGAACGGCAATCTGACGCCTGCCGCGCGTCGTGGTCAGTCCTTTGTGCGCTGGCGGGCGGTGGACCGGTGCAGGCCGCACCGATTGGGCCGCATGCTCGACCGGCTGGGAAGCGGATTATCCTATTACAACGTGGGCCACAGCAATCTGACCGGGCAGCTGTTGCGCACGTTGTCGAACCACGATGGATCGCGGGTCACTGTCTTGATCCACGATACGATTCCGCTGGATCATCCCGACATGCAGCGCCCCAAGTCTGTTCCGCGGTTTCGCAAGATGCTGACAGCTGCGTTGAACCACGCCGATCAGCTGATCTGCACGACCCAGGCCGCGGCGAATGACCTGCGCCGCCATGCCGGACCGCGTGCCGGTCAGCTTGATGTGGTTGTGGCCCCGTTGGGTGTGACACCGCCCAGACCCGCGCCCGAGGAAATCCCCTACCGTCTGTCGCCGGTACGTCCCTATTTCATGGTCGTCGGCACGATCGAACCTCGCAAGAACCATGCGCTGCTGTTGGATATCTGGCAGGACTGGGGACCTGGCGCGCCGGATCTGCTGATCTGCGGTCGCCGTGGCTGGCTGAACGAGGACGTGTTCCGCAGGCTGGACGAGGGCGTGCCCCACGTCAAAGAGGCACACGATCTGAGCGATGGTGCCATCGCCGCGCTGCTGGCCGGGTCACAGGGGTTGCTGTTTCCCTCCTTTGCCGAAGGCTACGGCCTGCCCCCGATCGAGGCGGCGGCGCTGGGCGTGCCGGTCATCTGCGCCGACCTTGCGGCCTGCCGCGAGGCGATGGGCGACTGGCCCGTTTACCTGAACCCCTCGGATCGCTATGAATGGAGCATAGAGATCAGGACGCTTCTGGATCATGCGCCGGCACGCCGTACATCAAGGCGCGACGCGCCGTCATGGAAGCAACATTTTGATACTGTGTTAACGTCAGCGCCGTAGTGTTGGCGTCGTTTCGGATGGTGAAAGGTTCGCGGTGGGTGCGTGGGAGTCCTACAAGCTGAGGGTCCAGCGACAGCGTTGGCTTGTCCGCGCTATTCGTAAGCGTCGGGAACTGAAATCAGTCGCGAACCGCACGTCGCAGATCAAGCCTGACGACATCATCGTCTATTCGACATTTCGTAACGAAAACATCAGGTTACCATATTTTCTGGAATATTACCGTCGGCTGGGGGTTAACCATTTCATCATGGTGGACAACGCCAGCACCGATGGTGGTGGCGAATTTCTGCGGGATCAGCCGGATGTCACCCTGTTCCGCACCGGTGCCAGTTACAAACGGGCCCGTTTCGGCGTGGATTGGCTGAACTGGCTTCAGTGCAAATACGGGCACGGTCATTGGACACTGGTGGTCGATCCCGATGAATTGCTGGTCTATCCGTTCTGCGACACCCGACCACTGCGTGCCCTGACCGACTGGCTGGATGCATCGTCGATCAAATCGTTCGGTGCGATGCTGGTCGACATGTATCCCAAGGGACGGGTCGATGATCTGCCGTACCGGCGTGGTGCTGACCCGCTACAGATCGCGGAATGGTTCGACAGCGGCAATTACACCATCAACCGCAACCCGCGGTTCGGTAATTTGTGGATTCAGGGTGGCCCACGGTCGCGCACGTTCTTTGCAGGTGAACCCGAACGCGCCCCGGCGCTGAACAAGATCCCGCTGGTGAAATGGAATCGCCGCTACGCCTACGTCAGTTCGACCCACATGCTGTTGCCGCGCGGCCTGAACCTCGTTTACGACGAGTGGGGCGGCGAAAAGGCCTCTGGTGCATTGCTGCATACCAAGTTCCTCTCGACCTTTTCCGACAAGGCCAAGGAGGAAATGGAACGCAAGCAGCACTATGCCAACAGTCTGGAATATCGGGCCTACGCCAGTGACGATTCACCTGACCTTTGGTGCACGTGGTCGGAACGTTATATCAATTGGCGGCAGCTCGAAATTCTGGGGCTCATGTCCAAGGGGAACTGGGCATGACGCTGGGTGTGATCATGCTGGTGCACACTGCCTTTGACCGCGCGGAACAGGTGGCGCGGCACTGGGTCAGCGGTGGCTGTCCCGTGGTGATCCACGTGGACAAGAATGTCAGCGACGCCCGGTTCAAGATCTTTCGCGCCGCACTTGCGGATGTGGACATGATCAAGTTCTGCAAACGCCATCGCTGCGAATGGGGCACATGGGGCATCGTGGCGGGCACGCAGTCCGCAGCCGAAGTGATGCTGAGCAGCTTTGCGGATGTGCGCCACGTCTATCTGGCCTCGGGGTCGTGCATGCCACTGCGCCCCGTGCGCGAATTGCGCCGCTATCTCGACAGCCGGCCCCGCACCGATTTCATCGAAAGCGCGACAACGGCCGATGTGCCCTGGACGGTCGGCGGACTGGATCAGGAACGTTTCACGCTGCGGTTCCCGTTTTCGTGGCGGACCAATCGCTACATGTTCGACAAATACGTGGCATTCCAGCGCGCGATCGGTTTCCGACGCAAGATTCCGGATGGGCTGGTCCCGCACATGGGATCGCAGTGGTGGTGCCTGACCCGGCAGACCCTGTCGGCGATCCTGCAGGACCCTGATCGTCCGCTGTATGACAAATACTTTTCGCGGGTCTGGATTCCCGACGAAAGCTATTTCCAGACGCTTGCCCGCAGCTATTCCTTCAACATCGAAAGCCGGTCATTGACGCTGTCGAAATTCGACTTTCAGGGCAAACCGCACATCTTTTACGACGATCACCTGCAATTGCTGCGGCGGTCCGATTGTTTCGTGGCCCGCAAGATCTGGCCGCATGCAGACCGGCTTTATCAGGCATTCCTGTCGGATGACGCCGCCACGATGAAAGGCGCGGAACCCAATCCGGGCAAGATCGACCGCATCTTTGCCAAGGCCGTGGAACGGCGCACGCAAGGCCGCCGCGGCCTGTACATGCAAAGCCGTTGGCCAAATCAGGACTGGGAAAACGGGATAACAGCAGCCTCCTATTCTGTCTTTCAGGGGTTCACCGAACTGTTCGAGAATTTCGAACCCTGGCTGGCCAAGATTTCGGGCGCACGGGTGCATGGCCACCTATATGCGCCTGACCGGGTGCAGTTTGACGGACGGCAGACCTGTTTCAACGGGGCGCTGTCCGACAGCGCGCCGATGCGCGACCACAGCCCGCAGATGTTCCTGACCAACCTGATCTGGAACACCCGGGGCGAACGTCAGGCGTTTCAATACGGACCCGGTGACAGCCAGAACATCAACTGGATGCTGGCCAAGGATGGCAATGCGCAGGTGTCGGTCATTTCGGGCGCATGGGCGGTCCCGCTGTTCCAGTCGAACCGCAATTTTGCCGAATTGCGTCACGAGGCGGCACGCCTGCAAAAGATTGAAAACGATCACCTGACCGTGCTGCGGTCCCCCTGGACCAAGGCACGGGTGCGGATCTGGACGATGGCCGAATTCATCGAAACGCCGATGGAATCGCTTCAGACCATCGTTGACGAAATGACCGGAAAAACCACACGACGCCTGACAGAGGCACCCCGGATGCATGATCTGACCGGGTTCGGGCAATTCCTGCAAAACCTGAAAAATCAGGGGATGCACCCCTACCTTATGGGCGATTTCCCGGTCGAGGCTGCACCGCTCAATCAGTCGCCAAAGCCGCGCAAACCCTATCTGGTGAAATAACGTGTCAAAATACGACTACTTTATCCTGTTTGCGGAAATGCGGACCGGGTCCAATTTCCTCGAGGCGAACCTGAACAGTTTTGACGGCATTTCCTGTCTGGGCGAGGCGTTCAATCCGCATTTCATCGGGTATCCTGACACCGACAATGTGCTGGGCATCACGCAGCGCGAACGCGAGGACGATCCCCAGAAACTGATCGACGCCGTCATTGCTGCCCCCGGTCTGAACGGGTTTCGTTTCTTTAACGATCACGACCCAAGGGTGCTGGACATTGCGCTGACCGATCCGCGCTGCGCCAAGATCATTCTGACCCGCAATCCCGCCGACAGCTATGTCAGTTGGAAAATCGCGACGGCCACGGGCCAGTGGAAACTGACCAATGCGACCCACGCCAAAACCAGTCAGATCCGGTTCGATCCCGCCGAATTTGAACGTCATCTGACCGATTTGCAGGGCTTTCAGGTCAGGCTGATGAACACGCTGCAACGCACGGGCCAGACCGCTTTCTATGTCGCCTACGAGGACCTGCACGATGTCGAGGTGATGAACGGCCTCACGCTTTGGCTGGGGGTCGACAGCCAGATCACGGCCCTGAACAAGAAGCTGAAGAAACAGAACCCGATGCCGATGGCGGACAAGGTCGCGAATTTCGACGCGATGGAAACCACCCTTGCGCGTCTGGACCGGTTCAACCTGACCCGGACGCCAAATTTCGAACCGCGCCGTGGCCCGATGATCCCGACGTATATCGCTGCGGCACATAGCCCGCTGTTGTATATGCCTCTGAAATCTGGCCCCACGGCTGCGATATCCGACTGGCTGGCGCGTCTGGACAAGGTTCCGGTCGATGATCTGTTGCAGTCCTTCAGTCAGAAAACGTTGCGCGAATGGCTGCGCGGCAACCCTGCGCATCGCAAATTTACCGTGGTCAGGCACCCGGTGATCTGGGCCCATACCGCATTCTGCGAACGGATCGTGTTCAACGGCAAAGGCAGTTTCACCGAGATTCGCGGCACCTTGCGCAAGATGAACGGTGTCGATGTGCCGGACGGCGGGCCACAGCCCGAAACCCATCCGACCTACAACATGGCCGCGCACAAGATCGCGTTCCTCGCCTTTTTGAAATTCCTGCGCAACAACCTGTCTGCGCAGACAGCGGTGCGCACGGATGCCGCATGGGCGTCGCAACTGTCGCTGTTGCAGGCCATGTCGGATTTCGGATTGCCGGATGTGATCGTGCGCGAAACCGGTCTGCGCGGTGATCTGGCGCGGCTGGCCGGACAGGTCGGTCACGACACGATGCCAGAGGTGCCGACAGTCACGGACCCCTACGCCGCGCGCCTCGAGGCGATTTACGACGCGGATATCGAGGCCGCGGCCCGCGACACCTATGGCAAGGATTACGAATCCTTTGGCTTCGGCAGCCTGCGCTGATCAGGCGGCTTGTGACGCGGTCGCTTCGGTCAGGATCATGTGCAGCGTCGCGGGTTCGACGTTCGCGCGCAACTTGGCGCAGACGTCGGGGTTGCGCAGTGTCCGCGACACCAGTGCAAGCGCCTTGAGGTGATCGACACCCGCCTCTGACGGGGCCAGCAGCGCGAACACCAGATCGACCGGCTGCCGGTCGATCGAGTCAAAGTTCAGGGGTTTTTCCAGCCGCAAGAAGACGCCGCGCACGGCCTCGACCTGATTCAGCCGCGCATGGGGCAGGGCGATGCCATGTCCGACACCGGTCGGCCCCAGCCCCTCACGTTCGATCAGGGCCTCGGTGACGTCGCTGGCGGGGACACTGTAGGTCTGCTCCGCCAGCACGCCCAATTCATGAAACAGTCGTTTCTTGCTGGAACATCCGCCAAGGGTCTTGATCGCGCTTTGTTGCAAGATTTCTGCGAGCTGCATCACAATTCCCCAGGACGGCTGACGGACTACTCCTCACGCGTGTGAGGATCGACCCATCCAATGTTTCCGTCTTCCCGTCTATAAACTACATTGATCCGGTTGTGTTTTTCGTTGCGAAAAACCAGCACCGGGCTGCTTGCGAGTTCCATTTGCATGACCGCTTCACCGACAGACAGCGACGGGATCTTGGCTTCCGTTTCTGCCACGATCACGGGTACGTCGCTGGTCTGCTCTGTCTCGTCGTTGTCATCTGTCGTTGCGGCGAGGATATACGCGCCACCTCCAGAGATTTCAACCGGATCGGGACGGTCCCTGTGATGGTCTTTCAACCGGCGCTTGTAGCGGCGCAGCTGCTTGTCCATTTTTTCGCAACAAGCGTCAAAAGCGGCATAGATTTCAGGGTCGCGGGCGGTGGCCTGCACCGTCAGGCCGGTCGACAGATGAACGACGGCCTCGGCAACGAATTCATGGCCGGTCTTGGAAAAAACCACGATCGCCTCGGTCGGGCGGCCCGCATATTTTGACAGCGTTTCACCCATCTCGGTCTGCACGTGGGTTTGCAGCGCCTCGCCGATGTCGATTTGCTTGCCACTGATTTGATAGCGCATGGTTTTCTCCTTGGATGGTCGTGCAGGCGTGCAGGTACCGCGCCCTCAGGCGGTGGCACCGATGTCGTTTCTGCGGGTGAAAAATGAAGAAAATGGTCTGCCTGATCCGCCGAACCGGTCCTTTTCAGACGCGGTGGGGACGAAAAAGAAAGGGGATCCATTCATCGTCATCCCTTGAATGAAGCGCTGAAACCGCCCGTGTGTCAATGGCGTATCAATTCACGCGAAAGCTGTCGCCCAGATAGACGCGGCGCACGTTCTCGTCCTTGACGACTTCTTCGGCGGTGCCGGACATCAGAACCTTGCCGTCATTCAAAATATAAGCGCGATCAACGATTTGCAGCGTTTCCTGCACGTTGTGGTCGGTAATCAGAACGCCGATTCCACGGTTTTTCAGATCTGCGACCAATCCGCGGATTTCCGCGACCGCGATCGGGTCCACCCCGGCAAAGGGTTCGTCCAGCAGCACGTATTTCGGCCCTGCCGCCAGACATCGCGCGATTTCCGCGCGGCGGCGTTCGCCGCCCGACAGCGCGACCGACGGCGCCCGGCGCAGGTGGCTGATCGAAAATTCCGACAGCAGGCGTTCCAGCTTGTCGCGGCGGCGTTTCTTGTCGGGTTCGGCGATTTCCAGCACGGCAAGTATGTTGTCCTCGACCGTCAATCCACGAAAGATCGACATTTCCTGCGGCAGATAGCCGATGCCGCGGTTGGCACGGCGGTACATTGGCAATGTCGTGACATCCTCGCCATCGACGCTGACTTGCCCGCCTTCCAGCCGGATCAAACCGGCGATCAGGTAAAAACATGTGGTCTTGCCCGACCCGTTCGGGCCCAGCAACGCCACAACCTCGCCCTGGCCCAAATCCAGGCTCACATCGCGAATCACGGGCCGCTTGCGGTAGGATTTGCGCAGGTGGCGCACCACAAGCCCGCGATCACCACCGGGCACGGCGAGGTCTTTCATCAGTTGCCGCCTTGCTGAAACACGGTGCTGACCCGGCCCGACATCTGTGCGCGCCCTGTGTTCAGGTCGACGACCATGGTTTGCGAGGACAGCGCCGATGCGCCCTGCGTCAGCAGCACGTCACCGTTCAGTGTCAGCGTGCCGGCCTGCAGGTCATAGTCGGCGGTCTGCGCCTCTGCGGCTTCGGTTGCGGTGACGAATGTTACGCCGCCGCTGGCCTGCAACCTGGCAATGTCGCCGCTGTCAGCGCCATAAGTAACGTCGACCTGCGGCGCAGACAGGCGCAGATCGCCCTGTCCGATCACCACGTTGCCGCTGAACACGGCCGTGCCGGCGTCCTGGTCCACGTTCAGGTTATCCGCCGTCACCTCGACCGGGGCATTCGGATCGGCTGAAATGCCGCCCAGATTGATGTTGGTCTGCGCCAATGCGGGTCCGGCCAGCAGGGCCCAGATCAGGGCGGTCATTCGTTTCATGGTCATTCCTCGCCCGTTTGCTGCGGCACAAACACCAGCCGCACGCCGTCACTGAATTGCAGCTGCGTGCCCTGTCCGTTCCCGCTCAACTGTATCCGAGCCTGCCCCGCCGTCAAATCACCGTAAGGTGCCTTGATCGCCAATGCCCCGTCAGAGGTAATGACGCCCGTCGCGAGGTCGGCGTTCAGACCGGCGGTTTCCATCGCATACCCCGTAGACAGGTCCAGCCGTGCCAGGCCGGTCAGGGTCGCCTGCTGTGCAGCAGTGTTCATCGTGCCATTGCCCGCCGTCACCCGAAGCGATGTGCCGTCCAAACCGTCCAGGGCCAACCGGGGCCGCGTCACGTCCACGAGGTCGGGATCTGTCGCACCGGGCTGGGCCGAGGTCGCGGTAAGCGCGATACTGTCGCCCGTATCGGTCAGCCCGGTGAACCGGGGCGCACCGATCCGCTGTTCATCCGCCACCGCGTCGATCTGGGCAAACGGGATTTCAGTCTCCGCCGGGTCGCCGCGCGCAATCAGAAACAGCGTGGACAGCAGGATCAGCGCCCCCAGTGGCAGCAGGATGCGCAGCCAACCCACCACCTGTGTATGGAGGCTGATATCCCGTGACATGGCTCAGGCGACGCCCGCGCGCAGGCAGTCGTGGATATGCAGGATCCCCGCAATGCGGTTATCGGCATCAAGGGCGAACAGGCAGGTGATCTTGCGCGCGTTCATTACGCCGACGGCACGTTCGGCCAATGCACCCGCGGGCACGGTCGTGGGGTTCGGGGTCATCACTTCGGATGCGGTATGGTCCAGCAGGCCCTGCATGTGGCGACGCAAGTCACCGTCGGTAATCACACCGGCCAGCCCGCCGTCAGCGCTTGCGATGCCTGCGACGCCGAATCCCTTTTGGCTGATCGTCAGCAGCACCTCTCCCATCGGCGTGTCTGCGCTGACAAGGGGCAGCGCGTCGCCGGTGTGCATCAGGTCAGCGACCTTGGACAGGCGCGCGCCCAGCTTGCCGCCGGGATGCACGTCGCGGAAATTTTCCGGCGTGAATTTGCGGTGTTCCATCAGCGCGATGGCCAAGGCATCGCCCAGCGCCAAGGTCATCGTCGTCGAAATCGTAGGCACCACGCCGGTGCCGCAGGCCTCGCCCAGCTGCGGCAGGATCAGCGCGATGTCAGCCTGACGGCACAGCGTGCTTTCCGCGCGGCTGGCGACACCGATCAGCGGAATGTCATAGCGGCGGGTATAGGCCACGATATCGGACAATTCCGGGGTTTCACCCGAATTGGACAAGACGATCACCACATCGCCCCGCGCCAACATGCCCAGATCGCCGTGGCTGGCCTCGGCGGGGTGGACGAAATGCGCGGGCGTGCCGGTGCTGGCTAGCGTCGCGGCGATCTTCTTGCCGATATGGCCCGATTTGCCCATGCCGGAAATAATGATCCGGCCTGTCGCCTTCAGCAGCAGGGCAACAGCGGCATCGAAATCAGCACCAAGCGACCGCGACAGCGCAGTCAGCGCCGCGGCCTCTGCGTCGATGACCCGGCGGCCCACGGCCTGAAATGAATCTGCCCCGGACATCAGTGCGAAAAGATGTCAGTTTCAGGCCAGCCGACCAGATCGAGTTTCGCCCGCGTCGGCAGGAAATCGAAACAGGACTGGGCCAGATCCATGCGGCCTTCGCGTTCCAGCCGCAGGTTCAGCTCGTCCCGCAACTGATGCAGGTACAGCACATCGGATGCGGCATAATTCAACTGCGCCTCGGTCAGGGTTTCGGCACCCCAGTCGCTTTGCTGTTGGTGTTTGGAAATATCGACCCCGACCAGTTCCTGCAGCAGGTATTTCAGCCCGTGACGGTCGGTGAAGGTCCGCACCATCTTGGACGCGATTTTCGTGCAATAGACGGGCGCGGCCAGTGTACCGAATGCATGTTCCATCGCGGCGATGTCAAAGCGCCCGAAATGGAACAATTTCAGCACCTTTGGGTCGGCCAGCATCCGGCACAGGTTCGGGGCCTCTGTCTGGCCTTTGGCGACCTGCACCAGATGGCAGTCGCCGTCGCCGCCGGACATCTGGATCAGGCACAGCCGGTCGCGGTGTGGATTCAGGCCCATGGTTTCGCAATCGATGGCAACCACCGGTCCCAGATCCAGCCCGTCGGGCAGATCGTTTTGATACAGATGGTTCGCCATGGTGGTTCCGCTTTCCTTGGGTTCGCTGTCAGATAGGACGCTGTGGCGCCTCGCTCAACCCCCTTTGGCCTTGGCGGATCAGACCCCGCGCAGCGATCCGGGTTCCAGATCGGCGTAGATCGGCAGATGGTCCGAGGCCGCACGGGTCAGTTTCGTGTCGATCATGCCCGTGTCGATCAGGTCCAGCCGACGATCTACCGCGATGCGATCCAGCGGTGCCAGTCGCCAGCGCGCATGATAGCTGCGACCGGGCGCATGCAGGCTGTGGCTCTTGGCAAAGGGGCCGAGGCCGCGGTGCAGCGTCCATTCATTCAGATCACCGGCAAGGATGGTCTGGATGTCCGATTGGTCCGCGATCCACGCGAGTATCGCATTTTGTTGCGCGACCCGTGACCGCCGCAACAGGCCTATGTGCAGACCGATCACGCGCAGCGGTCCCTGTGGCGTGTCGATGATGGCAGAAACGGCACCGCGCGGTTCGAATCCGGGCAGGGGGATGCGGGTGATCTGCCGTGCCGTCCAATCCGCGCGCAGCAGGATGGCATTGCCATGCCAGCCCATGCTGACGTCGGTGTCCGCGACCGCCAGCGGCGCAAGGCCGATATCGCCCAGCGCGTCCTCGGACAGCACCGCAGGACGGTTACCCAACCGCAGATCGGCCTCTTGTAGCAAAACGATATCAGCCTGGGTGTGCGACAGCACGCGGACGATCCGCATGGGATCGCGCCTGCGGTCGGTGCCTAACGCCTTGCGGATGTTGTAGCTCAGCAGCCTGATCGGCCTGTCCTCGGTCATAACACGGGTGCCCCGATGCGGAAAAATCCCTCTGCGATGCGGCGCAGCGTACCGGCCTCTGCGACGCCGACCGTGCAGCGGTCCGACAGTCCCGTGAACCAATTCGCAATCAGCGCCGCACTGGCGTCATCATGCAGTACCAGTGTCGTTTCAAAATTAAGTAACATTGACCGCACATCGCAATTGCTGGACCCGACGTAGGCGTTTGTGTCGATCACGCCTGCCTTGGCATGCATCATGCCGTCCGCGAACAGCAGGACCTGCACGCCTGCCTCCTGCAATTCGCGCAGATAGGCGCCGCGTGCGAAATCGGCGATCATCTGGTTCGATTTGTGCGGCAGCAGCAGCCTGACATCGACTTGCCGCCGGGCTGCCACGGCCAGCGCCTCGGACAGGCTGTCGGTGGGCAGGAAATAGGGTGTCGCGATCCAGACCCGGTCGCGGGCGCGGTGGATGGCGTTCACCAGCGAATCGTGGAACCCGTCGTGCGGCAGGTCCGGACCGGACGGGACCAGTTGCACGACGGCCGCGCCGTGGCTGTCCGCAGCACCGCCCTTGGCGTCGATCTGGGTGGCCGCCACGGACCAGTCGGATGCAAAGACATCGCCAAAGCTTGTCACCGCCGGGCCAGTCAGGACGTAGGCCAGATCGACCCAGGCCTCTGGTGTGTCATCCAGATAGTTGCGCGCGATGTTCATGCCGCCCGAAAACACCCGCACCCCGTCCGCGATCAGCATCTTGCGGTGGTTGCGCAGGTTGATGTGTCCGCGCTGCGGTCGCTGCGTAAAAGGAGAGAAATAGGCCACCTGACCGCCAGCGGCCTTCAGTGCGCGCAGCGCTTTTGTCGGAGGTCGCAATGTCCCCAGCCGGTCGATCAGCAGCCGGACCTGCACGCCCTCGGTTGCGCGCCGGGTCAATTGCGCCACGAAATCCGTACCCGTCGGGTCGTTCGCGACGATGTAGAACAATGCGTCGATCCGGTGCTGCGCCCCTGCGATCAGGTCGGTCAGTGCCTCTCGGGCGGTGTGCGGGCGATCAAGCAGTGTCAGATCATGCCCCGCGGTGGCCGGCGGCAGGTCATAGCACCGCAGTGTTCTGTCCCAGCCGTCGACCGGGTCAGGGGCATCGACGTCGCGAAACTGAATGCTGTTGTCCTTGCCCGGGCGCTTGCGAAACCCCAGCACGATGAAAATCGGGACCGTCAGGTAGGGCAGCACGACCAGCGCCAGCAACCACGCCGCGGTCGATTGCGGCGTTCTGCGTTGCTGCAACATGAATGCGGCTGCCAGCAGCACCAGCAGCGTCAGGAAAACGATTTCGAAATGGGTGGTTAGCAGGCTGAACGGCACGGTGTATCCTCTGGCGCGATACCCTAGCCTAGACCCCGGCAGGCGTCATTCCAACGATGACCTGTGTGCCCCGAGGGGAAGCGTTGATCTGAGGGGAAATCGTGGTGCCCAGGAGAGGACTCGAACCTCCACACCGTTGCCAGTACTAGCACCTGAAGCTAGCGCGTCTACCATTCCGCCACCTGGGCAGGTCACGTGAGGGGCGATTTAGAAGGAGTGCGGGGGACTGTAAACCCCTCTTTTTGCGTCACGCTCACGAATTTGCCGCAGCGCCTTTCGTCTTGCTCGTGGGCGGGGTGCGGTTTACATCAGCGGGGTACTGCAAAAGAGGCGTCCCATGTCCAAGCTCGTTACGATTTTCGGTGGATCCGGCTTTGTCGGTCGATACATCGCGCGCAGGCTGGCTCAGGACGGGTGGCGCATCCGCGTGGCCTGCCGCACCCCGAACGAGGCGATGTTCGTGCGCACCTATGGTGTGGTCGGACAGGTTGAACCTGTGTTCTGCAACATACGCGACGATGATTCCGTGCGCACCGTGACGCGCGGTGCCGATGCGGTCGTGAATTGCGTGGGCGTGCTTGCCGAAAAGGGCAAGAATACCTTCAAGGCGCTTCAGGCCGAGGCCCCGGGCCGGATCGCCCGGATCGCCGCCGAAGAAGGTATCAACCGGATGGTGCAGATTTCCGCCATCGGTGCCGATGCAGATGCGGACAGCGACTATGCCCGGACCAAGGCGCTGGGCGAACAGGCGCTGCTGGAACATCAGCCCGATGCCGTGATCCTGCGCCCCTCCATCGTGTTCGGACCAGAGGATGAATTCTTTAACCGCTTTGCCGGCATGTCCCGGATGGGTCCGGTGCTGCCGGTGGTGGGTGCGGATACGTTGTTCCAGCCCGTATACGTAGACGACGTGGCAAGTGCGGTGTCCGTGGCCCTGCGCGATCCGTCGGTCGCTGGCGTCTTTGAGTTGGGCGGCCCGGATGTGGCGTCATTCCGCGAATTGATGCGCCAGATGCTGAACACCATCAATCGCAACAACATGGTCATGAACATCCCGTTTTTCGTGGCGCGCACCATGGCGGCGGCCTTTGGTCTGCTGTCCAAGGTGACGTTTGGTCTTGCCCCCGCGCCACTGACGACCGATCAGGTCAAGAACCTTGCGATCGACAACGTGGTGTCCGACGGCGCGCGTGGCTTTGCCGATCTGGGTCTGACGCCGACGTCACTGGAATCGGTGCTGCCCGACTATCTGTGGCGGTTCCGCCCGTCGGGTCAGTATGCCGCGATCAAGAATTCGGCAAAGAACCTCCGCCAGTCATAGCGATGATCAGCAGGATCGCACCCAGTGCGACCCTGTAGACCACATAAGGCGTATAGCTGACCGACCGCAGCAGGCGCATCATCAGTGACAATGCGGCGAGGGCCGCGACGCAGGACAGCCCGGCCACGATTGCAATATCGGTCCACAGACCCGGTGTGGTGTCACCGATCACATCCAGCGCCAGCAACGACCCTGATGCAAGGATCGTCGGAATGGACATCAGCATCGACAGGCGTGCTGCATCGGTTCGGGTGTATCCCAATGTCCGCGCCCCCGTGATGGTGATGCCAGACCGCGATGTGCCGGGGATCAGTGCGACGACCTGCCACAATCCCATGATGACGGCGTGTTTCATCGTCCATTGGGGTGCCGTGCGAATCTCCGGGTTCGTCTGATCGGCGCGATACAACACGATGCCAAAGACGATAAACGCCAGCGCGATGACCACCATGCTGTCGCGGATCAGATCAGCAAGTCCGGTGACCTTCAGAATCAGTCCCGCAAGGATGACCGGGATCGTCGCAACCATCAGGCACAGCGCCAGCCATGCGCCCTGCGTATCGACCTTGCCCCGGATCAGCCGCGACAGCCCTGACAGCGCCATGCGCACATCGGTCCAGAAAAACAGGACAACGGCAATCAATGTGCCCAGATGCGCCGCCACATCGATGGCCAATCCCTGCGCGGGTTCGCCCGTCAACAAAGGCAGCAGCACAAGGTGCCCCGAGGACGAGACCGGCAGAAATTCGGTCACGCCTTGGATCAAGGCCACCAGCACCAGAGT
This sequence comes from Loktanella gaetbuli, assembly GCF_020531945.1. Taxonomy (NCBI): domain Bacteria; kingdom Pseudomonadati; phylum Pseudomonadota; class Alphaproteobacteria; order Rhodobacterales; family Roseobacteraceae; genus Loktanella; species Loktanella gaetbuli. Next base: position 391,056 of record NZ_JAJATZ010000003.1, read on the forward strand.
AAAGAGCGTCATTCCGCAGTCACCTTTGTCCGCCATTCATGATTCGCCGCCACATTAGCCGACGCAGGCAATGTCGCCAGACCGAAGATAGGTATCGTATCGGACCTAATATCAGGTGCTTTTCCGCCCGCCTGAATGCCGCGCCGGTAAAAAATTCATTAATAGGACAGCACTGCTGACTTTTCATTGTGATTGGCCTCGCGTAAGACGCTACCAAAGACATGCAGATGCGGAGTGTGACCATGGCCGGCGAAAAGATGTTGAAGTTTACCACTGTCAGCCGTGACATGCCCGAAAAGCGTCCGCCTGACCTGCGCAACAAGGATTTCGGCGAGATCTACGCCGAATACGCGACCGCCAAGGCGGCAGAGCAGGCCAGCCGGTGCAGCCAGTGTGGTGTGCCCTACTGCCAGTCCCACTGCCCATTGCACAACAACATTCCCGACTGGCTGCGCCTGACCGCCGAGGGCCGCCTGCAAGAGGCCTACGAGGTGTCTCAGGCGACGAACACGTTCCCGGAAATCTGCGGCCGCATCTGCCCGCAGGATCGCCTGTGCGAGGGCAACTGCGTTATCGAACAATCCGGCCACGGCACGGTGACCATCGGGTCGGTCGAGAAATACATTACCGACACCGCATTCGAAGAGGGCTGGGTCAAGCCGATCCGTCCCCACGCCGAACGCAGTGAATCTGTCGGCATCATCGGTGCAGGCCCCGGTGGCCTTGCTGCCGCTGACATGCTGCGCCGTCAGGGCGTGCAGGTCACCGTCTATGACCGCTATGACCGCGGGGGCGGCCTGCTGACCTACGGCATCCCCGGCTTCAAGCTGGAAAAAGACGTCGTGATGAAGCGGATGGCCCAGCTCGAGGATGGCGGCGTCGAATTCCGCCTGAACTGCAACGTGGGCGAGGACATTACCTTTGACGCGATCCGTGGCAAGCATGACGCCGTGCTGATCGCAACCGGCGTCTATAAAACACGCGAGTTGGACAATCCGGGATCAGAGGCTGACGGTATCGTCCGCGCCATCGACTATCTGACCGCCTCGAACAAGGTCAGCTTTGGTGACACGGTGCCCGAATTCGACAGTGGTGAACTGAACGCATCGGGTAAAAAGGTCGTCGTGATCGGCGGCGGTGACACCGCGATGGACTGTGTGCGCACAGCGATCCGTCAGGGCGCCACTTCGGTCAAATGCCTGTATCGCCGTGACAAGCAGAACATGCCGGGGTCCCAGCGCGAAGTGCAGAACGCCGAAGAAGAGGGCGTCGAATTCGTCTGGCTGTCCGCGCCCAAGATGTTCGTCGATGACGCGGCCCAGATGAATGCCGAAACGCCAGCCCCCATCAGCGGGCCGCTGCGCGGCGTCGTGGTGGACAAGATGCGTCTGGGTCAGCCCGACGCGACCGGCCGCCAAAGCCCGGAACTGATCGCAGGCGCGCATTACGTCGAAGAGGCCGATCTGGTCGTCAAGGCGCTGGGCTTTGAACCCGAGGACCTGCCGGCCCTGTGGGGTGTCGAAGGTCTTGAGGTCACGCGCTGGGGCACGGTCAAGGCCGATTTCACCACCGGCAAGACATCGCTGGACGGTGTCTTTGCGGCGGGCGACATCGTGCGCGGTGCCAGCCTCGTGGTCTGGGCGATTCGCGACGGGCGCGACTGCGCCACCGCGATCCTGGACTATCTGTCGCAATCCGACGCGGTCGCCGCAGAATGATCCGCGTGGGCGCATTGCTTTGCGTCCTGGCCGGGCCTGTCACAGCACAGGCCCCGGACACGTTCAGCCTGCCCGCAGGCTGTGATGCCTTCGTGACGATCCAGTCGCGCAGCTGTTCGGTGGAACATCATTTCACCTGCGCGGGCGATGCCGAGGGTGTCAAACGTCGCGTCAGCCTGAGCGAGGACGGTCTGACCTACGCCGGCAGCACCGATACAGAGGCGCAATGGCTGGACAGCTTCCATCCGTTCACGGGTCATTCCGAACGGCTGGAATCCAGCCCGGCCGATCCCGCGTCCCTGACGGAACTGCTGGAAACCGGGCGCGACAGCTATGACTTTACCACGCTGTCCGATCAGGTCGGTCCCACCCGCTACGTGGGCGCGGATACGCTGACCGGCGAGGTGGTGACGATTGATGACGTGACCTTGCGGCGCACCGCCTACCAGATCACCGCCTATGCCGCCGACGGCACCGAGTTGTGGTCCTCGGCCGGGAACGAATATGTCAGCGACGACTGGCGCATGTTCATCGGCGGCACGGGCCGCGTCACGGTACCCGGCGACGCCTACGACAAAAACGACAGTCCGGTCGAATTCATCTTTCCCGGTGAACCCGGTTTCCTGTCCGCCAACCCCAAACACGATTGCGGCGTGATGCTGTCGCAACTGATTGCCCCCATTCAAGGAGAGATTTCATGACAACCTATGATGACGCCTGGGTGGCTGCCGAAGAAGCCAAGCGCGCATGGATGGCTGAAAACGGCCTGTACCGCGATGACGACGAACATTCCTCCTGCGGGGTCGGCCTTGTCGTGTCGATCAAGGGCGAGCGCAGCCGCGATGTCGTCGAAAAGGGGATCAACGCGCTCAAGGCGATCTGGCACCGTGGTGCTGTCGATGCCGACGGCAAGACGGGTGACGGTGCGGGTATCCACATCCAGATCCCGGCCCCCTTTTTTGAGGACCAGATCCGCCGCACGGGCCATGAACCGCAGCCGGGCGAACGCATCGCCGTGGGCCAGATTTTCTTGCCGCGCACCGATTTTGCTAGCCAGGAACGCTGCCGCACGATCGTCGAATCCGAAGTGCTGCGCATGGGTCATTACATCTATGGCTGGCGTCATGTCCCCGTGAACACCGAAGTGCTGGGCGAAAAGGCCAACGCCACCCGCCCCGAGATCGAACAGATCATCGTCCGCTGCCGTCCCGGCATCGACGAAGAAGCGTTCGAACGCGAATTGTACATCGTCCGTCGCCGCATCGAAAAGGCCGTGACCGCCAGCGGTGCGAACGGGTTCTATATCTGCAGCCTGTCCACTCGGTCGATCATCTACAAGGGCATGATGCTGGCCGAACAGGTCGCGACGTTCTATCCCGACCTGATGGACGAACGGTTTGAATCCGCCTTTGCCATCTATCACCAGCGCTATTCCACCAACACCTTCCCGCAGTGGTCGCTGGCGCAGCCGTTCCGCATGTTGGCCCACAACGGCGAAATCAACACGCTCAAGGGCAACGTGAACTGGATGCGCAGCCACGAGATCCGCATGGCGTCCAGCGCATTCGGTGACGCGGCAGAGGATATCAAGCCGATCATCCCGTCGGGGTCGTCCGATTCCGCCGCCCTCGATTCCGTGTTCGAGGTGCTGGTCCGTGCCGGGCGTAACGCGCCGATGGCGAAAACCATGCTGGTGCCAGAGGCATGGTCCAAGCAGGCCGCAGAAATGCCGCAGGCGCTGCAGGACATGTACTCCTACTGCAACGCGGTGATGGAACCCTGGGACGGCCCAGCCGCCCTTGCCATGACCGATGGCCGCTGGGTCTGTGGCGGTCTGGACCGGAACGGTCTGCGCCCCCTGCGTTATGTCGTGACCGGCGACGGCCTGCTGATCGCAGGTTCCGAGGTGGGAATGGTCCCGGTCGACGAATCCCGCGTCGTGGAAAAGGGCGCGCTTGGCCCGGGCCAGATGATCGCCGTCGATATGGAAACGCAGCGCCTGTTTCACGACGAAGAGCTGAAGAACGACCTGGCCTCGGCCCAGCCCTTTGGTGATTGGGTGGAAAAGGTCGTCGAACTGTCCGACGCGTTCCGCGAAACGGCAGAATTCGCCATCTACGAGGGCGACGAATTGCGCCGCCGTCAGCGCGCCGCCGGTTACAGCATCGAAGAACTGGAACAGGTCCTGGCCCCGATGGCCGAGGACGGCAAGGAAATGATCGCGTCGATGGGCGACGACACACCCTCTGCGGTGCTGTCGACAACCTTCCGTCCGCTGTCTCACTTCTTCCGCCAGAACTTCAGCCAGGTGACGAACCCGCCGATCGACAGCTTGCGCGAAAGCCGGGTGATGTCGCTGAAGACACGGTTCGGGAACCTGAAAAACGTGCTGGACCAAGACAGCAGCCAGACGGAAATCATCGTCCTCGAAAGCCCGTTCATCGCGAACGCCGAATTCGAAAAGATGGTCGAACAGTTTGGCGATACGGTCGTGCACATCGATTGCACATTCGAATCCGGCGAACATGCGCTTGGCGATGCGCTGGCCCGGATCCGGGCCGAGGCCGAGGACGCCGTGCGGTCTGGCGCAGGGCACATCGTCCTAACCGACGCGCACCAGTCCGCCGAAAAGGTCGCGATGCCGATGATTCTGGCGACCTCCGCCGTGCATTCGCACCTGACCCGCAAGGGGCTGCGGACGTTCTGTTCGGTGAACGTGCGGTCTGCCGAATGTATCGACCCGCACTATTTTGCAGTGCTGATCGGCTGTGGCGCAACCACGGTGAACGCCTATCTGGCGCAGGATTCCATCGCGGACCGCGTGAACCGCGGCCTGGTCGACGGCACCCTGACCGAGGCTGTCGCCCGCTATCGCAAGGCCATCGACGCGGGCCTTTTGAAAATCATGTCCAAGATGGGGATTTCCGTCCTGTCGTCCTACCGTGGCGGCCTGAACTTCGAGGCGGTCGGCCTGTCGCGCGCCATGTGTGCGGAATATTTCCCCGGCATGCATTCGCGCATTTCCGGCATCGGCATCAACGGTATTCAGGCCAAACTGGAAGAGGTCCACGCCCACGGCTGGAAGCAATCCACGGACATCCTGCCCATCGGTGGTTTCTACAAATCCCGCCGGTCCGGCGAAAAGCACGCCTGGGAAGCGCAGACCATGCACATGCTGCAGGCGGCCTGCGCGAAATCGTCCTACGCGCTGTGGCAGCAGTATTCCAAGGCGCTGCAGGCCAACCCGCCGATCCATCTGCGTGACCTGCTGGCGATCAAGCCGCTGGGCAAGCCGATCCCGATCGAGGAGGTCGAATCGATCACGTCGATCCGCAAGCGTTTCGTGACCCCCGGCATGAGTCTTGGTGCCCTGTCACCAGAGGCGCACCGTACCCTGTCCATCGCGATGAACCGCATCGGTGCGAAATCCGACAGCGGCGAAGGCGGCGAAAGCCCGGATGATTTCACGCCCGATTCGAACGGCGACAACCGGTCTGCCAAGATCAAGCAGGTCGCATCCGGCCGCTTTGGCGTAACGGCGGAATATCTGCTGGCCTGCGAAGAACTGGAAATCAAGGTCGCGCAGGGTGCCAAGCCCGGCGAGGGTGGTCAGCTGCCCGGCATGAAGGTCACCGACCTGATCGCAAAGCTGCGCCATTCGACCAAGGGTGTGACGCTGATTTCACCGCCGCCGCACCATGACATCTATTCGATCGAGGATCTGGCCCAGCTGATCTACGACCTGAAACAGATCAACCCGCACTGCAAGGTGACGGTGAAACTGGTGGCATCCTCGGGTGTCGGCACGATCGCCGCCGGCGTGGCCAAGGCCAAGGCCGACATCATCCTGATCTCGGGTCATAACGGCGGGACGGGTGCGTCGCCCGGAACCTCGATCAAATACGCAGGCCTGCCGTGGGAAATGGGCCTGACAGAGGCGCATCAGGTTCTGGCCATGAACAACCTGCGGTCGCGCATCACGCTGCGCACCGATGGCGGTTTGCGGACCGGTCGTGACATCGTCATGGCCGCCATGCTGGGCGCAGAGGAATATGGCATCGGTACCGCGGCCCTGATCGCAATGGGTTGCATCATGGTGCGCCAGTGCCAGTCCAACACCTGCCCCGTGGGCGTCTGCACGCAGGACGAAGCCCTGCGCGAGAAATTCACCGGCAACGCCGACAAGGTGGTGAACCTCATCACCTTCTACGCGACCGAGGTGCGCGAAATCCTCGCATCCATCGGGGCACGCAGCATTGCGGACGTGATTGGCCGTGCTGATCTGCTGACGCAGGTCAGCCGCGGGTCCGCGCATCTGGACGATCTGGATCTGAACCCGCTGCTGATCACCGTGGATGGGGCGAACCGGATCACCTACGACCGGAACCAGCCGCGCAATGCGGTTCTGGACACGCTGGACGTCGAAATCGTCAAGGACGCGGAACGCTTCCTCAAGGACGGTGAAAAGATGCAGTTGGAATATGCAGTGCAGAACACGCTGCGCACCATCGGCACACGGACGTCGTCGCACATCGTGCAACGGTTTGGCATGCGTAACAGCCTTCAGGACGACCATCTGACGGTAAAGCTCAAGGGGTCCGCCGGTCAATCGCTGGGTGCCTTTGCTGTTCACGGGCTGAAGCTGGAGGTGTCCGGCGACGCCAACGACTATGTGGGCAAGGGTCTGTCCGGTGGCACGATCATCGTGCGGCCGCCGATGCAATCGCCGCTGGTCGCAGCCAAGAACACCATCATCGGCAACACCGTGCTCTATGGTGCGACCGCCGGTTACCTGTTCGCGGCGGGCCGCGCCGGTGAACGTTTTGCGGTGCGCAATTCCGGTGCGCATGTCGTGATCGAGGGCTGCGGCACAAACGGTTGCGAATACATGACCGGCGGGGTTGCAGTGATCCTGGGGTCGATCGGTGCCAACTTCGGTGCAGGCATGACAGGCGGCATGGCCTATCTGTATGACCCCGACGGCACGGCGGCGGATCTGATGAACATGGAAACGCTGGTGACCTGCCCGGTCACGATGGATCACTGGACCAACCAGTTGCGGACCCTTGTTCAGCGCCACGCGGACGAGACCGGCAGCAAGAAGGCGCAGGAGATCCTGCAACATTGGGACGATGAACTGCGCAACTTTGTGCAGGTCTGCCCCAAGGAAATGCTGGCCAACCTGCCCGTCCCGCTGAGCGCCGAAGAGGCTGCGATCCCGGCGGAATGACCTGATCGCCACAGCGCAGAACCAAATGCACGCCCCGCAGGATCACCTGCGGGGCGTTTGCAGATCCGCCTGTCTTGACCCAGCGCACCGCGCCGTGGCTTATGCGGTATGGCGAAAAAGAAATCCGCGAAAACCAAGACGACCGTCAAACCTGCCCTGGGACGTCGTATGCGCCGGGCCGTGACGCTGGGGCTTGCCGGCTTGCTGGGCCTCGTCGTCGTCTCGACGCTGGCCTACCGCGTGATCGGTCCCCCGGTGACACCCTATCAACTGGCCGAAGGCTGGCGTCTGGGCGGCACCGAACGGTATTGGGTGGCAATGGACGACATCGCCCCCGTCATGGCCCGGTCGGTTGTCGCGGCCGAGGACGCGAATTTCTGCCTGCATTGGGGGCTGGACGTGACCGCCATCCGCGCCGCGATGGAAGAGGGTGCCGCCCGTGGCGGATCGACCATCAGTCAGCAGGTGGTGAAAAATGTCTTTCTCTGGCAGGGCCGGTCCTGGGTGCGCAAATCCATCGAGGCGGTCTGGACCCCCCTGGCAGAGGCGTTCTGGCCCAAGCGCAGGATGCTGGAGCTGTATCTGAACGTAGTCGAATTCGACACTGGCGTGTTTGGGGTCGGGGCCGCCGCGCCGCATTATTTCGGTGTCTCGGCGGCAGAACTGTCCGATCTTCAGGCTGCCCGGCTGGCAATGGTGCTGCCCGATCCCAAGGGGCGTGATGCCGCCAATCCGACGGATTGGCAGCGCAGCCGCACCGCCAGCATCATGGACGGGGCCGCGACCATTCAGGCGGACGGCCGCGCGTCCTGTTTCGAGGATTGAACCGGGCCTGCGCTTGCGGCATTGAAGTGGGACCCAATACCCCTGCGAGAACCCTATGAACCGGCTGTATCATTACCCGTTGTCCCCTTTTTCCCGCAAAGTCCGCTTGAGCCTTGCGGAAAAGCGGATCGAGGTCGAATTGACGCAGGAGCGCTATTGGGAAAAAGACCCTGATTTCCTGCGCCGCAATCCGGCCGGCAAGGTCCCTGTGCTGCGGCTGGGCAACAAGCTGATGTCAGAGAGCACGGCGATCTGCGAATACCTCGAACAGGCCTATCCGAATCCACCGCTGCTGCCCCGCGATCCCGACGCCGCCTATGAGGCGCGCCGCCTGGTCGGGTGGTTCGACGATACGTTCTATCACGAATGCACGGTGAAACTGGTGGGCGAACGTGTGTTCCGCAAGGTGATGGGCACCGGATACCCCGACAGCACCAACGTCAAGGCCGGCAGCCGCGCGGTGCGGTTCCATCTGGACTACATGACAGGTCTGCTGGAAAAGCGGCGTTGGCTGGCCGGCAACGAGATGACGCTGGCCGATTTCGCCGCTGCTGCACAGATGTCCTGCCTCGACTATATTTCGGATGTGGACTGGAACCGGTCCGAGGTGGTCAAGGACTGGTACGCCAAGATCAAGTCGCGGCCCGCGTTCCGCACGTTGCTGGCCGATCAGGTGCCCGGTTTTCTGCCGCCTGCGCATTATGCCGATCTTGATTTTTGACGCGGCGGTGGGTGGGCCCGCCCACCCACCCCACTTTGGGGGCTTTGCCCCCGTCCTGCGGACTCCCCCAGGATACTTATGACCAGAAGAAGCCTGGATCTGACCGAACGGTTGCGCCGCTTTGCGCTGGACGCCGGATTTGCCAAGATCGGGATCTGTCGGCCTGATGCGGTCAGGGATCTGCCGGACCGGCTGGCGGCCTTTGTTGCTGACGGGCGGCATGGGCAAATGGCCTGGATGGCCGACCGGATGGCCTGGCGCGGCGATCCGACGGCGTTGTGGCCGCAGGCGCGGTCCATCATCATGTTGGCCGAAAACTATGCGCCCGATGCGGACCCCTTAATGGTTCTTGAGCAGCGCGATCGCGCCGCGATTTCGGTCTACGCGCAGGGGCGGGATTATCATGACGTGGTGAAAAAGCGGCTCAAGCAGGTGGGGCGCTGGTTGATCGACCAGTCGCCCGGTGCCGAGATCAAGGTTTTTGTCGATACCGCCCCGGTGATGGAAAAACCGCTGGCGCAGGCGGCGGGACTGGGCTGGCAGGGCAAACATACCAACCTGCTGGCGCGCGATCTGGGGAATTGGGTGTTTTTGGGGGCGATCTTTACGACGCTGGAACTGGATGTGGATGCGCCCGAACAGGAGCACTGCGGCAGTTGTCGCAAGTGTCTGGATGTTTGCCCGACAGATGCCTTTCCGGCACCGTTTCAGCTGGATGCACGGCGCTGCATTTCCTATCTGACGATCGAGCACCGTGGTCCCGTCGATCCCGATCTGCGTGCACGCATGGGCAACCGGATCTATGGCTGCGATGATTGTCTGGCCGTGTGTCCCTGGAACAAATTTGCCATTACCGCCAAGGATGTGCGCCTGGCCGCCCGTGATGATCTGCGCGCGCCGTCGCTGGCCGAGCTTGCGGCCCTGGATGACGCGGGCTTTCGCGCGCGGTTTTCGGGATCGCCGATCAAACGGATCGGGCGGGACCGTTTCGTGCGCAACGTGTGCTATGCGATCGGAAATTCGGGGAACCCTGACCTGCGGTCGGCGTTGACCCCCCTGATGGATGATGCCGACCCGGTTGTGGCCGATGCCGCGCGCTGGGCCTCGGCCCGACTGAACGGGGAGATACCATGAGATTTGCCGCCATGATGATGATCCTGCCGACGCTGGCCTGCGCACAGGTCGAGCAGGGTGCGCCGAACACCGATTTCCAGCCGGCGTTCGCCAGTCAGACGCGCGCACCCGCCCTGCCCGCGACGCCTGTCACGACAAGCGTTCTGGCAGAGGGTCTGGCGAGTCCCTGGGGTATCGCTGCACTGCCGGACGGGTCGTATCTGGTGACCGAACGTCCGGGTACTTTGCGCCGTGTCAGTGCCGACGGGATGCTGTCCGATCCAATTGCCGGGGTGCCGCAGGTCGATGCACGCGGGCAGGGTGGTTTGCTGGATGTGGCGATTGCGCCCGATTTCGCACAGACCGGCACGATCTATCTGACCTATGCCAAACGGTATGACGGCGGCACGGGGACCGTCGCCGCGCGTGCGACGCTGACGGGAAATACCTTGTCCGGGGTGCAGGAAATCTTTGTGCAGACGCCGCCATCGCAGGCGACGATGCATTACGGCAGCCGGGTCGTGCCGACCGCGGATGGCAAGGTGTTCATCACCACCGGCGAACACAGCACCCCCGCCGACCGCGTGCTGGCACAGGATATCAACACCACCTACGGCAAGATCATTCGCCTGAATGCTGACGGCAGCGTGCCGTCTGACAACCCCTTTGTCGGGACCGATGGCATCGACAGCATCTGGTCTTACGGGCATCGCAACGTGCAGGGGGCCGACATTGGCCCTGACGGCGCGCTGTGGACGATGGAACACGGTCCGCGTGGCGGGGATGAGTTGAACCGCCCCGAACCCGGCCTGAACTATGGCTGGCCGGTGATTTCCTATGGAGTCAACTACAGCGGTTCGCCCGTCGGGTCCGGTGAGAGTGCGCGCGAGGGCATGGAGCAGCCCGTCTATTATTGGGACCCTGTGATCGCGCCGGGCGGCATCGGGTTCTATGACGGCGATTATGCCGACTGGCAGGACGATCTGTTCATCGCAGGCCTGAACCCGGGTGCGCTTGTGCGTCTGAAACTTCAGGATGGTCAGGTCGTGGGCGAAGAACGTCTGCTGCGCGACCTGGGCCGCATCCGCGATGTCGAGGTGTTGGACAACGGTGAATTGCTGGTGCTGATCGACGCCGATCCAGGATCCATCATTCGCGTCGTGCCGGGACAGTGACCGGGATCAAACGTCTTGTGCTGCGGGCCGCTGCTGCGGTCGAACGCGCGGTGGAACGGGTGTTTTTCCGGGGCGATCTGACCCGGTTGGTGATCGAACCCTACCACGGTTATGCCACGCCCGAACATCTGATCGCGCGGGGCCGCGTCCTGGCCTTGCGCGCGTCAGAGCGTGCGCCGGGTGGCGGGAGCCGTCTGGCCAATGCGCGGCAAATGTTACGCCTGTTCGCCACGCATGAGGTGGCGGATGTCACCGTCAGCGCCGGTGATGTGACGGCGGTATCCGATGCCGAGGGGTATTTCACCCTGCTGTTGCCGCGCGACGGCAGAACCGGCTGGATCGACGTGACCGTATCCACAGGTGACGCCACTGCGACCTGCCCGGTGCTGGTTGCTGATCCTGCGGCACAGTTGATGGTGGTGTCCGACATTGACGACACGATGATGCGCACGGGGGCCTATTCCACCCTGCGCAACCTGTGGACATCCTTTACCGGTAGCGTCGAAAGCCGTGAGGTCTTTGGCGATGGGGTCGAACTGATGCGAATGCTGCATGCAGATGGCCGCAACCCCGTCTATTTCGTCAGCTCTTCGCCGTGGAATTTTCACGACTTTCTCGACGATGTCTTTGCGCGGGCGGGACTGCCGGTGGCACCGAAATTCCTCAAGGACTACGGTTTCGGCAAGGATCAGTTCATCACCGCCAGCCACGGTAGCCACAAGGGCGATGCGGTGGACCGTCTGATGGCAGCCAACCCCGATCTGCCGGTGGTGTTGATCGGCGACACCGGCCAGCATGATGCGCATATCTACGCCGATGCCGCCATTCGCCACCCCGGCCGCGTCCTGCATGTCGTGCTGCGCACGACCGTCGACGGTCTGGATACGGATGACCGGCTCCAGATTGAACGGCTGGGGGCTGTGAACGTGCCTGTCAGCGTGTCGACGGATTATCGCGATGCGCTGGCCCGCTTGGCGGTCGCGGTCAGACCCGCCGCCTGACCCCCTTTCGGATGGTTTCGCTGCGGCGTAGGGTCGGCGAAAAAGGACCGCCACATGCAACCCTTGCACGGTATCGCCTTCAAGATTCTTTCGGTTTGCCTGTTCGTGGCCATGTCCGCGCTGATCAAGGCCGCATCCGATCAGGTGCCGCCGGGGCAGGCCGTGTTCTTTCGCTCGCTCTGTGCCCTACCGGTGATTCTGGGCTGGCTTGCCATGCGGCACGAGTTGCGCACAGGCTGGCGCAGCGCCAATCCGATGGGCCATGTCTGGCGTGGGCTGGTGGGCACGACCGCGATGGGTCTGGGCTTTGCCGGTCTGGGGTTGCTGCCCCTGCCAGAGGTGACCGCCATCGGCTATGCCGCGCCGATGCTGGTGGTCGTTTTTGCCGCGATGTTCCTGAACGAACAGGTGGGCAAATTTCGTCTGACCGCCGTGGCCGTGGGCATGGCGGGTGTTTTGATCGTGCTGTCACCGCGCCTGTCCATAGGGGCCAGTGCCAGCACGGCCGAAACGCTGGGGGCTGTTCTGGTGCTGATGGGGGCGATTTGTGCAGCACTCGCGCAGGTTTTCGTGCGCAAGCTGGTCGCGACCGAATCCACCGCCGCCATCGTGTTCTGGTTTTCCGTGACCGCCACCTGTCTGTCGTTGCTGACCTTGCCGTGGGGCTGGGCCGTCCCGTCGGCTGACCGGCTGGCCTTGCTGATCGTGGCGGGGCTGTTGGGCGGTCTGGGGCAGATTTTCCTGACCTCCAGCTACCGCTACGCCGAGGCGTCGCTGGTGGCACCCTTTGACTATACCTCGATGTTGCTGGCGCTGATCGTGGGCTATGTCTTTTTTGACGAGGTGCCGACAGGGACCATGCTGATCGGTGCGGCCATCGTGATTGCGGCGGGTATCGGGATCATCCTGCGCGAACGCCACCTGGGTCTGCAACGGACCCGGCAACGCAAGGTCACCGGGTCCGTCGGTCACAATTAATCGGCGCGGCGGGCGCGCACTTCTTCGCGGACCTGACCCCAGGTGATCAGGCTGAATACGATCGTGCCGCCGAACACGTTGCCCAGAAACACCGGTATCCAGAACCCGAACACCGCGTGGATAATCCCCATCTCGCCAATGACCAGCAGCAGCGCCATTTCGACCGATCCCGCGATGATATGGGTGAACCCACCCGCCGCGATGAGCCATGTCATGATCAGGATGATGAAAAAGTTGTTCACCTCTCCGGCGGCCAGCATCCAGACCAGCGCCGCAATCAGCAGGCCGGCCGGAATTGCCTTGAAGAACGCAATCAGCGGCGGGTGTTCCGTCGCGTGTTTCGACACCACGATCATGGCGTCCACGACCTCTTGTTCAAAGGCGGGGATAAAGGCGATAAAGATCGCCGCGATGAAACAGCCGATCAGGTTGGCCCCCACCACGATCGCCCAAAGCCGTGCGACGCTGCCCAGCAGATACCGGCTTGGCCGTGCAAGAAACGGCAGCACGGTGGTCAGCGTGTTTTCGGTGAACAGCTGCATCCGTCCGATGATGACGATCAGAAAACCAAAGGTGTAACCAAAGCTTTCGACCAGCGGCAGCCAGTTTGATTCCGGCAAATAGGCCCCGAAAATACCTTCGCCGATCACGGAAAAGCTGATGCAGACGCCGGCGGCGATGCCGGACCAGAACAGTGACGACGTGGGCCGTTTCAGTTCCTCGTCGCCCTCACGACGGACGACCTGATAGACCAGCTTGGCGGACATGTGCGACGCCTCGCGCACCGCCTCTTCTTCGTCCGGCTCGTTGCTGGCCTGCTCTTCGCGGTCGTTCATGGCGGCCTGACGCTTGGCCTCGTTTGCCTCTACGGCGCGGCGGAATTCGGGGTCATCATCGGTCATGGTGCATCCTTCGCTTGATGGTCACGAAATGGTGCGACACCGCGCCGCGTCAAGCAGCTTGCCCCTGATACAAAAGGCCCGCCCCCGGGTTACGAGGGCGGGCCTGGGCGTGCCGGGTCAGACGATCAGGCGCGGACCAGTTTTTCGTAGTCGCTGGCGATGTCCAGCGTCAGCGCGCCAACCTCAAAGTTGTAATCACCGATCTGGCCCACTGGCGTAACCTCTGCCGCGGTGCCGGTCAGCCAGCATTGCTGAAAGCTTTCCAGCTCTTCGGGCATGATGTGCCGTTCATGGACGGTGACGCCCTTGGCGCGCAGCGTCTTGATCACGGTCTGGCGGGTCAGGCCGTTCAGGAAACAATCGGCCAGCGGCGTGTGCACTTCGCCGTCCTTGACGAAAAACAGGTTCGCGCCGGTGCATTCAGCGACATAGCCGCGATAGTCGAACATCAGCGCGTCCGAACAGCCCTTGGCCTCGGCTGCGTGCTTGGACATGGTGCAGATCATGTACAGACCCGCTGCCTTGGCCTGATGCGGGATGGTTTCGGGGCTGGGGCGTTTCCACTTGGCAATGTCCAGCTTGGCACCCTTGGTTTTCGCGTCGCCGTAATAGTTGCCCCAATGCCAAGCCGCGATGGCCACCTGCACCGGGTTGCGCGCGGATGCGACACCCATGTCGGGCCCGGCCCCGCGCCAAGCAAAGGCGCGCACATAGGCGTCGGTCAGGTTGTTGGCTGCCAGCACCTCGGCCTTGGCGGCCATCAGTTCCTCGACCGTGTAGGGGATCTGGAAATCAAGGCAGTTGGCCGAGAAATGCAGACGTTCCGCATGTTCGCGATCCAGAAAGATCTTGCCGTTGTAGCAACGCTCGCCTTCGAATACGGAAGAGGCATAGTGCAGCGCATGGGTCAGCACATGGACATTCGCCCCGCGCCAGTCCACCAGCTTGCCGTCCATCCAGATCTTGCCGTCGTGATCTGCGTATGAGCCTTCCATGTTCCACCCTCTGTTTTGCGTTTATGTCGCGAATAGTTCCGGTTCGGACATAATGTTGCGTAAATGATGCGCGTTCGGTAGCAACTGCCGTCAGTCATGTCAACAAGGCTGACGTATTTCGGGCACGGTCGCAATCTGCTGTCTTAAAAATCTTCTATTGCGGCATCGGATTGCCCTATAACGGCGAAAAGTTCGCGAGAAGTTGGGATTCATGGCCTCTGACACCACTGCCCCCGCAGGCCGCAGCCTGCTGTTCCTGACCGATGATCAGCTGCGCAAGGGAATCGAGGCGATGTTCTTTGCCTACCGCGGTTTTACCGCCGATCCCGACCGTATTCTGGCCGAAAAGAACTATGGCCGGGCGCATCACCGGGCCATTCATTTCATTCACCGCAGCCCCGGCACGACGGTCAACAATCTGCTGTCGATCCTGGGGGTGACAAAGCAGTCGCTGAACCGTGTCCTGCGCACGCTGATCGCGGACGGCCTTGTGTCGTCCACCGTCGGCGCGCGCGACCGCCGTGAACGGCACCTGCATCTGACGCCAGAAGGGGCGGCGCTGGAACGCAGCCTGTCGGATGCGCAACGAGAACGGATGCGGGCCGCCTACCGGGCCGCAGGGCCAGCCGCCGTGGCAGGTTTCAGAGAGGTGCTGGAGGCGATGATGGACGACGATATGCGACGCCAGTATCAGGCATTGGTGGATCAACCCGATGGACGTTGATGCACCGCACCTGCTGGTCGTCGACGATGATGAACGCATCCGCGACCTGCTGCGCAAATACCTTGTGCGGTCCGGTTTCCGGGTCACCTTGGCGCGGGATGCGGCCCATGCGCGCCGTTTGCTGGCGGGGTTGGAATTCGATCTGATCGTGCTGGACGTGATGATGCCGGGCGAGGATGGCATCAGTTTCTGTCGCAGCCTGCGGTCGCAACTGGGCACGCCCGTCCTGCTGCTGACAGCACGCGGCGAAACCGCGGACCGGATCGCGGGACTGGAGGCGGGCGCCGACGATTATCTGGCCAAACCGTTCGAACCCAAGGAATTGCTGTTGCGCATCAATGCCATCCTGCGGCGCGCCCCCAAGGAGGAAGCGCAGCCGATCGCGCTGACCGAACTGGCGATCGGCAGCTATACCTACGACATCACGCGGGGCGAAATCAGCAATGCCGCCGGTCCCTTGCGCCTGACGGCCACGGAAAGCCATCTGATGCGCATCTTTGCCGCGCGCCCCAACGAACCGGTGACCCGTCAACAACTGGTCGAGGAACTGAGCCGGTCGGGTGGACAGACACAGGAACGGGCGGTGGATGTGCAGATCACCCGCCTGCGCCGCAAGATCGAACCTGACCCCAAACAACCGCGCTACCTGCAAACGGTACGTGGTGCAGGCTACATGCTGTCGCCCGACTAGGATGGTTTGAAACAGCGGAGCGCGCTGTCGCGCGCAGGTCTATTCTGGCGCGCCTTGCAGCCTGAGCCCGTCATGGCGACAGCGGATCTGTGGCCGCGTGATTTTGAGTATTTTTGGCAAGATGATGCACTTGTCCTTTGACGCGGGGCAGGGTTTGCTGTGGTCATGAAAACAGTTTTGATCACACACCCCGATTGTCTGGATCACGTCACGCCGCCCGGCCATCCTGAACAGGTCGCCCGCATGGACGCCGTGGCGCAGGCCTTGCAGGATATGGACCTGAACCGCGTCACTGCACCGATGGCAGCCGAGGATGACGTGTTGCGCGTGCATCCGCGGTCTCATTTAGAGGCGCTGCGCCGTGCTGCGCCTGCCGAAGGGTGGGTCTCATTGGATGCCGATACGCATATGTCTCCCGGAACACTGGCTGCGATCTGGCGCGGCGTCGGCGGTGCGGTCCGCGCCGTCGACATGGTGCTGGGGGGTGATGCGCAGAACGCTTTCGTCGCGATGCGCCCGCCCGGACATCACGCGGAAAAGACGACGCCGATGGGGTTCTGTTTTTTCGGTAACGTGGCGATCGCCGCCAAACACGCACTGGATCATCACGGGCTGGGCCGCGTCGCGATCGTCGATTTCGACGTGCATCATGGCAACGGCACGCAGGATCTGGTGGAGGACGATCCGCGCATCCTGTTCTGTTCAACGCACCAGAGCCCGCTGTATCCGGGCACTGGCCGCGCCGATGAAACCGGCGTTGCGGATAACGTCATCAACGTACCGCTGGCCGAGGGCACGGACGGCGCCGGTTTTCGCCGCGCCATGAACGATCATGTGCTGCCGCGCCTGCGGGATTTCAAACCCGAGCTGATCCTGGTGTCCGCCGGGTTCGATGCCCATGCCGCCGACCCGCTGGCGGGGCTGGAACTGGTCGAGGATGACTTTGCCTGGATCACCGCGCAACTGTGTGATCTGGCCGATGCGTTCTGTGCCGGGCGGGTGGTGTCCTGCCTGGAGGGCGGCTATGACCTGACGGCGCTGGGCGCCTCTGCGGCGGCCCATGTCAAGGTTTTGAGGGAGCGATGCGATGGCTGATACGCCAGTGAACGAAATGACCTTTGAGGATGCGATCAAGGAACTGGAGCGCGTCGTCGGCCAGCTGGAACGTGGCGATGTGGCGCTGGACGACAGTATCGCGCTGTATGAACGCGGTGCGGCGCTGAAAAAGCGGTGCGAGGCGAAATTGTCCGAGGCCGAGGAAAAGGTCGCCAAGATCACCGTCGGCCCCGATGGGCAGGCCGCCGGTCTGGGTCCGCTTGATCCGTGATGTTCACCAACCAACTGGCGCTTGATGCCTCTGCCGCGATCCGTCTGATCGAAACCACGCTGGCACCGGGGGCCGATGTGCCGCTGCGTGATGCGATGCTCTATGCGGTGCAGGGCGGCAAGGGGCTACGGGCCTTTTTGGTGCGCGAGGGCGCGCGCCTGCACGGCGTCGGTGATCTGGCAGGCCATGCGGCCGCCGCGATCGAGGCGGTGCATGCCTACAGTCTGGTGCATGACGATCTGCCGGCGATGGACGACGACGACCTGCGCCGTGGCCAGCCGACCGTGCATCGCAAGTGGGACGAGGCAACGGCGATCCTGACGGGTGACGCGTTGCAATCACTGGCGTTCGAACTGATCTGCGAACCGGGGTCGGGCGTGTCGGATGCGGCCCGCGCCAACCTGGCGCTGACCCTGGCGCAGGCGGCGGGGGCGCGCGGCATGGTGTTGGGGCAGGCGCTGGATATCGCCGCGGAAACAGGCCCCCCGCTGGATCTGGATGCGATCACGACGTTGCAGGCAGGCAAGACGGGCGCGCTGATCACATGGTCGGCCTGCGCCGGACCGCGGATCGCGGGTGATGACATCAGCGCGTTGCGGGCCTACGGTGACGCGCTGGGCCTTGCGTTCCAGATTGCCGATGACTTGCTTGACGCGACCGGTGATGCCGCCACCGTGGGCAAGGCCGTGGGCAAGGATGCTGACGCGGGCAAGGCCACGTTCGTGTCACTGCTGGGGCTCGATGGCGCGCGCGCGCGTGCGCATGATCTGGTGGAAAACGCCTGTGACGCATTGACCGATTACGGGTCCAGCGCCGATACCTTGAAAGAAGCCGCGCGATTCGTCATCGCGCGCGACAAGTGAGGACACCATGACCGACAGACCGCACACACCCCTGCTGGACACGGTGCAATCCCCCGCCGACATGAAAAACCTCTCGAACCGCAAGCTGCAACAGCTGGCCGACGAGGTGCGATCCGAAACCATCAGTGCCGTGTCCGTCACCGGCGGGCATCTGGGTGCGGGTCTTGGTGTTGTCGAAATGACCGTTGCCCTGCATGCCGTGTTCGATACCCCCCGGGACAAGATCATCTGGGACGTCAGCCACCAGTGTTATCCGCACAAGATCCTGACCGGTCGCCGCGACCGTATCCGTACCCTGCGCCAAAAGGACGGGTTGTCAGGTTTTACCAAACGGTCAGAGAGTCCCTATGATCCC
This sequence comes from Loktanella gaetbuli, assembly GCF_020531945.1. NCBI lineage: Bacteria > Pseudomonadati > Pseudomonadota > Alphaproteobacteria > Rhodobacterales > Roseobacteraceae > Loktanella > Loktanella gaetbuli. Next base: position 409,674 of record NZ_JAJATZ010000003.1, read on the forward strand.
TTTGGCGCGGCGCATAGTTCGACCTCGATCAGTGCGGCGCTCGGCTTTGCCGTGGCGCGGGATCTGGGCGGTGACGTGGGTGATGCGGTCGCCATCATCGGTGACGGGTCGCTGTCCGCCGGCATGGCCTACGAGGCGCTGAACAACGCAGGTCATCTGGGCAAGCGTCTGATCGTGATCCTCAACGACAACGAAATGTCGATCGCGCCTCCGACGGGCGCGATGTCGTCCTATCTGTCGCGGCTCTATGCCGGGGCACCGTTCCAGGACCTCAAGGCCGCAGCCAAGGGGGCCGTGTCGTTTCTGCCGCCGCCCCTGCGCGAGGGTGCAAAACGCGCCAAGGACATGCTCAAGCATATGACCGTGGGCGGGACACTGTTCGAGGAACTGGGTTTTTCCTATGTCGGACCCATCGACGGGCACGACATGGATCAGCTGATGGCGGTGCTGCGCACGGTCAAGGACCGCGCCGACGGACCGATCCTGATCCACGCCATCACGACCAAGGGCAAGGGGTTCGCCCCGGCCGAAACCGCCGCAGACAAGGGCCATGCGCGCGGTAAATTCGATGTCGTCACCGGCGAGGTGCAAAAGGCGAAATCCAACGCGCCGTCCTATACTTCGGTCTTTGCGAATGCGCTGATCGCGCTGGCCGATACCGACAGCCGGATCTGTGCGATCACGGCCGCCATGCCCGACGGCACCGGGCTGGACAAATTCATGAAACGCTACGCCAGCCGGTGTTTCGACGTGGGCATCGCCGAACAGCATGCGGTGACCTTTGCCGCCGGGCTTGCGGCGGGGGGGATGAAACCGTTCTGCGCGCTTTATTCCACGTTCCTGCAACGCGGCTACGATCAGGTGGTGCATGACGTCGCCCTGCAACGTCTGCCGGTGCGTTTCGCCATCGACCGCGCCGGGCTGGTGGGGGCGGATGGGGCCACCCATGCGGGCAGCTTTGACGTGGCCTTTCTGGCGAACCTGCCCGGTATCGTTGTCATGGCCGCATCGGACGAGGCGGAACTGGTGCGCATGGTTGCCACCGCTGCCGCGCACGATAGCGGACCGATTGCATTCCGGTTCCCCCGTGGCGAGGGTGTGGGGGTCGAGATGCCCAGCAACCCGCAGCCGCTGGAAATCGGCAAGGGCCGCATGATCCAGGAGGGAAGCGGCGTCGCGATCCTGTCGTTCGGCACTCGCCTGTCAGAGGTCCAGACCGCCGCCGAGGCGCTGTCGGCCCGTGGGATCACGCCGACCATTGCCGATGCGCGCTTTGCAAAACCACTCGACCGCGACATGATCCTGCAACTGGCCGCCGATCACGACGCGCTGATCACGATCGAAGAGGGTGCCGTGGGCGGATTTGGCAGCCACGTCGCGCAACTGCTGTCCGACGAAGGCGTTTTCGACAAGGGCCTGAAATTCCGGTCCATGTGTCTGCCCGACACGTTCATCGACCAGTCCAGTCCGGCGGACATGTATGCGATGGCGGGCCTGAACGCCGAGGATATCGAGGCCAAGGTGCTCGAGGTCATGGGCGTCGAAGTGATCAGCAAACGCGCGTGATATTGCGCGCGCGCTGACGGGCAAAGCATCGTCCTGGGCGTCTTGGACGTCTGCACTCTCGTGATGCGCGCGTACCGAAAATGGTCAACCTGTCTGGATGTTTCAGACACCGCCGCGGGTCAGATCCAGACAGGACCATCGCCGAGAATGCGATGCGCGAAAGGCGCAAGATTCGGGTCGCTATCGTCGGTGGGCTATGATCGATTCGGGCACATGACGCAGCTTACGATTGCCCTGATCCTTTTCCTTGCACCGCTGGCCTATTCGCCTGGGCCGGGGAATATGTTCTTTGCGGCCAATGGCGCGCGTTTCGGGTTTCGTGCGACGGTCCCGGCGAACCTTGGCTACCATGCCGCTACATTGGTTGTGACGATTGGGATCGGGCTCGGCTTCGATTGGATATCGCGCGAAGCGCCGATGTTCTTGGCGTTCTCCCTCTATGCCGCCCTTGGCGAGGGCATGACAGCGCGCTGGCGTAGTCCGGATACCGCCCGTTTTCTGAACCTGTCGTTTGCCGCGATACTGGCAGGAGTCGCGATCTGGATGCTGCTGGCGTAGTCTTTTGAACTTTGCGCAGGTGCAGACAGCCCGTCACCGAATTCACGCAAATCTAGCTTATTTGTAAACCGCCCGCCTGTCCCCGAATTCCCGCAGGCGCTTACGCCATGCCTTGTAGCTGCCTGCCTTCAGGTTTTCGCGCATCAGCGTTTTGACATGTTTGTCGCTGACCCCGTATTCGCGCTGAATATCGGCAAAACTTGCGTGGTCAGACAGCGCCATCTCGATGATGCCGCTGATATGGTCGGGGGGCAGGTCTGGTGTCTTGGACATGGGTCAGACTTAGCGGTGCGTCTCCCTGCGGCAACCCGGTTCAGGTCGGTTTGCGGGTCCGCAGGCAGATCGCCATGACGAACAGAATCGGGATCAGCAGTTCCAATGCCTCTTCGACGATGCCGCTGCCCTGAACGACCTCGGTTGCGACCTCGACACCGAAAGCGCCCAGTTTGCGCCCCAAGCCGTCGATCGTCTTGGAAAAGGCGGCGATGAACAGCCCCGCCAGAAACAGCAGCGCCCACGGTGCGCCACGGCGCAAATCACGCCACAACAGCGGCGCGCGGTATCGCGCCAGCATGACCAGCGCTGCGATCAGCAGAACCCAAATCGCGACCGCCAGCGATTTTTCCCACAGCGCGGTGTCATACAGCAGGATCTTGGTGCTCAGGATGCCCTCGCTGGTCAGCGCCTTGTCGAGATCGCCTTCGCGCGCTGCCATGAACAGCAGGATCACCGGCACCGGCCAGAACACCGGACGCGCGCGCCACAGATAAATCACCAGCGCGTAGATATAGCCCAGCATCGACATCGTTTCGACCGATCCGCCCTCGCGCGTCAGCGACCCGCCATCGCCCAGCATCAGCCAGTCCAGGCCGATCACCCCGGCGGCGACAATGGCGAACCCTGTCGCAAGATGCAGTGATCTGGTTTCGGGTGTGGTGTCTGTTGGTGTCATGATGCCACGTCTGAGGAATGGGAAACGGCGAATTTTCGGCGCCTACGCGAGATCATCGCGCGATTGAACAGCGCAGGCCAGAAATTCTGCCAATCACCTTAACCAGTTTCAGGGTCAGGATGATTTTCTGTCCGACATTTCGCCGATCCGGCGTTCGATGTCTTCCAGCTTGGCCATGACGCTGTCGCGGTAGGCGTCGGTGGCGGCGTTGCCTTCTTCGGCGTGGGCATCCTGCATCGAATTCACGATCAGACCGACCAGCAGGTTCACCACCGCGAATGTCGTGACCAGAATGAACGGAACAAAGAACATCCAGGCCAGCGGATAGACCTCCATCACAGGCCGCACGATGCCCATGGACCAGCTCTCGAGGGTCATGATCTGGAACAGGGAATACAGGCTGTGCCCCAGCGTGCCGAACCATTCGGGGAACGCGCTGCCGAACAGTTTCGTGGCCATGACCGCCCCGATGTAGAACAGGATGCCCATCAGCAGGAACACCGACGCCATGCCGGGCAGGGCTGTCACCAACCCCTCGACCACGCGGCGCAGTGATGGCGCAACGGAAATCACCCGCAGCGCCCGCAGGATGCGCAAGGCACGCAACACCGACAGCCCCTGCGACGATGGAATAAGTGCGATACCCACGATCACGAAATCAAAGATGTTCCAGCCGCTGCGCCAGAAATCGCGCCCGCGCACGAACAGCTTGATCGTCAGTTCCACGACAAAGATCGCCAGACATAGCTGATCCAGAAACAGGATCAGCGGCCCTGCCTGTGCCATGACGGGCGCGGATGTCTCCAGCCCCAGCAGCACCGCGTTGAAAATGATAACCCCCAGAATGAAATTCTGGACCAGCCGACGGTCAAGCTGATGGGCAAGGGTGGTGCGCAGGGACATGACGGGCCTTCATATGGTTTGCGCCGATATGCCCAGCGTCCGGATGGTTTTCAAGGTTCAGCCCTCTTGCGCCAGCAAGGCGCGCAACCCGCTGCGATAGTCGGGGAACAGCAGTTCGACCCCCAGTTCGTCCTTGATGCGGTCGTTGCGGACCTTCTTGCTCTCGGCGTAGAAACTGCGCGCCATCGGGGACATCTCCGCATCCTCGAATGCCACTGCCTCTGGTACGGGCAGTCCCAGCAGTTCCGCGGCATAGGCGATCACGTCCTGCGGGGGGGCCGGGTCATCGTCACAGACGTTGTAGGCCGCACCGGGGTTGGGCCGGGCGATGGACGCCGCCAGCACCCGCGCGATATCCGCGACATGGGTACGGCTGAATACCTGACCGTCCTTGATGATGCGCCGTGCCGTGCCGTTGCGCACCTTGGCAAATGGACCCCTGCCGGGGCCATAGATCCCCGCAACCCGAAAGATATGCAGCGGCAGACCGGGGATCGCAGACCATGCCGCCTCTGCCGTGACCCGAGCCTGACCGCGTTTGGTGGCGGGGGTCAGCGGTGCGTTTTCATCCACCCAGTCGCCCTCGTGGTCGCCGTAGACCCCCGTGGTGGACAGATAGCCGACCCATTCAAACTGGCCTGCGCGTGCCGCGATTGCGTCGTGCAGTTCCGCCAACACCGGGTCACCGTCGTCACCGGGTGCGGCGGATATCAGCAGATGCGTTGCAGCATCCAGCGCCGGGATGATGTCGGCCCCCGGCCATATGCGCGGCTCGACCCCGCGCGCCAAGAAGGCGGCGGCCTTGTCCTCGTTGCGCGTGGTGCCGATCACGCGCCAGTCGCGCGGCAACAGCAGCCGTTCCAGCGCCTGCGCCGAATAGCCGTGTCCGAATGAAAGCAATGTTTGTGTCATGGCGGGACAATCGCCCCCTTGGGCCCCGGGTGCAAGGTGCGCTTAGTCAGCGGGCGCGCACATTCCGTCGTTCAGGCAGGCGGTCAGCCTGTCCTGCAAGGCCGCATCAGGTGCCGCGAAAATCCATCCGCCACAGGCCCCGATCTCGATCGTCGGCACGTCACCCTCGGCGTTCAGGAAAACCAGCACGTCGTCCTCTGTTGGAATGCCGCCGCACCACGGACCCGCGCAGCTGACGGCGACGCGCACGTCCTCGGCAAAGGGCACATCGAACCCCGTCTGCGACAGGCCCACCCCCTCGATACGTCCGGCAAAGACACCGGGTTTCGTGATCGGGTCCGGCGCAGGCTGGTTCAGCGTGATCTGGCCCGTCAGCAACAGGTAGGGGGCGGTGCTGGCGTTGGCACGGTCAAAGGCCTCCAGCGGGTCGGGCGCAATACAGCTGAGCGCTGCAGCCTGCGTGCCCGCCAGCGTCAGCGCCACTGCGATCGCTTTCACAGTTTTGCACCCAGTTCAGCCAGCACCTGTTCATAGACCGCCCGTTTGAACGGCACGATATTGGCGACCAGTTGGTCGCGCGGCATCCATTTCCATTCCGAAAATTCGGGATGCTCGGTTGCGATGTCGATATCGCTGTCCTCGCCGTGGAACCGGAACAGGAACCATTTCTGTTCCTGCCCGCGATATTTGCCGCCCCAGACCTTGCCCACCAGATCATGCGGCAGATCATAGCGGATCAGGCCTGCCGTTTCGCCTTCGATGGTGATCAGCCGGTCGGATACGCCAGTTTCTTCCCACAGCTCGCGCAGGGCCGCGTCGCGGCAAGTCTCGCCCGGGTCGACCCCGCCTTGTGGCATTTGCCATGCGTCTGCATCCCGGTCCAACCGGCTGCCGACCCAGACATGGCCGCGGGTGTTGACCAGCATCACACCCACACAGGGGCGGTAGGGCAGGTCGCTGATTTGCGCGTCGGTCATAAACTGGCCTTGAGGTTTCATCGCATGTCCTTTCGTTTGGCAAATTTATGCAGCCAAGGTCCAGCGTTAAGCGATAACAAGCCGATTGAAAGGCTCTAACCGTGCCGCTATCCAGCGCAGGTGATCGCGCCGAAAGGCAACACAGCCTGCGGTCGGGCGACCCGGCCCGCGCCATTGATGCAAAAAAATGGCGGACCCGCGTCCCGGCACGGCAGCGGGGTAATTCCAGTCCGTCACCAGAATCAGGTCATACATGGGGTCAGCGCGGCGCAGGGATTCGCAGCTGTGCGCATAGGGGGCCCGCACCAGATGGTTGTAATCGGGATGCGCCGGATCATCCGACCACAGATCACGCGGCCCGATGGGGCGGGCCCAGGGCGCTGGCCGCGCCATACGGTCCGCCCGATACAGCATGTCGACGATGTGGTGCACACCGCGCGGGGTCGCCATGTCACCCTCTGCCTTGGTCGCCGCATCCGTCAGACCGCCGCGCCCGATGGCGCAGGGAAACCGACGTCCGCGAAATCGCACGTGGGTCGGCGTCAGGATCAGGTCATCGTGGCTCATGGGTGCCTCGTGTTGGGTATCGCAGGCATAGACCGACCCCAAGCGCTGGGCTAGCCTGTCTTTGGACAGAGCGGGGATGGCGATGAGTCTACATGAATGGGTGATGGCGGGCGTTTTTGCCTTGGCGAACGCGGTCGGTGTGATTGCGATCTACGCGATCACCCGCGCAATTTGGGGCGGAAAGCAAACAGACGAAACCCAAACGCTCGCCGGGTCCGTCCTGCTGCGTGTCGCGACCCTGCACGGGTTGATCCTTGCCCTCGTCTTTGCTCAGGAACTCTCCGACTATTCTGATATCCGCGCCGATCTGGTGCGTGAGGCAACGGCCATTGCCGATATTTTCAACGACATACGCCGGTACGAGACCCCTCAGATGCAAGAGGTACAGACCATGTTGGCAGACTACCTGCGTCACGCGATCAGCACCGAGTGGGACTCGCTGTCACAAACCGGCAAGTTGACGGCACAGGGGTGGGGCCTGCGCGAGCAGGTGTACCAGACTGTTCTGAACCTGGATCCCGAAACGCCGCGCCAGACGGATCTGCGTGCTCACATGGTTGCCAAATCCCAACTTATCGCAGAGCTTCGGCAAAGTCGCGAAAACAGCGCCGTGCGGACCTTGTCAGGGCTCTTTTGGTTTGCTGCGATCATCGGACTGGTCTGGGTTGCGGTGCCCTATCTGACCTATTCACCAACGCCCCTGCATCTGTCGCTGCTGTCGCTCTACGGGGCCTACAGCGGTGTCATCCTATATGTCATCTATGCGTTTTCAGATCCCTTTGCGCAGCCGGGGGCGCTACCGCCAACCGCGTTCATCCAGCTCCTTGCAGGTGAAATGGGTCACTATTAAAGCAAGTGACCGGATTTTGCCGCCTTGGTCGCGAGGTAGGCGTGGTTATGGGCGTTCTCGCCCACCTTCAGCGCGACCCGCTCGGCCACGCGCACACCGGAATCCTCCATCCGGGCAATCTTGGCGGGGTTGTTCGTCAGCAGCCGCACCGCCCCGAACCCCATCTGTTTCAGGATTGCAGCACCAATGCGGAAATCGCGTTCATCGTCATGAAATCCCAGCCGGTGGTTCGCCTCGACCGTGTCGAAACCCTGATCCTGTAACGCGTAGGCCCGCATCTTGTTGGCCAGACCGATGCCGCGGCCCTCTTGGTTCAGATACAGCAGGACGCCAGCGCCTTCGGCGCCCATCTGGGCCAAAGCGGCACGCAGCTGCGGGCCGCAATCGCATTTCAGACTGTCCAGCAGGTCGCCAGTGAAGCAGGCCGAATGCAACCGCGCGAGCACGGGCGCATTGCGATCCGGATTGCCGATTTCGACGGCGTAATGTTCCTCTGCACCGTCATCGGGGCGAAACACGTGCAGCCGGCCTGCCTCTGACACCGAAATCGGCAGACGGGCGCTGGTGATAGACCGCAATGCGGCCTCTGCCGTCGTCAGTGCCGCATCGGCATCCACGACCGTCAGCCCGTGTACCCGGGCAAAGCTTGTCGCATCATCCAGCGGCGCGATGACCGCCGCAGGCAGCAACCGCGCCGATTTGCAAAGTGCCACGGCAACCCGCGCCAGTAGCGGCGATCCCTCTCGCAGGCCGCGCAGCGGTCCCTTCATCGGGTGGCGCAAATCGCCGCTTGGATCGGCCAGCGCCCGCACCCAGGCCACGCTGGTGTCCGACGGCAACGCGATCCGCGCCACGTCGCCGTCATAGGCTGCAACCTTCAGCGTTTTGGCTCGCCAGTCGGTCAGGGCCACGGCGGCCCCCAGATCGCGCAGCGCGTTCAGTCGGGCGGCATCCAGCGTTTCGGCAGCCAGCATGACCCCCGCACCTGCGACAACCACAGGCACCCCCATGCGCAGATCGGCACGCGCCCGTGCCAGACGTTCCGTGTTGTCCGGTGCCAATGACATCGCGCGTAATCCTCTGTTCCCTTGGTGATCTAGGATGAACTGCGGCAGATTGAAACATTGGGGCATCAATTCACACGTCCGTGTGAACTATTTGCAGCATTGGTTGTTGTTCCTGTGACGGACCACACCTGACGTTGAGTAATACCGGAGTAGATGATGGCACAGTTAAAGAAAATTCTGCTTGTCGACGACGACGACGATCTGCGCGAGGCGTTGGGCGAACAGCTCTTGATGACCGAGGATTTCGACGTATTCGAGGCCGATGACGGCGCATCCGCCATGACCAAGGTCAAGGAACAGCTGTACGATCTGGTCATTCTCGATGTGGGCCTGCCCGACACCGACGGCCGTGAATTATGCCGCCTGATGCGCAAGCAGGGTGTGAAATGTCCCATCGTCATGCTGACCGCACAGGACAGCGACGCCGACACGATCTATGGCCTCGACGCGGGTGCCAATGATTACGTCAGCAAACCGTTCAAGTTTCCCGTGCTGCTGGCCCGCCTGCGCAGCCAGCTTCGGACCCATGAACAATCAGAGGATGCGGTATTCCAGCTGGGGCCGTATTCGTTCCGGCCTGCGCAAAAACTGCTGGTGACCGAGGACGACCGCAAGGTGCGTCTGACCGAAAAGGAAACCAATATCCTCAAGTTCCTCTACCGCGCCTCTGACGGTGTGGTGCCGCGCGACGTGCTGCTGCACGAGGTCTGGGGCTACAACGCGGGCGTGACCACGCATACGCTGGAAACCCACATCTACCGCCTGCGCCAGAAAATCGAACCCGACCCCGGCAACGCCCGTCTGCTGGTCACAGAACAAGGCGGCTACCGTCTTTCGAGCTGACGCGCAGCACATGCCGCGACCGCGCCAAAAATGCCGCGACATTGCTTGAATTGCCGACAACCTGACACCTCGCAAAACCTGCGAGGTGTCTTTGGTTTCAATGTCAGCGGTGCGGACTTTTCCGACTTTAACTGCAACCGCGAAATTGAATTGACTTGAAAGCCAGCACCGACACCAAGGGCGGGGAGCGGTCATTCGCTGCGGCTTTATGCTGGTCGTGCCGTAGAGTTCGAGGCTGACGTTCGGATACCTCACAGACGGGAAAGTTCTCTGCATCGCCGCAGTGCAGAAGTTAGTCAAATGAGCCAATCAAGCTTTTTCGCGAGCTCCAAGCAATGCCACACTTCTAACACAATCTCATGTCCAAAAGTGTCCTCTAAGTCTTTGACAGGAGTATGATGTCTCGATCGACCAACCTAGCCAAAAACAAGGAGCAGCACTATGGCGAAAACGTATACGTTCGAGGCGCTTGGGTTGCTGCATGGCAGCATGGACGAGAGCCTCGTTAACATCAACATTCTTGCAAGCCGAGTGTTTGGTGTACCTATCTCTTTTGTCTCGGTTCTCGAAACGCAAGAAGGCCGGCAATACATCTCTACATACGTAGGGTCTTGTTTTGACGATCCCGCCGTTCGCGACGTGCCCGTCGAAGAATCAATCTGTCAGTATGTAAAGATAAGCCAGCAGACGGTCGCGATTCCAAATTTGCTCGAGGATGCTCGGACTCGGGATAATGACTTCATACTCCAAAATGGTTTGCGTTCCTATCTCGGCAGTCCAATCCATACAGTGTCCGGAAAAGTAATCGGCGCAGTCTGTTGCATGTCTGACAAAACGCGAGATTGGACGCAGCATGAAATAGATATCCTGGAATACATGGCTCGTTGCGTTGATGATATCGTGAGGGCGAGGACCTCAGCCCTCGAGGAACATAAAGCGCGTGTCGACCTGCAAGAGATCATGGCAACCCGCAGTGGATACATTGCGCATATGATTCACGAAATCAGAACGCCGGTTACAGGAATTGTTGGCGCGATCAAACTTCTAAAGAGTGGAAAGTCTGGAGGAAAATCGAAAAGCTTGATGTCCATCCTTGACCGATCAGCGGATAAGCTATTGAAATTCGTCAATGATGTACTTGATCTGACCAAAATTGACGCTGGACACTACGAAGTCGTAGAAGAAGAAATTGATATCGGAGAGTTTGCCAGTGATATCTTGAGCGAATTCCAGAGCCTTGCAAATTCAAAATCCATAACTCTCAGTGTCAACAATCAACTCGCTGGCAACACGTATCTAGCGGACAAAGGTATGCTTCAAAGCATTATGCAAAATTTGATAGGAAATGCTGTCAAGTTTACGGAGACCGGCTCTATCACAGTTAGCATTGGCGAAGATTCTTATGGCCAAGTTGCCATTGACGTCGTCGATACAGGCATTGGTATTGCGCCAGAGCATCATGAGAAAATCTTCAAGGAATTTGAGCAGGCTGACTCCAATACAGCAAGAACTTACGGAGGAACAGGCCTCGGCATGCCAATCGTGAAACGTATGGTCGACCGGATGGACGGTACAATCACTCTTAAAAGCGAACTAGGCCAAGGTTCGACATTTTCGATCTTGGTTCCTTTGGAAATAGCGACCCAGCAGGACGTAGCTGCATAAGTTTAGGCTTCAACGGCCGCTGTTATTTGCTGTCAGAGCCTAACCGTCAAAGATGCTGCGCCATGGGTGAACGGCCGGTTTGGTGCGGTTGCATTCCAGCCCAGGGGCATGGAGCAAATGGCAGCTTTGGGCCGCGAGCAACAGATTGGATTTTCTGCAAGTTCAAAATTCTGCGGGGTGGCATTTGGAAATGGGGGCTCTCACCTGCCGATCGGCCCGAGACCGATGGCATGATCCATCGGCGGGCACCAGTTCCCCAAAAGGGTCAATCCAGCTTGCGGGCCTCGTCGACCAGCATCACCGGGATACCATCGCGGATCGGAAACGCGAGGCCCGCACGTTTGCTGATCAACTCTTGCGTCTGCGCGTCATAGCTCAGCGGGCCCTGGGTCTGCGGGCAGATCAGCGCCTCCAACATACGGCCGTCGAACACCGTCATTGCATCATCTCCGCACTGCCGCCCCGCAGGGCATATTCGATCAGCGTCACCAGCGTTTCGCGCCGCGTCGTCAACGACGGCGCCTCCAGCAGGGCCTGTTTGTCCTCTGGTGGAAAGGGGCACAGCATCGACAGCGAATTGATCAGCAGTTCGTCCTCGGCATCGCCCAACTGGTCCCAGTCGGTTTTCAGGCCCTGATCCTCGAAATAACGGCACAGCATGTCCATGAACACATCCCGTTCAAAGCCGTCATCGTGTTCGGCCGGGCCCAGGTCGCGGGCGAATCCGTCCCATTTCACATTGCAGCGTCGATAGGGCTGGAAACCCTCGACCTCCTTGGTGATGCGAAACCGCGATACGCCGGCCAGCGTGATCATGTAACGCCCGTCGTCGGTTTCGTTGAACGCGGTCAGACGTCCCGCACAGCCGATGCTGTGCAGCCTGCTTTCCTTGCCGGGGGCCTCGAACGGCTGTACCATTCCGATCAGCCGGTCCGACGTCTTCATCGCATCCTCGATCATGGCCAGATAGCGCGGCTCAAAGATGTGCAGCGGCATCCGCCCACGCGGCAGCAGCAATGCGCCGGGCAGCGGAAAAATCGGGATCGTGTCAGGCAGATCTGATCGGTTCATCATGTCCGATGACTTAGCTTGCACCGCACCTTAGGCAAATATCATCGACGACAATTTGCGCCGCCCCGTCAGCGCGACCGGATCCTTGGGGTCCAGTGCGTCGAACAGCTGGAACAGCTGGGCCTTGGCCGCGCCGTCGTTCCACGAGGGGTCCAGACGAAAGGATTCCAGCAAATGATCGACCGCCGCCTGTGTCTCGCCCCTGGCGGAGAGTGCCGTGGCCAGTTCCAGCCGCGCCGCGTGGTCTGCGGGATCTGCCTCTACCTTTGCCTGCAAATCTGCAACGGGGCCTGTGTTGGCCGCCGCGCGCAGCAGGCTGATCCGTGCTGCCAGCGCCTCAAGAGCAGGATCATGGCTGATCTCGGCAGGGGCACCGTTCAAGATGGCCTCGGCCTGATCCACGTCGTCCAGCGCCAGATAGGCACTGACCAGACCGGCATAGGCGGGGGCAGACTGCGGGTCCTCTTGCAGGATCGCGGCAAATGTCTCCGCCGCGTCCGCCGCAGCCCCCTCGTCCAGCATCTGCTGTGCCGCCGCGATCGCATCGGCCAGACCGTCATCCTCGGCCTCGCCGCCCATATCGGCGATCTTTGTCACAAAGGCGTCGACCTCGGAGGGCGGCAGCGCACCCTGGAACCCGTCGACCGGTTGGCCTTGCCAGAACGCATAGACCGTCGGCAGCGATTGCACCCGCAATTGCGCCGCGATCTGCTGGTTGGCGTCGGTGTCGATCTTGACCAGCTTGACCCGGCCACCGGCCTTGGTCACGGCAGCCTCGATCGCCGGACCCAGCGATTTGCACGGCCCGCACCAAGGGGCCCAAAAATCCACGATCACGGGGGTGGTCATCGAGGCATCGACGACGTCGGCCATAAAGGTCGCGTCGGTGCCATCGATGATATGGGTCTCGGGCGTGGCGGTCAGATCCATCATGCCGCGTCTCCTTTTGATATTGTCTTACGCGTATATGTGGGCGCGACCGGGCCGGGGCAAGGCATTTGACCTGCATCCGACCGGGGTCTAGCCTGCGGCATGGCACGCACGATCCTGACATTTGGCGACAGCAACACCCACGGCACCCCGCCCATCGTGACGCGCGGTGTTTATGCGCGCTATGACGCGGACACCCGCTGGCCCACGCTGACGGCACGCGCGCTGGATGCGGACCTGATCGAAGAAGGCCTGCCTGGCCGTCTTGCCCGCGCTGACAGCGACCCCGAAATGGGCGCGCATATGAACGGCCATCTTGGCCTGCATATCGCACTGAACAGCCATGGTCCCATCGACACGCTCACGCTGATGCTCGGGACCAACGACTGCAAGGCACACTTTGGTCAAACACCCGCAGGGATCGCTGCGGGTATCGCGGGCCTGCTTGCCATTGCCTGTGGTGACGCGGCGCAGACGCGCCATGGCGGGTTCGGCATCCTGCTGATCTGCCCGCCGCCCATCGTGGAAACCGGCCCCATCAGTCAGGTCTTTCTTGGTGCAACCAACAGATCACAGGCGCTTGCTTCCCTCTACCGTGATCTTGCGGCAACCTGGGGCACGGGATTTCTGAACGCCGCAGACCACATCGCCGTCAGTTCTCAGGACGGTGTACACTTCGATCCCGATGCCCACAAAACTCTCGCAGCAACGATAGCGATCGCCCTGCGGCCCTAATTCTTCTGGTCCGAAATATCCCGGGGTGTGGGGCAGCGCCCCACCCCAAATTTTCGCGAAAATTTGGCCGCCCTACAGATCGAACGTGGCAAAGACGGGGGCGTGGTCGCTGGGCTGGTCCCAGCCGCGCACGTCACGCAGCACCCGGCTGGAATGCGCGGACCCCGCGATATCGGGCGTGGCCCAGACGTGGTCCAGCCGCCGGCCTTTGTCGGCGCTATCCCAATCGGGCGACCGGTAGGACCACCAGGAATACAGATTGCCCTGCGGTATATCCTGCCTTGTGATGTCGACCCAGTCACCCGCGTCCTGCACCTGCGCGAGGTGTTCGACCTCGATCGGCGTGTGGCTCACGACCTTCAGCAGCTTCTTGTGATCCCAGACATCGTCCTCACGCGGGGCGATGTTCAGATCCCCCACGAGGATCGCGCGCGCCGGCCTTTGCGCGTGAAACGCGTCGCGCATGTCGGTCAGATAATCCAGCTTTTGCCCAAATTTCGCGTTGATCGCGCGGTCCGGTTTGTCGCCGCCGGCCGGCACGTAGAAATTATGCACCGTCACACCATTGGCCAACCGTCCTGCGATGTGCCGCGCGTGACCAAGACCTGCGTAATCGGCGGCACCCACCTCTTCGATCGGCATCCTGGACAGGATCGCCACCCCGTTATAGCCCTTCTGGCCGCGACCGATGCGGTGCACGTAACCCAGCGCTTCGAACTGTTCCGTCGGGATCTTGTCCATCGGTGATTTGCATTCCTGCAAACACAGCACGTCGGGTCCCTCGTCGCGCAGCAGCCGCGCGACCAGGTCTTCGCGCAGGCGAACCGAATTGATGTTCCATGTGGCGAGTGTGAATGACATCGGTCTCTCCTTACAACAGGGCGCGGGTGGGGCGGATATGGCCGCACAGCGTGCCGCGCCAGTTGCGGATTTCGGGCACCATCCGGGCACGGGTGGCGGGGTGGTCCGCGTCCAGCACGCCCAGTTTCACCAGGATCGCGGCAATCGCCGCCTCGGCACCGCGCGTGCTGCCGTCCGTGATCTTCAGCGCCACGCCCAATTTGCGTTCGGGGATGATCGCCACGAATACCGCCTCGGCCCCCGTCTTGATCGCCACGCGGCCGTCCATCGCGCGCATCAGGTCGGTGCAAGCGCGTGTCTCGCCCGCGACCAGTTCGGGATGCGCGGTCATCGCCTGCGTCAGCCGCACCATCGCCTGCGACCGCGTGTCGCTGCGGTCGCCCGCACTGGCAAAGCTGGCCATCGCGCGGGCCAGACCCTGCACGCTGGTGGCGAAATTCGGCGCGGAACAGCCGTCGATCCCGTAGCCGGGCGAGGTCATGTCGGTCACTTCCTCGAACGCAGCCTTGCCCGCCTGCTGCACGGGATGATCCACCAGCTCATAATCCGCCGCACCGCCCAGATGGCGGTTCAGCGTCAGAAATCCGGCGTGTTTGCCAGAACAATTGTTGTGGATCTGGCAGGGTTGCGCATGGGCGCGAATGATTTCGTTGCGGGCCGGGATATCGCCGGGCCACTGCGGACCGCAGCGGAAATCACTGTCTTTCAGGCCCAATTGGTCCAGCCAGACCTGCACCCGGTCGGTATGAATATGCGCGCCCTGGTGGCTGGCGCAGGCCAGCGCCAGTTGTTCCGACGTCAGCCCGTGCGCATCGGCGGCCCCGCTCTCGATCAGGGGCAGCGCCTGGATCATCTTGCACGACGACCGCGGAAAGATCACCGCCATCGGGTCGCCCCAGGCCTGCACGATCTGGCCGCTGTCGTCGCAGACGACCGCATGGCCGCTGTGCAGCGACTCCAGCATGTCGCCGCGGTGAACTTCGATCAGGGGGGCAGGGGATGACATATTGGTCCTTTCACCCACGGCTTTGTGCGTGGAATTGGCTTTTATGTTTGGGCGGTTTTTTGCTAGACCCATGGCTATCTGGTTGAACAGGATGCCGCCAGACGAAAAGGTCGCCAAGACCGGTGCGGCACATACGGAATGAGGCAAGGGCAGCTTGGAGGCCTATGACATGATGAACAAAACGACCTTTGCGACGACACTGGCCTGCATGTTGGCCGTGGCGATGCCGGCAGCGGCACAGCAGACCACCGACAACCTGGTCGCGGCCAACACGGACTGGAGCACGTTCGAGGCGGAAAACCCGCGTGAATGCATCAGCGTGTCCGCACCCACATCCAGCACGCTGACCGACGGCAACGGCAACCCGACCTCCGGCACGCGCGGCGACATCTACCTCATGGTGTTCTACCGCCCGGGCGCAAACGTGCAGGGGCAGGTGACATTCACCGGCGGCTATCCTTTTGCATCGGGGTCCACCGTGGATCTGACGGTCGGTGACAGCACGTTCCAGCTCTTTACCGAAGGTGAATGGGCCTGGCCCGCCACCCCCGAGGATGACGCCCGCGTCGTCGCGGCCCTGAAGCGCGGTGCCGATGCTGTCGTGCGTGGCCGGTCAGGTCGCGGCAACATCACGACCGATACGTTTTCGCTGCTGGGCTTTACCGCCGGCGTCGAAGAGGCCGAGAACCGCTGCGCGTCCTGATCTGCGTCACAAGAATTGCGAGGCCCGGTTTTCCATTGGAAACCGGGCCTTTTTGCTTATATGGGACAGGCTTCACGCCGACAGGGGTATTGATATGACCGCGACCGCACCGATCACACAGGACGTCCACACCATGCCGCGCAAGCTGCCGGAGGGACCGTTGAACCTCGTCGGCCTGACCCGCGACGCGATGCGTGATGCGTTGATCGCGATCGGCACCCCCGAAAAACAGGCCAAGATGCGGGTCAGCCAGATCTGGCAGTGGATCTATCATCGTGGCGTGCGTGACTTTGACCAGATGACAAACCTGTCCAAGGATTTCCGCGCCTTGCTGGCCGAAAAATGCGTGGTGCAACTCCCCGAGGTGGTGACCCGCCAGATTTCCGAGGACGGCACCCGCAAATACCTCGTGCGGATTGCGGGCGGCCACGAGGTCGAGGTCGTCTATATCCCCGAAACCGATCGCGGCACGCTGTGTGTGTCGTCACAGGTCGGTTGCACGCTGACCTGTTCGTTCTGCCACACCGGCACGCAGAAACTGGTGCGCAACCTGACTGCCGGCGAAATCGTGGGTCAGGTGATGCTGGCGCGCGACGATCTGGACGAATGGCACACGCCAGGTCAGGGCACCGGCGAGAACGGCCCGCGTCTGGTGTCGAACATCGTCCTGATGGGCATGGGCGAGCCGCTATATAATTTCGAAAACGTCCGCGACGCGATGAAAATCGCGATGGACGGCGAAGGGCTGGCCCTGTCACGCCGCCGCATCACGCTGTCCACATCCGGTGTGGTGCCCGAAATCGCCCGCACCGCGCAGGAAATCGGCTGCCAGCTGGCCGTCAGTTTCCACGCGACCACGGACGAGGTGCGCGACAAACTCGTGCCGATCAACAAACGCTGGAACATCGCCGAATTGCTGGATGCCTTGCGCGAATACCCCAAGGTGTCGAACTCTGAACGGATCACGTTCGAATATGTGATGCTGGACGGCGTGAACGACAGCGACGACGACGCGCGCCGCCTGATCAAGCTGATCGAAGGCATCCCGGCCAAGATCAACCTGATCCCGTTCAACGAATGGCCCGGCGCGCCCTACAAACGGTCGTCCAACAATCGCATCCGCGCCTTTGCCGACATCATCTACAAGGCAGGTTACGCCAGCCCCATCCGCAAACCCCGCGGAGAGGACATCATGGCCGCCTGTGGCCAGCTGAAATCGGAAACCGAACGCGCAAGGAAGAGCCGCAAGCAGATCGAGGCCGAGGCGGGGATGTAATCCAGCCGCAAGCCTTCTTTAGCATGTGTTAAGCAGCGCTTTCAGAGCTCGCCTTGATCTTTGTTGCGGCTTCACTCAGGCAGCGCTTCGACCCGGTTTGCCAATGAATTCTTAACGAAGGTTATGAAATCATTGGCAAATAACATAATATGTTTCGCACGCGAAACATCATCGAATCGACATATATCGGCCTAGCGGCCCGGAATTTCCGCCCGTTTCTGTCCGGCCCCGTCCCAGGCATCGATCGCGGCGATGGCTTCTTCTGCGGTGTCCACAAAGCGGAACAGCTTCAGATCATCCGGCGAAATCGTGCCTGCATCGGCCAGCGCGTCCCAGTTGATGATCTTTTCCCAGAAATCGCGACCGAACAGCAGGAACGGCACCTTGGTCATGCGCCCGGTCTGGATCAGCGTCAGCGCCTCGAACATCTCGTCCAATGTGCCGAACCCGCCGGGGAACACGGTGACGACCGACGCGCGCATCAGGAAATGCATCTTGCGCGTGGCAAAGTAGTGAAAGTTGAAACACAGCTCTGGCGTGACGTATTCATTCGGGGCCTGTTCGTGCGGCAGCACGATGTTCAGGCCGATGGACCGCCCGCCAGCATCCACGGCACCACGGTTGCCAGCCTCCATCACACCCGGACCGCCGCCCGTGACCACGACGTTGTCGCGTCCGCCATCACGCAGCGACCGTTCCGTCATCATCCGGGCAAAGGTCCGCGCCTCGTCATAGAACGCCGTCAGGTCGGCCAGCGTCTGCGTCCGCGCGGTGTCCTTGTTCACCGGATCGGGGATACGCGCCCCGCCGAACATCACGACGGTCGATTGCACGTCAGCCTCGTTCATCAGGATTTCGGGCTTGAGCAGCTCCAACTGCCAGCGCACCGGACGCAATTCGTCCCGGCACATGAAATCATCGTCGGTGAACGCCAGTTTATAGGACGGCGCACGCGTCTGCGGTGTGTCAGGCACCCCCTGGGTCGCGGCGCGATCCTCGCCCGAATGGCGGAGGGGGTGGGTGTGGTCGTCCTTCATGGCGTGTCCTTGTGATTGCGCGGCAGGGCCTGCGTGGTCTATAGCCGCCGCCAACCAGTGTCACCAGCCAAAGGGATCATCCGATGTCCAATGCCCAACTCGAAACCGCAATCGAAACCGCATGGGATGATCGCGACAGCATCAGCCCCGCCACCACCGGCGAGGTCCGCGAGGCGATCGAGGACACGTTGAACGCCCTCGACAGCGGCACATTGCGCGTGGCTGAACGCCGCGACAACGGTGACTGGCACGTCAATCAATGGGCCAAAAAGGCGGTGCTGCTGTCGTTCCGCCTGAACGACATGGAACCCATCAGCGGCGGCCCCGGTGGCGCGACATGGTGGGACAAGGTGCCATCGAAATTCGACGGCTGGGGCGAAAACCAGTGGCGCAATGCAGGTTTCCGCGCCGTGCCCGGCAGCATCGTCCGCCGCTCGGCCTTCATCGGCAAAGGCGTCGTGCTGATGCCGTCGTTCGTGAACCTCGGCGCCTATGTGGACGAGGGTTCGATGGTCGACGGCTGGGCCACGGTCGGCAGCTGCGCGCAGATCGGCAAGAACGTCCACCTGTCCGGCGGCGTCGGCATCGGTGGCGTGCTGGAACCGATGCAGGCCGGCCCCACGATCATCGAGGACAACTGCTTTATCGGGGCCCGGTCCGAGGTCGTCGAAGGCTGCATCATCCGCGAAGGATCCGTGCTGGGCATGGGCGTCTATATCGGCAAATCGACGAAAATCGTGGACCGCGAAACCGGTGAATTCACCTACGGCGAGGTGCCGCCCTATTCCGTGGTCGTGGCAGGCACCATGCCATCCAAGAACGGGATCAACCTGTATTGCGCCGTGATCGTCAAACGTGTGGACGAACAGACCCGGTCCAAGACCGGCATCAACGAGCTGCTGCGCGACTGATGATCGTTAGCCGTTTTGTCGCCCGCCGCCGGATCGCGGCGGGCGTCCGCCCCGGCTGGTTCGCGGCATGGGGCCTTGTGGCGCTGGATGCGCTGATGTTGCTGGCGGTGCTTGGCCTGATGTTCATGCCCGTCATGTCGCTGATCTATGCCAGCCAGCCATCGGTCATCGTAACGGTCGGCATCTTTTTCGTCCTGTTTTTCCTGCCGATACAGGTGGTGTTGATCCTGTCGTCGCTCTGGGCCGCGAAATCACGATATGTGGGTTCGGACGACAAATTCACAACGCTGTGACAATTCTGTGGAACCTCGCCCAATGCTGAGGCGTTCTGTCGCAGAATACCCCGGCTACGGGGCGAAATTGTAAATCGAAGGAAAACCTTATGGGCTGGTTAGCAGCAATCATCGTCGGCGGCATCGCCGGCTGGCTTGCAGAGAAATTCATGAAATCGAACATGGGCCTGCTGGCCAACATCGGTCTGGGTATCCTGGGCGCGATCGTGTTCAACTTCATCTTTGGCACGTTGCTGGGTCTCTACGCCGCCGGCGCAAGCTTTAGCCTTGGCTATCTGTTTGTCGGCTTTGTTGGTGCCTGCATCCTGATCTGGATCGCGCGCAAGGTGCGTAGCTGATCCTCTTTGATCAGGACCGACAAACAAAGCGGCGCGCAGGTTTGCGTGCCGCTTTTTTAGTTAAAGGCCATCGCACATGATCGCGAATCTGCCCCTACCGCTGCTACTCCTTGTTTTCATCCTCGCCGCTGCGGCCGTCGTCGTGTCGTCGATCAAGGCAACGGGGCTGGCCGATGTCATCGCCGACCGCACGCGCATGGGCGAGGCGCTGGCCGGTGGTCTGATCCTGGGTGCCGCCACGTCGCTGGCCGGTGTCGTTGTGTCGGTGGATGCGGCGATCAGCGGTGATGCAAGTTTCGCCTTTTCAAACTCGGTCGGCGGGATCGCGGCGCAGACGCTGTTTCTGGCGCTCGCGGACATCATCCACCGCAAGGCCAATCTGGAACATGCGGCAGCGGAACCCGCCAATCTGTTTCAGGCGGTCATGCTGATCGTGCTGCTATCGATTCCGCTGTGTGCGATGGCCGGTCCTGATATGGCGTATTTCGGGGTGCATCCGGCGTCGATCCTGATGTTCCTGGCTTACCTTGGCGGCGTAAAGCTGACGCAGACCGTATCGGAACAGCCGATGTGGCGACCGGTACAGACCCGCGACACCCGCACCGATGAACCCGAGGACGACGACGAAAAAGACCGCTCGGCATTGCGCCCGGCACTGATTTTCCTGGCACTCGTGGCGGTGATGGGTCTGGGCGGTTACGTCATTTCTCAGGTCGGTGGCAGCCTGATCACCCGGTTCGGTCTGGCATCATCCTTGGTGGGTGCCGTGATTACCGCCGTGGTGACGTCACTGCCGGAATTGGTGACGACACTGACGGCAGTCAAACGCGGTGCGCTGCAACTGGCGGTGGGCGGCATCATCGGCGGCAACACCTTTGACACGCTGTTTCTGGTGGCATCCGACGTCAGCTATCGCGACGGGTCACTGTTCCATGCGGTCAGCGGTACCGACCTGTATTGGCTGGCAACGGGTCTGCTGATGACAGCCGTCTTGCTGGGCGGTTTGATCCTGCGACAACGCGCGGGTCCGGGCCGGATCGGCATCGAGAGCGTGCTCATGATCTTGATCTATTGCACCGCGCTGGCCGTGCAGTTCACCGCCGCTTGACAAGGGTGCCGTGCCCGCGCGAATGCTGCGGCCATGAATAAACGTGTACAACAAGTCTATACGCTGCTGGTCGAGGTCGGCCGGTCCAAGGATGACGGTCTGCCCAAGGACGCGACCGGGGCCGCGCTGATGTGCTATGCCAGCGGTGTGGACGAGGCAGAGGCCGTGCGCGAAACCGTTGCCATCCTGAAACAGGCGGATTTGTCACCGCTGGACGTGTCGGGCTACGGCACGCTGGATGAACGTCTGGCCGAAGGTCACGACATTCCCGACGAAGAACGTGCGCTGATGCAGCGCGCGCTGGACGAAAACAGTGTGATCGTGGCGCAGATGACGCCGTTCTACGAGGGTGACGAATCCGACGACGCCGATTAGGCGGCGCGCGATTCACACAGTGACCGCACCTCATAGTGTTTCAGGCGCAATGGCGCTGGCCCGGCGTCCTGTGGAAAGAGTTCTGTCGGCATATCCCTGAGCACGGACAATGACCGCAGGACAGGATCGGCCAGCAGTTCGCGGGCGTTCAGCGATTCGCACGCCACCCCGTGGATCTGCATCGGCACCGGGCGATCCAGTAAAACATGCCAGTAGGTTTCCAGCACTTGATCCGGTTGCAGGCGCGGTGTCAGACCTTCGAGCAGGTCACCGGCGCGCGCGACGACCGTGCGAGTGTCGAACAGGTAGTCCACGGCGGAATGGTGAAACCTGATCTGCTGACAGGCCGCACAGTCGATGTCGCGCAGCGCGCCATAGAACGGGGCCTTGACCCGCAGGGGACGGAACCGTGCGCGCGCAGGCAAGGTCACCGCACCGGTCCAGCGGACCTGTGCCATGCCACCGGTCGCCGTCTGTACCAGATCGCCGGGGCGCAGCGTCTGGATGCTGCGACGGCCTGTCTGGGTGATGACCTGAGTCTGGCCGTCCAGCGATGGCAGCGGTCCGACCGGGACCTGATCGGTCGCTATCGCGGCAAAGCGGACACCGGGGGCAAGATAGCACTGCCGGCGGTCCATCATGATGCGGCGGGCGTCGCGCAGGGTCGGCGGCAGCGGTGCATCCACCACGCGATAGGCCAACGCGCCGGTGTCGGGAAATTCGGCCGACAGGCTGGCCTGTCTGGCAGGCGCGTCCCAGTTGAAAACGATGGTGACGGACACGGCCCGTTCCTTGACCCCGGTATTCAGGCGGTACGTCCGCTGCGACCGGCCCACGCGATGCCGCAGGATCACCACGCCGTCGGGGGACAGCGCAATCGACAGCGCCGTATCCCAAGGCGTTTTTGCGGCATAGGACAGCAATGTCTGTTCGGTCAGGCTGGGCAGGATCGCACAGTCCACCATCAGCGCGCCGCGCGCCATCAGCGCGTCCAGATCGCCGGGCCGTGCCGATGGCGTGGCCAGCCCCCCTGTCTCGAACAGGGCGGTCCGTGCTTCGCGCAGGCCGATCCAGTTCAAAGGGCAGACCCGCGAAAGACACGCGCCTCGAACCGCTTGAGCGTGCGGCGGGCCGCAGGCCCATAGCCACGGCCAGAGGTCCAGTCGATCTGGGGAAACAACGTGGTGATTTCCTCCAGTGCCTCGCGGGCAAAGGCCTTTTTCATCTGGGGGCCGGGCAGAAAACTTTCGGTGGGCAGGCCTTCGGCCCAGATGACCTGGTGGCGGTCGAACATCAGATGCAGATATGTGACGTCGCCACCGGGTCTGGGACGGATCGTCAGGTCGTTGACCAGATCCTTGGCCGCGACCAGCACCTCGTCCTCGCCGAACAGCAGACTGGACAGCGGATCGCCCAGCAGGACGCGATGCTGCGGCGACAGCATCAGGGCCGCGTGTTCACCCAGCGCATTCGCGGCGATGGCAATGGGGGCCAGTGCACCCTCTGCCGCGACCGTGCGACGCCCCACCCACCGTAGGGGCTGTGCGCCGTCATCCATCGTATCGACCAGATCGCCGGGTTCCAGCGCCTCGACCGGAATGTCGCCCAGTGGCGTGCGGATCAGCGTGCCCGCGACAAAACAGGGAACCGTGTCGACCGTGACAAATCCAAGATCGCCACCCACCTCCTGGCCCAGCACGTTGGTGCTGGTGGTCTCGTAGGTGAAACTGACCTTTTCCTCGACGTTCGTGGTCAGGATGTCGACCGTGCCGTCGGCCAGCAGGGTGACCTGGTGTCCCGATGGCAGGATGACCGTGTCGCCCGGATTGACCGCAACGCCGTTGATATGGGTCACCGACAGCACGCCGCCAGTCGCATTGAGGTCATTGGCCAGCAGATCGACGTTCTGGGTGCCGCCCGGTGCGATGGTCACATCGTCCTGAATGGCGATGACCGTCGTCTGGATGCTGTCGCCCGCGATCAGCAGGTTGGAATCGTAGTTGCTGTCAGACGCGTCGGCGATGCCTAGCTTGATCGTGTTCACCTGGCCCGTGTTGACCGGGATCGTCAGCGTCATGCTGACGGTGAAACCATCCATTTCGGTGTTGTATTGATCGCCCGTGTTGTCCTTGTAGAGGTTGATGTTCTCGGTGTCGTTGATTTCCGTCACGGACGCAGCACTTTGCGTCACCGACAGGGGGATGTGCGTGCCGTTGACCCACACACCGACCACGTCGTTATAGATCGACGACGCGTATTCCGGGTATTCGTCCGACGCAAAGACGAACTTGATCGACATGACATTGCCGGTGGGGATGAAATTGACCGTCAGGAACGATGCATCGAATGTCCGCTGGCCTGAAATGGCCTCGAAATCCGCGTTGCCGTTCTGGCCGCCCGAGTTGGTCGATGTGTTGGTGCTGAGGTTCGGATCGCCCGACCAGTTCCCCCAGCCCTGGGAATTGGTGAAATCCGATGCGCGCCCCGTGGACAGGATGACGCCCGTATCGCCAGGCACCACGCCGGGGCTGGTGCTGTCACCGCCCGAATAGGTCGCCGAAGAATAGCTCGATCCAGAATAGGACGCGCCCACCACGATCACGCCGTCGCCAAAGATCGTCTGCGCCATTTGTGCCGCAGACGCGTTCTGGTTCATCGAAAGTTCCGATGCCGTCGCCATTTAAATGCCCCTTGCCGCAACAGCCCGGGGTCAGCGCAAACGCTTGCACAGGATCGTTGTCCCGTGTTTCGCTATATCTTGTGGTGCCTGCTCGCACTCACACCCACATTGGGGTTTGCCCTGCCTCGGGTCATTTATTCCCTTGAAGATGCACGACAAATTTCTCTGTGTCATTGAATAATCGCGCGTCGTTGCGTTCGCGTGGCGCATCGGCCACAGCATTTGCATCCTGCCGGGCAGCACGCTACCGCTGGTCCCATAGCAACAGAGGCGCGCCATGACTGACCCGATCGATCCCGTTGACCTGACAGCGCAACTGGTGCGCTGCGCCTCTGTGACACCGACCGAGGGCGGCGCGCTGCTGTTGCTGGAGGATCTTTTGTCAGGGGCCGGATTTGACTGCACGCGCGTGGACCGCGGTGGCGTCAGCAACCTTTATGCGCGCTGGGGGCGCAAGGGGGCCAATCGCAGTTTCGGGTTCAACGGGCACACGGATGTGGTGCCCATCGGCAATCCTGACGACTGGAGCGTCGATCCCTTTGGCGCTGTCATCAAGGACGGTTTTCTGTGGGGGCGTGGTGCAACGGACATGAAATCAGGCGTCGCGGCCTTTGCGGCGGCCGCCTGTGACTTCGTGCGCGACACGCCACCGGACGGGGCGGTGATCCTCGCAATCACCGGTGACGAAGAAGGCGACGCGCTCGACGGCACCACCGCGCTGCTGGACTGGATGGCGCAGAACGGCGAGGCGATGACCGATTGCCTGGTGGGTGAACCGACCAGCCCGAACCATATGGGCGAGGCGATGAAGATCGGGCGGCGCGGGTCGATGACGGCCTGGATCACCTTTACCGGCGAACAAGGCCATTCCGCCTACCCGCACCGGGCGAAAAACCCGTTGCCGGCGATGGCGCGGCTGATGGACCGGCTGGCGTCCGAACCGCTGGATCAGGGCAGCGCTCATTTCGACGCCTCGACGCTGGCCATCGTGACGATGGACACGGGCAATCCAGCGACCAACGTGATCCCGGCGTCCTGCCGTGGCACGGTGAACATCCGTTTCAACGATCACCACAGTGGCGCATCGGTAACGGACTGGTTGCAGGCCCATGCCGACGCCGTCGCGGCGGACACCGGCATCGCCATCACCATGAAGATCAAGGTCAGCGGCGAAAGTTTCCTGACACCGCCCGGTCCGTTGTCCGACCTGATCGGCACCGCCGTGCAGGCCGAACTCGGGGTCATGCCCGAACTTTCGACCTCCGGCGGCACCTCTGACGCGCGGTTCATGAAAAACCACTGCCCTGTCGTCGAATTCGGCCTCGTCGGTAAAACCATGCACCAGGTCGACGAAAAGGTGCCTGTGCAGGATATCCAGACGCTCAAGGCAATCTATGGCCGCGTCCTGCGCGACTACTTCGCCTGACGGCTTCTTCTGGTCAAAAATATTCCGGGGTCCGGGGCAGCGCCCCGGTCCGCCATTTGCAACCGGCAGGCCGCCGCACTAGGTGCTGTGCATGAAACAGATCCCTTCCAAACGCGACGTGCTGGCCTTTTTGGCCGACAACCCGACGCAGACATCGAAACGCGATATTGCCCGTGCCTTTGGCATCAAGGGTGCTGCGCGCGTCGACCTCAAGGCGCTCTTGCGCGAAATGGAGGCCGAGGGCACCCTGACCAAACGCAGGGCCAGCTACCGCGAGCCGGGCAAACTGCCCCCCGTCAGCGTGATCGAGGTCACGGGTTCTGATGCCGACGGCGATCTGCTGGCGCGCCCACTGGAATGGGCCGAGGACACGGACCCGCCCGTCATCCTGCTGGCGCTGCGCGCCTCTGACCCCGCGCTTGGGTCTGGTGATCGCCTGCTTGCGCGACTGACCGCCACACCGGGCGAGGCACATGCCTATCAGGGGCGCATGATCCGTCGGATCGGGACGAACCCGCAGCGTATCCTCGGGGTGTTCCGCGCCGCGTCAGAGGGCGGCCGCGTCATGCCCATCGACAAGGGGTCGGACAAGCAATGGACAATCGCCGCCGGTGCGACCAACGGTGCCCGTGACGGCGAACTGGTCGAGGCCGAACAGACCGGGCCCAAGGGCCGGATGGGTCTGCCCAAGGCGCGCATCCTGACCCGGTTGGGCGACCCGACTAGCGCGCGGGCGGTCAGTCTGATCGCGATCCACCAGCATGGCATCCCGGACCACTTCCCGGACGAGGTGGTGGCGCAGGCCGATGCCGCGAAACCGGCATCGATGAACAAACGCAAGGACCTGCGTGACTTGCCGCTGCTGACCATTGACCCGGCAGACGCCCGCGATCGCGACGATGCGGTGCTTGTGCAGCGTGACGGCGATGGCTTCGTCATCTGGGTCGCGATTGCCGATGTGGCGCATTATGTCACATCCGGCAGTGCGCTGGATGTCGAGGCGCGCAAACGCGGCAATTCCACCTATTTCCCCGACCGCGTCGTGCCGATGCTGCCCGACACGCTGTCGGGTGATCTGTGTTCCCTGCATGAACACGTCGACCGTGCCTGTCTTGCGGTCGAGATGCATATTGACGCGGACGGCACCAAGATCAGCCATCAGTTCCATCGTGGCATGATGCGGTCGGTGGCCTCGCTGTCGTATGAACAGGCGCAGGCCGCGCGCGACGGCAGCCCCGACGCCCAGACCGCCCCGTTGGTCGATGATGTGATCGCGCCGCTGTATGACGCCTATGACGCGCTCAGGCGGGCACGCGAGACGCGCCAGCCGCTGGACCTGGACCTGCCCGAACGACGGATCGAACTGGATGACGACGGCAAGGTGACGGCGGTCAACCACAAGGAACGCATGGATGCACATCGCCTGATCGAGGAATTCATGGTGCTGGCGAACGTCTGCGCCGCCGAAACCCTGATCGCGAAAAAGACCCCCCTGCTATTCCGCGTCCACGAGGAACCCAGCCCCGAAAAGCTCGATGCACTGCGCGAAGTGGCCGACAGCGCCGGCCTCACGCTGGCCAAGGGGCAGGTGCTGCGCACGGCCACGTTGAACCGCCTGCTGGCCGCCGCGGCAGGCACCGACAGTGCTGAACTGATCAACATCGCGACGCTGCGGTCGATGACGCAGGCCTATTATCATCCGGAAAACTTTGGCCACTTTGGCCTCGCGCTGCGGGCCTATGCGCATTTCACCTCTCCGATCCGGCGCTATTCCGATCTGATCGTGCACCGCGCGCTGATTACTGCACATGGCTGGGGCAAGGACGGGCTCAGCCCTTGGGACATCGAACATCTGGACGCGACCGCCAAGGCGATTTCTGACACCGAACGCCGGTCGATGACGGCAGAGCGTGATACCACGGACCGCTATCTTGCGGCCTTTCTGGCGGACCGGGTCGGGACCGAGATCGGCGGGCGTATTGCCGGGATCGCGCGATTTGGCGTCTTTGTGAAACTGGATGGCACCGGCGCGGATGCGATGATCCCCATGCGCAATCTGGGGGCGGAATATTTCCACTATGACGCGGAAACCCAGACGCTGATGGGATCGGACAGCGGCACGGTCATCGGGCTGGGTCAGCGCGCAACCGTGCGCCTGACCGAGGCTGTCCCCACCACGGGTGGACTGCTGGCCGACCTGATCGAACTGGATGGTGCGACCCTGCCGCGCGGCCCGTCAAAGGGGCGCAGCAAACCGGGCAAACGCCGCGTCGGCCCGGCCAAGGCCAAAGCGGCCAAGACTGCACGCAAGGTGTCCCGCATCCGCAAGGCGAAACGCTAACCCTTCGCTGTTTTCGAAATATCCCGGGGGGAGGCCGCAGGCCGGGGGGCTGGCCCCCCAGCACCCTCAGAACAGGGCAGGCGGCGGTTCACGCAGCAGGCGTTGCGTCTTGGTGCAGCGTTGACCGGCGAACAGATCGTCCAAGGCCTTTGCATAAATCGGGTCCTGCGGGACGGCGGCTTCGAATAATGTGGCGCAGGCGCGCACCTTGTAGGCGTTTTCGTCGGCCATGGTATCGGACAAGGGGCGGTCATTCTCCGTCAGCTTGCGCAGGCATGTGACCAATCGTGGACCCAGGACCGGGTGCCGGGCAAATTCGCTGGCCTCTGCCGCGTCCCGCAGGGAATAGAACATCGCCATGGGTGCATCGTCTATGCCTGTCAGCACCGGAAAGACGAACCAGACCCAGTTACCCGTCGCGCGACCTGCCGCCAGGTCCGACATCACCGTGTCCCAGACGCTGTCCTGTGCATCGGTAAAGTGGTCGAACTCGTCTTCGTCGTCCTCGAAATCGTCGTCGATCGGCGTATCGTCCATAGCAAACATGCGTCCCTGGCCACTGGACCTGCATCATTGCGGATCGGATCGGGATGCGCCAGTGCCAGAGCGCCGGCTAGGGCAAGTTCACAAGCTGCCTAAAATTTACCATTTGATAAAAAATAAAACCGTGCAAAGCTGATGGTGATCCAGACAACGACCGAGGCCGCCATGACATCACCCACTGCCCCCGGAATCGCCGCAGGCCGCCTGAGCGCGGATGCGCTGGCCGAAGCCTTTGCCGACCTGCACGCGCCGCTTGACCCGCACGAGGTGCTGGTCGCCGCCGACCGCTGCTATTTCTGCCATGACGCGCCCTGCGTGACCGCCTGCCCCACGGACATCGATATCCCGTTGTTCATCCGCCAGATTTCCACCGGTACGCCAGAGGCAGCGGCACGGACCATCTTTGACGCCAATATTCTGGGCGGCATGTGCGCCCGTGTCTGCCCGACCGAGGACCTGTGCGAAGGTGCCTGCGTGCGCGAGCTGGCCGAGGGCAAACCGGTCGAGATCGGTCGTCTGCAACGCCATGCCACCGATACGCTGATGGCGCGGAAAGGTCATCCGTTCACCCGTGCCCCTGAAACGGGCAAGCGCGTGGCCGTCGTCGGCGCAGGTCCGGCGGGCCTGTCCTGTGCGCACCGTCTGGCGATGCTGGGCCATGACGTGACGCTGTATGACGCACGCCCCAAACCGGGTGGTCTGAACGAATACGGGATCGCGGCCTACAAGAGCACCGATGATTTCGCCGCCCGCGAGGCCGCGTGGCTGATGCAGATCGGTGGGATCACGCTAGAAACCGGCCGTGCGCTGGGCGCGGAACTGACGCTGGACAACCTCTCGGCCGATTTTGACGCCGTCTTTCTGGGGGTTGGTCTGGGCGGTGTGAATGCCCTCGGCGCAGACGGTGACGACAATGACAGCGTGACGGATGCCGTCAGTTTCATCGCGGAATTGCGGCAGGCGACGGACCTGACCCAACTGCCCGTCGGACGGCATGTCGTCGTCATCGGCGGCGGTATGACGGCCGTGGACGCGGCCGTGCAATCCAAGCTGCTGGGGGCAGAGGCCGTAACCATTGCCTATCGCCGCGACCGCGACCGGATGGGGGCCAGCCGCTATGAACAGGATCTGGCCGCCAGCCACGGCGTGCGGATCATGTTCAATGTCCAGCCGCACGCGATCCACGATGGTGAAATCGCGCTGGAATATACCGCAGACGATGGCACCGGCCTGAAAGGGACGGGCGAGACCATTCGCATTCCCGCAGACCAGGTGTTCCGTGCCATCGGTCAGACGTTGACCACAGACGGTGGCCTGATGATCGAGGACCGCAAGATCAAGGTGACGGGTGCCGGCCGTACCACACGGATGGGCGTCTGGGCGGGGGGCGATTGTGCACAGGGTGGCGATGATCTGACCGTGACGGCCGTCGCCCAAGGGCGCGATGCGGCGATGGACATTCACAGCGCCCTGGTCGGCGATGCCTGAACTGCCCGAAGCCGATGCCGCGCGTCGCCGGATCGCGGACCACTGTCTGCACCGCACGATCGAGGGGTTCACGATCGGTGAGGTGTC
Source organism: Loktanella gaetbuli (assembly GCF_020531945.1). Taxonomy (NCBI): domain Bacteria; kingdom Pseudomonadati; phylum Pseudomonadota; class Alphaproteobacteria; order Rhodobacterales; family Roseobacteraceae; genus Loktanella; species Loktanella gaetbuli. The sequence goes on from NZ_JAJATZ010000003.1 coordinate 439,743, forward strand.
GCATGTGGACCTGCCGCCAACAGATCAGCTGGACCGGTTCATCGGCACACAGCTGACGCGCACGCATCGGCATGGAAAATACATCTTTGCGGGGTCTGTGGATGGGCCCTGGATGCATATCCATCTGGGCATGGCGGGCAGTTTGCGGGTCTGGGACGACGGCGGCGATGTGCCCGATTACGCCCGATTGACCGTGAATTTCGAGGGCGGTCGCCGCCTGACGTTTCGTGATCCACGCAAGTTCGGGCACGTGCAGATGGTCGCGGACGTTGACCAGTTCGTTGCCGACAAGGGGCTCGGTCCAGATGCGATGCAGATTGGCGACAATGCCTTTGCCAATGTGATCGGCGGCACGCGGGGTGCTGTGAAATCTGCGCTTCTGGATCAGGGCAAGCTGGCGGGGATCGGCAACCTTTGGGCGGACGAATCGCTCTATCGCACTGGCATCATGCCGGACGCCAAGGCGAGCGATCTGCCCGCCGAGCAGATCGCAGCACTGCATACGACGGTGCAGGACGTGATGGGCACCGTGATGGACAAGAACGCGGATTACAGCCAGCTGCCCCGCGACTGGCTGATCCACAACCGCACCGATGGTGCCGATTGCACGCGATGCGACGGCACCATCACCAAGATGACCGTCGGCGGGCGCACATCCTACCATTGCCCCGCTCACCAGACTTAACGACGATAGGATACACCATGGCTGACCTGACCACTGATTTCCTCGGCATCAAGAGCCCGAACCCCTTCTGGCTGGCCTCGGCACCGCCCACGGACAAGGAATACAACGTCCGCCGCGCCTTCGAGGCGGGCTGGGGTGGCGTCGTGTGGAAAACCTTGGGGGCCGAAGGGCCGCCCGTCGTCAATGTCAACGGGCCGCGCTATGGCGTGATCTACGGCGCTGACCGCCGCGTGCTGGGGATCAACAACATCGAGCTGATCACCGACCGCCCGCTAGAGGTCAATCTCGAGGAAATGGCGCGGGTCAAGGCAGACTACCCCGACCGCGCGATGATCGCGTCGATCATGGTCCCCTGCGAGGAACAGGCATGGAAAGACATCCTGCCACGGGTTCAGGAAACCAACGCCGACGGGATCGAGCTGAACTTTGGCTGCCCGCACGGGATGGCCGAACGCGGCATGGGATCGGCCGTGGGTCAGGTGCCGGAATATATCGAAATGGTCGTGCGCTGGTGCAAGAAATACTATGACCGGCCCGTCATCGTGAAATTGACGCCGAACATCACGGATATCCGCAAACCCGCGCAGGCGGCGAAAAACGGTGGGGCGGATGCGGTCAGCCTGATCAACACGATCAACTCGATCACATCCGTGAACCTCGACGCGATGTCACCCGAGCCCATGATCGACGGCAAGGGCACACACGGCGGTTATTGCGGCCCGGCGGTCAAACCCATCGCGATGAACATGGTGGCCGAAATCGCCCGCGATCCCGCGACCCGTGGTCTGCCCATTTCGGGCATCGGCGGCGTGTCGACATGGCGCGATGCGGCTGAATTCATGGCGCTCGGTTGCGGCAACGTGCAGGTCTGCACCGCCGTCATGACCTACGGGTTCAAGATCGTTTCGGAAATGAAATCGGGCCTGTCCCAGTGGATGGACGAAAAGGGCTATACCTCGACCGCCGATTTCGTGGGTCGCGCCGTGCCCAACGTCACCGACTGGCAGTACCTGAACCTGAACTACGTCGCCAAGGCAAAGATCGACCAGGACAAATGCATCTCTTGCGGGCGTTGCTATGCCGCCTGCGAGGATACCAGCCATCAGGCCATCGCCATGTCAGAGGACCGCACCTTCAGCGTGATCGACGCCGAATGCGTGGCCTGCAACCTGTGCGTCGATGTCTGCCCGGTCGCGGACTGCATCACGATGGAGGCGATGATCCCCGGCACGATTGATCCGCGCACCGGCAAAGAGGTCCAAGAGGATTATGCCAACTGGACCACGCATCCCAACAACCCCGGTGCGGTTGCAGCAGAATAAGGCCCGGCCCTTCTTCTGGTGTCAAATATCCCGGGGGTCCGGGTGCAGCGCCCCCGGTCCCGTCCGGAATCACCAGCCGTTTTCGGTAATGATCTTGTCCTCTGGCACGCCCATCTCCTTGAGGGCGTCACGGATGTCGTCGACGAATTCACCCGGCCCGCAGACGTAGCAGGGCTTGTCCGTAGCGATGCCGATGTCAGACAGCATCGCGCGGTCCAGTTGGCCCTTGCGGTGGGCCGTATCGTCCTGATCCGAAATCACGTAGGTCGGCGTCACGCCCGCCATCTGATCCCACGTATCCTTCATGATGATGTCGCGGTCATGGGTATTGGCAAAGATCAGGTGATCGCCGCCCACGCCTTCGCGGGCGTGTTTGTTCAGGATCGCGATGAATGGCGTGATCCCCGCACCGGCGGCCAGAAAGGTGCCGCAACCGTGGTCGGTGATGGCACCGGCCGGATCCTCGGCCAGCCAGCGGTCGCCGGGTTGGATATCGGGGACCAGCTCGGTGACGCCGTCGTGGGATGGATAGGACTTGATCACGAATTCCACATGTTTGGCGTCGGGATCGCTGACCATCGTGAACGCGCGGTCCTCGTCGCGCCAGCCATCCTTGTCCAGGGCCATGTGGGTTGCCTGACCTGCTTCGAATCGAAAGCTGTCGGGTTTGCTGCAAATCAGCCGATAGGTATCGTGGGTCACTTGTTCGATCTTCTGGACGGTCAGCGTATGTGTCATGTCGTTCTCCTTGGTTGCAAGGAAAACGGATCTAACGGGCGCGTGGTTCCAAAAGACTGCGATAGAGTTGATCGAGAAAGCATTCCGCGCCGGGAAACGGGTCCTCTTCGTCCAGCACGGCGCGGATCTGCACGTCGAAATCGGCGTAGTGCTGGGTCAGCGACCAGATCGAGAAAATCAGGTGCACCGGGTCGGTGCGGCGGATCAGGCCCGCGTCCATCCAGTTTTGCAGCACCTCTGCGCGGTCGTCGACCAGCGCCTTGAGGTCTGTTTTCAAAAGGTCGCGCACCATCGGCGCACCTTGCAGAATCTCGTTGGCAAACAGGCGACTTTCGCGCGGAAAATCGCGGCTGAGGGCCAGTTTGCGCTGCGCATACCCCAGGATTTCCGTGATCGGATCGCCCGTCGGGTCAAGCGCGCGCAAAGGGTCCAGCCATGTGTCCAGCAGCGCGTCCAGCAGGGCGGTATAGATCGCCTCCTTGGACGGAAAATAATACAGCAGGTTGGGTTTCGACAGACCTGCCTCGCGCGCGATCTGATCGAGTGTTGCCCCGCGAAAACCGTTTGCGGAAAACACCTCCAGCCCGGCGGTCAGGATCACCTTGCGGTTGCGGATCTGGATGCGGGTCTTGGGCGCTGCGTCGTCCATCGGTTCTCCTGCTGCCGCTTTTTCGGGCGGTGCTGCCTGCGTGCTGTGCCGTCGCACTGGCTGCGCGGGATTGTCGCGGCGCAGGCTTGACGGATTCAGGTCCCGTGGTAGCGTGAGTTTGACCAAGCGGTCAAATCATGAATGACGAGGGATATCGAACATGGCGGCACCGGGGGAAAATCTGCGGATCGACGGGGACCGCCTGTGGGACAGTCTGATGGACATGGCCCGGATCGGCCCCGGCGTCGCGGGTGGCAACAACCGCCAGACCCTGACGGATGAGGATAGCGAAGGCCGTCACCTGTTTGCCGCGTGGTGCAAGGACGCGGGCATGACCATGGGTGTCGACGAGATCGGCAACATGTTTGCGCGGCGCGAGGGCACCGACCCCGACGCGCTGCCGGTCTATGTCGGCAGTCATCTGGATACCCAGCCCACGGGGGGCAAATACGACGGCGTTCTGGGCGTTCTGGGCGGGCTGGAACTGATCCGCACGATGAACGACCTGGATATCAAGACCAAACACCCGATTGTCGTCGTGAACTGGACGAACGAGGAAGGCACACGCTTTGCGCCCGCGATGCTGGCGTCGGGTGTGTTCGCTGGAAAGCATGACCTGGACTGGGCGAATGACCGGGTCGATGCGCAGGGCAAACGCTTTGGCGATGAACTGGAACGCATCGGCTGGAAAGGCGATGAACCCGTCGGTGATCGCAAGATGCACGCGTTGTTCGAACTGCATATCGAACAGGGTCCGATCCTCGAGGCCGAGGGCAAGGATATCGGCGTCGTCACCCACGGGCAGGGGCTGCGCTGGATCGAATGCACGGTGACGGGCAAGGAAAGTCATACCGGTTCGACGCCGATGTCGATGCGTAAGAACGCGGGACGGGGCCTCGCGCTGATTACGGAACTGGTCCATGAGATCGCGATGAAAAATCAGCCCAATGCGGTGGGGGCCATCGGTCATATCGACGTCTACCCAAACAGCCGCAACATCATCCCCGGCAAGGTGGTGTTCACCATCGATATGCGGACGCATTTGCTGGACAAGCTGAACGGCATGGTCGACGAATTGATGGCAAGGGCCCCGGCGCTGTGCGCTGATATCGAGGTCGAATTCAGCGCCGAAATCGTTGGTCAGTTCGATCCGCCTGCATTCGATGAGGGCTGTGTGGCGGCGGTGCGTCAAGCTGCCGAACGGCTGGGCTATTCCCATATGGATATCGTCAGTGGTGCGGGTCACGACGCCTGCTGGATCAACGACCTGTACCCGACCGCGATGGTGATGTGTCCTTGCGTCGACGGGCTGAGCCACAACGAAGCCGAAGAGATCACCAAGGACTGGGCCAAGGCCGGGGCGGACGTGCTGCTGCATGCGGTGCTCGAGACGGCAGAGGTGGTGTCGTAGGGGCTCTGCCCCCGGCTGCGCCTCCCCCGGGATATTTTTGACCAGAAGAAGTTTGACCATAAAGGACCACGCCCATGAGCAAAGTCATCAAGAACGGCACGATTGTCACCGCTGATCTGACCTACAAGGCGGATGTGCTGATCGAGGGCGGTGTGATCACCCAGATCGGTCCTGACCTGACGGGGGACGAGGTTCTGGACGCGACCGGCTGCTATGTCATGCCGGGCGGGATCGATCCGCATACGCATCTGGAGATGCCGTTCATGGGGACCTATTCCACCGATGATTTCGAGAGCGGGACACGGGCGGCGCTCTCGGGTGGGACGACGATGGTCGTGGATTTTGCCTTGCCCTCGCCCGGTCAGGGGCTGCTGGATGCGCTGCAGATGTGGGACAACAAGTCGGGACGTGCCGCCTGTGATTATTCGTTCCACATGGCGGTAACCTGGTGGGGTGAGCAGGTGTTCGACGAGATGGAAACCGTGGTGCGGGATCGCGGCATCAATACCTTCAAGCATTTCATGGCCTACAAGGGCGCGCTGATGGTGAACGATGACGAGCTCTATGCATCGTTCAACCGGTTGTCGGAGCTGGGCGGAATCGCGATGGTTCACGCCGAAAACGGTGATGTCGTGGCGGAACTGTCCGCCAAGCTGCTGGCGGCGGGGAACACGGGGCCAGAGGCGCATGCCTATTCGCGCCCGCCCCAGGTCGAAGGTGAGGCCACGAACCGCGCGATCATGATTGCCGATATGGCCGGCGTGCCGCTGTACGTGGTGCATACCTCTTGCGAAGACAGCCACGAGGCGATCCGGCGCGCGCGGATGCAGGGCAAGCGCGTTTGGGGCGAGCCGCTGATCCAGCATCTGACGCTGGACGAATCCGAGTATTTCAACGCCGATTGGGACCATGCCGCGCGGCGGGTCATGTCGCCGCCGTTCCGTAACAAGCAGCATCAGGACAGCCTGTGGGCGGGTCTGCAGAGCGGGTCGTTGTCGGTTGTGGCGACGGATCACTGCGCCTTTACCACCGAACAGAAACGCTATGGCGTGGGTGATTTCACCAAGATCCCGAACGGGACCGGGGGGCTTGAGGACAGGATGCCGATGCTGTGGACCTACGGCGTGAACACCGGGCGGCTAACGATGAATGAATTTGTTGCGGTGACGTCGACCAATATCGCCAAGATCCTGAACTGCTATCCGAAAAAGGGTGCCGTGCTGGTGGGGGCAGACGCCGATCTGGTGGTCTGGGACCCGGAGAAGGAAAAGACCATTACCGCCGAAAGCCAGGTCAGTGCGATTGATTACAACGTGTTCGAGGGCAAGCACGTGAAGGGCCTGCCACGGTTCACCCTGACGCGCGGCCATGTTGCCGTGCACGACGGCGAGATGCGCGCGCAGGAAGGCCACGGAAAATTCGTCAAGCGCGCCCCCAACGGGTCGGTGAACAAGGCGCTGTCGTCCTGGAAGGAGCTGACAGCACCGCGTCCGGTGGAGCGGTCCGGCATTCCGGCGACGGGGGTCTGAGTGTGAGGTCCTCGAGGGAGGCAAACACTTCTGTCTCCGTGCCTGCGCAAAATGCAATTGTCCCCAGCAAGGAAAGACCGGGGCTGGTGCACAAGCTCGACGATATTCTGGTCGGGGACTATGTGCCTGGCCGAAAAGCGCGGCGCTATGGATCAATCCTGCTTTTGTTGTTTGCAGTTGGGTGCGGGGTGGCGACCTATACAAAAGATCGGCTGATCGGAAGCACCGACGTTTCGATCAGGCCCGACATGGTATCGACGATCATTGCGGCGTGTCTTATTTCCTCGTTGTATATCAGGCGGATCGTGCCGAGGTCCGCCAGTGTCTTCTCGCTTTTGTCCTTCGGACTGAACCTGACGGTCACTGCAATTTTTATTCAGGCAATCCTTGGGGCCGCGTCTTCAAGCTGGATCAGCGTGCCGATGCCTTTCATCGTCGGCGCCGCCCTCGGCTTGACCTGGTTGGGAATTCGTCCGCTTGCACCGTTGGGCTGGGGGTTGGTTCTGTTGTTCGGGTTCTGGAACCTTCAGGCCGCGAGCGATGCAATGGGGATCTGGGGCTACCTGTTTGCGATGTCGGCTTTTGCCGGGATCATTCTTCAATTTGATTTCAAGGTCGACGAGGTCTTGAACGAAATCCGATACGACTTTGTCGGCGGCGCTTCGGGACAGAGTATTGAGCAAGCCGAGGTGAATCGTGAATGATATCGTCATATCTGCCAATTCCCTCGATCTGACGTTCAAGACCAATGACGGGCCGGTCCATGCGCTGAAGGATGTCAGTCTGGACATCAACAAGGGGGATTTTGTCAGTTTCATCGGGCCTTCGGGGTGTGGCAAGACGACGTTCCTGCGGTGTATCGCGGGGCTGGAAAAACCGACGGGCGGCACGCTGCGTGTCAACGGGATGACTCCGGACGAAGCGCGGCGGGCGCGGGCCTATGGTTATGTGTTTCAGGCGGCGGGGCTGTATCCCTGGCGGACCATCGGCGGGAACGTGAAACTGCCGCTGGAGATCATGGGATATTCCAAGGCCGAACAGGCGGAGCGTGTGAACCGCGTGCTGGAGCTGGTCGATCTGGCCGGGTTTGCGCGAAAGTATCCCTGGCAATTGTCGGGCGGGATGCAGCAGCGGGCGAGCATCGCACGGGCGCTGGCCTTTGATGCGGATATCCTGCTGATGGACGAGCCGTTCGGGGCGCTGGACGAGATCGTGCGCGATCATCTGAACGAGCAGCTGTTGCAGCTGTGGGCGCGGACGGAAAAGACCATCGGTTTCGTCACCCATTCGATTCCAGAGGCGGTGTATCTGTCGACCAAGATCGTCGTGATGTCGCCCCGCCCCGGCCGGATCGCGGATGTGATCGAGAGCACGCTGCCGCGCGAGCGCCCCTTGGATATTCGTGACAGCCCTGAATTCATCGCGATTGCGCACCGGGTGCGGGATGGTTTGCGCGCGGGGCATGCGGATGATTGAGCGTGGCGCTGATTGTGGGGGCGGGTGCCTCCGGCGGGAGTATTTCCGGCAAGATGATGACGTGGGCGCGCGATGAAATCGGTGCTGCCTGTCCTGACGATCGTGGCGTTCATCTTGGGGGTCTGGACCCTGGCGGTGGTGCCGATGAACATTCATCTGGCCGCAGATCAGGCGGCGCGGGGCGATATCGTCGTGGAACCCGCCGATGCGCGGGCGCGCCAGGAGGTGGGGGCCTTTGCGCTTGCGCTGGGCAATCCGGCGGTGATCCCGATGACCTATACGCTGGACCGGCCGCGACTGCCGGGACCGCAGCAGGTGGTAGTGGAATTGTGGAACACGGTTTTTGCCGTGGCCCCCACGTCGAACAGATCGCTGATCTATCATGGCTGGGTGACGTTGTCGGCGACCCTTTTGGGTTTTGGCATGGGCACGGCGCTGGGCATCGCGCTGGCCGTGGGGATCGTGTTTTCGCGGACCATGGATCTGAGCGTGATGCCTTGGGCGATTGCCAGCCAGACAATCCCCATTCTGGCGTTGGCCCCGATGATCATCGTGGTCATGGGCGCAATCGGTATTCAGGGGTTGCTGCCCAAGGCGATCATCAGTGCCTATCTGTCGTTCTTTCCGGTGGTCGTCGGCATGGTGAAGGGGTTGCGCAGTCCTGACGCGATGCAGCTAGACCTGCTGCGGACCTATAGTGCGGGTCCGGCGCAGGGATTCTGGAAATTGCGTCTGCCCGCGTCGGTGCCCTATCTGTTCGCGTCACTGAAGATCGGGATTTCAGCCTCCCTCGTCGGGGCGATCGTCGGCGAATTGCCAACGGGCGCGCGGGCCGGTTTCGGCGCGCGGATGCTGGTGGGGGATCAATACGGCCAGCCACTGGTGACATGGGCTGCGTTGTTTGCGGCCGCGATCACGGCGGCGGCCCTTGTGGGTCTGTTCGCGTTGCTGGAACGGGTGACGCTGAAACGCATGGGGATGGCGTCATGATGGCGGCAGCGGCGGTCATGGTGATCTGGGGCACCGGATGGTTTCTGAACCTGATGCTGGCGCGACGGGGCGCTGCGGGGGCCGGTTGGCTGGCCCCCGTGATATTTGGCCTGACGATCCTGTTGATCTGGGAAGTTTACGTGCGCATGGCGGGGGTCAGTCCGATCATCCTGCCACCACCATCGGCGATTGCCGTGACCTTTGCCGGGTCGCTGTCTATCCTCTGGGCGGATTTCGAACAGACGATCCTGAAGGGGGCGCTGACCGGCTATGTGATCGGGGCGCTGGCGGCCTTTGGCGTTGCGGTGCTGGCGGATCGCAGCGATTTTCTGATGCGGGGCATCCTGCCTGTCGGTGGGTTCATGGCGGCGCTGCCCATCGTGGGGACCGCGCCGATTTTCGTCAAATGGCTGGGCAGTGACTGGCCGTCCAAGGCGGCAGTGGTGGGCGTCATGGTGTTTTTCCCGATCCTGATCAACACGGTTGCCGGACTGCGCGACACCACAGCGATGCAGCGCGACCTGATGCGCACCTATGGCGCGGGCTACTGGCCGACGTTGATCAAGTTGCGGATACCCGCCGCATTGCCGTTCGTTTTCAACGGGCTGAAAATTGCGACGACGCTGGCGCTGATCGGGGCCATTGTTGCTGAATTTTTCGGCTCTCCGACCGTGGGAATGGGTTTTCGGATCTCGACCAGCGTGGGGCAGCTTGCGCTGGACCTGGTCTGGGCCGAGATTGTCGTGGCGGCCCTGGCGGGGTCGGTTTTTTACGGGGGCATGGCCGGGATCGAGAGGGTCCTGACATTCTGGCACCCGAGCCAACGCAGATAACCAGACCGGGACAACCCGGCGTAACCTCAACAAGGAGAAAGATATGAGACATCTGATGACAGCGGCGATGCTGACCTTTGTCGCGGGACAGGCCAGCGCGCAGGACAATGACGTGACGCTGCAATTGCAGTGGGTCACCCAGTCCCAGTTCGCGGGCTATTACGTCGCGCAGGACAAGGGATTCTACGAGGCAGAGGGCCTGAACGTGACGATCCTGCCCGGCGGTCCCGATATCGCGCCGCCGCAGGTGCTGGCCGGTGGCGGTGCCGATGTGATGCTGAACTGGATGCCCAGCGCGCTGGCGGCCCGCGAAAAGGGCCTGCCGGTCGTGAACATCGCGCAGCCGTTCAAATCGTCCGGCCTGATGCTGACCTGCTGGAAAGACACGGGCATCACGTCGGTCGAGGATTTCCGCGGCAAGACCATCGGCGTCTGGTTCTTTGGCAACGAATACCCGTTCCTGAGCTGGATGAGCCAGGCCGGTATTCCCACTGACGGCGGTGAAGAGGGTGTCACGGTGCTGAAGCAGGGGTTCAACGTCGATCCGCTGTTGCAGCGTCAGGCCGATTGCATTTCGACCATGACCTACAACGAATACGGTCAGGTGCTGGATGCGGGCGTCAGCCCCGACGAGCTGGTGACGTTCAAGTATGAGGATCAGGGCGTCGCCACGCTGGAAGACGGCATGTGGGTGCTGGAAGAAAACCTGGAGGACCCGGCGTTCGTCGAGAAGATGACACGCTTTGTCCGGGCCTCGATGGAAGGCTGGAAATACGCCGAGGCCAATCCCGATGAGGCCGCACAGATCGTGTTGGACAACGACATGACCGGCGCACAGGGCCTGGAGGCGCAGCAGCGCATGATGTCCGAGGTTGCATTGCTGACGGCGGGATCGAACGGCGCGCTGGACGAGGCTGATTATCAGCGCACGGTCGACACACTGCTGGCCGGCGGGTCCGATCCGGTGATTTCCGAAGCACCGACCGGTGCCTGGACCAGCGTCATCACGGACGCTGCACTGAACTGATGGCAAAAGGCGCCGCGGCCACGGTCGCGGCGTCACCCAAACGGCAGGGCCGGTCCGCGACCTGCTGACGCAGCACCTTGAATCCCCTTAAATCGGGGCGATTTACCCGCGTCTGTCGTCTGTGCGTATTGTCGCACGGACTTTTGCTGCAACCGCAAAATTCATAAATTCTTGTCACAGATGAACTTGTCTTGACGGAGCTTGCGGTGGACACCCTCCTACTCTCTCGTATCCAGTTTGGTGCGAATATTTCATTTCACATTCTGTTCCCGACGATCACGATCGCGCTGGGCTGGGTGCTGCTGTTCTTTAAGCTGCGTTTCAACAAGACCGGCGACCAGAAGTGGATGGACGCCTATATGTTCTGGGTGAAAATCTTTGCCCTGTCGTTCGCCATGGGCGTGGTGTCGGGCATCACGATGTCGTTCCAGTTCGGCACCAACTGGCCGGGGTTCATGGAAACTGTGGGCAACGTGGCGGGTCCGCTGCTGGCCTACGAGATCATGACGGCGTTTTTCCTGGAGGCGGTGTTCCTGGGCATCATGCTGTTCGGGGCATCCCGCGTGAAAAACTGGGTGCATACGCTGGCGACGTTTCTGGTGGCGTTCGGCACGACGATGTCGACGTTCTGGATCATCGTGCTGAATTCCTGGATGCACACGCCGCAAGGGTACGAGGTGATCGACGGTGTGGTCCATGCGACCAACTGGATGGAGATCATTTTCAACCCGTCGATGCCGTACCGGTTCGTGCACATGATGCTGGCGTCCGGCCTGACGGTGGCATTCCTGATCGCTGGTATCTCTGCGCTGCGGATGCTGTGGGGCGATCGCGGCGAGGCGGTGAAATCCACGTTGCGGTTCGGCATCATCACGGGTGCCGTGCTGATCCCGCTGCAAATTCTGGCCGGTGACATGCACGGTCTGAACACGCTGGAATATCAGCCGGCCAAGGTCGCCGCGATGGAAGGCAACTGGGAAACACAGTCGAACGTGCCGCTGGTGCTGTTTGCCGTGCCGAACCAGGAAACCCGGTCGAATGACTTTGAGATCAGTATCCCGAATGGTGCATCGATGATCCTGACGCACAAGGCGGATGGTGTGGTGCCCGGTCTGAATGACTTTGTCGGTGAGGATGGCGAAATCCTGCACCCGCGTGTGGCCCCGGTGTTCTATGCCTTTCGCATCATGATCGGCACGGGTGTTGCGATGCTGCTGCTGTCCTGGGGTGGTGCGTTCCTGCTGCGTCGCTACGGTGCCGGCGACATGCCCAAGCTGCCGCTGCTGGCCTTTACCGCCATGAGCTTTAGCGGGTGGATCGCGACGCTGGCGGGCTGGTACACGACCGAAATCGGGCGTCAGCCGTGGCTGGTGCAGGGTGTGCTGACGACCAAGGACGCGGTGAGCGATGTGCCCGCCAGCATGGTGCTGAGCACGCTGATCGGATACCTCGCCGTCTATGCGGTGCTGATCGTGGCCTACATCGGCGTGATCACTTACCTCGCGCGCAAGGCGACCAAGGGTGAGCCGTTCTCGAACCGGCGCTATCCGCGTCGGGGCGAGGTCAACATCGCCACATTGCAGCCGGGGGAATAATCATGGACCTGTTTGGTGATCCGGCCGTCTGGCTGCCGTGGACCTTTGCCGCACTCATGGGATTGTCGATCCTGATCTATGTGGTGCTGGACGGTTTCGATCTGGGCGTTGGCCTGCTGATGCCGCTGGCCAACGACGATGAAAAGGACCGGCTGGTCGCGTCGATCGGCCCGTTCTGGGATGCGAACGAGACGTGGCTGGTGCTGGCCGTCGGGCTGTTGCTGGTGGCGTTTCCGCCCGCGCATGGTGCGATCCTGACGGCGCTGTATCTGCCGGTGTTCGTCATGCTGATCGGGTTGATCCTGCGTGGCGTGTCGTTCGAGATGCGCGCCAAGGCCCCGTTGTCGCAAAAGGCGGCGTGGAACGGTGCGTTTTTCGCGGGGTCGCTGCTGGCATCGCTGAGCCAGGGTTTCATGCTGGGCATGTACATCATGGGCCTGACGTGGACGCTGCCGCATGTCGGTTTCGCTGTGCTGACGGCTGTGTTCCTGACGGTCGGCTACAGTTTCATCGGCGCGGCCTGGCTGATCTGGAAAACCGATGGCGACCTGCAACAGCACGCTGTGCGCTGGGCCAAGGGTGGCATCTGGGGACTGATACTGGGCATTGGCGCGATCTCTCTGGCGACGCCGTTCGTCAGTTTCCGCATCTTTGAGAAATGGTTCAGCTGGCCCGAAATCGGTTATCTGTCGCCGCTGCCGATCCTGTCGATGGCGCTGGTCGGCTACCTGTGGTGGAAGCTGCGTCGCCTGCCGTTCGTGGATGATCGCTGGGCCTGGACGCCGTTTGCCGCGGCAACGGGATTGTTCGTCCTTGCCTATGGTGGGCTGGCCTATTCGTTCTATCCCTACGTGGTGCCGGAACAGATCACGATCTACGATGCGGCATCGGCCCCCGAAAGCCTGATGATCATTCTGGTGGGGACGCTGTTCGTGCTGCCAGCCATCGCAGGCTATACCGTGCTGTCGTATTTCATTTTCCGGGGCAAGGCGACAGAGCTGCGTTACGACTGACTGTTGCGCCCCGGTCCTGAATGGCTGGGGCGCATTCGAATTGCGAAATTCGCGCCCTTCGCGCAGAGTATCACCGTCCGGGCGGGTCATGGCAATGCTGCTGCGCGGCCGTAGAAGTAGCATTGGCGCGGAGCGTATGATTATCAAGTTGTTAAGAAAGCTGCGGGCCAGGCGCCGGCAGTATCGGTATGTTTCGAAAAGCGCGAAGCTGGAATGGCCGGTCAGTCCGGGCGGTGCCATCATCAAGGATCGTGCAAGCATCGGGCGCTATACCTACCTTAAACGTAGGACGCGGGTGGCGCGTGGTACCAGGATCGGTCGGTATTGCACGATTGCGATGGGTGTGGACATTGGTCCGCCGGAACACCCGATGAATTGGATGAGTGTCCACTCTTTCCAGTACAATACAGGTCACTTTCAGGATGTCCCCGGCTATGACAAGCCGCGCCGGATCAAGCACAAATCACGCCCGCGCACGGTGATCGGCAACGATGTGTGGATCGGCGCGAAAGTGATCGTCCGGCGGGGGGTCAAGGTTGGCAATGGTGCGATCCTTGGGGCAGGGTCGTTTGTGAACAAAGACGTGCCACCCTATGCCGTCGTCGGCGGTATCCCGGCGCGGGTCATTCGCTACCGGTTCGATGAGGCGACGATCGCGCGGTTTCAGCGGGTGAAGTGGTGGACGCTTACCCCGCAAGAAATGGACGGCGTCACTTTCAACGACGTAGATGCAGCATTGGACCAGATCGAGCGGATCAAAGCCGGGTCTAACTGACTAGCCCGCCAGCGAAGCCTCGCCAAAGATCGCCTGCGCGTGGTCTGCGAGGTAGATTTTCAGCCAAGGCGTGAACGCGGTCGAGTCTGCATCCACCTGGACCATCAGATCACGCAATGCGACCCAGCGGGTCGCCATGACCTCTTCGGGGTTGGGGGTGACGGCCAGATCGGCGGGGGCCTCGGCGGTATAGACCTCGACCACCTCGTGTTCGATCAGGCCGCCGCCGACATCCGCGCGATATTCAAGGCGGTCGCGATGGGTCAGGGTCAGGCCGGTGATGCCCAGTTCCTCGTTCAACCGGCGCGTGGCGCAGGTCAGCGAATCCTCGCCCCAGTCGGGATGGGTGCAGCAGGTGTTCGCCCACAGGCCGGGCGTGTGGTATTTGCCCAAGGCCCGTTGCTGGATCAGCACCTGATCGCCGCGCATGACAAAGACGCTGATCGCCTTGTGGCGCAGGCCACGCAGGTGGGCGTCCAGTTTTTCGACGGGCGTCAGGGTGCCGTCGATCCATGCGGGGATCATCACCGTCATGTGCGCGTGACGCTGACCAGCCCTGACAGATGGGCGAGGTTCTTGATGCCAATTTTCAAGTGCGCCATGGGCCGTGCCTTTACCAGTGCCTTGTTCATATAGGCCTCGAACGTCAGTTTCTGAACATCCACGTCGTGGCAGAGCGACACGAACCGTTCGCGCCGTTCATCGCTGCGGTAATAGGCGTTTTGCATCGCGCCGAGAACCCGGAATACCTGTTTGTGTTCCCGCATGAACAGTTTGCGGGCCAGTTGCAGGTCCTTGGCGCGGCCGGTTTTCAGTTTCGCCGCAGCAGCGGTGGCGGCGACGCGGCCGCCGACCATGGCGTAGTAGATGCCTTCGCCCGAGGACGGGGCCACGACGCCGGCTGCGTCACCGGCCAGCACCACGTCATTGCCGTTGTCCCAACGGTCCAGCGGTTTCAGCGGGATCGGTGCACCCTCGCGGCGGATGGTTTTGCAGTCCGTCAGACCGTGAGCCGCGCGCAGGTCGGCGGTGGCCTGTTTGACGTCCACCGATTTGACCAGCGACCCCATGCCGATGCTGGCCTGACCGCCGTGGGGGAAAATCCAGCCATAGAAATCAGGCGAGATCTTGCCGTCATAGATCACGTCGCAGCGTTTGGGGTCATAGGTGGCGTTGGCCTCGGGGGCTTCGACGATTTCGTGGTAGGCGATGACATAGGGGATTTTGTCGCCGCCCGGCACGCATTGGGCCGCGACCTTGGACCGGGCACCGTCGGCACCGATGATCATTTTGGTGTCGAGGATCTGTTCCTCGCCCGTTTCCTTGTCCCGGTAGATGACATGGCTGCCGTCGGCGTCGCGGGTGATGCGCACGAATGTGCCGGCAATCAGATCGGCCCCGGCTGATACGGCGCGGTCACGCAGGAAGGGGTCGAAATGTTCGCGGTCGACCATCCCGACGAAACCGTTCTCGATCGGGATATCGACGTGGCGTTGGGTCGGGGACACCATCCGTGCTGTCGTGATTTTCGCCACAAGCTGGTCGTCGGGGATGAAAAAGTCCGCGATCAGGCGGGGCGGGATTGCGCCACCACAGGGTTTGATCCGGCCCAACCGGTCCAGCATCGCGACCCGGTGACCGGAACGAACCAGATCCTCGGCGGCGGTGGCCCCGGCGGGGCCTGCGCCCACGACAACGACATCATATTTCATGGCTATTCTCCCGGAACGAGTGTGGATGCGGACGCACGGTGGCGGTCCATGATTTTTGCGGCCATCAGGGCGGCGGTCAGAAACAGGGCGGCTTCGAAGATGAAGACAGAGCCGAAGGCCTGCGCGTCGCCCAAAGTTGTGCGGCCCAGATCGACGAGGGCAGCGCCCGTCAGCCCGCCAAAGCCTGCGGCGACCGCTTGGGCGGCCCCCCACAGGCCCATGCGGGTGCCTTCGCGGCGGTCGCGGCCCTGGCCTGCCAGCGCCATCATCGACCCGATGGCGGCGACGGCGAACATGCCGTTGAAGAAACCCAGTGCCACGACAGCGGGCACCAGCGGTGCACCCGGTCCCATTGGCCCGATGAAAGCGAGTGCCGCCAGCGATGCGGCGGACCCGATGCAGCCCGCGACGACCCAGCCGCGTAGGCCGCCGATCTTGAACCCGGTGGCGAGGATGCCGACGGCCAGCATTCCGACGAATGTGCCGCCGTTCTGTGCGCCCGACAGCGAGGTGGACTGGCCGGGGGTGAAGCCAAAGACGAGGCCGGCGTAGGGTTCGAGAATCAGTTCCTGCATGAAATAGGCGGTCATCGACAAGAACACGAAAAGCGTGAAGTTGCGCGCGCGGCGTTCGGCCCAGACCTCTGCCAGGCCCTGGCGGAAGGGGGTGGCGTCGGGTTCCGTGACCTTGATCAGGCGGCGTTCGAGGCCCCAGACGGCGAGGGTGGTCAGGGCTGTGGCGGCTGTCACGACGATGGTGACGACCTTCAGCAGCAAGGCGGGTGTGTATGGATCCAGGAACGCACCCACGGTGCCAGCGGTGACCGCGATGCCAAAGATCATCATCAGCCATGTGATCGTGGCGGCGGCGGCGCGGCGCTGTGGCGCGGTCGTTGTCGCGAGCAATGCCAGCAGTGACGTGCCTGATGCACCGACGCCGAGGCCGATCATTGCGTAGGCTGCGATGGACACGGTCAGGCCAAGCGCAAAGCTGACGGGAAACAACAGGATCGCCACGGTCGCCAGCAGTGCGCCCGCGGCAAGGATTGCCATGCCGCCGATGATCCAGCGGGTGCGCTGTCCGCCTGCGTCAGATGCAAAGCCCCACTTTGGCCGGCTGAGCTGGATACCGTAGTGCAATGCCACCAGCGCGCCGGGGAGGACGGCGGCCAGTGACAACTCGACAACCATGAGGCGGTTCAGGGTGGATGTGGTCAGGACCACAATCGCGCCAAGGCACATCTGCACGAGGCCTAGGCGCATGATCTGGAACCAGGTCAGCATATCAGCCTCCGATACTGCGCAGGGCGGTGGCGGTGACCATCATGCCAGCGATGAAAAACAGGATGCCCATGCCCTGATACCATTGCGCACGTCCCAGCGGGTCGCGCAGCAGGGTGCGCATGGCGATCAGCTGGATGGCGAGCAGGGCGGCGACGGCGGTGCCGTGCAGCAGCTTGCCGTTGAGGTCGAGCAGGATGATGACCGCGATCTGGGGCAAGGTCATGGCCCAGCAGGCCACGCGCGCGGCGCGGGCGGGACCTAGGACGACGGGCAGTGATCGCAGGCCAAGTGCGCGGTCACCGGTGACCGATTTGAAATCGTTCAGCACCATGATTCCATAGGCCCCCATCCCGTAGAGCGTGGCGATCACCATGATGAGGAGTGACGGCGCACCGGCTGACAACACGGCAGCGCCCGTGATCCACGGCAGGGTTTCATAGGCCAGCCCACAGAGCAGCGGCCCCCAGAGAGGCGAACGTTTCGCCCGGAGAGGTTCGGCGGAATAGGCCCAGGCGGCGGCACAGGCGAGCGCGGTTGCACCAAACCCCCACGCGCCAAGCTGCCATCCGATGGCCAGCGACAGCAGGGTCATCGCAAGTGCGATCCACAGGCCCCAGCGACCGGGCACGGCACCGGACGGAATAGGCCGGTCAGGTTCGTTGATCGCGTCGACATGGCGGTCGCACCAGTCGTTGGCGGCCTGGCTCATGCCGCAGGTCACGGGACCGGCGAGCACGACGCCCAACGCCACCAGCGTCCAGTCGGCTGACAATGTGCCGACGGACACGACGCCGCACAGGTAGGCCCACATCGGCGGAAACCATGTCCACGGCTTGACTAGACGCAGCAGTGCCTTTGGCGCGGGCCAGCGACGCGGTGTGGATGGGTGATCTGCGAGGGTACTCATGACTGTCAGTCTAACTAGACACATACGCAGGGGGCAAGTGTAAACTAATGCGGACAGGTCGGGTCATATCCTAACTTGTGTTTGCACTTTCCCTGCACCCGATGCACCGTATCCGAAACGATTTGGAGAATTCCTGACATGACTATTCGCGTCACGGTGTGGAACGAAAATGTCCACGAAACCCACAACAAGATCGTCGGTGATCTGTATCCCGACGGTATTCACGGCGCGATCGCCGATGCCTTGAACAAGGCGGATGGAATCGCTGCGACGACAGCCACCCTGCAAGAGCCGGAACACGGTGTGACGCAGGAAAGGCTGGACAATACCGACGTGCTGATCTGGTGGGGTCATGCCGCGCACGGCGATGTCGATGACGCCGTGGTCGCGCGCGTGACAGAGGCGGTCTGGTCCGGCATGGGCTTCATCGCGCTGCATTCGGCGCATTTCGCCAAGCCGTTCAAACGACTGATGGGCAGCGCCTGCAACCTGACCTGGCGCGAGGCAGGCGAGCGTGAGCGACTGTGGGTCACGTCACGCAATCACCCGATTGCGGCCGGGCTGCCCGATCATTTCGAGCTGGAAAACGAGGAAATGTACGGCGAACCCTTTGGCGTGCCGGAACCGCTGGAAACTGTGTTCATCAGCTGGTTTCAGGGGGGCGAGGTGTTCCGGTCCGGCCTGACCTACAAGCGTGGTGCGGGCAACGTGTTCTATTTCCGCCCCGGGCACGAGACCTATCCGACGTATTTCGACAGCAACGTGCAACGTGTGATCGAAAATGCCGTGCGCTGGGCACATAATCCCGCGATGCGCGATCCTGCCCCGACAGACGCGCCCAACGTGCCGGTGGAACAGGCGCTGGAACCCATCGAGGCGCGCGGGCCAAGCCTGCACGCGGACGGCGAAGAGGGTTTCAAGTGAGCGATCCCATACGTGTCCTGATCGTGGGGACAGGCGGCATGGCGCATGCCCATGCCAGTGCCTATCAGGCGATGGAGGGGGTCGAACTGGTCGGCGGTGTCGACCGGAACCCCGAAAACCTGCATGAATTCAACGCGCAATATGGGATCACCCACGGATTTGATTCCGTGATCGAGGCGATCCAGTGGGGAGAATTCGATGCGGTGTCCAACGTGACGCCCGACGCCGTGCATTTCCCGACGACCATGCCGCTGCTGGCGGCGGGCAAGCATGTGTTATGCGAAAAGCCGCTTGCCGTGACTTACGCCGATGCCGCGCAGATGGCGGCGGCGGCGCAGGCAGCGGGTGTCGTGAACATGGTCAACCTGACCTATCGCAACATCCCCGCGATCATGGAGGCGCAGCGACTGGTCGCCAGCGGTGCCATCGGTGAGGTCCGGCACTTTGAGGCGTCCTATCTGCAAAGCTGGCTGACCCAGCCAGCCTGGGGCAAGTGGGACGAAGAAGAACAATGGCTGTGGCGGCTGTCGTCGAAACACGGGTCGTTGGGTGTGTTGGGGGATGTGGGTGTGCATATCCTTGATTTCACAACTTTCGTTGCGGGTGCGGATTCGGCTGCGGTGTCGTGCCGGCTCAGGACGTTCGACAAGGCACCGGGCGGGCAGATCGGTGCCTATGTGCTGGATGCCAACGACAGTGCGACGATGCAGGTGCAGCTGACCAACGGGGCGATCGGCGTGGTGCACGCCAGTCGCTATGCCAGCGGTCACATGAACGACCTGCGGCTGCGGGTTTTCGGAACCGAGGGCGGTCTGGATGTGCGCTGGGAGGATAACCAGTCCGTCTTGCGGGCCTGTCTGGGGGACCAGATCGGCACGGCTGCGTGGGAGTATCTGGAGGTGCCGCCCGTTCAGACGAACTATGTCCGGTTCATCGAGGCCATTCGCGCGGGGCAATCGGTCCTGCCCGATTTTGCACGTGGTGCGACGTTGCAGCGGGCGCTGGATGCAGCGGTGCTGAGTAACGGCGACGGCTGCCGGGATATCGTTCTGGGATGACCGGGCCCGCGATCTTTTTCCATTCGGATGCGATCGAGGGCGAAGGCAAGGATCTGGTCGGTCGGCGCAGCGCGGGGCAATCGTTCCTGCGCGGTTTCCTGCGACATGTGCCGGGCGAGATGGTGCATGCGCTGGTGGAAACCCCCGCAGCGGCCAAGGCGTTCGATGCCGTTGCGCGCGGACTGGGCGAAACGCGGACATTGTCTGCGGTGGCGCTGAATTCCGGTGCGGATTTCACGGGGGTCGGGACGATCTTTTTCCCCGGTCCGGGCTATATGCAGGCGGCATGGCAGCGGCAGCGATTTGGCGCTGCTGCGTGCAGTCTGGTGGGCATCACGCATACGGTGTCCACGCGCCGCGTGATGGAAGGGTTGCACAAGCTGCTGGCCGAGCCTGTGCATGACTGGGACGCCGTGATCTGCACCAGTCGCGCGGTGCAATCCGTGGTCGCCCGCCAGATGGAAGAAGAAGTGCTGTTCTATGCGGATCGGTTCGGGGCGACCCGGATGCCGATACCGCAATTGCCGGTCATACCGCTGGGAATTCATGCGGATGACTTTGCGCAGCGCGACGGTGCGCGGGCTGCAATGCGGGCGCGGTTCGGGGCGGATGATGCCTTTGTCGTCATGACCATGGGGCGTCTGACCAGCGTGGAAAAGGCAAACCCCGTGCCATTGTATCTGGCGCTGGAACAGGTCGCGCAGGATTTGGGACGCCCGGTGCATCTGTGGCAGGTCGGCTGGGCCAACCGCGAAAACGAGGCGGCGCTGCACCGTGATGCGGCGGCGGTGTTTTGTCCGTCGGTCAAGGTGGTGCAGATCGACGGGCGCGACGCGGATATCCGGCGCGATATCTGGGCGGGGGCTGATGTATTCACCCTGCCTGTGGACAACATTCAGGAGACATTCGGTCTGGTCCCGGTCGAGGCGATGGCCGCAGGGTTGCCTGTTGTCATGCCCGATTGGAACGGGTTCCATGACACGGTTGTGCAAGGTGAGACGGGCATGTTGATCCCCACCCGCATGACCGGGCCGGGTCATCCCGTTGGGGCCGATCTGGCGGCGCGATTTGCCGACGGACGGGATGGCTATCTGCATCATCTGTCACTGATCCAGCAGCAGACGCAGATCGATGTTGCCGCTTATGCCGATGCCCTGCGCGCCCTCGCGCGGGATGCAGGCTTGCGGGGCCGGATGGGGCAGGCGGGCGTGGCGCACGTGCGCGCGCGCTATGATTGGGCAGCGGTCATTCCGCAGTATCTGGCGCTGGGCGATGAACTGGCGGCACGGCGCGCCGCAGCCAAGACCCGCCCGGCGGTGATGCCGTTGCAGATTGATCCCTTTGACCTCTATTCCGGGTATCCGACGGATCATGTCACGACGGATTGGGTCGTGTCACAGGTGCGACCGATGGGGCAGGACGCGCTTGCGGCACTTGATGCGCTGAACGGGCGCGGGCTGTACCAGCGCAAGCAATTGCCGGATGCGCGTATTCTGGGGTTCGTCGATGCGGCGGGGCGTGCCGGAATGGCCCGGATCGGCGACATCGCGGCGGCAATGGGTCTGCGAAGCGACCTTGCCATCGCGGCGGCGCTGTTTCTGGCGAAATACGATTATCTGAAACTGGACCCGGCCCCACCACAGTAAGGCCGTAATTTACGATATATTGACCAATCAACCGCCAGTCCGGACAAGTAACGGACCAAAGAACGCGGACGGCAAGAGGTTTGGGCAATGCAGCTATCGGTCAGATTTGAAAATACACAAGGGACAGAGCCTGGCAAAGGCCCTGTGCAGGTCGGCTGGTTCCTGAACCAGATGAAGGCCGGGATCGTCTATTTCCCGCCTGAACGGGTGCGGTCCGTGGACATGAACAAGACCCACGCGAAATCCGCAAGTCGCTGCCCTGCGGTCGTCAACATGGAAAGCCGCTATTTCGTGGTGCGCTGCCCGTTCGATCTGAACCTTGAATTCGTGCGCGACAAGGACGGCAAGCCCGCGATGCGCAACCTCAACGGGGATCGCAGTGGCATCCGTGGCAACAAGCTGCGTGAAAAACTGCATATCGCGGCGGAACATGAATGGCGTTATCCCGGCGTACCGACCATCCAACTGGAACTGCCATATACGTTCATCGCGGATGAGCCGGTTTACATGAGCCAGGTCGCGCCGTTCATGCATTACGCGAAAACGCCACTGCCGGGCACGATCTTTGGCGGGCGGTTCCCTATCAACGTCTGGCCGCGTCCGCTGATGTGGGCGTTCGAGTGGGTCGACCATACCAAGCCGCTGGTCGTGAACCGGGGTGACCCGCTGTTCTACGTCACGTTTGAGACGATGCCGCAGGACCGGTCGGTCGTCGTGCAGGAGGTCGAACAGACCGAGGATCTGAAGAATTACATGGAGCTGATTTCGGGAGCGGTGAATTACGTCAACCAGACGTTTTCGCTGTTCGAGGCAGCAGAGGCACGGCGTCCGAAAAAACTGGTCTGCCCGGTCAAGCGTGACCGGTCGGAGTGATGGCGCAGTGACGGATACGGCCAAGTCACTGTCCGAATTGCGTGCGTCTGCGGCGCAGGCGCATACGGATGGCGATACCGAAACCGCGCTGCGCGCCTATGCAGCCTATCTGGCACAGGTGCCGGGGGATGCGCGAATGTGGTCGAACCTGGGGGCGCTGCACAGACGCGCGCACCGCACGCAGATAGCGCTAATCGCGCATCGGCGGGCGCTGACGCTGGCACCGAACGATGTGTCTGTCATGAACAACGCGGCGAATGCGCTGTCCGATGTCGGGCAATACGATGAGTCGTTGGCCTTGCGGCACAGATTGCTGGACCATACCCCTGACGATCTGAACCATCTGGCGATGGTCGGACGCTGCCTACGCGGCAAGGGTGACTATGCAGCCGCCATTCGCTGGCTGGATGCCGCGCGTGCGCGGTTCCCGGATGATGCGGAATTGCAGATGCAACTGGCCTTTGCGCAACTGGGGGCGGGGGATTATGCGCAGGCGTTCCGGAACTATCGCGCGCGTTGGCGTGCAGGAGAGTTGAAGCCGCGCAATCTGCCGTTTCCCGAATGGACAGGTCAGCCGCTGGACGGCAAGACCATCGTGATCCTGCCCGAACAGGGATTCGGTGACGCAATCCTGTTTGCGCGCTTTGCGGCCGTGCTGCGGGGGCGTGGTGCGCGCGTCGTGATGCAGGTCAAGAAACCCCTGCGGCGTCTGTTTGCGGGGATCGACGGCGTCGATGCAATCGTGCCGGATCTTACGGCTGATATGCAGGCGGACTATTGGATCAATATCATGGACCTCGCGCTGCTGCATTTCGAGCAGGATGGGTCCGTGCCACCGCCGTGTTGCCTGACGATGCCTGACGACAGCAGCGCGCGCGCGCGCGCCCTGTTGAAACCCCATGCTGGAAAGATGCGGATCGGTGTCGTCTGGACCGGGTCCGTGACCTACAAGGGCAATGCATTCCGGTCGTTCAGTCACCGTGACTACCTTGGGCTGGCGGCCGTGCCGGGTGTTCAGCTTTTTTCGCTGTACAAGGGGCCGGAACTGGCACCCTACCACGCCGACGGCACGGACGGTGTGATCATCGACACCGGCAGCAGCGAGCGCGATTTTGCGGATACGGCCGCGATGATGCGGCAACTGGATCTGGTGATCACGTCAGACACGGCCACGGCGCATCTGGCCGGATCGCTGGGCGTGCCGGTGTGGGTCGTTTTGCACTGGGATGCCTTTTGGGTGTACCGCCATGCGGGGACGAGCACGGCGTGGTATCCGTCAATGCGCCTGTTCCGGCAGCATGAACCATTAGACTGGGACGGCGTTATGGCGGATGTGACGTCAGCCGTTCGCGCCCAGATGGAGATTTGAGATGAAAGAGTTACTCGTTCCGACTGCACCCGGCGAATTGATCGACAAACTGACGATCCTGCGCCTGAAGGAAGAGAAGATCACCGATCAGGCCAAGCTGACCAATGTCCGCCATGAGCGCCGAGTGTTGCAGGCTATTGCGGATCAGGCGTTGCAGCACAGCTCCGCGCTGACTGCCCTGTGGGATGAATTGTATCAGATCAACGCCGACCTGTGGGAAATCGAGGACGATATTCGTGCCTTTGAGGCCCGCCGCGATTTCGGTCCCGGTTTCATCGCCCTGGCGCGTGCGGTATATGTCACCAACGATCAACGCGCCGCCGTGAAAAAGCGGATCAACGTTCTGCTTGGCTCTGCCATCGTGGAAGAAAAGTCATACTACAGTCCGGAGAGCCAAAGAATATGACCCCCCAAGACCGCGTCAACGCCGCCCGCAAGGAATTGCACGAGGTGCGCCAGCAGCTGTCCAAGATCCTCAAGACCGAGAAAAGCCGCAAGCGTGGCCCGGTCGTGCGATTGCTGCATGAGGTCGCCAGCATGATGACGCCGGGATTCCCCTATGCCTCGCAGGCGGGCCAGGATCAGGTCGTGGATACGATTTTCAAGGGCAAGCGGGACGGCACCTTTGTGGATATCGGTGCGTTCAACGGAATAACTGGTTCAAATTCTCTGTATTTCGAGAAGTGGCGCGGCTGGACCGGCACCCTGGTCGAGCCGGTGAAAGAGTACCGTGATACGGCAGCAATGTGGCGCACGGCACCCTGCCTGCCCTATGCGATCTCTGACAGCGACGGCGAGGCACCGTTCATTGCGGTGACCAAGGGCTATACCCAGATGAGCGGGCTGAAAGGCACCTATGATGCCAAGCTGCTGGAACGGGTGCGCGCCGATCCGCGCCACGCCGAGGACAGCATCACCGTGCCGACAAGGACTCTGAACGCCTTGTTCGACGAAATAGGCGTGACCGAGGTGGATTTTGTCTCGCTTGATATAGAGGGCGGAGAGCTGGCCGCGCTGCGGGCCTTCGACTTTGACAAGTACAAGGTCGGCGTCTGGGCGATCGAGAACAACACCACCGCGCGCGACATCGCGGCACTGATGCGCGAACATGGCTATAATCTGGCGGAATTCTGCGGCGTGGACGAGATCTATGTCCATAAGGATCTCGCAACCTAAATTCCGCGCATTTTGCGGTTAGTGCCTTGTTCATCCCTGAGTTGTCATCCCCGTCACGGGTGGCAACGCAAGGACTGGACATGAGCACTGGTAGCAATCGACCGATCATCATCAAACGCAAGAAAGTCATCGCAGGTGGCGGGCATCACGGCGGGGCCTGGAAGGTCGCCATATGCGTTGTCCTATTTGCGACGGCTTTTGCCGCCCTCTGGTAAGAGTGAACCCCGTTTTCAGGGCGAGTGACGTGTCATTCTGACAAGAACCGGAAAGGGCCGTTCATTCTGAACCTCGACTTGATGCCCTGAATTCCGTGTACGGTGCGTTAATGCCCCAAGGTTTTTTCAGGGCAATTTTGTGGAGACGGCAAAATCAGGCCCGCCGTTCCATGACAGGGTCTGACGCGTCGATTCGTTCCTTTTGGCCGGCCTGCGTGTAAAGGCTCAGGCCGTCCTTGACTGATCTGATCTCGGCCAGCCGCGCGGCCGCCGCCCTGATGCCCGCACAACGTGCCTCGAGCAATTTGCCGTTTCGGTTCATCAACGTCGTCATGCGGGCCAAGGCCGCACCGTCGGGCGCAAGCTGCATGAATTCCGCGATCAGCGCATCCTTGCGCACCGTCAGGCCGGACAATTTTTCAAGATCGCCGGTTCGCAAGGCGGTCCACTCCTCTTTGAGGAGGTTTTCGCAAAGCAGGGTGATCCGGTCAGTCATCGGTGCGAGCCTTCATCGCGTTAAAGAGCGATTCGGCGATGCCGATACCGCCGGCGGCCACCATCTTTTCCGCCTGCGCGTCACGCAGAAACGATGAAAATTGATCCGAACCGGGCCCGGAGCCGAATGGGCCAGCCGCCCCATCGAATTGCATGGATTTGAGCATTTCCGAAAGGAATGTTGCCTCCAGCTTGCGGGCGGCCTGCAGCAAATCGGTGTCCGGGCCAGTTGCAACTGGCAACTGTCTGGGCGGAACGGGCGGAACAGCAGTGGGGATCACGATGGCACCTCTTGTTGCGATCCGTCCAAGAAAGCGCAGTGGGGTAAAACATTTGCTAACTTCTGTGCTTCATCAAAGCGCTAGAGTCACAAGGAGGACGCAATGCAGATCGCTCTGGGGCCTGGCATGACGAGAGGGCAGGTGCTGTTTGACGTTGTGTCGCCCAGCGATGTCACGGTGCCGTCAGCTCCGTTTGACGAATTCCTGACTGGGGATGTCGGCGTCTGGCAGATGCCAGATCAGGAAAAGGCCGCTGGGGGCGAAGCGGGTGACGAAAACGAATCTGCTCATCTGGTCGATATCATTGACGCGGGTGCGTCCGGACCTCTACCGCAGGCGATTTTGCCGATACCAACCGATCCAATGGTGTTGATGCACATGCCTCAAAACGAGAGGGCAGTGAAGGCAGTGGTGGCTTCTTCTTCGTGGCCTGCCGCTACTGAAACCGAAGATATGCCATTCCTCACAGGCACGGACGGTCCCGGTGTGCGTGTCGATGCCCACCGGGGGTTCCGTGCGGCAGAGGGCATGACTGCGCAGCAAATTGACACCGACGGCAATCTGACAGTCGTGTCGCCCGTCAAAGAGATCGGGGCACCAAATGCAAAGTCACAAGAATCACCGGGACAACCGGTGTCGACCTTGACCGACACGACGACTGCGAAACTCGATGTGTCGGACAAGGCGAACGATCAATTCGTAAGGGGGGATACGCAAAAAAGCGCGCTTTTTCAGTCCATTGATCAAATCATACCTGCTGCCACCACGATCAGCCCAGCTGCAATCGCGGTCACAAACCCAGTGGTCGGTTTTGCGACCGCGCCGCGAACGTCCATGCCGCGCACCGACCTGCAGTTGCGCCAGGACGATCAAACTGCGGTCAGTTTGCATACAGCAAACACGGTGCCCGTGATGCCGCCCTTGGGCGGCGCAGTGTCGGACGACATGACTGTTGGACTGTCGGCGATCGACAAACAGGCCTTTCGGCGTACGCTGGAGGGACAGCGACAAGGTGCGGTTGAAATTCAGGCAACGCCTGTTTCAGATCCACATGACAAAAGTAGCATTTTCGGTGGGATCACCTCGATGATGCGACCCGATCGTGATTCTGTCGACCTCCTGAGATCCGTTCATGCTGGATTGACGTCGGACAGTGGTGCGCGATCCGATTTGATGACGCCGTTTGCGCCTTTGGGCCTTGGGTCTGGCGATTTGCAGGCAGAGCGTGTTCCAAGGTCAACTGTCGCCTCGCCCGTTGCGGGCTCCGTCGCGCAGCAGATCGCAGTCACGATCAATCAGGCCACCGAAGGCACGGTTGAGTTGGCGCTGAACCCGGCTGAATTGGGGCGCGTCCGGATGACTTTGACAGCGCAGGATCACGGCATGGCCATCCATGTGTTGACTGAACGGCCGGAAACCGCGGACCTGATGCGGCGCCATGTCGATGGGTTGCAGCAAGAGCTGCGTGCCCTGGGGTACACATCGGTGACGCTGGATTTCGACGCGGGTGGTGCGACCCGTGATCGTGCGAAGGGGCAACCCGAGCCGTCGCAGAACGCAAACGAGATCGGGACTGTTTCAACCGGCGAGCAACCGATCCAGCCGCAGCCGGTGGCGCTGCGTACCGGCGGTTTGGACCTCAGGCTCTGAAGGAAAGCAAAATGGAAATTTCGCAGATCACGTCCCAGCAATTGCAGACGGCGGCGACTGCCGTGCCTGCGGCAGACACGACCGCAATCAGTGCCGATTTCGAGACTTTCCTCAAGATGCTGACGGTGCAGATGCAGAATCAGGATCCTCTTGACCCGGTGGATTCGGCCGATTACGCGACGCAGCTTGCGACGTTTTCGGGGGTCGAACAGCAGGTTCAGACCAATGATCTGCTGCGGATCATGACAGGACAACTGGCCGCCGGCGGTTTGTCGCAACTGGCAGGCTGGGTCGGGCTGGAAGCGCGGACCGAAGGCGCGGTCTTGTTCGACGGCACACCGATCACGATCAATCCGATCATGCCTGGCGGGGCGCAGGACGCGCGGCTGATTGTCCGCGATGTCAGTGGGAATGAGGTGCAGCGCATCCCCATTCCGGTTGGGAACGATCCGCTGACATGGGCTGGCGTGACGGCTGACGGCGCGCCGCTGCCAAACGGGCGCTACAGTTTCGAAACGGTCAGCCTGCGTGGCGGCGAGGTGTTGTCGCAGGACCCGGTCGGGATTTACGGGACCATCGCCGAAGTGCGTGTTGAAAATGGTCAGAACATGATCCTGTTCGCCTCGGGGCAAAAGGTTCCTGCGGCAGAGGTGACTGCGGTGCGTGATCCGGCGCTTCGGGGGCGTTAAAGAATGCTCTCAGCAAGCCAGAGCAGACCAACGATCGTCGCACCCAGCGCGGCCCAAGAGATACGCGCGATGCGGCGCTGCGGACGGGGCGGTGGCGGTGGGTTGTTCAGACGGATCAGCGCCTCTTCGGCGAGGCGCGGCAGCTGTGGTCCGAACCGCGCAAGGATGATCGCGGTGCGGCGCAGATCATCAAGCAGGGCGCGTGGCCCGATGCTCTTGCTGACATAGTCGGTAACCACCGGCTTGGCCGATTGCCAGATATTCATGTTGGGATCGAGGGTGCGCGCCACGCCTTCGACGACGACCATGGTGCGTTGCAACAGGATCAGTTCGGTTCGGGTTTCCATCCCAAAGCGTTCGGTGACCTCGAACAGGTAAGACAAGAGCCGGGCCATGGAGATGCGGCTGGCGTCCATCCCGAATATCGGTTCTCCGACGGCACGCAGCGCGCGGGCGAATTCATCCACGTCCTTGTCGGCGGGGACATAGCCAGCCTCGAAATGGACCTCGGCCACGCGCTGATAATCCTGCCGGATAAAGCCGAACAGGATTTCCGCGTAGACCCTGCGGGTGTAGCTGTCGATGCGCCCCATGATCCCGAAATCATAAGCGATGATGGTGCCATCGGCGCGAATCTTGAGGTTTCCCTGATGCATGTCGCCATGAAAGAAACCGTCGCGCAGCGCATGGTTGAGGAACAGTGTCAGCACACGGTCCGCGATTGCCTTGCGGTCCAGACCGGCGGCGTCCAGCGCGTCGATATCGCCGGCCCCGATGCCTTCGGCCCAGTCCAGCGTCATCACGCGGCGGCCCGACAGGTCCCAGCGAATGCGCGGCACATGAAACCCGGCGTCGTTTTCGGTGTTGGCGGCAAATTCCGCCGCGGCCGAACTTTCGAGGCGCAGATCCAATTCGCCCATGACCACACCTTCGAAATGGGTGATCACGTCCATCGGTTTCAGCCTGCGGGATGCGGGCGAAAGCACCTCGACAAAGCGTGCGGCGAAATAAAATGCGTCAATGTCACGGCGAAAGGCGCGCTCGATTCCAGGGCGCAGGATCTTGACGGCGACATCCTCGCCGGTCGCGGCCAGCGTGGCCTTGTGCACCTGCGCCAGGGACGCGGCCGCAACCGGGTCGGAGAAACTGGAGAAAACGTCCTCGACCTCGACCCCCAGTTCGCGGCGCACCTCGGCACGGGCCTCGGCGAGGGAAAAGGGTGGCAGCTTGTCCTGCAGGACGCGCAGTTGCGTTGCCATTTCGTTGCCGACGACATCGGGTCGGGTCGACAGGACCTGGCCGAACTTGATGTAGGCGGGGCCAAGCGCCGTCAGCGCGCGCGGGGCGGGCGGCATGGTCACGTCACCCTTGTAGCCCAGCCATTTGAACGGCCAGACCACGCCGCGGACGACACCGCGCAAGAGCGGTCCGACCTCGAATGCGTCCATGATCACACGCATCGCGCCGGTGCGTTCCAGCGTGGCACCGGTGCGGATCAGGCGGATGATGTTATGCGGGCCGCGCACGGATCAGAGTTTCCAGCCAGAGTGAAGGGCAGCGACACCCATCGTCAGGTTGCGATATTTGGCGTTTTCAAACCCTGCCTGCCGAACCATCCCCAGAAATGTCTCTTGATCGGGAAACTTGCGGATCGATTCGACAAGGTACTGATAGCTGTCACGATCACCGGCGATCATCTGGCCCATCCGCGGGATGACGTTAAAGCTGTAGGCGTCATAGGCCTTTTGCATCATGGGGTTGGGCAGCTGGCTGAATTCCAGCACCATGAGGCGGCCCCCGGGCCGCAGGACGCGGTATGCCTCGTTCAGGGCCTCTTGGGGGCGGGTCACGTTCCGGATGCCGAAACTGATGGTGTAGACGTCAAAGGAGTTGTCCTCGAACGGCAGTGCCATCGCGTCGCCCACGACCCAGTCCAGCTGACCGGCCATGCGTTCGGCCTCTGCCCGCTTGCGACCCTCGATCAGCATGGGTTCGGTCAGATCAAGTACCGTGGCGTGGCCTGAACCCGCGCGGCGCAGAAACCGGAACGAAATATCGCCGGTGCCGCCTGCCACATCCAGCAGTCGCTGACCGGGACGCGGGGCCAGCCAGTCCATCATCGCATCCTTCCAGATGCGATGGATCCCACCTGACATGACGTCATTCATGATGTCGTATTTCGATGCGACAGACGAAAAGACACCCCTGACGCGGCCCGCCTTCTGGTCCTCATCGACGGTTTCAAAGCCGAAATGCGTGGTATTGGGTCCGTCGGTCATGGGTTGTCGTCCTTCTCGTCTCGCCCCAGATGTAGGACGCCGCAACCCACCTACAACGTCGTGCGACACATAGGAACACTGCATGCCCGAATTGCCAGAAGTCGAGACCGTACGCGCCGGGTTGTCCCCGGTGATGGAAGGTCAGCTGATCCAGCGAGCCGAGGTCAATCGCCCCGACCTGCGCTGGCCGTTTCCCGACAGGATGGCGGACCGGCTGACAGGGGCAACCGTGCGTGGTTTGCGGCGGCGTTCGAAATACATTCTGGCCGATCTGGACAGTGACGAAACACTGTTGATCCATCTGGGCATGTCCGGTCGGATGCTGATTTCGGGCCATACGGTAGGGAAATTCCATCACCCACATCCGGCCCCGGCAAAACACGATCATGTCGTGTTTCACATGGGGCAGGGCGCGCGGATCACGTTCAACGACGCGCGCCGGTTCGGGGCGATGGACCTGATGCCCACGGCAGAGGCGGATGCGCATTGGCTGATGCGTGATCTGGGGCCGGAACCCCTTTCCAACCAATTCAACGAAACATACCTTGTCGGGCGACTTAAGGGGCGGAACACGCCGATCAAATCGGCATTGCTGGACCAGCGAATCGTCGCGGGTCTGGGCAATATCTACGTGTGCGAGGTGCTGCACCGGGCGGGAATCCATCCTGCGCGCAAGGCGGGACGCATTTCCGCCGCGCGGATTGCGGGCCTCGTGCCGCTGGTCCGGAAGGTCCTGCAAGAGGCGATTGCAGCGGGCGGATCCAGTCTGCGCGACTACCGCCAAGCGGATGGAGAGCTTGGATATTTTCAGCATGGCTTTGCCGTTTATGACCGCGAGGGCGCGCCCTGCACGCGTGATGGATGCCCCGGCGTCATTGACCGTATCGTTCAGTCCGGGCGGTCATCGTTCTTTTGCCCCGGCTGTCAAAGATAGCTTGATCGCCGCGCGTGTTTGAAGCAACACGGTTGCCTGACACGACCAAATGACCCGATCAAACGGAGTGCCGCATGGCCTTTGAGACCATCACAGTCGACACCAGCGATGACATCACGGTTATCACATTGAACCGTCCTGACGCGCTGAATGCCCTCAATCAGCAATTGCTTCAGGAATTGTGCCAGGCGCTGGAAGAGGCCGATGGGTCCGACCAGACCCGCTGCATCATCGTCACCGGATCGGAAAAGGCGTTTGCCGCCGGTGCGGACATCACCGAGATGGCAGACAAGTCCTATGTCGACATGGTCGGCCAGGCCTATTTCCAGGCGCAGTCCGAACGCATCACCGCGATCCGCAAGCCCGTGATCGCCGCAGTGGCCGGATATGCATTGGGTGGCGGGTGCGAATTGGCGATGATGTGCGATTTCATCATCGCGGCCGATACGGCCAAGTTCGGCCAGCCTGAAATCAATCTGGGCGTCATCCCCGGCATGGGCGGCACGCAGCGTCTGGCGCATGCCGTCGGCAAGGCCAAGGCAATGGACATGAACCTGACGGGCCGTTTCATGGATGCCGAAGAGGCGCTGGCCTCTGGTCTGGTCAGCCGGGTCGTGCCCGCGAAAAAGCTGATGGACGAGGCGCGCGGTGCCGCCGCCAAGATCGCGGCAAAGTCGCTGCTTGCCTCCATGGCGGTCAAGGACACCGTGAACCGGTCGTTCGAGGTCTCGCTGGCCGAGGGCCTGAATTACGAACGGCGCACCTTCTATGGTCTGTTCGCGACGCAGGACCAGAAAGAGGGCATGGCGGCGTTCCAGGAAAAGCGCGAGGCGCAGTTCCGCGACAAGTAAGGGGTTTCCAAACGGGGCGGCGCCCCTTATAGGCCGCCCTACATGCGCGTGATGCCCGCTTTGGCAGATCAACCCGGTAGGTGAAAACCCGGGCGGGCCGTTCAGGCGCTATAACAGTATTTGATCGACCCGAAGGAAGCCCAGCATGGCCAATACACCACAGTCCAAGAAGCGCGCAAAACAGAACGAAGCCCGTTTTGCCGTCAACAAGATGCGCCGTTCGCGTATCCGCACGTTCCTGCGCACCGTCGAAGAGGCCATCGCCTCTGGCGATCAGGCCGCTGCTGCTGCTGCCCTGAAGGCCGCACAGCCCGAGTTGATGCGTGGCGTCACCAAGGGCGTCGTCCACAAGAACACAGCGGCCCGCAAGATGTCCCGCCTGGCCAGCCGCGTCAAAGCACTGGGCTGATTCTGGGGCCTCTGTGGCCCAATGACGACGATCAAGCGCGCTCCTGCCGGGGCGCGCTTTTTTCATGCCCGAGTCGCCGCTGTAAAAAATTTGTGACGTTTCAAAGGGGTCAGGGATTCTTTCGCACGGAGTCGTGAGTCAAGCGCGTTGTTGCGGTTGTGATGCCCTCTGACACCTTGCTAACTTCACCCAGCGATTCACTTCGTTCCGGGGGGAACATGGAGGGCCGCGACCAAACAGGAACGGGTTTGCGCCGGTATGCGGCGGCCCAGCGATGTGTTCCTTAGGCGTCGTGCTTTCGACAGAAAAGCGAGGATCAGCGCGCGAAATTCATTTCGTGCGAACGCTTGTTCTGTGTCTGTGTCCGGGTGCTCTGCGCACCCGCGTCTGCACAGTCCGTGTATCCCACGCAAGGCGGTGACGGGTCATCCGATCCGTTGGCGTGAACAAGACGGCGATGGTGCCATGTTCAGGGTTAGGCTCTTGGAGATGTGCGATCCGCCCCGGTCTGATGTGCGGCGCGGCAGGGAGACCCTGTCGAGATGATTTGGGAAACAGGGCAGGCAAAATGGGCGAAGCGACCGCGTGGGGACGGGTACAGGACGATCTACGGAACAGCATGAGCAAGGCAAAATTCCAAAGCTGGATTGCCTCTCTGGAATATGCGGGTGTTTCCGATGGCGTCGTGTCCTTTGATGTGCCGACGGCCTTTATCGGAAATTACGTCGAACAGCATTTTGGCGATATGATCGTCTATAGTTTCAACCGCAACGGTCAGGAAGTCAGCCGCCTGCGGTTTGGCGTGAACGCTGATCGTCAGGCGAACCCGTCCGAGGCGCAGCCGGTCAAGGCCGCCACTGCCAAGACATCGACCGCCGATTTCGGACATGATTCCGACCCGCTGGGCCTGCCGCTGGACCCGCAGATGACATTCGACAATTTCGTCGTGGGCAAACCCAACGAGCTTGCACATGCCGCAGCACGCCGTGTGGCCGAAGGCGGCCCCGTAACGTTCAACCCGCTGTTCCTGTATTCCGGCGTCGGCCTGGGCAAGACCCACCTGATGCACGCCATCGCCAACGAGATTCGCCAGCGCCAGCCGGAGCTGAACGTGCTGTATCTGTCAGCCGAACGGTTCATGTACCGGTTCATCACCGCGCTGCGCGAACGCAAGATGATGGAATTCAAGCACCTGCTGCGGTCCGTTGACGTATTGCTGGTCGATGACGTCCAGTTCATGGGCGGCAAGGATTCGACACAGGAAGAATTCTTTCACACGTTCAACGCATTGGTCGACGCCCGCAAACAGGTCATTCTGTCCGGCGACCGCGCGCCCGGTGAAATCAAGAACATGGAAGACCGCATGCGGTCGCGCCTGCAATGCGGTCTGGTGATCGACCTGCATCCGACGGATTACGAACTGCGCCTTGGCGTGTTGCAGTCCAAGGTGGCCCAGCAGCAGGACATCTATCCTGACCTCAAGGTTGCACCCGGTGTACTGGAATTCCTGGCCCAGCGGATCACGACGAACGTACGTGTCCTGGAGGGGGCATTGGTCCGTCTGTTCGCCCACGCAAGCCTGGTGGGGCTGGATATCGACATGGATCAGACGATCGACTGTCTGGCGGATATCCTGCGTGCCAACGACCGCAAGGTCACGGTCGAGGAAATCCAGCGCAAGGTCAGCGATTACTACCACATTCGCCTGTCCGACATGCTGGGGCCAAAGCGCGTCCGCAGCTTTGCCCGGCCGCGTCAGGTGGCGATGTATCTGTCGAAAACCATGACCAGCCGGTCGCTGCCTGACATTGGTCGCCGGTTCGGCAAGCGGGACCACACGACCGTGATGCACGGGGTGCGCAAGATCGAGGATCTGGCCCAAACCGACAGCCAGATCGCGGATGATCTGGAAAACCTGCGCCGCGCGTTGGAAGAGTAGCCACACAGCGGATAAATCGTTTGAAAAACCCTTGAGTCGGAGCCGAAAAGCAGTAGCGTCACGGTCCGGCCCGCGGGTGGCCGGTCAACGACGGGGACGACCATGAAATTCAGCATCGAACGGGCCAGCCTACTCAAGGCGGTTGCACAGGCGCAATCGGTCGTCGAGCGGCGCAACACCATTCCGATCCTGGCCAACGTCCTGATCGAGGCCGAAGGCGACACCGTGCAGTTCCGCGCCACCGATCTGGATATCGAGGTTGTGGACCGCGCGCCTGCCAAGGTTGACCGCGCCGGTGCGACGACGGTGGCTGCCGTCACGCTGAACGAGATCGTCCGCAAATTGCCGGATGGTGCATTGGTCACCCTGTCCGAGGATACGGCCTCCGGACGTCTGACGATTCAGGCAGGCCGTTCGAATTTCCAGCTGGCGACGCTGCCGCGCGAAGATTTCCCGGTGATGGCGACATCCGACTACACCACCAACTTCAGCGCGCCGGCACCGGTGCTGCGCCGCCTGTTCGACAAGGCGAAATTCGCAATCTCGACCGAAGAGACGCGCTATTACCTCAACGGTGTCTACATGCACGAGGCGGACGGCGAAGGCGGCAAGGTTCTGCGCTGTGTCGCGACCGACGGTCACCGGCTGGCGCGCATCGACGCGGATCTGCCACAGGGCGCATCCGGCATGGCCGGTGTGATCGTCCCGCGCAAGACCGTGGGCGAGCTGCGCAAGCTGCTGGATGATGACGATTTGCAGGTGGCCGTGTCGGTGTCCGAGACCAAGGTGCGATTCGCCACCCCGGACATCACGTTGACGTCCAAGGTGATCGACGGGACATTCCCCGACTACACCCGCGTCATTCCGACCGGCAACACCCGCAAGATGGAAGTCGACGCCTCTGAGTTTGCCAAGGCGGTGGACCGGGTCGCGACCGTCAGTTCCGAGCGATCGCGCGCCGTGAAACTGCAACTGGACGAGGATCGTCTGATCCTGTCGGTGAATGCCCCCGACAGCGGCAACGCCGAAGAAGAGCTGGCCGTGGCCTATAGCGATGAGCGTCTGGAGATCGGGTTCAACGCGAAATACCTGCTGGAAATCGCAAGCCAGGTGGATCGCGAAAATGCGGTGTTCCTGTTCAACTCGTCCGGTGATCCGACGCTGATGCGCGAAGGCAATGATACCTCTGCGGTTTATGTTGTCATGCCGATGCGGGTTTGATCGGATAATCTGACGATTATCCGATGCCTCCGGCGGGGATATTTTTGACCAGAAGAATGGATGCCGCGTGACCAGCCTTGCGGTGACGCATTTGCAGCTGTCGCACTTTCGCTCGCATAAGCGGGCGGTGCTGGACGTTGATGCGCGTCCAGTGGCGATTCATGGCCCGAACGGTGCGGGCAAGACGAACCTGATCGAGGCGATTTCTTATCTGTCTCCGGGCCGCGGGCTGCGGCGTGCCCAGACCGGCGACGTCGCGCGCAAGCCAGAGGCGCTGGGATGGAAGATTTCAGCCGAACTGAGCAACACTGGCCGGGTGACCGAATTGGTGACTGGGGCGGAGGGCACCGCGTCCCGGACGGTCACGATCGATGGCAAGGCCGCGACGCAGACCGCACTGGCCAGCGTGGTGCGGGTGCTGTGGCTGATCCCCGCGATGGATCGATTATGGATCGAAGGGGCCGAGGGGCGGCGGCGGTTTCTGGACCGCGCAACACTGTCCTTTGTACCTGACCACGCCGAGGCGAGCCTGCGTTACGAGCGCGCGATGCGCGAACGCAATCGCCTGCTGAAGGACATGGTGCGCGACGCCCACTGGTATGGCGCGCTGGAGCAGCAGATGGCCGAAGCGGGGGCCGCAGTGCAAGCCAACCGCGCGGTCTGTGTCGCGGCCCTGATTGCAGCGCAAGACGGAGCCGCGACGGCATTTCCGATAGGCGAACTGGCGCTGACGGACACTGGCGAGATCATGGCCGACGGGGCCGAGGCCCTGCTGTCGGCGTTCCAGGACGGTCGGGGGCGCGACATGGCGGCGGGGCGTACGCTGTCGGGACCGCACCGCAGCGATCTTGAAGCGGTCTATGCAGCCAAGGGTGTGCCTGCACGCGACTGTTCGACGGGCGAGCAGAAGGCGCTGCTGATCAGTCTGATCCTCGCGAATGCACGCGCGCTCGCGCGCGATACTGGCCAGCCGCCGATCCTGCTGCTGGACGAGGTTGCGGCGCACCTCGATGCGGACCGGCGGGCCGCACTCTATGACGAGATCTGCGCGCTGGGCGCACAGGCCTGGATGACGGGAACGGAACCGGGCCTGTTTGATGCGCTGGGCGCGCGCGGGCAATACCTGCGCGTGACCGACAGCGCCGGCGCGTCGACGGTGACACCGGAGCCAAGCCATGCAGATTGATGTCATTCCCGAAATGGCGCTGACCGCACAGGATGACAGCGCGATCGCGGCCCTGCTTGACCGCGCGTTCGGCCCCGGTTTCGATGGTCGGTCATTTTTCAAGCAGCGCCACCATCTGCGGATCGTGGCGCGCCGGGACGGCGACATCCTGGGGCATGTGGCGCTGTTGATGCGCGACATCCGGCTGGGGGCGCGACTGGTGCCGATCATCGGTCTGGCCGAGGTGGCGACCGATCCTGCCTGTCGCGGGCAGGGTATTGCAGGCGCGCTCTTGACAGAGGCGTTGACGCAGGCGCGTGCGTCGCTTGCGGAATTTGTCGTGCTGTTCGGCGACAGGCCGATCTACGCAGGTCACGGATTTCTGCGGGCCAATAACACGCTGACCTACGCGCTGCTGGACGACGCGCAGACCCAAGGAATGAAATCACGGGTCGATGACGGGCTGATGATCCTGCCACTGCGGGGCAGCGCATGGGATTTTCAGGCACGGGTCGATCTGGTGGGGCATCTGTTTTGACGATCTCGGCTGGTGATATGGCGCTTTATGTCGGTGCGCTTTTTGCGTTGTTCCTGACGCCGGGACCTGTCTGGGTTGCATTGATCGCGCGCACCATGTCGGGTGGGTTCAACGCGGCCTGGCCTTTGGCGCTGGGTGTCGTCGTGGGCGACGTGCTGTGGCCCTTGCTGGCGATCCTCGGGGTGTCCTGGGTCGTGTCGGTCTATGCGGATTTCATGACCGTCTTGCGCTGGGTGGCCTGCATCACGTTCCTGGTGATGGGGTGGCTGGTGATCCGCAACGCGGGCAGCGGCGTGGCGTCGAACTCTCGTCTGACACGGCCTGGCATGTGGGCGGGTTTTCTGGCCGGGCTGGCTGTCATCCTCGGCAATCCAAAGGCGGTACTGTTCTACATGGGGGTGTTGCCGGGGTTCTTTGATCTGGGGGCACTGACGCGCTGGGACGTGGTCGCGATCTGCACGGCATCCTTTGTGGTGCCGCTGATGGGCAACCTGATCCTGGCGTTCTTTTTCGGGCGGGCGCGGGCGCTGCTGACCTCGCCTGTCGCACTGCGCCGAACCAACCGGATTGCAGGCGGTTTGCTGATCGCCGTGGGTCTTGCGATACCCTTTGTCTAACCACAAAATATGGGGGTTTGCGGGTGACAGGACCGGCAAAAAAGCATATATTTTGCGGATAAGAACAAGGATAATTCCGCATGGTCGACGACAACGCTGAAAACACCGCCTATGGTGCCGATTCCATCAAGGTTCTCAAGGGGTTGGAGGCTGTACGCAAACGCCCCGGCATGTACATCGGTGACACTGATGACGGGTCGGGCCTGCACCACATGGTCTATGAGGTTGTGGACAACGGCATCGACGAGGCACTCGCCGGTCATGCAGACCATGTTTACGTGAAAATTCACGCCGACGGATCGATTTCCGTGGGCGACAACGGGCGCGGCATTCCCGTCGACATGCACAAGGAAGAAGGCGTGTCAGCCGCAGAGGTCATCATGACCCAGCT
Organism: Loktanella gaetbuli; assembly: GCF_020531945.1. Taxonomy (NCBI): domain Bacteria; kingdom Pseudomonadati; phylum Pseudomonadota; class Alphaproteobacteria; order Rhodobacterales; family Roseobacteraceae; genus Loktanella; species Loktanella gaetbuli. The sequence goes on from NZ_JAJATZ010000003.1 coordinate 478,408, forward strand.
GCACGCCGGCGGCAAATTCGACCAGAATTCCTATAAGGTGTCCGGCGGTCTGCACGGCGTCGGTGTGTCGGTGGTAAACGCGCTGTCCGACTATCTGGAATTGCGCATCTGGCGCAACGGCAAGGAGCATTTCGCCCGGTTCGAGGGGGGTTACACCACCGAGAGCCTGCGCGTGGTCGGCGATGCGAACGGGCGCAAGGGGACCGAGGTGCGGTTCCTGGCCAGCACGGAAACATTCAGCAACCGCGACTATGATTTTCACACGCTGGAAAAACGCCTGCGCGAACTGGCTTTTCTGAATTCCGGTGTCCGCATCATTGTCGAGGACGAACGCCCGGCAGAACCGCTGCGGACCGAGCTGTATTACGACGGTGGGGTCAAGGAATTCGTTAAATATCTGGACCGGTCGAAATCCTCGATCCTGCCAGAGCCGATTTACGTCAAGGGCGAGCGCGACGACATCGGTGTCGAGGTCGCGATGTGGTGGAACGACAGCTATAACGAGATGGTGTTGCCGTTCACCAACAACATTCCGCAGCGCGACGGCGGCACCCATATGGCCGGTTTCCGCGCTGCACTGACCCGCACGATCAACAATTATGCCCAGTCCAGTGGCATCGCGAAAAAGGAAAAGGTCAGCTTTACCGGTGACGATGCGCGCGAAGGTCTGACCTGCGTGCTGTCGGTCAAGGTTCCCGACCCCAAGTTTTCCAGCCAGACCAAGGACAAGCTGGTGTCATCCGAGGTGCGGCCAGCGGTCGAAAACCTTGTTGGTGAAAAGCTGGCCGAGTGGTTCGAGGAAAACCCCCAGATCGCCAAGGTCATCGTCGGCAAAATCGTCGAGGCCGCATTGGCCCGCGAGGCGGCCCGCAAGGCGCGCGAACTGACCCGGCGCAAGAACCCGATGGACGTGAACTTTCTCGCGGGCAAGCTGAAGGATTGTTCCGAAAAAGACCCGACCAAGACCGAAGTGTTCCTGGTCGAGGGCGACTCTGCCGGTGGGTCTGCCCAGACGGGCCGTGACCGTGGCACGCAGGCGATCCTGCCGCTAAAGGGCAAGATCCTGAACGTCGAACGCGCCCGGTTCGACCGGATGCTGGGTAGTCAAGAGATAGGCAACCTTGTCATGGCGCTGGGCACCGGCATCGGGCGCGACGAATTCAACATCGCCAAACTGCGCTATCACAAGGTCATCATCATGACCGACGCCGACGTTGATGGCGCGCATATCCGCACGCTGCTTCTGACGTTCTTTTTCCGCCAGATGCCGGAGCTGATCGAGGGCGGCTACCTCTATATCGCACAGCCGCCGCTTTATAAGGTGCAGCGCGGCAAGTCAGAGGTCTACCTCAAGGATCAGGCCGCGATGGACGAATACCTGATCGAACAGGGCATCGAGGGTGCCATGCTGCGGCAGGGCAACGGCGAGGAGATCACAGGGCAGGACCTGCGCCGCGTGGTCGAGGATGCGCGCAGCCTGCGCCGCGTACTGGACGCGTTTCCGACCCATTACCCGCGCCATATTTTGGAACAGGCCGCCATCGCCGGGGCGTTTGCCCCCGGTGCGGTGTCCGAGGACCTGCAAGGCGTCGCGGACAAGGTCGCCACCCGTCTGAACCTGATCGCGCTGGAATGGGAACGCGGCTGGCAGGGGCGAATCACGCAGGACCATGGCATCCGTTTGGCCCGTATTCTGCGCGGCGTCGAAGAGGTCCGCACGCTGGACGGTGGTCTGTTGCGGTCCGGTGAGGCCCGCAAGACAGGCACCTTTACGCAGGCACTGCGCGATGTCTATGAACTGCCCGCGACGCTGCATCGCAAGGATCGCCACCAGTTGATCAACGGACCGCTGGACCTGTTGGCGGCCATCCTCGAAGAGGGTGAGCGCGGACTGACGCTGCAACGCTACAAGGGTCTGGGCGAGATGAACCCGGATCAGTTGTGGGAAACCACGCTGGACCCCGACGCGCGCACGCTGTTGCAGGTCAAGGTGCAGGACTTGGCCGAGGCTGACGACCTGTTCACCAAGCTGATGGGCGATGTGGTCGAGCCGCGCCGCGAATTCATTCAGGACAATGCGCTGAACGTCGAACACCTCGATTTTTGAACGCTTGTCGGACCGCGCATCATGTTGCGCGGTCCGATTGCCCGCGCCTGTGACGGCGTAGGAATTATTGGGGCCGCCTCGATATTCATGCGGGGTTTTGATCGGCATTTATCCCGTCTATCCATAGCCTGACCCAGAGGCAGGCACCCATGCAACGATTGACACTTACAGATGCGATTGGCGGCCTCCTGCTGATCGTGACGATGATCGCGCGCGGCATCTACGAATGGGGTGGCGGCGATGCTTTTCTGAATGTCTCGATGGTGTCCAGCGTGGCGGCGCTGGCCCTGTTTGCCGCGCATATTCCTTGGTCGCGGCGGGTATTCCTGATCATCGGCATTGTGCTGACGGTGATCGCATTGGTGGTCTTGCCGGATGGCCGCAGGGCGATCATCGAGGCCGTGATGCTGGTCAGTTTCATCACCGGGTTCTTTGCTGCGCTGACAACGCTGCGCAGTGCGGCGCTGACCTCGGCCCCGATCGTCAAGACAGGCGAATTCCTTGCCTCTCAGCCGCCGGGGCGGCGTTATCTGGCCCTGACCGCGGGCGGCGGATTGTTCGGGCTGATCCTGATGTATGGTGCGATCCAGCTCTTGGGGGGGCTTGCCGCGCAAAGCGTGTCGGCGGAACCGAATCCCGAACGACGCAGGCATCGGTTGCGCCGCATGCTGGTCGCGATCCAGCGCGGTTTCATCGCAACCTTGCCCTGGTCGCCGCTGGCGTTTTCCATGGCGATCTCGACCCAGTTGATCCCCGGCGCGACCTGGGCCGGGGCCGTGCTGCCCTGCGCCGTGTCGGGTGTGATTCTGGTTTGCATCGGATGGGCGATGGACAGCATCTTCAAGCCGCGCATCAGCGGCCCTGCCGCGACGTTCGATCCGCCAGACGGCACGTGGTTGCGTCGGTTGATGCCGCTGCTGACATTGTTGCTGGTCATCGGGGCGGTGACGCTGGGCCTGCACCTGTGGACCGGGGTCCGTGTGGTCGGGGTCGTGATGATCGTCGTGCCTGTGATCGCGGTGCTGTGGATGGGGGAACAGGACGTGTTGAACCATCACCGGCATCCGGTGCTGCATGTCGCGGGACGGGCGCGGGATTATGCCATGACCGAATTGCCCGGAAACAGGTCGGAAATTGTGCTGCTGGCCATGGCAGGTTTCATCGGGTCGCTGGGCGCTGCCCTGCTGTCGCCTGTCATCGTGTCGTCCGGCATCGACCTGTCGTCGGTGCCCGCCCCTGTCTTGTTGCTGGTCTTGTTCTGGACCATTCCGTTGGCGGGGCAATTCGGGATGAACCCGATCCTGTCGGTGTCGCTGCTTGCGCCGTTGCTGCCTGCCCCGGCGGAAATAGGTGCCGCGCCTGCGGCGTTCATTGTCGCAATCACGGGCGGTTGGGCGCTGAGCGGGGCAACATCGCCCTATACCGCGTCCACCCTGTTGATCGCACAATACGGCAAGGTATCGGCAAGCCACGTCGGCCTGCGATGGAATGGCGGTTATGCCCTGACCTGCGGTGTCGTCCTGTCGGTCTGGGTCTTGATCGCACTGAAACTGCTGTAAACGGCAGCAATGCCGGACGACGCGAGGTCGCCCGGCAGTCGTGTCAGAGTTTGTTCATCGCGGGTTCGGTCATGATTGGCGTGGGTGTCACCACGGTGCCGTTGCCGGTTGGCACGTTCTGGGCGCAGGCGGTCAGTGCAGCAAGTGCCGCTACGGTCAATATGATCTTGGTCATGCTCGGTTCCTCAAAAAATCGGGGTCTCCCTCTTAGTTGATGACGGTGTTGCCCAAGGTTGCAGTTTCCGCGTCGGCCCCGCTAGGGGCGTCGATCGTGGCAGGCGTGTTCATGCCTGTTGTTGTACCACATGCTACAAGTGTGAGTGTTGCAAGAAGGCAAATGGCAATGCGCATGATGTTTCTCCGGTTTGTGTGTCCCGAAAACTAAGTCGCGCCGGCGTCTTGTCACGCTGCTGCCCGAAAAAAGGGCCCCGACGTTTCCGCCGGGGCCCTATGCGTGCTGTCGAAAAGGTGACGCTTACTCTGCGTCGCCTTCCTCTTTCTTCAGCTCTTCGCCGGTGGACTGGTCGACCATCTTCATGGCCAGACGCACCTTGCCGCGATCGTCAAAGCCCAGCAGCTTGACCCAAACCTCCTGGCCTTCTTTCAGCACGTCAGAGGGGTGGTTCAGGCGGCGATTTTCGATCTGGGACACGTGCACCAGACCGTCACGCTTGCCAAAGAAGTTAACGAAGGCACCAAAGTCGACCAGCTTGACGACCGTGCCCTTGTAGATGACGCCTTCTTCGGGTTCGGCCACGATCGAGTGGATCATGTCGTAGGCCTTCTTGATCGCCTCGGCGTCGTTGGATGCCAGCTTGATCACACCGTCGTCGTTGATGTCGACCTTGGCGCCGGACACTTCGACGATTTCGCGGATGACCTTGCCGCCGGAACCGATGACTTCACGGATCTTGTCGGTCGGGATCTGCATCGTCTCGATCTTGGGCGCGTGGACGCTGAATTCAGCGGCCCCAGTCAGTGCCTTGCTCATCTCGTTCAGGATGTGCAGACGGCCTTGCTTGGCCTGCTCCAGCGCCTTTTTCATGATCTCGGGCGTGATGCCTGCGATCTTGATATCCATCTGAAGCGAGGTGATGCCGTTTTCGGTGCCAGCGACCTTGAAGTCCATGTCGCCCAGGTGGTCTTCGTCACCCAGGATGTCGGACAGGATGGCATAATCGCCGTCTTCTTCCATCACCAGACCCATGGCCACACCGGCAACAGCCGATTTCAGCGGCACACCGGCGTCCATCATGGACAAGGAGCCACCGCAGACGGATGCCATCGAGCTGGACCCGTTGGATTCGGTGATCTCGGACACGATGCGGATGGTGTACGGGAAATCGGTCGCAGCCGGCAGAACGGCCTGCAACGCACGCCATGCCAGTTTGCCGTGACCAATTTCACGACGACCCGGAGAACCCACGCGGCCAACCTCGCCCACCGAATAGGGGGGGAAGTTGTAGTGCAGCATGAAGTTGGATTTATACATGCCGGTCAGGGCGTCGATCATCTGTTCGTCATCGCCGGTGCCCAGCGTGGTGACGACCAGACCCTGCGTTTCACCGCGGGTGAACAGGGCTGAACCGTGGGTCCGCGGCAGAATGCCGGTTTCGGACACGATGTCGCGGATCTCGTCCAGCTTGCGCCCGTCGATGCGGCGGCCGTTTTTCACGACATCGCCACGCAGAACGCTTGATTCCAGCTTTTTCAGCGCAGGGCCGAGGTTTGCGTCTTCTTGCTGTTCTTCGTTCAGGGCGTCGATGATGTCCTGCTTGGCCTGTGCGACGGCAGCGGTGCGTTCCTGCTTGTCCAGGATCGCGTAGGCGTCGCGCATTTTCTGCTCGCCTGCCGATTTCACGGCAGCATACAGATCGTCGTAGTTCGGCGGCTGGAAATCGAACGGTTCCTTGGCACATTCCTCGGCCAGGTCGATGATCAGGTCGATGACGGGCTGGATTGCGTCGTGGGCAAATGTCACGGCGCCCAGCATTTCGTCTTCGGTCAGCTCGTAGGCTTCGGATTCGACCATCATCACGGCGTCTTTGGTGCCGGCGACGACCAGATCCAGACGCTGCTCGGGGTTCATGCGCAGGTTGTGCATGTCGTCGATTTCAGGGTTCAGGATGTATTCACCATCCGTATAGCCCACGCGGCAGGCCGCGATCGGACCCATGAAGGGCGCGCCGGAAATCGTCAGTGCAGCGGAGGCCGCAATCATGGCGACCATATCGGGGTCGTTGACCAGATCGTGGGACAGCACCGTGCACATCACCAGCACTTCGTTCTTGAAGCCGGGGACGAATAGCGGGCGGATCGGACGGTCGATCAGACGTGCCGTCAGTGTTTCTTTTTCGGTGGGGCGTGCCTCACGCTTGAAAAAACCACCGGGCACCTTGCCTGCGGCATAGTATTTTTCCTGGTAGTGCACTGTCAGCGGGAAAAAGTCCTGACCCGGCTTTTGCTTTTTCGCAAATGTCACGTTGGCCATGACAGAGGTTTCGCCCAGCGTGGCGATCACGGTACCGTCGGCCTGACGGGCAACTTTGCCGGTTTCGAGTGTGAGCGTCTCTTCGCCCCACTGCATGCTTTTCTTGAATTCTTTGAACATCAGTTCTTCCTTATCGGGCGTTTGGCCCTGTTGCGTAGGGGGCGTATTCCCCCTGACCCCGGTATCTTGTTCGGCGCTGGGGTCCGGGCGCCTGTCTTCCTCAAGATATCTGGGCCTTATCCGAATTCCGCCCACTTGGGAAGGGTCAGGCGAATCGTGGACTTTTCCGCAGTCACGCAGGGGCAGTTTTCATCTTGATGAATTTAAAAGCAGTCGCTTGATTTAATTCAATTGGACCGAGATGGGTGCATTTCGCAGCCGAATTTTCTGTTTGTCGGGGTATCTTTGGGCGCATCTAACTGCTGATGGCGATACTATCAGGAATGGGCTGCGATGTCGCAGCTTCAAGCTGGGGAACACGAAATGACAACAAAACTGTTGGTCGGTCTTGATGGCCATGACAGCGGCGTAAGGGCATTGAAACATGCACAGGCGCTGGCGAAACTGATCGGGGACTGCGAGCTGGTCATCGCCTACGTGATCGAATGGTCGCCGTTCGCATTCCAGACCGCCGAGGAAAACGCCCTGCGCCACAAACGGCGCGAGGAAGAAATCGATCTGGCAAAATCGCGGATCGTCGAACCGGCTGTCGCCCAGGTCATCGCTGATGGTCAAAAGGCCAGCGGCGTAGTGCAGCACGGTAACGTGTCCGACACGCTGGACAGACTCGCGCGGAAACACGAGGCGGAACAGATCATCGTGGGCCGTGTCGCGGATACCGGAATCGGCGCGCGGTTTTTCGGCAGCTCGACATCCAACCTGGTGATGCAGGCGCGCGTGCCCGTTACCGTCGTCAACTGAAAGGGCAGATGATGAAATACCTCTATTCCCGATTCTTGATTGCGCTGTCGGCGCTGATGTTCGCGGCACCGGCCAGCGCGCAGGGTATCGACGAAACCATCAACCAGGCCTTTGCGAATGCAACCGGCCCCTATGTGTCCCTGATTTTTTCCAACCTGCCGGGCACCAATTTCCCGTGGATCGTGATGTGGCTCGTCGTTGGGGCAGCCGTCTTCACGATCTACTTTGGCTTTGTGCAGTTCCGTTATTTCGGTCACGCTATTTCGCTGGTCAAAGGTGACTATTCCGACCCCAATGACGCGGGCGAAGTCAGCCATTTCCAGGCGTTGGCGACGGCCCTGTCGGGCACCGTGGGTCTGGGCAACATCGCGGGAGTCGCGGTTGCTGTTGGCATCGGCGGACCGGGGGCCACGTTCTGGATGATCCTCGCGGGTCTGCTGGGCATGGCGGCCAAGTTTACCGAATGCACCCTGGGCGTGAAATATCGCAATGAATACCCTGACGGCACCGTGTCCGGCGGCCCGATGTACTACATGAAAAAGGGTTTCGCCGAACTGGGTCTGCCAGGTGGTGGTGTCCTGGCGGTGCTGTTTTCCGTCTTTTGCATCCTGGGCGCACTGGGTGGTGGCAATATGTTCCAGGCGAACCAGGCGCATGTGCAGATCACGCAGATCACCGGTGAATATCCCGGCTGGATCACGGGCATCATCTTTGCCTTGATCGTGTTCGCGGTGATCGTGGGCGGCGTCAAATCCATCGCGCGCGTCACCGAAAAGGTCGTGCCTCTGATGGGGGTCATTTATGTCGGTGCGTCGCTGATCATCCTGATCGCCAACTACAACCTGATCGGTCAGGCCTTTGGTCAGATCTTTGCCGGGGCATTTACCGGTCTGGGTGTTGCGGGTGGTCTGGTCGGCGCACTGATCCAGGGGTTCCGCCGTGCCGCGTTTTCGAACGAGGCAGGTGTCGGGTCCGCTGCGATTGCGCATTCGGCCGTAAAGACAAAGGAACCCATCACCGAAGGGTTCGTCAGCCTGCTGGAGCCGCTGATCGACACGGTCGTGATCTGCACCATGACGGCGCTGGTCATCACGATTTCCGGTCAGTTGATCATGAACCCCGAAACGGGCCTGTTCGTCCTGAACGAGGCAGGAACCGCAATTCAGACGGTTGACGGAAACACAGGTGTCGCTCTGACGTCGGCGGCCTTTGGGTCCACCATTTCATGGTTCCCCTTCGTGCTGGCAATTGCCGTGGTGCTCTTTGCATTTTCGACGATGATCAGCTGGTCCTACTACGGGCTGAAGGCATGGACCTATCTGGTCGGAGAAGGCAAGAACAAGGAAATCGCGTTCAAGATCGTTTTCTGCCTGTTCATCGTGATCGGTGCCTCTGCCAACCTTGGTCCGGTGATCGACTTCTCCGATGCCGCGATCTTCTCGATGGCCGTGGTGAACATCTTTGCGCTGTATTTCCTGATGAAAATTGTCCGTCGGGAATTGATCAGCTACGGCACGCGGTTGAAATCGGGCGAGATTCGCAAGTTCGAATACTGATGCCCACCACATGAAACGCGAAACGCCCGCCGGATGACCGGCGGGCGTTTTTGCGTTCTGGGGTGAAGGTCAGACGTCGTCGCCCAACTTGCCCTTGACCGTGCCGGACACGTCCTGCGCAGAGCCTTTGACCTGCTGCGCCTTGCCTTCAGCTTCCAGTTCTTCGTTGTCGGTGGCTTTGCCGACCGCTTCCTTGATGGAACCTGCGGCCTTGTTGCCAGCTGCTTTTGCCTTGTCTGTGAGTTCACCCATTTGAGTTCTCCTGTTTGTTGCAGGTGCGACGATAATCGTCGCGACACCCTGCTTGGAAAGAGAACGCAAAAGGCGTGTTTTGGTTTCACCGAAACCGCGCATCGGCAAATTTTTTCCGCTGAAACGCAAAACGCCCGCCGGATATCCGGCGGGTGTTCCTTGATGCGTTAGGCGCTGGGCGTTGAGCGCTTAGCGGCGCAGACCCAGACGCTTGATCAGGTCCTGGTAGCGCGCTTCGTCCTTGGACCGTGCGTAGTCCAGCAGCTTGCGGCGCAGGGCAACCATCTTCAGCAGGCCGCGACGGCCGTGGTTGTCTTTCTTGTGGGTCTTGAAATGCTCTGTCAGCGTCGCGATGCGGCTTGACAGGATCGCAACCTGAACCTCGGGCGAACCGGTGTCGCCTTCCTTGGTTGCGAATTCTTTCATGATCCGTGCTTTTTCTTCGGGTGTAATCGACATCGGGGTCTCCTGTGTAAAAGGGTGAATGGCGCAATCCGGGATGTCGTCCAGAAAGGCCCGTGGAGGGTGGATGCGTGCCTATAGTCAGCGCACGACCAAAAGAAAAGCAGTTTATGCAGCAGGTGTCAGGACCACGGTGTCGAGGTCCAGTTCGGTCACCCCCAGCAGACGCGCCGCCGGTGCCCCGTCGGCGAACAGCGTCAGGCCATCGTCGTCGGTCTGTGTCGACAATTCTGGCGGTGTGTCGTCATAGGTCAGTTCGATCGTGTCATGCGCGGCGTTGTAATCCGAGATCGTCGCACCGGCCCCGACATTCATGACAAACAGATCACTGCCGTCGCCGCCGTGCAGTATGTCGTCCTGACCAGCGATCAGGGTGTCATCGCCGTCGCCACCATTGATGAAATCCTGCGCCCCGTCATCGTCGGCGCCGTTCATCAGATCGTCACCGTGTCCACCGAACATGGTGTCACGACCCTCTCCTCCGGTCAGGGTGTCATTGCCCCAACCGCCCTCGAGAATATCGTCACCAGCGTCGCCGGACACGGTGTCATTCCCCTGACCCGCGTTGATCCGGTCACTGCCATCGCCGCCCGACAGGCTGTCACTGCCACCTTTTCCAGTGATCGTATCGTCGCCTGTGCCGCCGTCCATGGTGTCGCTGGTCTCTTCTCCGGACAGGATATCATCGTCATCCGTGCCTTGGGTCCGGGCAATCGCGATCCAGCGGGGATCGTTCTGCGTTCCGTCGTCTAGGGGGACATAATCGCCCCCGTCTGCGTCGTCCCCCGCGGTTTCGTCGACCTGCACCATCGCGAGAACATCCGTGCCACTGGCGTCCAGCATCTGGTCAAGGCCCGCCATCTGGCTGGTGTCGTCAGCAGCGGTACCGCTAACCGTTTGATCGTCGTCCTCGGTATCGTTTTGCATGTAAACAAGGCCGCCCATGGCGAGGCCGAACAGTCCAAGAAACCCAAGCATTCTGACATCCTTTGAATTGGAACGCCCCCGGTCCAGTCGCGATACCGGGGATACCATCAAAAACGGCCAGGCCTATGGGTGAACTGACTCTTAGGTTAACGCCCCAAAGTGCGGCAGGAAAGCGTCCAGCACCGCCTGTGGATTTTCCTCCATCGCGAAATGGCCGGACCGGCAGGCATTGCCGGTGACATCGCTTGCCCAGCCGCGCCACAGGTCCAGCGGGTCGCCGGTGCGTGCGGGAAACCCGCCTTCCGCCCAGAGGAATCGCAGCGGTGCCGCGATCCGTGCGCCGCTTGCGCGGTCTGCCTCGTCCAACTGTCTGTCGAAAAACGCACCGGCGCGGTAGTCGGCACACATGGCATGAACGCGCGCCGGATCGGCCATCTGCGCGCGGTAAGATGCCAGTGAAGCAGGGGTAAAATCGTTCAACCCTTTTGCCAATGTCCAGGCGCTCAGTGTCCAGTCGGCGTAGCCCGCGCCGTCCGCGCTGATCATCCGTTCGGGCAGGGGGGCAGGCTGTGCGAGGAACGTCCAATGATAGGCCGCCATTGCCAGATCGGCGTTCCATGCGCCCCAGAAATCCCCGGTCGGGACGATCTCGATGATACCCAGACGGTCGATCCGCTCGGGATGGTCGAGCGCAAAGCGGTAGGCCACCCGTGCGCCCCGGTCGTGTCCCAGCACATGCGCACGATCAATGCCAAGCGCATTCATCATGTTGGCAATATCTGCGGCCATCGTCCGTTTGGAATAGGTGCTGTGTTCCGCGTTGTCCGGTGGCGCATCGCTGTCACCGTAGCCGCGCAGGTCCGGCACGATCACGTCGAAATGCCGCGCGAATGTCGGGGCGACCTTGGCCCAGCAATGGTGATTTTGCGGATAGCCGTGCAGCAGGATCAGCGGCATGCCTTGTCCGGCGCGGTGCACGGACAAATGCACATCGCCACAGTCGATCCGGGTCTGTGTAAATCCGTCGATCATGACCATGGCTCCGGCTGGGTGGCGTAGCTGACGTATAGTGGATGGCGCGGATGGCCATGCTTTGTCAGGCCCAGTGTATGCAACATCAGCCCGCTGTCACGCAAAAGCGCGCGGACCGTCGCCGCGCGGTCCAGATGGACACCGTGGATGCCCCAGCCCGCGACGACCAATCCGGCATTGCGGCACATGTCCAACAGCAGGCGGTCGTTGTCGGGGCCGATGGGCGCTGCAGCAGATTTCAGGTCGCGCGGATCGGTTGCGCGAAAGGCGAACAGGTTGGCGATGATCAGCCCACCGTGACCGCCTGCGCGGGCGCGCGCTTCGCAGCGTGCAATCGTTGGGTCGTTCGCGGCCTCGGTCGCGGTGGACGGGTTCAGCATGACAAAGGCCAGCGTCGGGGCATCGCCCCAGCGTCGTGTCAGCGCATAGCGGTAGCTGTCGCAGTCCGAATAGACCGCCGTGGACACGGTGCCATCGGGTGCCGTGAAATGCCGTGTAACCGTGCCGTCAGGCGTCGTCATGGCGTACAAAGACGCGGCTGGGGTGGATTTCGGATCCCATCAGGCGGCCAACGGCGACCGCCTGCCCCTCGTGCGATGCCCAGACTTCGGTTCCGTAGTCGATGCCGTTTGCGATGACCGTGGCTGCGTTGCCGTTGCGCAGCGGACCCAGGCTCGCTGTCATGCAGGTGACCTCTGGCATGTCGTGCAAACCCACCTCGAGCGGCAGCACATGGGCGTCCAGTTCCGGCGTGCGAGCCAGCGCATCGATCCGGTCCAGCGTCAGGCCATCCTCGGCCTTGAACGGGCCGGACCAGATGCGGCGCAACTCGCGCACGTGACCGTAGCAGCCCAACGCCTGACCCAGATCGCGGGCAATGGACCGGACGTAGCCACCCTTGCCGCAGACCATTTCCAATGTGACATGGTCCGCGTCTGGGCGGTCGTCCATCAGCAGACTGTCGACCCAGAGGGGGCGCGCCGCGATGTCCATTGCCTCGCCGTCGCGGGCGCGTTTGTAGGCGCGTTCACCGTCGATCTTGACCGCGGAAAACTGCGGCGGGACCTGTTCGATGTCACCGACGAACGCGCCAAGTGCTGCCTTGATTTCGTCGTCCGTGGGGCGTGCGTCAGAGGATGCGATGACCTCGCCCTCGGCGTCGTCGGTATTCGTGGCCTGTCCCAGCCGCACGGTGAATGTATAGGCCTTCAGCGCGTCGGTGATGTAGGGCACCGTCTTGGTGGCCTCGCCCAGGGCGATGGCCAGAACGCCGGTTGCATCGGGATCGAGTGTGCCCGCATGGCCTGCCTTATTGGCGTCCAATGCCCAGCGCACCTTGTTCACAACGCTGGTCGAGGTGATTCCGGCGGGTTTGTCCACGACCAGCCAGCCCGAAATATTGCGACCCTTTTTGCGACGACCCATGTCATGCTCCGAATAGATGAAGGCGCGTGCTAGGCCCCGTGCGCCGCCGGGTCAAGCGGCTGGTCTATTCGACCACGCCGACCATTGGCCCCATCGGCAGACCAAAATCGTTCCGCCCCAGTTGCGGCGCCAGCATCCGAGAGACGCGACCGTCGAAATACAGCGCGTCGGGCGTTTCCATGCGGTCGCGGAAAAACCGTGCAAAGGTGTGGAAATTCACCGGCTGGTTGGCAATGGCAAAGACGGCACGGGTGCCGTCGCCGCTGGTGCCGACACCGTTGCGAATGTTCAGGCTGTCGCTGTTGGGGATGAAATCGGGATGTAGCGCGCCGTCGATGACCAGCATCGGGCCGGACTGGCTGGCGTCACGGCAATCGGGTTCGGTCGCCACATAAGCTAGCGATTCGATGACCCGTGCGCTGTCGTCTGTCAGGCACAGCAACCCGTTGGGCAGCAGGCCAAAGTTGCCGGGCCCGTCGGATGTGACGATCCCGGCTGTCTGCACCCCGTCCTGAATGTACAGGCCGACCGCGCGGCGGTCCTCGTGATACATGCCCGCATTCATTCCGAACGCCAGGGTCCGCGGCGCAATCGCGGTTTCAATATTGCTGAATGTGCCCAGAACCTCGCCTGCCGCATCGCGGTGGAACAGGCGCAGATCCTCGGTCGTGGCGTCAACGGTGCAGGCGGTAAACGACGTGCCTTCGAACGTGATGTCCTCGCAGGTGACGGCTGCTGCGGGGCTGGCGGCCAGCAGCAAACCGGCAAGCAGCGCGCGCATCACTCTTCGTCCTGGTCCAGATCGCGGCGCACCTTTTCCTCGGCGAACAGGGCGCGGGTCGCGTCCATGCGGTCAAAGGTATCGTCGATCTCGAACCGGATTTCGGGGGCGAACTTGATGTTCAGCACCTTTGCGACCTCGCGCCGGATCTCGTGGCGGGATTTGCGCAGCGCAAGCAGCGCTTCTTCCTTCTGGTTGCCACCCAGCGGCAGCACATAGGCGGTCGCCACGGACAGATCGGGTGAACAGCGCACCTCGCCCACGGTAATCATCATGCGTGCAAGGTCGGGGTCGTGGATTTCGCCCCGTTGCAACAATTCCGACAAACGGCGACGAATCAATTCGCCCACCCGCAGCTGTCGTTGATTTGGGGCACCGCCCGAAGAATTTTTCTTTGCCATGTGGTTCATCTAACCGTGGGGCGCGGGATTTCCAAGCAAGGCTTTTCGTGACGGCGCGACCTCGCTATCAGGGCAGGGCATATCAAGGGGACGAGACCATGACAGATCTGCCGGGCATTGTGATCACCGGGGCATCGGGACGAATGGGCCAGATACTGGTGCAGACCGTGACCGCATCGGACGCCTGCCGTCTGGTGGGCGCGCTGGAACGGCCCGGCCACGATTGGGTCGGTCAGGACATCGGCACGGCAATGGGCGGTGCTGCACTGGGTGTGACGGTCAGTGACGATGCGGTCGCGACATTTGCCAAGGCGCAGGCCGTGATTGATTTCACAGCCCCCGCCGCGACGGTGCAGTTCGCAGGTCTGGCGGCACAGGCGCGTGCGGTTCATGTGATCGGCACAACCGGCCTGACTCCCGAAGACATCGCCGCCATCGACCGCGCGGCCCATCACGCGGTAATCGTGCGGGCTGGCAACATGTCGCTGGGCGTGAATCTGCTGACCGTGCTCGCGCAAAAGGTGGCGGCGGCGCTGGACGCTGATTACGACATCGAAATCGTCGAGGCGCACCACCGTCACAAGGTTGATGCGCCGTCCGGTACCGCGCTGATGCTGGGCGAGGCGGCGGCCGCCGGGCGCGGTGTCGATCTGGCCGACGTGCGCGATTCGGGGCGTGATGGCATCACCGGTGCGCGCAAGCGGGGCGATATCGGTTTCCATGCAATCCGGGGTGGCGATACGGTGGGCGACCATGATGTGATCTTTGCCGCAGACGGCGAGCAGATCACTTTGCGCCATCGTGCCACCGACCGCAGTGTGTTTGCGCGCGGCGCGCTCAAGGCCGCGCTCTGGGGGCAGGATCGTGCACCGGGACATTACGACATGTTGAATGTGCTGGGGCTTTAGCCTGTCTTGATCTGCGTGCGGGCGACCTATCTTAGCTTTCGTAAGAGGAGGACGCCACGATGACCCTGTTTCGCCTGATTGCCGTTTTCTTGTTGTTGCCTGTCGCCGCTGCGGCGCAGGACTGGCAGCGCATTTCAGACGAGGATGTTTTCCTCGATCTGGTCAGCGATCAAAGGCTGACCCATCTGCTGTACAACATCGATATCGCGGTTTCCCCATCTGGCGCGATCACGGGCGACGCCATGGGCTGGGACGTGACCGGCGAATGGACGTGGCAGGACGGCTATTTCTGCCGCAGCCTGGACTGGGGCGGTGACGATCTGGGCTACAACTGCCAGTTGGTCGAGGCGCGCGGCGACGAGGTCCGGTTTACCGTCGATCAGGGTGCAGGCCGCGCGGCCAGCCTGCGTCTGCGCTAGAAGTCTATCGCCAACCCCTTGTTTTCCCAGTCGCCGTAGCGCACGGGTTCGGGTCCGTTGCGCCCCCCCAGTTCGGGTGGCAGCGCAAGCTCTTCGGCCTTTTTGCGGCGTTCTGCGGCCTCTGCGAGGGCGCGTTTCGCGGCGGGTGGCAGGTCGTCCTGGGTGTCTGTCATGGCTGGGTCCTTGTCGGTCCGTTCCTGCTGATATACGTCGCAGCACGCACCCTACAAGGCTTTGCTCATGGACACTTCCGGTCTGGCGCCGCGTCGCGCCGCCCATCATCTGCTGCAACAGGTCACCACAGAGGGCCGTTTGCTGTCCGAGCTGATCGGCGCAGGCGCGCTGGATCACCTGGAACCACAGGACCGTGCGCGGGCGCAGCGGCTGGCCACGGATACCCTGCGGATGCTGGACCGCGCCGACCGGATGCTGAAACCGCACCTGCGGCAAACTCCCGCAGATCACGTCATGAACGCGCTGCGACTGGGTACGGTAGAGCTGGGGCAGGGCGAGGCGGCGCATGGTGTCGTGAACGCCTATGTGGAAATCGTCAGCCGCAACCCGCATGTCGGGCGGCTCAAGGGTCTTACGAACGCGGTCCTGCGCAAGATCGCCGCCGCCGGGCCGGACAAATGGAACGCAATGGCCCAGCCGTTGCTGCCGGGCTGGCTGCGGCAGCCGTTGGTCGCCGCCTGGGGGCGGTCTGATGTCGCGGCAATGGAGGCCGTTCAGGCTGTCGCACCGCCACTGGATGTCACGCCAAAGGGTGACGCGGGTGCTGTCGCCGCAGCGCTGGGCGGCAAGATCTTGCCAACCGGTTCGGTGCGGGTCACGGGTGCGGGGCAGGTCAGCCAGATGCCCGGTTTCGATACTGGCGACTGGTGGGTGCAGGACGCGGCTGCCGCGATCCCGGTCCAGCTCTTGGGTGATATCGCTGGCCTGTCGGCGCTGGACCTTTGTGCGGCACCGGGTGGCAAGACGATGCAGCTGGCCGCACGCGGTGCCACAGTGACAGCGGTGGACAATTCCGCGACGCGCATCGCGCGGGTGGGTGAGAACCTGCGGCGCATGGGGTTGAAGGCGGACGTGCGCACCGATGACGCCTTTGACGTGACGGGGCAATGGGACGTGGTTTTGCTGGATGCGCCCTGTTCCGCGACTGGCACGATGCGGCGTCACCCGGATCTGCCCTATGCCAAGGACGGGTCCGAGTTCGGTGACCTGATCGCGCAACAGGAGACCATGATCGACCACGCCCTGACGCTGGTGAAACCCGGTGGACGCCTGCTGTTCTGCACCTGCTCGCTGCTGCCGGACGAGGGCGAGGTCCAGATCGAAGAGGCACTGGAACGCCACCCTGCGCTGACGGTCGACCGCGCGGCACTGGACCGGCCCGGCATCGATCCCGCATGGATCACACCAGAGGGCGGATTGCGGCTGCGTCCGGACATCTGGGCGGATATCGGCGGCATGGACGGGTTCTATATGGCTGTGCTGACAAAGCCCGCGTGACAGAACGCTGACCCTGCGCTAACCTTGCGCCCAACAAGAATGCGAAATCGCAGACCGGGGCAGCAGGTGGCACAAAATCCATCCTGGCAGGCACGTCTTACGACGTATTTGCATCAGTATCATGCGCGCCGCGCTGCGCGGGCCAAACCTGTGACCGGGTTCGTGTCGCAGCCTGAACCCCGCAGCATCGGTCTTTTCGCGCGGGGCAAGCAACTGCTGGCCGGTAATTTTCTGTTTGCGGGCGTCCTGACCACGTCGCCTGACGGTTCGATCTGGGATGCGCAGGGCGACCGCGATCTGGTGGATCAAGAATTGCATGGCTTTGCCTGGCTCGATGACCTGGCTGCCGTCGGTGATGGTCGCGCGCGGGCGGTGGCGCAGGCCTGGGTTGCGGAATGGATCGACGATTTCGGTGATGGCACGGGACCGGGCTGGACACCTGACCTGACAGGGCGTCGCCTGATCCGCTGGATCTCGCACGGGTTGATGTTGCTGCGCGGTCTTGATCGTGATGCGCAGGACCGTTTTTTCCAAAGTCTCGGGCAGCAGACGCTGTTCTTGTCGCGCAGATGGCGCGCCGCGCGCGCAGGTTTGCCGCGGTTCGAGGCGCTGGCCGGCATGATCTATGCGGGCCTGTCACTGGAAGGCATGGAGGATCTGACCGATCCGGCGATTGCGGCGCTGGCCAGTGATTGCGCGGATCATGTCGGGTCCGATGGCGGGATCGCATCGCGTAACCCCGAAGAGTTGATGGATATCCTGACACTGCTGCTCTGGGCGCAGGACGCGCTGGAGGCAAGCGCGCGTCCCGTGCCTGCCGCACTGACGGATGCCCTTGGGCGGATCGCACCGACGCTGCGCAGCCTGCGGCATGCCGACGGCGGGTTGGCACGATTTCATGGCGGTGGTCGCGGTGTCGATGGACGGCTGGACCAGGCGCTGGCCCGGTTGGGTGCGACCGGGCGGGGCGTTGCCGACATGGGCATGGGCTATGCCCGGATCGCGGCGGGTCGCACCAGTGTCATCGTGGACGGGGCCGTGCCGCCGCAGCACGTGGCATCCTATAATGCGCATGCTGCAACACTCGCGTTCGAGCTGACATCCGGTCGGCGCCCGCTGGTGGTGAATTGCGGGTCAGGCGTGACCTTTGGTGCCGACTGGCGGCGCGCGGGCCGGGCCACGCCCAGCCATTCGACATTGTGCATGGCTGGATATTCGTCCTCTCGGCTGGGTCAGGCGCAGCTTGTCGGTGGCGTGTTGGCCGAACCCCTGATCGACACGCCGACCGATGTGCAATGTATCATCACGCGGATGGATGACGGCCACAGGGCCGAACTGTCGCACGACGGATTTCGCCTGACCCATGGCCAGACCCACGCCCGCATTCTGGAAATGACACTGGATGGGCGCGGTCTGGTGGGCGAGGATCTGCTGACCACCCTGAATGATCTGGACAAGGAACGGTTCGAACGGGCCTGCGGTCTGACCGGTGGGTCCGTGCCGTTCGCGATCAGGTTTCATCTGCATCCCGATGTCGAGGCGCATGTCGATCTTGGCGGTGCTGCGGTATCGATGGCACTCAAATCAGGTGAAATCTGGGTGTTCCGCCATGACGGTCACGCAGAATTGGCGCTGACACCGTCTGTTTACCTTGAAACAGGCCGGTTGAAGCCGCGCGCAGCACAACAGGTGGTTTTATCCGGCGTCGCTTTGTCTTATGCGACGCGCATCCGTTGGTCCCTGACCAAGGCGCAGGACACCCCCGATGTGGTCCGCGACCTGGCACCTGCCCGAACGGATGACGATGATGCATCATTCGAGGACGACCATGACTGACCTTTTCCCCGTGACCCGCGCGCTCCTGAGCGTTTCCGATAAAACCGGCCTGATCGAACTGGGACAAGCGTTGTCCGCACGCGGTGTTGAACTGCTCTCCACCGGTGGATCGGCCAAGGCGTTGCGCGATGCGGGCCTGGACGTAAAGGACGTGGCAGAGGTGACGGGCTTTCCGGAAATGATGGATGGTCGGGTCAAGACGCTGCATCCGGTGGTTCACGGTGGCCTGCTGGCGGTGCGCGACAACGACGCCCACGTCGCGGCCATGGATGAACACGGGATCGGCGGTATCGATCTTCTGGTCGTGAACCTCTATCCGTTCGAGGAAACGGTCGCCAAGGGTGCTGATTATGCCACCTGCATCGAGAACATCGACATCGGCGGTCCGGCCATGATCCGGTCGGCTGCGAAAAACCATGCCTTTGTCAACGTTGTGACGGATGTGTCCGACTATGACGCGCTGCTGGCCGAGCTGGATGCCAACGACGGTCAGACCACGCTCGCGTTCCGCAAGGGGTTGGCGCAGACCGCATACGGCCGCACTGCGGCCTATGACACGGCTGTCAGCACTTGGATGGCTGGCGCGATCGATCTGGACACGCCGCGCCGCCGCAGCTTTGCCGGGACCGTGCGTCAGGAACTGCGGTATGGTGAAAACCCGCACCAGACCGCCAGCTTTTACACCGACGGCAGCGACCGCCCCGGCGTCGCCACGGCAACCCAGCATCAGGGCAAGGAACTGTCCTACAACAACATCAACGACACCGATGCCGCGTTCGAACTGGTGGCGGAATTCGACCCCGCCGATGGTCCCGCCGTCGCGATCATCAAACACGCGAACCCCTGCGGCGTGGCACGGGGTGACACGCTTCTCGAGGCCTATACCAAGGCGTTCGACTGTGACCGCACCAGTGCATTCGGCGGTATCGTCGCGCTGAACATGCCGTTGGACGAAGCGACGGCCAAGGCGATCGCCGAAATCTTTACCGAGGTCGTGATCGCACCGGGTGCGTCCGATGCGGCGCGCGCTGTTTTTGCCGCGAAAAAGAACCTGCGCCTGCTGACCACGGACGGTCTGCCTGACCCCGCAGCCCCTGTGACGACCTATCGTCAGGTCGCGGGTGGCATGCTGGTGCAGGACAAGGATACGGGCCGCGTCGCAGCGGACGCTTTGCGTGTGGTGACCAAGGTGCAGCCGACCGATGCCCAGATGGCCGACCTGCAATTCGCATGGAAGGTTGCCAAGCACGTCAAGTCCAACGCCATTGTCTACGTCAAGGACGGTGCAACGGTTGGTGTCGGCGCAGGTCAGATGAGCCGTCTGGACAGCGCCCTGATCGCCGCCAAAAAGGCAGAGCGCATGGCCGAGGCGATGGACCTCGCCGCACCGCTGACCATCGGCAGCGCGGTTGCGTCCGATGCGTTTTTCCCCTTTGCCGACGGATTGCTAGAGGCTGCTGCCGCAGGTGCCACCTGCGTCATCCAGCCTGGCGGTTCGATGCGCGACGACGAGGTGATCGCGGCCGCTGACGAGGCCGGGATCGCAATGGTGTTCACCGGCATGCGCCACTTCAAGCACTAGGATCACGGAATGCGATTGGTTTTCTGGGCGGGCTTTTGGACGTTCCTGCTGGATCAGGCGACAAAATACGCCATCGTCCACTGGCTGGACCTGATGACCCGTCAGCGGATCGAGGTGTTTCCGCCGTTTCTGGTGTTCCAGATGGCCTGGAACCGTGGCGTTAATTTCGGCCTGGGTGCGCAGGCGGACATGCGTTGGGTGCTGATCGGGGTCGCACTGGCGATTTCGGTCGGCGTTCTTGTCTGGCTCTGGCGCAGCGGTGGCACCAAGTGGATGTATATCGCAGCGGGTCTGCTGGTCGGCGGCGCGCTGGGCAACGTTGTTGACCGTGTGCTTTACGGTGCTGTCGCGGATTTCCTGAACATGAGCTGCTGCGGGTTTTCCAACCCCTATGCGTTCAACATCGCGGACATCGCCATTTTTGCCGGTGCCATCGGGCTCGCGTTTCTGCCGGGGCCGGATGCCCGGCAGACCAAGGCGCGCAAGGGCGCGTGACGCCGCGACCGAACTGCGTTAGAACAGCGCCGATACCAGTTGAGGGACCACCATGCGTCACGTGATTTTGCCAGTGATACTTTGTGCCGCGCTCGCGGGTTGCGGTGGCGGAACCGGTGGCGGCGGGCCCGACGAATTTTCGGTCATTCCGCAAAATCCGCTGATTATTCCGGCCACGAACGCCTTGCCGGCACCGCGTCCCGGCGGCACGAATCCCGCCGATCTGGACCCGCAGGAACTGGCCATCCGCGCGATGGGCGGCAGGCCCTGAACCTGACAGCTGCGTGACAACCCTGTACGGGATGTTGCAAGTCGGGCGCGGCTTCCTAGGTTGGACCTGAACATATCCAACCATAGGCACCCCATGATCCGATCTCTGGCCGCTGCCCTGACTGTTTTCGCGACCACTGCGATGGCCCAGGTCGCCCCCGACGATGTTACGTCATTCACGCTTGATAACGGGATGGAGGTCGTGGTGATCGAGGATCACCGCGCCCCGGTCGTGGTTCACATGGTCTGGTATCGCGCCGGGTCCGCTGACGAACCGGTGGGGCAGTCAGGTGTCGCGCATTTCCTGGAACATCTGTTGTTCAAGGGGACCGAGACACTGGAACCGGGTGAATTCAGCGCCACGGTAGCCAAAAACGGTGGGACCGACAACGCGTTCACCAGTTACGACTACACGGCTTATTTTCAGCGGATTGCGGCGGACCGCCTGCCGCTGATGATGCAGATGGAAAGCGACCGCATGGTCAATCTGCAGCTGGATCAGGACGACATTGCGACCGAACGCAACGTGATCCTGGAAGAACGCAACCAGCGCACGGAATCCTCGCCGGGGGCACTGGCGCGCGAACAGTTCAACGCGGCCCTCTACCAGAACCACCGCTACGGCGTGCCGATTATTGGCTGGAAACACGAAATGGAAGAGTTGGATCTGGAGGACGCGGTGTCGTTCTATGATCTGTACTATTCCCCCAACAACGCAATCCTGATCGTGGCCGGTGACGTGTTTCCCGACGAGGTGCGTGCGCTGGCGGAACAATATTATGGACCGATCCCGGCTGAACCTGATCTGCCTGAACGCATCCGGTCATCAGAGCCGCCGCAGCTGGCACCGCGCCGGATCGTGTTCACCGACGAACGTGTCAGTGAACCCTATCTGGTGCGCAGCTACCTTGCGCCCGAACGCGACAGCGGTG
This sequence comes from Loktanella gaetbuli, assembly GCF_020531945.1. Classification (NCBI taxonomy): domain Bacteria; kingdom Pseudomonadati; phylum Pseudomonadota; class Alphaproteobacteria; order Rhodobacterales; family Roseobacteraceae; genus Loktanella; species Loktanella gaetbuli. The sequence goes on from NZ_JAJATZ010000003.1 coordinate 500,276, forward strand.
CGCAGGAAAAGGCCGCGGCGCTGACGCTGCTGGCCGACTTGCTGGGTGGGTCCAGTTTTACCTCGGAATTGGGGCGTGCGTTGCAGTTCGACAGCCAGATCGCCGTTTATGCGGGGGCAGGCTATCGCGGCAGCAGCCTGGATGACACGTCGTTCAGTCTTTCGGTGGTGCCAGCGCAGGGTGTGACCCTGTCAGAGGCCGAGGCAGCCATGGATCAGGTTATCGCCGATTTCATGGCCAAGGATATCGATCCGGCGGCCCTTGATCGGATCAAGTCCGAAATCCGCGCGTCGGAAATCTATGCGATGGACAGCACGCAGGGACGCGCGCAGCGCTATGGGGCCGCCTTGACCCAAGGGCTGACCGTCGATGATGTGCACGCTTGGCCAGAAATTCTGCAAGACGTCACCGCAGAGGACATCAAGGCCGCCGCGGCCGAGGTGTTCAACCTGAACCAGTCGGTGACCGGCTGGGTTGTCGCAAACGAGGAGCAGGCCCAATGATCCGCTACGTTCTGGCCATCTGTGCCACATTCGCCGGAACCGCTGCCTTTGCTGCGGTCGAGATTCAGGAAGTGACCTCTGACGGCGGCATCACCGCCTGGCTGGTCGAGGATCACAGCATCCCCTTTACCGCGCTGGAAATCCGGATCGAGGGTGGCGCATCGCTGGACCTGCCCGGCAAGCGCGGTGCCAGCAATCTGATGATGGGCCTGCTGGAAGAGGGTGCAGCCGACATGGATGCGCAAGCGTTCCAGACGCGCCGCGAAGAACTGTCAGCGGGTTTTGGTTTTGATATCGGTGACGACGTCACCAGTATCTCGGCCCGTTTCCTGACGGAAAATCAGGATGACAGCATTGCCCTGTTGCGGCAGGCACTGATCGAACCGCGCTTTGACCAGTCGGCGATTGACCGGGTCCGCGCGCAGGTTTTGTCCGGCATCGCGTCCGATGCCAAATCACCCAATGCCATTGCGGGCGATACGTTGAATGCCGGGGCGTTTCCGGACCATCCCTATGGATCGTCAAGCACCGGCACGGCAGAGAGTGTCGCGGCACTGACGCGCGACGACATCGTGACCGCCTGGCAAAACGCGCTGACGCGTGATCGCATCTATGTGGGCGCAGTCGGCGACATCACGCCAGAGGCGCTGGGCGAGGTGCTGGACACCCTGCTGGGTGAACTTCCCGCCGAGGGGCCGCCACTTCCCGAGGATACCACATTCGCGTTGGACGGCGGGATCACGGTCGTCGATTTTCCGACACCCCAATCGGTTGCACTGTTCGGCCACGCGGGCATGGAACGGGACGATCCCGATTATTTCGCGGCCACGATCCTGAACGAGGCGCTGGGGGCAGGCGGCTTTGAATCCCGCCTCATGGACGAGGTGCGGGAAAAGCGTGGCCTGACCTATGGCGTATCGACATTCCTGGTCCCCAAGGATCATGCGCCCATGGTTCTGGGACAGCTGGCGTCGTCCAACGACACCATTGCCGAAGCGATCGAGGTCGTGCGCGATGAATGGGCCAAGATCGCGCAGGACGGCATGACCCAAGAGGAACTGGACCGGGTGAAACTGTTTCTGACCGGGTCATACGCGCTGCGGTTCGACGGGAATGCAAACATCGCCAGCATCCTTGTCGGGATGCAGATGATCGGCCTTCCGCGTGACTATGTCGTCAACCGCAACGACTATATCGAGGCGGTGACGCTTGAGGAGGTGAACCGCGTGGCGGCCGACCTCTACCGGCCCGAGGATCTGCATTTCGTCGTCGTGGGCCAGCCAGAGGGGCTGACCAGCACGAACTGATCGCTGTCAGCCGGATACAGCATCGTCGAGACCGGCATAGCTTCCTTCCATGCCGGTCTGGATGCCCATGTCCATCAACATCTGCCGCGTTTCGGCATCGGGCAGGGTCATCGTCATGGTCATCAACGTGCCGCTGCCCTGCGCGTCAAATACCGTCTCGATCCGGTTGTCCGGCGTCGGGTCCGGCATCAGCATCCGTTCGATATGCAGGATGCGCTGACCGGGGTCCAATTCCATGAACGTGCCGGTAATGGCAAAGCTATCGTTGTCAGGCCCGTTGTAGCGATAGGTGAATTCGCCGCCGACCCGGGCATCGACGCTGATCGTGTCGATGGTCCAGCCGTCCGACCCGACCATCCATTTTCGGATGATCTGAGGGTCGATATGCGCGCGGTACACCAGTGACGGCGGGGCTGCAAATTGGCGGGTCGCGATGATCTGCGTATCCCCCACCAGTGTCAGTTCAAGGGTCATGCGTCTCATCCTCCAGTTCGGCCAAGACGGCATCAAGTCGGTCGTATTGCGCGCTCAACGTCTTGCGCAGCTGGGTCAGCCAGGCGTCCAGCGCGGCCATGGATTCAGGTGCCAGACGGCAGGGTCGGCGCGCACCATCGACCCGTTGCACGACGATACCCGCGTCTGTCAGCACCCGGATGTGACGTGAAATGGCGGGCTGCGACACGTCGAACGGCGCGGCCAATTCGCCCACCGTACATTCGCCAGATGCAAGACGATCAACGATCCGCAGGCGGATGGGATCGGCGAGTGCGGCCAGCACGGCGGGGTTGATCGATTTGATTAACATTTTGGTTATATAACATGAATTGGATGCTTTGTCAGTAAATTCGCCCCTCGTAGAATCAACCGTTTCGATGCTATCTCTTGTAGCATGACAGTGACTTCACCCCAGATACAGACATCAGCCAACCCCGTGATCCGCCAGTTGGATGACGCCGCGATCAATCGGATCGCGGCAGGAGAGGTCGTGGAACGGCCCGCATCTGCGGTCAAGGAACTGGTCGAGAATGCCATTGATGCCGGTGCCACGCGGATCGACGTAACCATTGCGGATGGTGGCAAGACTCTGATCCGCGTCAGCGACGACGGCTGCGGCATGACGGCTGCGGATTTGCCGCTGGCCCTGTCGCGGCATGCCACATCAAAGATTGACGGCAGTGATCTGCTCAATATCCATTCGTTCGGTTTTCGGGGCGAGGCGCTGCCATCGCTGGGTGCGGTCGGGCGGCTGACCATCACGTCCCGTTGCGGTGACGAGGGGTCCAGCATCCGCGTCGCAGGTGGACGCATGGACCCTGTCAGGCCCGCAGGCCATCCGGGCGGCACACAGGTCGATCTGGCCGATCTGTTCTATGCCACGCCCGCGCGATTGAAATTCCTGCGCAGTGACCGGGCCGAAACACAGGCGATCACGGATGTGATCAAACGCCTTTCGATGGCGGAACCGTTCATTACGTTCATTCTGCGTGACAGCAGCAACGGCGAGGCGCGCACGCTGTACCGCGCGGATGCCGAAACTGGCGACATGTTCGACGCGCTGCACCGCCGTCTGCGGGCTGCCATCGGACGCGACTTTGCCGACAATGCGCTGCGGCTGGACGCGGAACGCGACGGGTTTCACCTGACCGGCTATGCAGCGCTGCCGACCTTTTCTAAGGGGGCTGCCGTCGCCCAATACCTGTGTGTCAACGGTCGCCCGGTGCGGGACAAGATGCTGCTGGGTGCATTGCGCGCGGCTTATATGGACGTGATGTCGCGCGACCGGCATCCGGTGGCCTGTCTGTTCATCGACTGCGATCCCACGCTGGTCGACGTCAACGTGCATCCTGCGAAATCCGAGGTGCGGTTTCGCGATCCAGCTATCGTGCGCGGTCTGATCGTCAGCGGAATCCGTCATGCGCTGGCCGAGGCCGGGCATCGGTCGTCCACCACCGTCAGCGCGGCGACATTGGGGGCAATGACGCCCGTGACGGAACCGCGCGTCTACCAGATGGACCGTCCGACGCCGCGCTTTACCGCGCAGACCATGACGTTCCAGTCCGGCTTTGCCGAATTGCCGTCCGCCCGGATTGATCCGGTCCCGGACACGCCAGATGCCATTGCGGACGAGGCCCGGCCGCTGGGCGCGGCGCGGGCGCAACTTCATGAAAACTACATCTTGTCGCAGACCGCCGACGGTCTGGTGATCGTGGATGCCCATGCCGCGCATGAACGGCTGGTTTACGAACGGCTCAAGGCGCAGATGCGCGACAATGGGGTCACGGCGCAGGCGCTGTTGATCCCTGAAATCGTCGAACTGACGCCGGGAGAGGCGGATCTGCTGCTGTCGCAGGCCGATGATCTGGCGCGTCTGGGGCTGGGGATCGAACCCTTTGGCGGCGGTGCCGTGGCCGTGCGCGAAACACCGGCGATCCTTGGGACAGTAGATGCGCGTCGTCTGGTGCTGGACGTGCTTGACGAATTGCAGGATGGCGGCGACACCGGGTCACTCAAGGCGCGGATCGACGCCATCCTCAGCCGGGTGGCCTGTCACGGGTCAGTGCGCACGGGACGCCGCATGTCCGCGCCGGAGATGAACGCCCTTCTGCGCGAGATGGAGGCGACGCCGCTGTCGGGACAGTGCAATCACGGGCGCCCGACATCGGTGACATTGTCGATGACCGACATCGAACGGCTGTTCGGCCGCACGTGATCCAGGTGGGTGACACGCAGTTTGCGTTGGATGATCCGCGTCTATGGGCGGCGGCTGTGGCATTGCTGCTGTTGGCGGCACTCTTTGCACTGCTGATCGCCACCGTGCGCAGGGCCGGGCGGTCGGGGCAGGCGGTTGATGCGCTGTCGGGGCAGGTCGGGCAATTATCGGGGTTCATGCAAACGCTGGCCGAAAATCAGGCGCGGCTGGGTGAAAACCTGCGCACCGTGTCCGACAGCCAGACCGCCGGTCAGGCCCGCATCATGCAGACCATGGAACAGCGCCTGGCCGAGGTGAATGCGCAGGTCGCCGAACGTTTGGCCGACAACGCGCTGCGGTCCGCACGCAGTCTGGCCGATCTTCAGGAACGGATGAAGGACACGCTGGCGGGCAGTTCGGAGAAATCGACCAAGCAACTGGCCGCGTTGCAAGAGCGTCTGGCCACCATTGATCGCGCGCAAAGCAACATCGAAAAACTGTCGGGCGACGTGCTGTCGCTGCAGGATATCCTGTCGAACAAGCAGACACGCGGGGCCTTTGGCGAAATCCAGCTGACCGATATCGTGGGCAAGGCGCTGCCTGCCGACAGTTATTCCCTGCAAGCGACGCTATCGAACGGGAAACGGGCCGATTGCCTGATCCATCTGCCCAACCCGCCGGGACCCATCGTCGTGGATGCGAAATTCCCGCTGGAGGCCTACGAGACGCTGACCCGCGCCGAGACCCGCGCAGAGCAGGACGCAGCGCTCAAGGGATTGGCGGCAGCGGTCCGCGTTCACATCAAGGCGATTTCCGAGAAATACATCATCGCTGGCGAAACGGCGGATGGTGCCATCATGTTCCTGCCGTCAGAGGCCGTCTATGCCGAGCTGCACGCCCGGCTGCCTGCCGTGGTGCGTGACGGCTTTGACGCGCGGGTCTGGATCGTGTCCCCCACTACCTGCATGGCGACGTTGAACACGATGCGCGCCATTCTCAAGGACGCACGCATGCGCGAACAGACGGGGGCAATCCGCAAGAGCCTGAAACAGCTGCACCGCGACGTGCAGCTGATCGGCGATCGGGCGGGCAAGCTGGAAACCCATCTGCGGCAGGCAGGCGAAGATGTATCCGGCATCCTGACGGCCGCGACGCGGGCCGGCAAACGCGCCGACAGGTTGGACAATTTCGATTTTGAGGAACTGGCAGCACAAGCGCAGGCGCCATTGCCCCTTGCGGCCAGTGGTTCTGACGGCCAAGACTGAGGCCAAGACGACAAAAGGACACCATAGATGTTTTCCCGCCTGATGATCCTCGGCAGTCTTGGACTGGCCGCCTGCACGAATCCGATGAATCCCGCGCCGTTTTCGGATGGTGTTGCGCAATCGGGCATAGCTCTGACCGAAGCCTTTGGCGACACGCCGCTGGATGACGGCCCGATCCGCATTCTGGTTCAGGATGCCGATCCCTTGCAGGTGATGCGCACCTTTACGCTGGCACCCTGCCGCAACAATACCGAGGTCTGCGGCGGGTCCGAGAATGGCCCCGTCGGCCAGTCGTCCATCATCGACGGTCAATACGTCGTCGCGAACGCCTATCCGGGGCTGACGTTCTTTCTGGATCGCAACGGTGACGGATTTCTGCAAGAGCGCGGCCAGATGATCCCGCTGGCCTGGGACTGACCTGCGACAATTCATACGCACTGCCCTGCAACTGATCTGCGCTACGTATCGTGGCTCTGACGACACTGACCACGACGGAGACTGCAATGAGCCTGCCCAGAATATCCCCCACGCCGCGTCGCATCGCGGTGATCGGCGCTGGTATATCCGGCATGGGTGCCGCGCATGCATTGGCCCGTGATCATCATGTGACCCTGTTCGAAGCGGCCAAGCGGCTGGGCGGTCATGCCCGCACACGGATGGCCGGACCACAGGCGGATACGCCTGTCGATACCGGATTCATCGTGTTCAACCATGCGAATTACCCGAACCTTGTCGGTTTGTTCGACGAGCTGGGTGTCGATACCGTCGAAAGCAACATGAGCTTTGGCGCGTCGTTTGACGGGGGGCGTATGGAATATGCGCTGCATTCGCTGGATGCCCTGTTTGCGCAGCGGCGTAACGCGGCGAACCCGAAATTCCTGCGGATGGTGCGCGACATCCTGCATTTCAACAAACATGGTATGGCCGCCGCACAGGACACCAGCCTGACCATCGCCGGCCTGCTGAAACAGCTGCGCCTGTCGGATTATTTCCGTGACTATTACCTGACGCCCTTTTCCGGTGCGATCTGGTCGACGCCCAAGGAAAAGATTCTCGACTTTCCGGCCCATGCGCTGCTGACGTTTTTCGACAATCATGCGCTGCTGAACACAACCGGACAGCACCAGTGGTACACGGTCGCGGGCGGTAGCCAGCAATACGTGGCAAAACTGGGTGCCGACATGGCAAAGCGCGGTGTGGACCTGCGCCTGGGGGCTGGTGTGCAGGGTGTCCGGCGCACGGGCGGCGCGGTGCAGGTGCGGGCCATCGGCGCAGAGTGGGAAACGTTCGACGAGGTCGTGTTCGCAACCCATTCCGACGATACGCTGGCCTTGCTGGCGGATGCCAGCGCCGAAGAGGCCGCGACCCTGGGTGCCGTGCGCTATCAGGGCAACCGTGTCGTGCTGCATTCGGACACCGCGATCATGCCCAAGCGCCGCAAGGTCTGGGCGTCCTGGATCTATACCGAGGCCGCGAACAAGCGGTCTGATCAGATTGACCTGACCTACTGGATGAACAGCCTGCAACCCTGGCTGACCGGTCAGGACTACATGGTGACGCTGAACACGACCCGCACGATCCGCGAGGATCTGATCTGGGACGAAACCAACCTGCGTCATCCGGTCTATGATACCGCCGCACTTGCCGCACAAAAGGATGCAGCACGCATGAACGGGACCAACAACACCTGGTTCTGTGGTGCATGGATGCGAAACGGGTTCCACGAGGATGGTCTGGCCAGCGCTTATGACGTGGTTGACCGCCTGAATGCCGCCCATACGCGACGGATCGCGGCAGAGTGACAGGCATCCAGCATATCCCGGGTCAGACCTACCACGGTCGCAAGGGGGCTGTGAAAAACGCCTTTCGCTATTCCATCGACTACGTGATGTGCGATGCCGAGGCCGATGTGACGGGCCCCGGTCTGTTCGGGCGCAACCGGCGCGGCCTGATGTCCCTTTGGGACGCGGACCATGGCGGCGTCGTGCAGCAGGGCAGCGGTGCCGCCTGGGTCCGCCAGACGTTGGCGGCGGCTGAACTGGATGGGATCACCGACATTTCCTTGCTGGCGCAGCCGCGTGTGCTTGGCCATGTGTTCAACCCTGTGTCGTTCTGGCTGTGCTATGACGCAGGCGGCGTGCTGCGGGTCGTGATTGCAGAGGTCGGCAACACCTTTGGCGACCGGCATTGCTATCTGTGCCACCACGACGATCTGGCCCCGATCACCAGGCGCGATGCGCTGCACGCACGCAAGGTTTTCCACGTCTCGCCGTTCCAGCCGATTGCCGGTGATTACACGTTCCATTTCGACATCACAGCCGATGCGGTCGACATCCGGATCGATTATGGGCGGGACGCGGGTGGTCTGATCGCGACACTGCAGGGACCGCGACAGCCGTTGACCAATCGGGGTATCCTGGCCGCCGCCTTGCGTCGCCCGTTCGGGTCGCGGCGCGTGCTGGCGCTGATCCACTGGCAGGCGTTGAAATTGTGGTGGAAGGGTGCCACCTTTCGCCCGTGGACGCCGCCGCCAGAGGATGATGTCACCTGATGAACGCCTGGTCCCAGCGCCTGCCCGCCTATGCGTTGTTCGCCGCGATCATCAATGCGGCCGGACTGCCGATCTATATCTACGCACCCAAATATTACGCCGACACCTACGGTGTCAGCCTGACCGCACTCGGCGCTCTCTTGGCTGCGCTGCGGCTGGTGGACGTAGTGCAGGACCCCGCACTGGGGTGGGTCAGCGAGAGATTGGATAAGGGCAAGCGGCTGGCCGTGACCGCCGGTGTGCTGGTGCTGGCGCTGGCTATGCTTGGGCTGTTTGCCATAGCGCCGCCCATTGCCCCGCTATGGTGGTTCGGACTGACCGTGACCGCGCTGTTCAGCGCCTTCAGCTTTTTGACGATCAATTTCTACGCGCAGGGCGTGGCCAAGGCCGGACCGGGCGATGACGGTCACGTCCGGCTGGCCGCCTGGCGTGAAAGCGGCGGTCTGCTGGGCATCTGCATCGCCGCCATTGCGCCCACCGCCCTGATGGGGCTGGTCGACGCGCCATTTGCCGTGTTTGCGTTCTGGTTTGCGGGACTGGCGGTGGTTGCCGCCGTCGTGATGTGGCCCGAATGGAAGGGCCGCACACAGGCCGAAACCACGCCGATCCGCACCATTCTGTCGGACGGCATCACCCGCCGTCTTCTGTTGCTGGCATTGGTGAACGCCACCCCGCTGGCGGTATCGTCCACGTTGTTTTTGTTCTTTGTCGAAAGCCGGTTGCAGGCACCCGGCTGGGAAGGACCGCTGCTGGTGCTGTTCTTTCTTGCGGCGGCATTGTCATCGCCGGCATGGTCTGCCGCCGCGCGGCGCTGGGGGGCCAAGCGTGTCTTGCTGGTTGCGATGGTTCTGGCGGTGCTGTCGTTCGGCTATACCCTGACGCTGGGGGCCGGTGACACGGTGGCATTCGCCGTGGTCTGCGTGCTGTCGGGTGCGTCCATCGGGGCGGATCTGACGCTGCTGCCTGCGCTGTTCGCGCGTCGCATGGCGCGGATATCGCCTAACGGCGGTCAGGGTTTCGGTCTGTGGAGTCTGGTGAACAAGCTGACGCTGGCCTTTGCCGCAGCGGCTCTGTTGCCCTTGCTGGAACAGGCCGGGTTTCGGTCGACGGGCGACAGTCCCGACAGCGCGCTTGTGCTGCTGACATGGCTTTATGCGGGGGTGCCATGCGGGTTGAAACTGCTGGCGATCGCGCTTTTGGCGCGGCTGTCGCTTGAGGACCCGCAGCGCGACCCTATCTGACCTCTAACGCAGAGGAGAATGATATGAGTGACTGGCAGGGCAAACGGTATTGGTTGGTCGGCGCATCCGAAGGGCTGGGCCGCGCGCTGGCGCATCAGCTGTCCAAGGTCGGGGCCGAGGTGATCGTATCAGCCCGCTCCGAAGACAGGCTCAAGGATCTGGTGGCCGAACTGCCAGGCAAGGCGTCATATGTGACGGTCGACGTGGCGGATCTGGGTTCCGTTCAGGCGGCTGCCGAACAGGTCGGACGGATCGATGGCATGGTCTATCTGGCCGGTGTCTATTGGCCGATGGCGGCGGGTGAATGGGATCAGGAAAAGGCCGACACCATGGCCACGGTCAATTTTCTGGGCGCGCAACGCTGTGTTGGCGCGGTCATTGGCGACATGACCGCGCGGGACGCAGGCCATATCGTCCTGACCTCTTCGCTGACGGCCTACAGGGGTCTGCCCGGATCAATCGGTTATACCTCGTCCAAGGCGGCGATCCTGTCGATGGCGGAATGCCTGCATGCGGATCTGCGCAAGACAGGCGTCAGGGTGCAGGTCGCCAACCCCGGTTTCATCAAGACGCGCCTGACCGACAAGAACGATTTTTCGATGCCCCAGATCATGGAGCCCGAAGAGGCCGCCCGCGAGATTTTCGAACTGATGGACAGTGCGAATTTCAAAAAGACATTCCCGCGCTTGCTTGGGTCGATTTTCCGGCTGGGGCAGTTCTTGCCCGACGCGCTCTACTATCCGATTTTCGGTCGTTGAGCCGGCCGGAAATACGCGTAAGGCGGTTTTTGTAGAAACGAATCACAACCCAAGGCAGAGTTGTCGTGCCCGAACCGGGCGCAATTTACTCTGACTTGGGAGATCGACATGCATTTCAACGATATCACTAGTGTAATTGGTGAAGACGCGTTTTCACGTTCGACATTTCAACCCGACCTGTTGGTCGAGGCGGTGCAGACCTACCTGCATGCCGACAGGCCGGGCGAACCACCCGAGGGCGCAGAGGCGCTGATCGAGAAGATCATCGGGGATTTCCGGCTCGATCCCGCTGCCGAAGCCGGGATTGATTTCAAGCCGATCCCGGATGTGGGGCAGGCGCAGTCGCTGTTGTTATCCTACCTGCACCTGACGCTTTACGACGGGTTGCAGGACGATGTTGACGGACCATCGGTGCGCCGTGCGCTGCGGGTGCTGCCCGACAGTGCGTCGGCCGGAACCGCGCTGCGCAAGGATATTCTGACCGCCGTCCAAGAGATGGACAGCGCGGAAGGTCTGGTCAAATCAATCGCGGCGCGCGCTGAAAAAGACGGCCAGTTTCGCAAGTCGCTGGAGGCAAGCCGCGATTGTTTCGCGCAAGCGATTGAGGATCTTAACCGGTCGTTCAACGGTCTGCCACCCGGTGCGCAGGGCAAAAGCCTGTCGGCGGCTGCTGCGGCCGGTGCCACGGTGATCACACTGACTGTTCTGTGCCCCGGTTGGTTTTTCCTGCTGTGTATTCTGGTGTTTATCGTTGTCGCCGGCGTCTTGATCCTTGTGTCCCGCAGACGGCGCAGGCGCTGATGGCCACGTCTGGGGGCGCTGCCCCCAGACCCCCGGGATATTTCGAAAACAGCGAATGGATCAGCGGCGGCTGATCGCCCGGTCAAAGATCTGTGCGGCGCGCGCCCAGACGTCGCTGTCCGGCAGGGCGGCCAGGTGCGGCAGAAGCTGGTCTGCAAAGTCCTGCGAGGATTCCAGCGGCATCAGGGACGGCAGGTTGTCGATGGCGGTGACATCCAGCGGTGGATCATCGTGCACCCGCAGCGCTGGGGCGTCCCATGTGGTGACGCGATCGTAGACCTTGATCGGGGAGAAATCGCTGTCGGGGTCGCAGGCGATATCGCCGATGACGGTCAGTTTGCGCGTTGCTGTCCTGGCCGAGGCGGGCACAAAAACCGGTGTGCCGGGCCGCGCAAGGATGCAATTGAGAAACAGGTCGTGCGTCAGTACCTGTGGAAAGGGGCCGCCGTGTGCGGTTTCTTCGATGTCCCAGCGGGTGGTGGCGACGCCCATTTCGCGGCACAGATCGGCGGCACCGGTGCCGACCCGTCCCTTGGCCCCGATGATCAGGGCGGTCGGGCGCTGGGTTCCGAGCGTGACAAGATCGCTTTGCAGGTCCGCCAGCAGGTGTGCGGCTGAGGGGACGGCGCGGATCGGACCCATGTCGCGACCGCGCTGTTGCGCGATCCAGCACATCAGCGACACCGCAGCGCCAGCGTAGCCCGCCCAGTAGCCGAATGCGGCGACGCGTCGGTTCTGGTCATCGGTCAGGTATTCGAGATCAAGCAGCGTGCCGCCGCCGGCCTTGAACCTGTCCAGCAGGCGCAGCCCGTCCGGCTGTCCCTTGAACGCGTGGCCAAACATGATGTGGCGATGGCGGAGAGGGCTGCCGTCGGCGGGCAATTCCTTGAGCCCGAAGATCAGCGCGTCATCGGGCGCGTCGGTCCAGGCACCGGCAGGCGCGATATCTGCCCCGGTTGCAGCGTAGTCGGTCGTTGGCACGATGCGGTCGGGTGAATCCTCGACCGTGACCTGAAAGCCCGCCGCGATCAGCTGGGCCACGCCCTGCGGCATGATGCCGACCCGTGCCTCGTGATCGCGGGATTCGGCGCGGACCCAGAGATGTGTCATGTCGGCAGTCCTCTTTCGTGAGTGTTGCGGTTCAGGTCAGCGGGAGCAGAACCCGCGTCAGTAGAACGTGCGATTGTCGGCGCGGTCGGCGGTATCGAGATGCGGCACGCTGTTGAAACTGACCAACAGCGGGCCGTGGTCGGTGACGTGGATCCTGTGGACCGAGGTATTGAAGATCGGCAGGGCAATCCGCGCCATCTGCGGGATGTCCAGCCCCAGGATGTCTGATACCGCCTGCGCGATGATGCCGCCTGACGAAACGCACAGCACACGCTTGCCAGGCTGGGCGGCCATATCCATTACGTCGCGCACACGGTCGCGAAAGGTGTCATAGGTTTCCGCACCACCGATCTCGCCCTTGCGCCATGCGGTCAGGGTGGCTGGAAAGCGGGTGACGAAATCACTGGGGTCGTGGGCATCCGAACCGTGGACGCGCGTCATCTCGTCGGTCAGGTCATAGTAGGCGATTTCGTTCAGGCGTGGGTCGCGATCAGCGTCCGGGTAACCCAGGTTGGTCAGCGTTTCGCGCTGGCGGCGCAGCGTCCCGGACAGCACGACGTCATAGGGGCGGTCGTGGTCGCGCATCCAGTCGCCCAGCCACTTGGCCTGTTGGTGGCCCAGGTCAGACAGACGGTCATAGTCCGCCTCGTTCGTGGCTGCGGAATTGGCCTGCCCGTGCCGGACCAGTGTGATTTCGCCCATGTCGGTCTCCTTTGCGGTGATTGGGTAGGCGAGCGGGCGGCGATTGGCAACGGTCGCGGGCGCGGGGCGCTTGTTTACCGATTCTTCATGTGGAATGAAGCACCCTCAGGCACGGTTGGGGGCAGACGATGCAAGCGGCACATATCCTGCGGGATGTCTTTGGGTTCGATGGCTTTCGCCCGGGCCAGGAAGAGATCGTGGATGCTGTCGTCGCGGGTCAGAACACGCTGGCCATCATGCCGACGGGTGGTGGCAAATCGCTGTGTTTTCAGTTGCCAGCGATGGTGCGACCGGGTGTCACCGTCGTCATTTCGCCACTGATTGCGCTGATGCGCGACCAGGTGCGCGGCCTGCGCGAGGCGGGGGTCGCCGCTGGCGCGCTGACCTCTGGCAACACGGAGGAAGAAACCGATGCCGTCTGGCAGTCCCTGGCGGACGGATCGCTGAAACTGCTGTACATGGCACCTGAACGGCTGGCGTCATTCGGTACCCAGCGGATGCTGCGCGAGGCGGGCGTCAGCCTGATCGCCGTGGACGAGGCGCATTGCGTCAGTCAGTGGGGGCATGATTTCCGCCCTGATTACCTGCGGATCGGCGAACTGCGTGAAACGCTGGATGTGCCGCTGGCGGCATTCACGGCGACGGCGGATGCAGAAACACGCGAAGAAATCGTGCAAAAGCTGTTCGGTGGGGTGCAGCCGCAATCGTTCCTGCGCGGGTTCGATCGGCCGAACATTCATCTGGCATTTGCGGTCAAGGACGGGCCAAGAGCGCAAATCATGAACTTTGCCGGTGCCCGCAAAGGGCAGTCGGGCATCGTCTATTGCGGCACGCGGGCCAAGACGGAAACGCTGGCGCAGGCGCTGGGTCAGGCGGGACATTCGGCCTGTGCCTATCACGGCGGGATGGAGGCCGAGGCGCGGCGCGACATCGAACGGCGGTTCCAGCAAGAGGACGGGCTGATTGTTTGTGCGACCATCGCCTTTGGCATGGGGATCGACAAACCCGATATCCGCTGGGTCGCCCATGCCGATCTGCCGAAATCTATCGAGAGCTATTATCAGGAAATCGGTCGCGCTGGGCGTGATGGCGGGCCTGCGGAAACCCTGACACTCTATGGGCCGGACGATGTGCGCTACCGGCGTCAGCAGATCGACGAAGGGTTGGCCCCACCTGAGCGGCGTGCGGCCGATCATGGCCGGTTGAACGCGCTGCTTGGTCTGGCCGAGGCGCAGGTCTGTCGCCGCCAAAACCTGTTGCGTTACTTTGGCGAGGACCCGCAGCCCTGTGGCAACTGTGATCTGTGCGATACCCCGGCAGAGGTGTTTGATGCCACGACGCCCGTGCGCATGGCCTTGTCCGCGGCGTTGCGGACCGAGGAATGGTTTGGGGCGGGTCACTTGATCGACATCGTGATGGGCGCTGATACAGCGAAAATCCGCGAGCGCGGGCATGATGCGCTGCCGACGTTCGGCGTCGGGCGCGAGTTTTCCAAACGCCAATGGCAGGCGATTTTCCGGCAGATGATGGGGCTGGATCTGTTCCGCCCCGATCCTGCGCGGCACGGCGCACTGCGGATGACCGATGCCGCACTGCCGATCCTGCGGGGCGAGGCGCAGATCACCCTGCGCCGCGATACTGTTCAGGCGGCCAAGTTCAGCCCCGCTGTGCGCCAGATGGTGTCCGAAGAAGATGCGCCGCTGCTGTCTGCGCTCAAGGCAAAGCGCCGCGCCTTGGCCGAGGCGGCTGGCGGTCCGGCCTACATCATTTTCAACGACAAGACGCTGATCGAAATGGCGGAACGCAAACCCCAAACCCTGGACCAGATGGCCGGTATCAGCGGCGTCGGTGCGAAAAAGCTGGACAGCTACGGCCGTGCATTCCTCGAGGTGATCGCAGGTGCCGTCGAACAGGTGCACCCCGCGCGGATGAAGCTGGCCGGGCGGGCAGAGGGCGCGATCTATGACCGATTGCTGGCCGTGCAGGCTGATCTGCAACGCGGCCCGGACGGTGCGGACAAGCCGATGTCCTGCACGGCTGCGCAACTGGCCAAGGTGGCACAGCTGCGCAGCCCCGATGCGGATGCGCTGGCCCGGCTGATCGGCGAACGCCACGCGCAGCGGTTTGGTGACGCCTTTTTGGCGGTCTTGGCAGAGGGTGTGGATTAACCCGCCTTGGCCGCAGGCATCAGGCCAGCGTCATAGCTGCCCATGGCCCGGTAGGCTGGCCGATCTGTGCAGCGCGCCAGCCAGTCCTGCACGACCTGGTCCGTCGGCGCAAAGGACGGCATCCAGTCGAAAGGTGAGCTGACCAGCAGGTCCACGGCGGTGAACCTGTCACCCAACAGATAGGGCTGGTCGGAGAGCGCGTTGATAAGTGCATCGCTCATCTCGGCCTTGCCACGGAAATTGGCGTGCAGCCCGGGATGGTCGAGACCCAGCAGCGTCGTGATCATCACCGGCTCTATCACCGCGCCATAGTAGGCCAGCCAGCCCAGATACGCGCCGCGCGTCGGGTCGCCGGGTTTGGGGGCCAGTTCGCTGGGAAACAGTTCCGTCAGATACTGGATGATTGCGCCGCGTTCGCGGATCATGACGCCATCGTGGACCAGCAGGGGGACCTTGCCCTCGGGGTGGAGGTTCGCGGGATCGGCGGTGCCTCTGCCGTCCTGGCGGGCGACGTCGACCACGCGTACATCGACGCGGTCCAACGCATTCAGTTCGATCAGCAGTTGGATGATGCTCGAAGAGCGGGTGTAGGGGGCATGATAGAGGGTCAACATCGGTTTGTCCTTTCAGGGTTGCGATGCAGCCTGAATACGAGAACACTCCTGTCAGTTTCCGTCAGGATCGTTATGGCCCGCACCGATCGTTTGTTTCGCCTGCTCGATACGCTGCGCCGTCTGCCGCAGCCCGTGACTGCCGCGCGGTTGGCCGATGAAACGGGGGTCTCTGAACGCACCTTGTATCGTGACATCGACACGCTGCGCGCGGGCGGCGCGCTGATCGATGGTGCGCCGGGTTATGGCTATACCCTCACCGAGGATTTGGCCCTGCCGCCCCAGACGTTCACCCGCGAGGAAATCGAGGCACTGCTGCTGGGACTGGCTGAGGTGCCGCATCGGGGTGACCGCGCGCTGGCGCTGGCGGCGGAAACTGCACTTGGCAAGATCATCGCGACATTGCCCGACCGCCAGCAGCGGCAGGCGCAACATGCTGCCGTGATGGTGCGGCGCGCAGAACGCCCTGCCGCACCACTGGCTGACCTGTCGTTGATCCGGGCGGCAATCTGGGACGAAACGGCTGTCAGGATCAGCTATGTCGACGCGACGGGTACGCCGTCCGACCGGCGCATCCTGCCGCTGGCGACCGTCTATGTTGATCGCGGCGTCATGATCCTGGCGTGGTGTGTTCTGCGGCAGGACTTTCGCAAGTTCATGGCGGACCGCATTCAGGGCGTTTCGGCGACAGACGAAAGTTTCCGCCCTCGCCGCACCGCGCTGCTGCGGGACTACGTGGCAATCCTGACTGCGCGGTAGGATGCGACACGCCGCCGGGTGGCGCCCGGTGGCTGGGGTGCTACAACGTCGCGCACACTGTCCGGAGGTCCCATGCTCGTCACGCTCTCGCCCGCCAAATCGCTCAACCTTGATCCCGTCGATATCACTCCGACGCAGCCTGCGTTTCAGGCCGACGCCGTGCGGCTGGCCAAGACGATGCGCGGCCAGACCCTGGGTGATCTGCGCAAACTGATGAACATTTCGGACGACCTTGCGCGGCTGAACCGCGACCGGTTCAAGGATTTTGCTGACGATCCGGCAGCGGATGCAGTGAAACCGGCGGCGCTGGCGTTCGATGGTGACACTTATCAGGGCCTGGAGGCGAAAACGTTGTCAGAGGACGATCTTGCCTTTGCGCAGGATTGCCTGTGCATCCTGTCTGGTCTGTATGGTGTGTTGCGCCCGCTGGATGCGATCCAGCCCTATCGGCTGGAAATGGGCAGCCGGCTGAAAACGCGGCGTGGCGCGAACCTCTATGATTATTGGGGCGATACGATTGCCAAGGCGCTGAATGCCCGTGCGGCAGAACGTGGCACCGACGCGCTGCTGAATTGCGCAAGTCAGGAATATTTCAACGCGGCCCAGACGCCCGCGCTGAAACTGCGGGTCATCACGCCCAAGTTCCTCGAAGTGAAGGACGACCGCCCGCGCATGGTCAGCTTTTTCGCGAAACGCGCGCGGGGTGCGATGGCGCGCTACGTGGTGGAAAACCGCCTGACCGATATCAATGACGTCAAAGGGTTCAACAGCGGCGGTTACGCCTACGATCCCGATTTGTCAGAGGGCGACACTTGGGCGTTCGTGCGGGATTATCCGACCCAATAGGACAAACTGGCGCAAAGAATCGGCAATCTGTCGTCTGTGTCATGTGACGGGCCGGGCATCGCGCGCTAGGATCGTTACAGTCCCGATGGAGCGACCCGATGTCTGATACGATCACCTTCACCCTTGATGGCCAGCAGGTCGAGGCTGCGGCAGGCCAGACCATCTGGGAGGTCGCGCATGGCCGCGGTCTGGTGATCCCGCATCTGTGTTTCAAGGATGCCGCCAGCTACCGCCCGGACGGCAATTGTCGCGCCTGCATGGTGGCCGTTGACGGGGAAAAGAACCTTGTGGCGTCCTGCCTGCGCAAGCCGACCGAAGGCATGGTCGTCACGACCGACCAGCCGCGCGAACGGCAGGCCCGGCGCATGGTGATGGAACTGCTGGTCGCCGATCAGCCTGCGCAGGATGTGGCACACGACAAGTCCAGCCACCTGTGGGACATGGCGCAGGCCGAGGGCGTGACCACGTCGCGGTTCCCGGCCAAGGATCTGGATCACGTGCCGCTGCTGGATGACAGCCATGTGGCGATGCGCGTGAATCTGGATGCCTGTATCCAGTGCAACCTGTGCGTCCGTGCCTGCCGCGAGGTGCAGGTCAACGACGTGATCGGCATGGCATGGCGTGGGCATGACGCCTATCCGGTGTTCGATATGGATGACCCGATGGGCGACAGCACCTGTGTGGCCTGCGGCGAATGTGTGCAGGCCTGTCCGACCGGTGCCCTGATGGAGGCCAGCGTCGTCGATACCGCCCAGGTCGGTGACCGCAAGGATTTTGACAAGGAGGTCGCCAGCGTCTGCCCGTTTTGCGGGGTCGGTTGCCAGATCAGCCTCAAGGTCAAGGACGGCAAGATCAAGTATGTCGAAGGGATCGACGGTCCCGCCAACCAGAACCGTCTGTGCGTCAAGGGGCGGTTCGGGTTCGACTATATCAATCATCCGCATCGTCTGACGAAACCGCTGATCCGCCGCGATGATGCGCCCGCCAAGGGGATGAACGTCGATCCCGGCAATTACCTCGACGTGTTCCGCGAGGCGACCTGGGAAGAAGCGATGGACCGCGCGGCAGGCGGCCTGTCCGAGCTGCGCGATACGCAGGGCGGTCAAACCGTTGCCGGCTTTGGGTCTGCCAAATGCAGCAACGAAGAAGCCTATCTGTTCCAGAAACTGATCCGGCAGGGGTTCGGCCACAACAATGTCGATCACTGCACGCGGCTGTGTCATGCGTCATCCGTTGCGGCGCTGATGGAAAACGTGGGCTCTGGCGGTGTTACCGCGACGTTCAACGAGATTGAAAACGCCGACGTGGCGATCGTGATCGGGGCCAACCCGGTCGAAAACCATCCCGTTGCGGCCACCTATTTCAAGCAATTCGCAGCGCGCGGTGGCAAGCTGATCGTAATGGACCCGCGCGGTCAGGCGCTGAAACGGCATGCATCGCACATGCTGCAGTTCAAACCCGGCACCGATGTCGCGATGCTGAACGCCATCTGCAACGTCATCGTCACCGAAGGGCTGTTCGATGAACAATATATCGACGGTTACACCGAAAACTGGGACGCAGAGCGCGAACACCTGAAACGGTTCACGCCAGAGTCGATGTCAGAGATCTGCGGCATCGACGCCGAGACACTGCGCGATGTGGCGCGGACCTTTGCCGGGGCGCAATCTGCGATGATCTTTTGGGGCATGGGCATCAGCCAGCACACCTATGGCACCGACAACTCGCGCTGCCTGATCTCGCTCGCGCTGATGACGGGGCAGATCGGCCGACCCGGCACCGGGCTGCATCCGCTGCGCGGTCAGAACAACGTACAGGGTGCGTCTGATGCCGGCCTCATTCCGATGTATTTGCCGGATTACCAATCAGTCACCAGTGCCGAGGTGCGCGCCAGTTTCGATGCCCTTTGGGGGGCCGGTACTGTTGCCGCTGAAAAAGGCCTGACCGTGACGGAAATCCTGCAAGGTATCCATGACGGACAGATCAAGGGGATGTTCATCCAGGGTGAAAACCCGGCCATGTCAGATCCTGATCTGGACCACGCGCGCGCGGGTCTGGCGATGCTGGATCATCTGGTGGTGCAGGATATCTTTTTGACCGAAACCGCGAACTTCGCGGATGTGATCCTGCCTGCCTCGGCCTTTGCCGAAAAAACCGGGACAGTGACCAATACCAACCGTCAGGTGCAGATGGGACGTCCCGCTGTCCCGCCACCGGGCGAGGCGCGCGAGGATTGGCGCATCCTGATCGACATGGGCCAGCGGCTGGGACTGGACTGGACCTATAGTCACCCGCGCGACGTCTATGCCGAAATGGCCAGCACGATGCCGTCACTGGACCACATCAGTTGGGACAGGCTGGAACACCAGGCCGTCACCTATCCGACCAGCGGTCCGGATGACCCCGGTCAGTCGATCCTGTTTGCCGATGGCTTTCCGCGCGAGGGTGGCCGGGCGCGGTTCACCCCTGCGGATGTGATCGCACCGGACGAACAGCCGGATGCGGAATATCCCATGGTGCTGACGACCGGGCGACAACTGGAACATTGGCACACGGGCGCGATGACCCGCCGCGCGACGGTGCTTGATGCGGTGGAACCGCAGGCAAATTGTTCGTTGCATCCGCACACGCTGCGCGATCTGGGCGTGGAGGCGGGCGGCTATGTGACCCTGTCCACCCGTCGCGGCCGTATCACCGTCATGGCGCGCGCGGATCGGGCCGTAGCCCGCGATATGGTGTTTCTGCCATTTGCCTACGTCGAGGCAGCGGCGAACCTGCTGACTAATCCCGCCATTGACCCCATCGGCAAGATCCCGGAGTTCAAGTATGCGGCTGTGCGCGTCGAAAAGGCGTCACAGCCCGCAGCGCAACCGGAAGACGCATTTTAGTTCCATCACAAAACTGAAATCTGCCCGTGAACGACCTGCATATTCCCGTGTTTTCTTTAGGCAGTTGATTTTAATAATAAAAATTATCACGGGATTGTGGGGTGTGGCTGTGATGGAACAGTAACCCCATAGCCGTATCCAAATGGCCCGGTGGGTCTCGAACTTTTGTCGCGCGTGGGCATTTAACCCCCACACCGCACACAGCGGGACACAAGGAAAGAGACCATGAAAACATTGAATATTTTCGTAGCCGCCGCGACCGCATCCCTGATCGCTGGTGCCGCTGCTGCGCAGACCACTGTCTTTGCAAACGAAGACGCCGCAGTCGACGCCGTCGACGACCTGCAAGAGCAGATCGCCGAGGATGCCGAGCGTGATTTCAACCAGTTCGGCAACGAAGGCCGCATCGTCGGTTCCTACGGTTCGGTCGCACTGCGCGCGACTGCCAACAGCAACGACGACGACGATAACTCGAATGTCGGCGTCGGCCTGCGCTACGGCACCTTTGACGGCGTGAACGGCGTCGACGTGTCGGCCAAGTATGACTACGCGTCCGACAACGGTGACGAGACAACGAACCGCCTGCTGGCTGGCGCTGATTATCGCCGCGACCTGTCGGGTGCCTTCTTTGCCTATGGCAAGCTGGACGTGCTGCTGGATTCGGCTGTCACGGATGCAGACTCGTATGACACCGACATCTTTGCCGGTGCCGGTGTGGGTTACCGCATCCTGAACGACGCGACCGCGCAGTGGTCGATCCAGGCTGGTCCGGGCTACCGCTACGCCGAGCAGGTCAACGGCGAAGACGTGCGTGAAGTCGCAGGTTCGGTGTCTTCGAACTACTATCGTTCGCTGTCCGAAACGTCCTATCTGACCAACGACACCGACGTCATCTTCTCTGATGCGAACGCGCAGATTCAGAACGAACTGGCGCTGAACGTGTCCATGACGAACGCGCTGGCGCTGCGCACGTCGCTGACCACGATCTACAACGACGAATCCGACAGCAGCTTTTCGGATGCAAACAACACCCTGGGTGTTTCGGTCGTCTACAACTTCAACTGATCTCACTCGGATTGCATTCCCGAAGACTGTCAGTGAAGTGAGGGCGGTGGCGCAAGCCACCGCCCTTTTTCGTGAAAATGCCACTTAATTGAACAAGTGTTCAAAAAAAGAATTTGACCGCGACGGTCGTTCTTATCCAAGATGAAGCATGGGTCCGCTTGAGGAGGTGCGACCCATTGGCCCGACGGGCCAGGTCGAGGGGAGGATTACCGATATGAAGAGCGGCGCCATTGGCGACGATGCACGGTCCATTCCGCATTTGCTGGCGCGCAATGTCGCGCGGCATGGCGACAAGCCGGCGTACCGGGAGAAGGAATTCGGCATCTGGCAGAGCTGGACCTGGGCGCAGGCCGCCGAGGAAATAGACGCCTTTGCGCTGGGTCTGCTGGAATTGGGCGCGCAGGTCGGCGACCATATCGCGATCACGGGGCGCAACCGTCCGGCGCTGTATTGGGCGATGGTGGCCGCGCAAAAGATCGGCTGCATTCCGGTCCCACTCTATCAGGACGCCGCGGTCGAAGAGATCGCCTATGCGCTGGATCATGCGGGCGCGCGCTTTGCCGTGGTCGGCGATCAGGAGATGGTCGACAAACTGATCGACGCGCAGGCCGGAAACATGACCCTGAAGCACGTGATTTACGTCGATGGACGGGGGTTGCGACGTTATGACCACACGGCAATGTCCAGCTTTGCGGACGCACAGGCCGCTGGCCGCGCCAGTACGCGACGTGCCGACATGGAAGCGCTGACGCAGGCGCGCACCCTCGATGATACATGCGTCATGCTCTACACCTCTGGGACGACTGGCCGCCCAAAGGGTGTGGTTCTGTCAAACCGAAATGTCATCGCGACCTCGCGCAATTCGGCTGAATTCGACCGGCTGCGTGCCGGTGACGAGGTGCTGGCCTATCTGCCGATGGCCTGGGTGGGGGATTTCATCTTTTCCATCGGGCAGGCGATGTGGACCGGGTTTTGCGTGAATTGTCCCGAAAGCCCGGACACCATGCTGACCGACCTGCGCGAGATCGGGCCGACCTATTTCTTTGCCCCGCCGCGGGTGTTCGAAAACCAGCTGACGACCGTGATGATCCGAATGGAAGACGCGGGCCGGATCAAGAAGGCGATGTTCGATCACTACATGGCGCTGGCGCGCCGCGTGGGGCCCGATCTGCTGGATCGCAAGCCGGTGGGCCTGCTGGACCGGCTCCGTTACAGGTTGGGCGATCTGCTCGTGTACGGCCCGTTGAAAAACACGCTGGGCCTGAGCCGCGTGCGCGTTGGCTATACCGCAGGCGAGGCGATCGGGCCGGAAATTTTCGATTTCTACCGGTCACTTGGGATCAACCTCAAGCAGCTCTATGGTCAGACAGAGGCGACGGTTTTCATCACCCAGCAACCCGACGGCGAGGTGCGATCCGACACGGTCGGCGTGCCCTCACCGGGGGTCGAGCTGCGGATCGACGACCGGGGAGAGGTGTTCTATCGTTCGCCCGGCACGTTCGAGGCCTACTACAAGAACCCCGAAAGCACCGCATCGACAAAGGATCCGGACGGCTGGGTCGCCACCGGCGACGCTGGTTTCATCGAAGAAGACAGTGGCCATCTGCGGATCATCGACCGGGCCAAGGACGTGGGCAAAATGGCCGATGGTGCGATGTTCGCGCCCAAGTATGTCGAGAACAAGTTGAAGTTCTATCCCAACATCCTCGAGGCCGTGGTGTTCGGCGCGGGCCGTGACCGTTGTGTGGCGTTCATCAACATCGACCTCAATGCCGTGGGCAACTGGGCCGAACGCAACAACATCGCCTATTCGTCCTATCAGGAATTGTCGCAACACCCGCGCGTGCTGGATCAGATCGCGGACCACGTGAATGCGGTGAACGCGAGCGTGGCGCAGGACCCGATGCTGGCAGCCTGCCAGATTCACCGCTTTCTGGTACTGCACAAGGAACTGGACGCCGACGACGGCGAAATGACCCGCACGCGCAAGGTGCGCCGCGCGGTGGTGGGTGACAAGTTCAACGACCTGGTGACCGCGCTTTATGACGGGTCGGACACCATCGCGACCGAGACCGAGGTCACCTATGAGGACGGACGCAAGGGCAAGCTGCGCGCGACACTGGATATCCGCGACGCGGTCGTCGTGAATACGGCGCGGATGGCTGCGGAATGACGGGGCGACGCTGTTTTGCGCAGGCGCAAAAGGCGCCCCGCCCGCCATCCCGTGAAAGGGGAAATGCATGAAGGATACCTTTGACAGCTACGTCACCGATGACGGGCGCACCATCGGCGGCGTGATGATGGACATGCGCGGCATCACCCTGCGATTCGGTGGTGTCGAGGCGATCAAGGACATCAGTTTCGACATCCGCGAGGGTGAAATCCGCGCGATCATCGGCCCCAACGGCGCTGGCAAATCGTCGATGCTGAACGTCATTTCGGGTTTCTATCACCCCCAGGAAGGCGAAGTCTGGTTCCGGGGCGAAAAGCGCCCGCCGATGAAGCCCTATCAGGTGGCGCGGCAGGGCATCGCCCGCACATTTCAGAACATCGCGTTGTTCGAGGGGATGAGCGTGCTGGACAACATCATGACAGGCCGTCTGACCCACATGAAATCGGGAATGCTGGCGCAGGCCCTGTGGATGGGCAAGGCCGAGCGCGAAGAGACCGAAAACCGCGAGGCGGTGGAACGGATCATCGATTTTCTGGAAATCCAGGCGATCCGCAAGACACCGGTCAGCCGTCTGCCTTATGGCCTAAAAAAGCGGGTGGAACTGGCCCGTGCCTTGGCGGCGGAACCGAAACTGCTGCTGCTGGACGAACCGATGGCGGGCATGAACGTCGAGGAGAAAGAGGACATGAGCCGCTATATCCTTGATGTGAATGACGAATTCGGCACGACCGTGGCGCTGATCGAACACGATATGGGCGTGGTCATGGATATTTCCGACCGGGTCGTCGTGATGGACTACGGTCGAAAAATTGGCGACGGCACCCCGTCAGAGGTCCGCAATAACCAGGATGTCATCGACGCCTATTTGGGGGTCGCCCATGACTAAGGAGCACGCAAATGTCCGCTGATTTTCTGTACGGGATCGAGGTCGTCATCAACGGCCTCATGGCTGGTGTCATGTACGCGCTCGTGGCCCTTGGGTTTGTGCTGATCTTCAAGGCGTCCGGCATTTTCAACTATGCACAAGGTGTGATGGCCCTGTTTGCGGCCCTGACACTGGTGGGCGTGATGGAGGGCCAGGTGCCGTTCAGCCACCTGATCAACGCCGTGTTCGGCACTGAGATCCATCACTTTGGCTGGACCGTTCCGGCCTTTGCCGCGATCCTGGTGACGCTGGGGGTGATGATATTCTTTGCCTGGGCGGTGCATACCTTTGTTTTCAGGCACTTGGTTGGACAGGAACCGATCATTCTGTTCATGGCAACCATCGGTCTGGCCTATTTCCTGGAAGGTGTGGGCGACCTGATGTGGGGGTCGGATATCAAAACGCTGGCTGTCGGCCTGCCGCAGGGCGGTTCGCTATTCGTCGAGGATCTGACCGCCGGGCTGGGTGGCGATGATTTCTACGGCTTCTTTATCGACAAGCTGGACATGGTCGCCACGCTGGTCGCCATCGTGCTGGTCGCGGCCCTGATCGGGTTTGCGCAATACACCAAGCAGGGCCGCGCCATGCGTGCGGTGGCGGATGACCATCAGGCCGCGCTCAGCGTGGGGATTTCACTGAACTATATCTGGGTGCTGGTCTGGTCGCTGGCGGGTCTGGTCGCACTGGTGGCCGGCGTGATGTGGGGTGCAAAGTCCGGCGTTCAGTTTTCGCTGTCGTTGATCGCGCTCAAGGCGCTGCCGGTGCTGATGCTGGGTGGCTTCACATCCATCCCCGGCGCCATCGTCGGCGGCCTTATCATCGGGGTCGGTGAAAAATTGTTCGAATACATGATCGGCCCGATGATCGGCGGGGCAACGGAAAACTGGTTTGCCTACGTGCTGGCGCTGATTTTCCTCGTGTTCCGCCCGCAGGGCCTGTTCGGGGAGAAGATCATTGAAAGGGTTTAACGAAATCAAGACCGCCCGCGCCGGGCTGATCACGGCCTGTTTCGGGGCCGCTACCTGCGCATTGTTTGCGATGCTGGCGATCCAGGAACAATCGCTGCTGTTGCTGACCGGTGCGGCGGCGGGGGCATTCTACGGCAAGGTCGGGTTCTTGCGTTACAAAAAGGGCGACGAATAGATGCTGTACCGCGAAGCAGGTGATTTCAAGACGACGTACAAGGCAGACAGCCAGACGTTCCCCATCGCGTTCGACCGCTGGCGCTATTGGGCGGTGCTGGCCGTGGCCTGGTTGGTGATCCCGTTCGTCATCAACGACTACTGGGCGAACGCCATTCTCGTGCCGTTCCTGATCTATGCGATTGCGGCGATCGGGTTGAACATCCTGACGGGGTATTGCGGGCAGGTCAGCCTGGGTACGGGCGGTTTCATGGCCGTCGGCGCCTACGCCTGCTACAAGCTGATGACGTCCTTTCCGGATGTGTCGATGCTGGTGCACATCCTGCTGGCGGGTGGCATCACCGCGATTGTCGGGGCGGCCTTTGGTCTGCCCAGCCTGCGGATCAAGGGATTCTACCTGGCGGTGGCGACGTTGGCGGCGCAGTTTTTCCTCGTGTGGTTGTTCAACAAGGTGTCGTGGTTCTACAACTATTCGGCCTCGGGTCAGATCAATGCGCCCGAACGGTTCGTTTTCGGGCATGCCGTGACGGGGGCCAACACGACACCGGCAGCGCAATACCTGATCTGCCTGTTGTTCGTGACCGGCTGTGCGCTGCTGGCGCGCAACCTGACGCGCGGCACCATTGGCCGGTCGTGGATGGCGATCCGCGACATGGATATCGCCGCCGAAATCATCGGGGTTGATCCGCTGAAGGCCAAGCTGACGGCCTTTGCCGTGTCATCGTTTTTCATCGGTATTTCCGGCGCGCTATTCTTTGCGGTCTACCTTGGGGCCGTCGAGGTCGGTGAGGCATTCGGCATCAACAAGTCGTTCCTTGTGCTGTTCATGTGCATCATCGGCGGTCTTGGCAGTCTGTTCGGCAGCTTTGCCGGGGCGGCGTTCCTGGTGCTGCTGCCTGTCGCGCTCAAGGTGTTGGGCGTCGATGTGCTGGGCTGGCCCACACAGATCGTCAGCCACCTGCAATTGGTCGTCGTCGGCGGTCTGATCATGTTTTTCCTGATCAAGGAACCACATGGGCTGGCGCAGATGTGGCGGCATATCAAAGAGAAACTGCGGCTGTGGCCGTTTCCGTATTAGGCTCGTGCGAGGAGGCACGGGTTTATCGAAAGACCGGGGCAAAGCCCGGCATTTCACAACTGGGAGGAAGACAATGAAGTTTACGACATTTTCGGCCGCGGCCATCGCGGGTCTGATGGCGGCCAATACCGCGGCGGCAGAACTGGTCATCCCCGACCTGTCCTATCGCACCGGTCCCTATGCGGCAGGCGGTATTCCGTTCTCGGACGGGTATCAGGACTACTTTGCCCTGCTGAATGCGCGTGATGGCGGCATCGGCGGCGAGCCTGTCCGAATCGTGGAATGCGAAACCGGCTACAACACCGAAAAAGGGGTGGAATGCTACGAGGCGACCAAGGGCGAAGGCGCGCTGGTGTATCAGCCGCTGTCCACCGGCATCACCTATCAGCTGATCCCCAAGGCAACCGCTGACGGTATTCCGATCCATACCCTGGGCTACGGTCGGACGTCTGCCGCGGAAGGCGAGGTGTTCAACTGGGTATTCAACTATCCCGGCAACTATTGGGATGCGGCATCCGTTGCGGTGAATTACCTGCTGGATGAAAACGGTGGCGACCTGTCCGGCAAGACGATCGCGCTGGTCTATCACAACAGCGCCTACGGCAAGGAGCCGATCCGCACACTGGAAGAGCTGTCGGCAAAGCACGGGTTCACGCTGAGCACGCTGGCCGTCGATCATCCCGGTCAGGAGCAGAAATCGCAGTGGTTGCAGATCCGTCGCGAGCGTCCCGACTACGTTGTCATGTGGGGCTGGGGTGTGATGAACCAGGTCGCGGTCCAAGAGGCAGCGAACGTCGGTTTCCCGATGGAGAATTTCATTGGAAACTGGTGGGCGGGTGCCGAACATGACGTGACACCCGCGGGTGCTGCGGCTGATGGCTACAAGTCGCTGAACATGAACCGTATCCAGGATTATCCGGTGCTGGACGAAATCCAGACGATGGTCGTGGATGCTGGCCTTGCGGCTGGCGCGGGCGACAATCTGGGCAAGGTGCTGTATGTGCGCGGCATGTATGCGGCCATGCTGGCGGCCGAGGCCATTGCCAAGGCGCAGGAAATCCACGGTGTGTCCGATATCACGCCCGCGATGATGCGCGACGGCATGGAAGCGCTGGAAATCACCGAGGCGCGCATGACCGAGCTGGGCATGGGCGGAATCGGGCCGGAATTCAGCGTGAACTGTCAGAACCACGGCGGTTCGGGTGAAGGTCTGGTGCAACAGTGGAACGCCGCTGACGGTGTGTTCGTGCCGCTGACCGATTTCATCGCCCCCGACGACAGCGTCATCGATCCGCTGATCACCGAGGACGCGATGGCCTTTGCGGCTGAAAACAACATCACGCCGGGCTGCTTGTAAGCCTGTTGTCGGGCGGCCCCTGCCGGGGCCGCCCGATTATGAGTATTTTTGGCAAGATGATGCAGGGGACACCGCGCCATGCTGGACACCACCGAGACCACGACCGAGACCTTGCTGGAGGTCAACAATATCGAGGTGATCTACAATCACGTGATCCTCGTGCTGAAGGGCGTGTCGCTGAAGGTGCCCAAGGGCGGCATCACGGCCCTGCTGGGGGGCAATGGCGCGGGCAAGACCACCACGCTCAAGGCGATTTCAAATCTGCTGCAATCCGAGCGTGGCGAGGTGACAAAGGGGTCGATCCGCTATCGCGGTGACCGCGTGCAGGACCTGACACCGACCGATCTGGTGCAGCGCGGCGTGATCCAGGTCATGGAAGGCCGGCATTGTTTCGAACATCTGACCATCGAGGAAAATCTGATGACCGGTGCCTATACGCGCCGCGACGGGTCCGGCGCTGTCAGCGCCGACCTCGAGATGGTCTACAATTATTTCCCGCGTTTGCGCGAACGGCGTAAATCTCAGGCGGGCTATACATCTGGCGGGGAACAGCAGATGTGCGCCATCGGGCGCGCGCTGATGTCGCGGCCCGAGACGATCCTGCTGGATGAGCCGTCGATGGGCCTTGCCCCGCAGCTGGTCGAAGAGATCTTTGGCATCGTGAAGGATCTGAACGAGCGCGAGGGCGTGTCGTTCCTGCTGGCGGAACAGAACACCAATGTGGCCCTGCGGTTTGCGCATCACGGCTATATCCTCGAGTCCGGCCGCGTCGTGATGGAGGGACCTGCTGCAGAACTGCGCGAAAACCCGGACGTCAAGGAATTCTACCTCGGCATGTCCGACGAGGGCCGCAAGAGCTTTCGTGATGTGCGCAGCTACCGGCGGCGCAAGCGCTGGTTGGCCTGAGGCGGGGTCGGCTGCTGCCAGCCGTCCATCGCCGCGATCCCATGACCCATGACTGATATTGCATAACGCCCTGCCGCGGCCATGGGATGACACTTGTCCGCGGATGACCCCCATCAACCCCCGGACAGGAGTGACCGCCATGACCATCTATTTCGACGATCTTGAAACCCGCGATGCACAGACGCGCCAACTGGCGCAGCTGGCGGGCCTGAAGTCGCAGATTGACCGCGTTGCGGGGTCTGACGCGTCATGGCTTGCGGGTGGGGTGGTCGCTGAATTGGACGATCTGTCCCGTCTGCCGGTGCTGCGCAAATCCGATCTGGGGCGCATGCAGGCCGAAGTCCCGCCATTCGGCGGCATTCCGGTGTCGCACATCAGTCACGTCTTTCAATCGCCCGGCCCGATCTACGAACCCGGTGGAAATGCGCCTGACTGGTGGCGCTTTGGTCGGTTTCTGCACGCCTGCGGCATCGGTCCGGCTGACACCGTCCAGAATTGTTTCGCCTATCACCTGACACCCGCCGGCACGATGTTCGAAAACGGTGCCGCCGCGGTCGGTGCACGGGTCATTCCGGCAGGTACGGGCCAGACCGAGCAGCAGGTCATGGCCGCCCATGCGCTGGGTGCGACGGCCTATGCCGGCACGCCGGACTACCTCAAGGTGATACTGGAAAAGGCCGACGAGATGGGTGTCGCGCTGAAGATTACCAAGGCCGCTGTATCGGGTGGCGCGCTGTTTCCACAACTGCGCCAGTATTATGCCGATCGCGGCATCACCTGTCTGCAATGCTACGCCACCGCCGATCTGGGCCTGATTGCCTACGAGGCCGCAGTTGATGACGGGATGATCCTGGACGAACATGTCATCGTCGAGATCGTGACACCTGGCACGGGCGATCCGGTTGCACCGGGCGAGGTCGGCGAAGTCGTCGTCACCACGCTGAACCCGGACTATCCGCTGATCCGTTTCGCAACCGGTGATCTGAGTGCGGTCCTGCCGGGCACCAGCACCACCGGGCGCACCAATGCCCGCATCAAGGGGTGGATGGGCCGCGCCGATCAGACGACCAAGATCAAGGGCATGTTCGTGCGTCCCGAACAGGTCGCGGCACTGGTGACCGCCACAGGTGCCGATCGGGCCCGTGTCATCGCCGACCGGCAGGGTGACGCCGATACGATGGCGATCCAGCTCGAAGGGCTGGACCTTGACACCGAAGCGGCGTCCAAGGCCGTGACGGATATTCTGAAATTGCGCGGCACGGTCACGCTTCATGCGCCCGGCACGCTTCCCCGCGACGGGCTCGTGATCGAGGACCGTCGCAGCTACGATACCTAGAGGATCTCACATGCGGCAATTCCTTCTTGCGACGACACTGATCTGCACTGCGGCCATGGCCGCGGCGCAGGATGCGGCCCTGGTGGTCGGCATTTCGGATTATGACGACCTGTCCGACGTGTCGCGGGCGGATCGCCTGGTCGCGGCGGGTGCCGCCCTGAGGGAACACGGGTTTTCAATCAAAGGTGGGCGCAACCTGGATGTGGATGATCTGTTTTCGCAGGCGCGCATCTTTTCGGATGAAGCGGAAGATGCCGACCGGATCGTCGTGGCGCTGTCCGGTCAATTCGCGACGGACGGTGCGCTGACATGGTTCATGGGGCAGGATGCACCCGCGCCACAGGATTTTACGGTTGGCCAGCAGGGCATCCTGGTTCAGACGGCGCTGAATGCACTGGCCCAGGCATCGCAGGGTGCCGTGCTGCTATTGGGCGAGACAGAGGCCGACACCGACTATGATACCGGATTGTCGGCCGGGATCGGGCCAATGGAGATCCCGAACGGTGTCACGGTTGTGCGCGGCTCGCCCGAGGCGATCGAGGGCCTGATGCGTTACGCGCTGGCCGTGCCCGGAGGCGATGTGATTGCCACTGCCCGCCGGACCCGCGGGGTCGATCTGTCCGGTTTCGTGCCTGACAGCCTGACACTGATCCCCGGCGATGCGGCCGCAGTGCCGACAGAGCGTGTGACCCTGCCCCCCGAACTGACGGCCGCCGCATCCGGCAGCGAGGAAACTGCATGGACGGCTGCCCGCGCGGCGGACACGCAGAACAGCTATGCCCGCTATCTGGATGCCTATCCGCAGGGCGCGAATGCGGCAAATGCCGTGTCGCGGCTGGCCGAGTTGCGGCGCAATCCGCCCAATCCGCTGCGTGATGCGGAAAATGCGCTGGGCTTGTCGTCCGAGGCAAGGCAAGCGATTCAGCGCGATTTGCAGATCATGGGTTTCGATACCCGCGGCATCGACGGAATCTTTGGCCCGGGGACGCGGGGCGCGATCACGGGCTGGCAAGAGCAGAACGGCATCACGGCCAATGGTTTCCTGACCCGCGATCAGATTGCGACGCTGTCGGCACAGGCGACCACCCGCGCCACACAGCGCGAGGCAGAGGCCGCCGCGGCACGGGCGGAACTGGAACGCCGTGACCGGGCATATTGGCAGGAAACCGGCGTGCCCGGCGGCGAGAGCAACCTGCGCGCCTATCTGGAACGGTTCCCTGACGGTCTGTTTGCAGCAGAGGCAAACGAGAGATTGGGCCGCGCACGTGCAACTGCCGAAACCAACGCCGCCGCCGCCACCCGCGAGGCGCAATTGTCATTGGATGCCATCAGCCTGCAACTGGTCGAGGCGCGCCTGTCGCAGCTTGGCCTCGACCCCGGTCGCGTTGATGGCCAGTTGGACGACGACAGCCGCAGGGCGATCCGCCGCTATCAGCGTGACCGCGATCTGGGGGCGACCGGATATCTGGATCAGGCCACGGTCAGCCAGATGCTGGTCGACGCCTTTCGCTAGCGTTGCGCGGCCCGTCCGGTGTTACTGGGCGGGAACGAACCGTTCCAGCAGCAGGCGGACAAACCCCTGACGGTCTCCGACCTGTTTCACACCGATCAGATAGGTTTCGGCGTTCACGCGCGGCATCACCTGCGCGTCAGTGCCGGATGGCGTGTCGTCATTCTGCGCAATCTCGCGGCCCGCCACGTCAAACACGACGAGCCAGGGATCGCCCGATGGGCCGATTGCATTCGCCTCGATCACCATCAATCCCGCCGCCGGCACGTCTAGGCGGAACCACTGGGTGTCCGACCCCACATCGATATCGGCGCGCAATACGGTTTCCAATGTGCCCAGATCAGTAATCTGAACGCTGCCATCCAGCGGCGGGGCCGCCTCGCCACGGGCATAAAGTCCCATCAGTGCGGCCTCGGGATCATAGGCCGCGACGGTCACATCAATGGGTGCGGCCTCGTCGCTGAGTGCGTTCAGAGCAATGCAATAGGTGCCGGGTGCCAGTGGGGTCGCAATGTCCAGCCGCGCGTTCAGCCCGTCGAAATCGTCGTTTTCGCCTAGGTTTTCACCGTCGGGGCCGCTGAGGCTGATCAGTGGGTCCGCGTCTTCGTTTTCGGCGGTGATCGTGACCGGCATCGCTTCGGTGAGGTCAAAACTGAGGTAGCCGGTCTCTCCTGCGGCTGTGGCGATCGACAGGGGTGCACCACCGGACGCAAGTGTTCCGAAATTGACCGCGTCCTGACAGCCCGCACCGGCGGTTCCGGTCGCACCGGGGTCGGGGTCCGGCATGTTGCCACGCCCTTCTGTCAGGGGGTCCATCTCGGTTCTGCCAATCCGGACAAAGGCTGTCATCGGTCCGCCGTCGTAGCTGGTGATCACGGCGCAGTAGGTGCCCGCATCCAGATCGACCTCGGCGCGGGCTGCCCCGTTACCGCCCGAATCGTCGTCCGTCAGAATTTCGTCGCCCGCAGGGTCATACAGCGTCAGCACGGGGTCGCCGTTGGCGCGACCCTGCGCCTCGATCCGGGTCGAGGTCGGTGCGCTGAGGCTGAAGACGCTCGCATAGCGGTTGCCGTTCAGCACCAGCGCCATCTGTTCGCCGTAGCTGTCCATCGTCGCGATATCCGACGCTGCCGCTGATCCCCCGATCCATTGGCCGTTGCTACCTACTGCGGGGCAGGCGGCGTCTTGGGCGAACAGTGGCGTCGCTGCGCAAAGAGCGATGGCGGATGTGGCGATCAAGCGGGTCATGACGATCCTGTGGGTTGCGTGTATTTGCCGTTACCTTAGGCCACGCCTTGCCTTTTGGGCTAGTGTGCCGCGCAAAGAAAAAGCCGCGTCCCGTTGCCGGGCGCGGCTTTTGCATTCCGAAGTATCGGGGTGGTTCAGCCCTGACGAGCCTTGAACCGACCTTGCGTCTTGTTGATCACATAGACGCGGCCCTTACGGCGCACGATGCGGCAATCGCGGTGGCGCTGCTTGAGCGAGCGGAGGGAGTTGCGAACTTTCATCGAAAGTCTCCTTCTTGTCGTCGCGGCGCGGCGATGCGCCTTTGGGTTACGGTCTGGGCCAGCGGAGGCCCGGTGAATTCTGGTGGACGATACTGGGATCGAACCAGTGACCCCTTCGATGTCAACGAAGTGCTCTACCGCTGAGCTAATCATCCATTCCGGCCACAGAGGCGCTAGCCCCTTGCGTCGGTCAGGCGGTCTATAGAAGGTGACCGCGAGGGGATCAAGCGCCTTTTGAAGGTTTCGACAATCGCGCTATCTGTTCCCTCTCAACAGGAGCCACGGATGCCGCCCGACGCCTATTCCATTGCATTGCCGCGACGGCGCACCACGGCGGTGGTGTTCGCCTCACCCCACAGTGGGCGGGCCTATCCTGAATCCTTTCTGGCAACCAGCCGCCTTGATTCGCTGGCGATCCGGTCGTCAGAGGATGCTTTTGTCGATCTGCTTTACGATCGGGCACCGGATTTTGGCGCGCCTTTCCTGACCGCCCTTGCGCCACGGGCCTATGTCGACCTCAATCGTGCGCCAGAGGAACTGGACCCGGCGCTGATTGCCGGGGTGCGCCGGATCAGTCAGAACCCCCGCGTATCCTCTGGTCTGGGCGTGATTCCCCGTGTCGTCGCTGGTGGGCGCGCAATCTACACCGGCAGGATTCCGATCGAAGATGCCCACGACCGGATCAGCGCCTACTGGCGTCCCTATCATGACCGGCTGCAAACACTGCTGGACGAATCACGCCGGGATTTCGGCATGGGAATCCTGATCGATTGCCATTCCATGCCGCACGAGGCGCTGGACCAGGCCAGCCAGAACGGCACACGCCCAGAGATCGTGATCGGAGATCGCTTTGGCGCGGCCGCATCGCCGCGCATCGTCGAGGCGGTCGAGGCCGCCTTTGTCGCGGCTGGTCTGCGGGTCGCGCGCAACAATCCCTTTGCCGGGGCCTATATCACGCAGGCCTATGGTCGCCCGTCGCGGCATCAGCACGCAATCCAGGTCGAGGTTGACCGTGCGCTCTACATGCACGAGGCAACACTGACGCTGCGCCCCGATTTTGCGGATTTCAAGGCGCTGATCACGGGCGTCCTGTCCCGGATTGCGGCAATTGGTGCACCGCAGGCAGGACAACTGGCGGCGGAATGACGGGGCGCATCAGCGCAGCGCCCGACCCTTGATGATTGCATCTGCTCCGAATCGGGCCCTGATCTTGTCGGCGGCGCGTTCGGCCTGCGTGCGCCGCGCTGCTCCGGGATCCAGAAGGTCACCCTCGCGGTCGGCCTCGGTCACGCCTGTCAGGTCCGAAATGCCGACCCCCAGCAGACGGTAGGCGGGATGCGGCGCAGCCCCGTCGAACAACCCTCGCGCGGTGCGATAGATCGTATCGGCCAGTTGCGTCGGATGCCGCAGCGACTGCCGCCGGGTGATCATTTTGTGATCGGCGCGTTTCAGTTTCAGCGTGACAACGCGCCCGGCCTTTTCCTTGGCCTTGGCGCGGTCAGACACTTTTTCGGCCATGCGCCAGATGTGTCCGTCCAGGATGTCAGGGTCTGACGTGTCCTCGTTGAATGTGGTCTCGTTGCTCAGGCCCTTGACCGGGGTATTGGCGCTGATCCGCCGGCCATCCTCGCCGCGCGCCAGCCGCCACAGCCGGTCGCCCATGCCGCCAAAGCGATCACCAAGGTCGCGCCGGTCCCAGCGCAGCAGATCGTCAAAGGTGCGGATGCCGGCCTGTGCCAACTGGTCCTGTCCGACAGCACCGATCCCCCAGATGATCCGCACGGGTTTGGGGCGCAGGAATGCCGTGGTCTCGGCCTTGCCGATCACGGAGAACCCGCGCGGTTTGTCCAGATCACTGGCAACCTTTGCCAGGAACTTGTTGTGGCTCAGCCCGATGGAACCGGTCAGCCCAAGTTCGTCTTTCATGCGTTTGACGAGACCGGCCAGCATCACGGCAGGGGGTGCGCCATGCAGCCGGGCGGTGCCCGTCATGTCGAGAAACGCCTCGTCCAGCGACAAAGGCTCGATCACGGGGGTCAGGTCGTCCATCATCGCCCGGATGGCACGGGATGCTGCGACATAGGCGTCGAATCGCGGTTTCACGATGACGGCGTCGGGGCAGAGTTTCAGTGCCTGAAACATCGGCATCGCGGATTTCACGCCACGGATGCGCGCAACGTAGCAGGCGGTCGACACCACGCCCCGCCGTCCGCCCCCGATGATGACGGGTTTGTCGGCCAGCGCGGGATTGTCACGTTTTTCAACGCTGGCATAGAATGCGTCGCAATCCATGTGCGCGATTGTCAGATCGAACAGTTCGGGGTGCGACAGAATACGGGGCGACCGGCACGCGGGACAGCGCCGCGCTTCGTCAAATGTCGTCAGGCAGTCGCGGCACAGGCTGGGCATGGCCGCAAGATAAGGGGCACGGCGCATGACAACAACGGGTTTCGACGGCGCAAAGGTCGCCCTGTTCATCGGCGATCGGTTGCTGGTCATCCGCCGCGACGACCGACCCGACATCCTGTATCCCGATCACTGGGATTTTCCCGGTGGCGGGCGCGAAGGGGACGAAACGCCGTTCCAGACCGTGGCGCGCGAAACCTTGGAGGAGGTCGGATTGTCCCTGACACCTGCTGATATCTGCTGGCAGACCTGCGACCGATCCGACAGGGGTGTGGTCTGGTTTTTCGTGGCGCGGCTGCCGGGGGATGCCCGGGTCACATTCGGCGACGAAGGCCAGTTCTGGTGCCTCGCAACCGTGACAGAGGTGCTGCAATGGCCGGATGTCGCGGGCCAGTTGCAAAAACGGCTGGCCAACTGGCTGGCCGGGCAGGCCGCGTGCGACGTCCCGCCTGCGGCACCACCTGTCTGAAGCGGCCCTGCAACGGCAACACGGGTTGCACCGGTCCCATGCTTCTTCTGGTCAGAAATATTCCTCGGGGGGTGGCGCAGCCGCGGGGGCAGACAGCCCCCTGCACACATCGATGCTGACAGCGCCGTCGATCCTTGGCACAAGGCCGCTCAAAGGAGAGCGTGACATGGGCCACTTGCTGGGGATCGATACGGGCGGGACCTATACCGATGCGGCTGTTCTGGACGGCGCCGCGACCCGTGTGCTGGGCCGTGCCAAGGCACTGACCTCGCGGCCTGATCTGTCGACCGGGGTCGCCGCCGCCATTGATGCCGCACTGGCGGCGGCAGACGTCACCCCTGCACAGATCGACATGGTATCGCTGTCGACGACCCTGGCCACCAATGCGCTGGTCGAGGGGCAGGGCGGGCGCGTGGCGCTTGTCTTCATCGGTTTCGATGCGGCAGAGTTGTCGCGCGGTGGCCTCGATGTGGCGCTGAACGGCGACCCGGTCATCGCGCTGGCGGGTGGGCACGACCACGCAGGCAGCGAGGCCGCACCGCTGGACCTTGTATCGCTGTCGTCGCAGGTCGCCGCGCTGGAGGGTGTCACCGGTTTCGCCGTCGCTGCGCGTTTTGCCACGCGTAACCCCGCGCACGAGCGCGCCGCACGCGATGCGATCCGGGCACAGACCGGACTGCCGGTGACCTGTTCGTTCGAACTTTCGGCGGACCTTGGTGGGCCGAAACGTGCCCTGACGGCGGTGCTGAACGCGCGACTGATCGGCATGATCGCGTCGCTGATCGATGCAGTCGAGGCGCATCTGGCGAAAATAGGAACCGGTGCGCGCCTGATGGTGGTGCGCGGCGATGGGGCGCTGATCCCCGCCGATCTGGCGCGTCGCCGGCCAATCGAAACGATCCTGTCCGGTCCCGCTGCATCCGCTGCGGGTGCTGCATGGCTGACGGATACGTCCCATGCGCTGGTGTCCGACATCGGCGGAACCACGACGGATATCTGCCAATTGACCGACGGTCGTCCCCGGATCGACCCGCAGGGTGCGCTGGTGGGCGGCTTTCGCACCATGGTCGAGGCGGTCGCGATGCGGACCTGGGGGCTGGGTGGCGACAGCGAGGTGCATCTGCAGGACGGGCTATCGGGCGATCTGCGCCTGGGGCCGCGCCGGGTGATGCCCATTGCATTGCTGGCCGTCAGCCAACCGACACTTGTGCACGCGGCGCTGGATCTCGCACTGACCGCGATCGGACCGCCGCTGGATGGCGGCACCTTTGCCGTCCCGCTGTGGTCGGCCCCACCCATGGGGCTGGACAAGCGCGAGGCGTTGGTCGCGAGCCGCCTGTCGGAGGGGCCACGCCGCACCGGTGATGTCGTTCTCAGTCGGATGGAGGCACCGGCGCTGGCACGGCTTGTCACACGCGGGCTGGTGATGGTGGCGGGTGTCACGCCATCGGATGCGGCGCATGTGCTGGGCCTGACCGATCAATGGGATGGCCCCGCTGCCCAAAAGGCATTGACGCTGTTTGCCCGGCGCAGGCGTGGCGATGGCAGCTGCTGTGCCGCGGATGCAGGCGCGCTGGCGCGGCGGATCATCGATCAGGTTACGGCACAGACGGCGGATTGTTTGTTGCAGGCCGCCTTTGCAGATGACGCGGGGGCCTGGGGGGATGCCACACCGGATGCGCTGGCGCGGCACCCGCTGACCCGGGCCGGGTTGGCACGGCACAACGGTCTGATCGCCACGCAATTGTCGCTGGCGGTGCCGGTGATCGGGCTGGGGGCATCTGCCGCCAGCTACTACGGCGCGGTGGGTGACGCGCTGCACACCCGGGTGATCGTGCCGGAACACGCTGATGTCGCCAATGCCATCGGTGCTGTGGTGGGGCAGGTGTCGCAGCATGCCACCGGGACGGTCAGCGCGCCAGGGGGCGGCCGGTTTGTCGCGCATTTGTCGGATGGTCCAGCTTCATACGGCGACCCTGATACAGCGATGGATACGTTGATCGCGGATTTGACCGCCACGGTGACGGCCCGCGCCGCCGATGCCGGGGTCAGTGACCCGCAAATCAATGTCGCGCGTGATATCAATCGCGCCGAGGTCGAGGGATCGGACACATTTTACGGGGCGACCATCCGTGTCACGGCACGTGGCCGCCCCCGCATCGCGAGGGACAGCGCATGATCGGCATCATTTTCGAAGTGACACCCGCACCGGGCAAAAAGGACGATTATCTGGCCATGGCCGCACAGATGCGCCCCTTGGTCGAACAGATCGACGGTTTCATTTCGGTCGAGCGGTTCCAGAGTCTGACCAACCCTGACAAGCTGCTGTCGGTGTCGTTCTTTCGGGATGAAAAGGCACTGGACGACTGGCGCAGGCTGACGGCCCATCGGGGTGCCCAGCAGGCCGGACGCGACGGCATGTTCGCGGATTATCGTCTGCGGGTGGCCGGGGTGATCCGGGATTATGGCATGTTCGACCGCGATCAGGCCCCGGCCGACAGCCGCGACGTGCACGGGGCCTAGAGGCCGTCACGTTGCAGCCTCTCACGTTAGCGTCAGGTCCGTTGCCAGTCCCCGCGACCTGCGTCAGGTTGTCCCAAGAGGAGACCCCCGAGCATGTTTGACGCCGCCGCACGCCGTCTGATCGACCCGCCGCTGAACCGCGCAGGCGCGCGTCTGGCCGCTGCGGGCTGGACGGCCAATGGTGTGACCTTGCTGGGACTGGCGCTGGGCGTGCTGTCGGCACTGGTCATCGCGCTGGGCGCGCCGCTGTTGGCGCTGATCCCGCTGTTGGCCAGCCGCATCGCCGATGGTCTGGACGGGGCCGTCGCCCGCGCAACGAAAGGCTCCGATTTTGGTGGCTACCTCGATATCGCTGCCGATTTCATGTTCTACGGAGCCGTTCCATTCGCCTTTGTCGTTCTCGACCCCGCGCAGAACACATTGGCCGGGGCGTTCTTGCTGTTTGCGTTCTACGTCAATGGCACCAGTTTTCTGGGCTATGCCATCCTGGCCGAAAAACACGGCCTGGAAACCCGCGCACAAGGGATCAAATCCCTGTATTATTCGAATGGCATTCTTGAAGGCACCGAAACCATCGTGTTCTTTGTTGTCATCTGCATGTTCCCGGCGGCGTTTCCTGCGCTGGCGTGGATGTTTGGAATGTTGTGTTTTCTGACCGCCGGACTTCGGATTTACGGCGCGTCGCGTATCTTTGTGGATAAAGGACCCTCTGCATGAAATATCTCGCTCTACTCGCGGCCGTTGCGGCAACGCCCGCATGGTCGCAGGCCGACCCCACCGACTGGGATGCCGTGACATCTGCCGCACAGGGGCAGACCGTTTTCTGGAATGCCTGGGGCGGTTCCACGACGACCAATGACTTTATCGCGTGGGTCGCAGAGCGTGTGGCCGAGGATTATGGCGTCACGCTGGAACACGTAAAGCTGACGGATACCGGCGATGCCGTGACTCGCGTGCTAAGCGAAAAGCAGGCCGGCACCGACACCGATGGTGCGATCGACATGATCTGGATCAACGGCGCGAATTTCGCCGCGATGAAAGAGGCTGATCTGTTGTTCGGGCCCTTTGCCGAACAGTTGCCGAACTGGCAGTATGTCGACGTCGACGGCAAGACCGTGCAGACCGATTTCACCGTCCCCGTCGAAGGCTACGAATCCCCCTGGGCCATGGCGCAGGTCGTGTTTGTCTACGACAGCGCCGACATGGAACCGCTGGGATCGATGCAGTCCATTCTGGATTGGTCGACCGCCAACCCTGGCCGGTTCACCTATCCGCAGCCGCCGGATTTTCTGGGCACCACGTTTCTGAAACAGGTGCTGGTCGATACGCTGGATGATCCCAACGTGCTGCAATCGCCCGCGACGGACGAAAACTACGACGCTGTGACAGCACCCCTGTGGGACTACCTCGATGCGTTGACGCCGACCCTGTGGCGCGAGGGGCGCGCATATCCCGCGACCGGCACGGCCATGTTCCCGCTGATCGCGGACGAGGAACTGGACCTGTCGATTTCCTTTTCGCCGGGTGCAGCCTCGACTGCGATCGCGAATTCCGAGCTGCCGGACACCGTGCGGACCTTTGTTCTGGACAAGGGCACCATCGGCAACGCCAGCTTTGTCGCGATTCCCTACAACTCTGGTAGTGCAGAGGGCGCGATGGTCGTCGCGAATTTCCTGATGTCGCCCGAGGCGCAGGCCCGTGCGCAGGACCCCGACGTGCTGGGCTATGGCACGGTGCTGGACATGGACAAACTGGATGCGGATCAGCGCGCGGCCTTTGACGCATTGGAACTTGGCGTGGCCACGCTGTCGCCCGCTGAACTGGGCACCGTTCAGGCCGAACCGCATCCTAGCTGGATGACCCGCATCGCCGATGATTGGGTCACCCGTTACGGCGTCGCGCAGTAACGGTGGCTTTGCCAGTGTTTCAGGTGATCGCAGCGCCCCCTTTCGGGGGCGTTTGCACATGCCGGGTCGCCCTGTGACCCGGCGGCGGTTGTTGCCGGTCCTGCCGGCGCTGACGCTAGTTGCGATGTTGGGGCCAGTGGTGGCGGGTCTCTATGGCACCGTGCTGCCCGCCTTTGGCCATCTGCCCGCGGCGGGGCTGACCGGCCCGTCGCTGGAGGCGATGCGCGGCCTGTTCGACTGGCCGGGGTTGCCGCGTGCGGTGACGCTGTCGGTGACAACAGGGATCACGACGACGGCCATCGCATTGGCCATCGTCATGGGGCTGGTTGCGGGCTGGTCCGGCACGGCGGCGTTTCGCGCGCTGGAACGTGCGCTGTCGCCGCTGCTGTCGGTGCCGCACGCGGCGGCGGCCTTTGGCCTTGCGTTTCTGATCGCGCCCTCGGGCTGGGTGGCGCGGGCTACCTCGCCCTGGCTGACCGGATGGGACCGGCCGCCCGACCTGCTGATCGTGCAGGACACGTGGGGTCTGACCATGACGGCGGGTCTGGTCATCAAGGAAATTCCGTTCCTGCTGCTGATGACACTGGCAGCACTGGGGCAGACCGATGCGGTGCGCGCCCGCACGATCGCCGCGTCCCTGGGGTATGGGCGCGTCACGGGGTGGCTGAAGTGCGTATTACCGCGCGTCTATGCGCAGATCCGCCTGCCGGTCTATGTCGTGTTGGCCTACGGCATGAGCGTTGTTGACGTGGCGGTCATACTAGGACCGAACACACCGCCGCCGCTGTCCGTGCAGATTGTCCGCTGGATGGGAGAGCCCGATTTCGCGGCCCGCCTGCTGGCCAATGCGGGGGCCCTGCTGCAACTGGCGCTGGTGATCGCAGCATTGGGCGTCTGGCGGCTGGCAGAAGGCATCGTCGCCTGGGCCGGGCGACGCTGGATCGTGGCGGGCGGGCGGTTCTGCGGTGATCGCACGATCGCCGCTTCTGCACTGGGCCTGTCAGCGACCGCGGCCTTTGCGATTGCAGGGGGAATTGCCGTGCTGGTGGTCTGGTCGTTTGCGGGGTTCTGGGGATTCCCCGACGCGATGCCTGACGCGCTGACGTTGAAGAACTGGATGCGCCATGCCGCCGGATTGGGCGACGCACTGACGCAGACTGCCGTGATCGCCATCAGCGTCACTGCCGTGGCATTGGTCCTGACGATCGGCTGTCTGGAGGCCGAGCATCGGCACGGTTTGCGTATGACGCGGCGCGGCATGTGGTTGCTGTATCTGCCGCTGATCATTCCGCAGACGGCGTTTCTGCCGGGGCTTCAGACACTGCTCTTGAATGCGGGTGCAGACACCGGGCGGGCACCGGTCATGCTGGCGCATCTGGTGTTCGTTTTGCCCTATGTCTACCTGTCGCTTGCCGATCCGTTTCGGGCATGGGACGTGCGCAACGCGACCGTTGCCGCGGCATTGGGGGCCTCGCCCGACAGGGTGCTGTGGCGCGTGCGCCTGCCGATGCTGCTGCGCCCGTTGCTGACGGCCACAGCCATTGGCCTGTCGGTCAGTGTCGGACAATATCTGCCCACGCTGCTGATCGGCGGCGGCCGGGTATCCACCCTCACGACCGAGGCCGTGGCGCTTGCCTCTGGCGGGGACCGGCGCGCCATCGCGACCTACGGGTTGATGCAGACCGCGGCGGCGCTGGTGCCATTCGCGCTGGCCCTTGGCATACCCGCGCTGATCTGGCGCAATCGCAAAGGACTGCAACATGGATAAGGGGCTAACCCTGCGGGATGTC
Source organism: Loktanella gaetbuli (assembly GCF_020531945.1). Taxonomy (NCBI): domain Bacteria; kingdom Pseudomonadati; phylum Pseudomonadota; class Alphaproteobacteria; order Rhodobacterales; family Roseobacteraceae; genus Loktanella; species Loktanella gaetbuli. The sequence continues at coordinate 542,570 of NZ_JAJATZ010000003.1, forward strand.
CGCATCTCGAAGAACGGCGCGCCAATGGTGGCGCTGGACCGGCATATCGCGCCCGGGCAGGTGCTGTCCGTCATGGGGCCGTCCGGTGTGGGCAAATCGACATTGCTGTCGTTTGTCACCGGCACGCTGCCACCTGCCTTTACCGCCACGGGGCGCGTCCTGCTGGATGGGCGGGACGTGACGGACACCCCGCCGCACCAGCGCATGATCGGTATCCTGTTTCAGGACGATCTGCTGTTTCCTCATCTGAGCGTGGGTGAAAACCTGGCCTTTGGTCTGCGGCCCGGCGGTAGCCGCAGCCAGCGCCGTTCCAAGGTGGATGCGGCCCTTGCCGAGGTCGATCTGGAGGGGTTTGCCGACCGCGATCCCGCCACGCTTTCTGGGGGCCAAAAGGCGCGGGTCGCGCTTATGCGGATGCTGCTGTCAGATCCCTGTGCCCTGCTGCTGGACGAGGCGTTTTCCCGTCTGGATGCAGCACTCCGCGCGCAGGTCCGTGATCTGGTCTTTGCCCGCGCGTGCGACCGCGATCTGCCAGTGCTGATGGTCACGCATGATGCAGAGGATGCGGCGGCGGCAGGTGGTGCCGTCGTGACGCTGGGCTAGAACGTCCAGCCCGCGCGGCGCGGCACCCGGCAAGCCAGCATCGGTTTCAGCAGCGGTTGCCGGTAACGGGTCAGGTCCAGCGCCTCGTGCACGCCGGTGACGGATTCGCCGTTCAGCACGGTATCCACGGTGCTGCGCGAATAGAACGGCGCATCAAGCATGTTCAACCGCTGTTTTGGCGTAACACCGGGATCGGCCCGTGTTTCGCGTTTCACCTGCCATAGGGATCGTTTGAACGGGGTCAGCGGGGGTGCAGCGACATGGGCCGCACCGCCATCACGGTCAAAGGCGATTGCAGTCTCGAACCCGCCGCCATCGCGCAGGGTCGCATCATAGAAACACGTGGCCCCGGAGGCCGTCGGATAGCGCCCCCATGTCCAGAAATCGAAGTCCGCTTCCAGCGCGCGCGTGCCGAAATTGGCATCGAAGTAGCCGTGACCGTCCCATTGCCAACCATCCGATTCCAGATCCACAGCGATATCGGCGATGGGCGCAAAGGGTCGCCAGACATGGGCGCCGTCCGTGGTCAGTGGCAATTCCACCCCTGTCACCGCTTGCGGTGTCAGCGTGATCGTGCCGCGCACCCGGCTGATGATGGGGGGGGCACTGATTTCGTCGATGGAAATCACCAGTTTGCCGTCCTGCCAATGCATTGACGACGGGCCGACGGTCAGCGTGTCGTCAGTGGTGCGCAAGGCCGCGCGGCCACGGTCAGTCATGGTGAACCGGGCGCCGGGTCCGTAGGTGGCGACATTGATGCAGCAGTGGTTTGCAGGATCGCGGCGGCCAGACCATTTGTACCACGGTGAAAACACCGATCCGATAAAACCGATCACGCTCACGGCCCGCTTGCCGTCGTGGCTGACGCCATCGACATACCACCAGGCATAGCCGTCGGGCGGGACCTCTAGGTCAAAGACAGGTCGTGTTTCATCGCCTCTGCCGCATGCTGGCCGGAGAGTGCGGCCATCGGCACCCCCGCCCCCGGATGTGCGCCGCCCCCGCACAGGTACAGACCCGGCAGCGTCGTGCGTGCCGTCGGACGTTTGAATGCCGCCATCGTGCCCTGCGGGGATCGCCCGTACAACGCGCCGTCGCTGGCTGGAAACAGCGTCGCGAATTCCTGCGGCCCCGTGATCGTCACCGGTCCGGGACTGAAGGTCAGGCCGAACTGCCGCATGCGATCGAACATCATGGTCTTGCATTGGTCATCTTCCTTCTTGTCGGTCGGCAGGGGCGGTGCGTTGCGGATGATTTCAAACCGGTGCAACGCATCGGCAGCAACGTGACCGTGGTCCTGCGCGCACAAATAGAGCGTGGCATCCACGGGGGTGCGGCCTTTGGCGATCTCATCGAATTCGGCGTTGGGCGTGTCGGCAAAGAATACGGTGTGATGCGCCAGTGGCAGGCCACGAGGTGTCGCGGCGAAACTTGCCACATGGGCGGACAGGCTGCGCGGCCGGATACTGTCGGGTCTGACAGTCGGGCGCGGTGCCGCACCCAGCAGACCTTGGGCGATGGCCTGTGGGTCGCCGTTGAACAAGACCGCATCCACGTCGAGGGTGCCGCCGGTATATTCCAGTCTTGCGACCCTGCCGCCTTGTGCCGCAAGGCGGTGGACAGGCGTGTTGTAGTGAAACCTTGCCCCCGCCTCTTGTGCCAGCCGCGCGAGGGTCACAGCCAGTTGGTGCATGCCACCCGTGACGGTCCAGACACCCCGTGCCTCTGCCGCCCAAATCAACGACAACAATGCGGGTGACTGCTGCGGCGCGCCGCCGACGTAGGTGGCATAGCGTGCAAAGAGTTGCGCAAGCCGTGGATCGCCAAAGCTGCGCTGCACCAGACCGGCCAGAGAGAGATGCGGTGCCATGTCCAGGGCAAGGCCCGGCTGTCGCATGACACGTCCCGCCATGGCGGCCAGCCCCGGAGAGGCGGTTTTCATCATCGGTGCCTCGAAGGCATCAAAGAGCCGTGCCGCACGGGCCGAAAATCCGCGCACCTCGTCAGCGGCACGCGGCCCAAAGACATCGGTAACCTGGTCCAGGCTGTCGTCAGGATCAGCCATCAGGTCCAGCATCGTGCCGTCCGGCCAATAGTGGCGGGCCAGCGTATCCAGCGGCGTCAGTGTAAGGTAATCATCCAGTTGCAACCCGGCTGCGGCAAACAGGTCGTCAAAAACGCTGCGCATCGTCAGCACGGTGGGGCCTGCGTCGATCGGGCCTGCCGCGCTGGGGATCGTGCGCATCTTGCCGCCGGGGGTCGGTTGCGCCTCGAACACGGTCACCCGCGCACCTGCATGTGCCAGCCGCAATGCTGCGGCCAGCCCGCCGATACCGGCACCGACGATGGCTATGACGGGTGGGGTCGTGCGCGATGTCATGGTTGCATTGTTGACAGCAGGCCCAAAACTGTCCAGTCTGATTTACACAAAACTGTCAGAAATAAATGACAACCTGCGGAGTGCGTCCAATGCCACTGACCCAACGGATCGAAACCGCCATTCAGCGGGCCATCGCAACCGGGCAGGCCGGACTGGCACCGACACGGCTTGCTGCGGCGCTGGATTACGCAACTGCGCCGGGTGGTGCCCGCATTCGGCCCACGATTTTGCTGTCCGTCGCGCGTGCCTGTGGCGATGATGCGCCGCCGCTTGCCGATGCAGCCGCCGCGGCGCTGGAGCTGATCCACTGCGCCAGCCTCGTGCATGACGACCTGCCTTGTTTTGACGACGCCGATACCCGGCGGGGCAAGCCGTCGGTCCATCGCGCCTATTCCGAACCGCTGGCGGTCCTGGCGGGTGACAGCCTGATCGTGATGGGGTTCCAAACCCTCGCGCGCGCAGCGGCACAGCACCCCGCGCGTGCTGTTGCGCTGATCGACTCACTGGCGACGCGCACCGGCATGCCGGACGGTATTTGTGCAGGACAAGGTTGGGAGAGCGAGGAAACCATCGATCTCGCGGCCTATCACCGGTCCAAAACGGGTGCGCTGTTCATTGCGGCCACGACGATGGGTGCCATCGCGGCAGGCCAGGAGGCCGAGCCATGGGAAGAGTTGGGCGACCGCATCGGCGAGGCGTTTCAGGTTGCCGACGATCTACGCGACGCGCTGTGTAGCGCCTCTGATCTGGGCAAGCCTGCTGGTCAGGACGATCTGCATGGGCGGCCGAACGCGGTTGCGGCGCTTGGGGTCCGTGGGGCCGTGGCGCGGTTCGACGATGTTTTGGGCGGTGCCATCGCGTCGATCCCGGCCTGCCCCGGAGAAGCGGCGCTTGCCGGCATGGTGCGCGCCTATGCCGACCGGTTGGTGCCTGCGGTCGCCAGACAACCCGTGCCCGGCGAATGACGGCAATCGACGACCGGCCTGCGCGACTGGGTGTGCGGACCTCGCGCTGGACCCGTCTGATGGCTGATCCTGCGTTTCAGGCGCGCTGTGCCCGCATTCCACTGCTGCGTCGCCTCGTCCGGCGCGAAGGCGAGGCGATGTTCGATCTGGTGGCCGGGTTTTGCCACAGTCAGATTTTGCAGGCCTTTGTACGTTTCGACATACCGGCGCAATTGCTCGACGCCCCGTCACCGACGGCGGCGCTGGCTCAACGTGCCTCGGTCCCGCTGCGCAACATGACGCTTTTGCTGAATGGCGCGGCCAGTCTGGGCCTGCTGCGGCAGAGGCGCGGCCTGTGGCAACTGACGACGCGGGGGGCTGCGCTGGCCGGTGTGCCGGGGTTGCAGCAGATGATCGCGCACCACGACGTCCTGTACAGGGATCTGTCGGACCCGGTTGCCTTTTTTCGCGATGAGGTGACGACAGAACTCGCGGATTTCTGGCCCTATGTTTTTGGTGCGGGCGGTGTGGCTGACCCTGCCGTGGCGCAGACCTATTCACAGCTGATGGCGGACAGTCAGTCGCTGGTGGCACAGGACACGCTGGATGCCGTCGATTTGGGGCGCGCGCGCTGCATCATGGACATCGGCGGTGGCACGGGTGCGTTTCTGGCGGCAGTCGGTGCGCGGCACGCTGCGCCGCAGCTGATGCTGTTTGATCTGCCTGCCGTCGTGCCCGCCGCCCGCCAGAGATTCGCACAGGCCGGGCTCTTGGCCCGCACGATTATCCATGCCGGATCATTCCGCGACGATCCGCTGCCTGAGGGCGCGGACGTCATCACCCTCGTGCGGGTGCTCTACGACCATGCGGATGATACGGTCCTGGCGCTTTTGCGGGCGGTCCGGGCGGCACTGCCGCGGGGCGGACGCATCATCGTGTCAGAACCCATGACGGGCGGCGCGCGTCCGACGCGTGCAGGAGATGCCTATTTTGCAGTCTATTGTCAGGCGATGCGCACGGGTGCTGCGCGGTCACCGGCACAGGTGTCCGCCCTCTTGGTGCAGGCCGGTTTCGGGGATGTCCGGATACCGCGATCAGCGCGGCTCTTCGTCACGAGCGTCGTGACAGGTGTAAATCAAAGTTGACACATATAATGTCTAACTGGGTTGACACAACGTCGCGTCAGGTTAAAGTGACAGTTGCCCCGGGGTCGCAACGACTGTGTGGGAAACGTGGGAAAGCTTCGTGAATACTGACGCCATCCTCTTGCATGAACCGCGCCGCATCGGCGTCGAATCGGTGGCTTTGACGCCGCCGTCTGCGGGGGATGTTGTTGTGGCTGTGCGCCATTCGGGTATTTCCACAGGAACCGAAAAGCTGTTCTGGTCCGGGGCGATGCCGCCGTTTCCCGGCATGGGCTACCCGCTGGTGCCCGGCTACGAGGCGACCGGCGAGGTCGTCGAATCGCATGACCCGTCAGTGGCTGTCGGTGCAACCGTCTTTGTCCCCGGTGCCACCTGCTACCGCGATGCGCATGGTCTGTTCGGGGCGTCCGCAGCAACGCTGGTCACACCTGCTGCGCGGGTGACGGAAATGGACGCAGGACACGGGCCTGCTGGTGCCTTGCTGGCCCTCGCCGCGACCGCCTATCATGCGATGACGGGCCCTGGTAAATCCGCACCTGACCTCATTGTGGGACACGGCACCTTGGGTCGCCTGCTGGCCCGTCTGACTGTGCTGTCTGGTGCCCCGGCCCCGACCGTTTGGGAAATCGATCCGGCGCGGCGCGGTGGTGCGCAGGGGTACGATATCATTGATCCCACCACCGATCAGCGCCGCGATTACAACGCGATATACGACGCGTCTGGCCAGGCCAGCCTGCTGCCGGACCTTATTGGTCGTCTGGCCAAGGGGGGCGAGATCACGCTGGCCGGGTTCTATACCGATCCGATCCAGTTCGCCTTTGCTCCGGCTTTCATGCGCGAAGCCCGCATCCGCATCGCCGCCGAATGGCAGGCCTCCGACATGGTCGCCACCCGCGATCTGGTCGAGGGCGGACTTTTGAACCTGTCCGACCTCATCACCCACACGCGCCCGGCGCGTAACGCGGCAGGGGCCTATCAAACAGCCTTTACCGATACCGCTTGTCTCAAAATGATCCTCGATTGGAACGCCGCATGAAAGACGAAATCCCGAACCTCAAGGATTACGATCGCACCCTGCGCGACGAGGCCAACTCAGAGGCCACGCTCGAGGTGCCTCAGGGGGAACCCACGTCCAAAACGCAGATCATCGCGATCTACGGCAAGGGTGGCATCGGCAAATCCTTCACGCTCGCGAACCTGTCGCACATGATGGCCGAAATGGGCAAACGTGTGCTGCTGATCGGCTGCGATCCCAAATCCGACACCACATCTTTGCTGTTCGGCGGCAAGGCCTGTCCCACGATCATCGAAACCTCCTCCAAGAAGAAACTGGCCGGCGAAGAGGTCAAGATCGGCGACGTCTGCTTCAAGCGCGGTGGCGTGTTCGCCATGGAACTCGGCGGGCCAGAGGTCGGTCGCGGCTGTGGTGGTCGCGGGATCATCCACGGGTTCGAGCTGCTGGAGAAGCTGGGCTTTCACGATTGGGATTTTGATTACGTCCTGCTCGATTTTCTCGGCGACGTGGTCTGCGGCGGCTTTGGCCTGCCCATCGCGCGGGACATGGCGCAAAAGGTCATTCTGGTTGCGTCAAACGACCTGCAATCTCTGTATGTGGCGAACAACGTCTGCTCGGCCGTGGAATATTTCCGCAAGATGGGCGGCAACGTCGGCGTCGCGGGCCTTGTGATCAACAAGGACGATGGCACCGGTGAGGCGCAAGCCTTTGCGAAGGCCGTCGATATCCCGGTGCTGTCGGCAATCCCGCAGGACGATGACTTGCGAAAGAAATCGGCGAACTACCAGATCGTCGGCACGCATAAATCGCAGTGGGGTCCAATGTTCGAGGGCCTGGCAGAGGCCGTCGGCATCGCGCCCCCCGTCCGCCCGACGCCGCTGGATCAGGACGGCCTTCTGGCCCTGTTCGACAGCAAGGACACGGGCGGCGATTATGAATTGGTACCCGCAACCGACACGGACATGCGCGGCAAGCACGGTGCCATCAAGGACAGCCTCGAGGTCATCTATGACGATGCGTGAGGGATTTCATGTCAGCAAGGACGCCTCCGGCACGGTCATGGTGACCGAGGCCCCGGCTTCTTCTGGTCAAAAATATCCCGGGGGAGATGCGATAGCATCGGGGGCAGAGCCCCCTGCTGACGCAGGCCTGTGCGCATCGAAATCCGAACTGGACGCCGCCGCGCGCAATGCGGGCCAATCTGACATCCTCGACCAATATGCCGTCGATTACCCCAAGGGGCCACACGATCAACCGCAGTCGATGTGCCCTGCATTCGGGTCACTGCGTGTCGGTTTGCGAATGAAACGCGTGGCAACCGTCCTGTCGGGCTCTGCCTGCTGCGTCTACGGCCTGACGTTCGTGTCGCATTTTTACGGCGCGCGCCGGTCTGTCGGCTACGTGCCTTTCAATTCCGAATCGCTGGTCACGGGCAAGTTGTTCGAGGACATCCGCGAAAGCGTTCACGACATGGCCGATCCTGATCGCTACGACGCGATCGTGGTGACAAACCTCTGCGTGCCGACCGCATCCGGTGTGCCGCTGCGGTTGCTGCCCAAGGACATCAACGGCGTGCGCATCATCGGAATCGATGTGCCCGGTTTCGGCATCCCCACCCACGCCGAGGCAAAGGACGTTCTCGCAGGGGCCATGCTGAACTATGCCCGTGCCGAGGCAGAGGCCGGACCCGTCGCGCGACCGGATCGCGCGGCGTCGGATCTGCCCGCCGTCGCCCTCTTGGGCGAGATGTTCCCCGCCGATCCGATGATGATTGGTGCCATGCTGGCCCCGATGGGCCTGTCCGCCGGTCCGACCGTCCCGACACGTGAATGGCGCGAGCTATACGCCGCGCTGGATTGCGGTGTCGCGGCGGCGATCCATCCATTCTACACCGCAAGCGTGCGCGAGTTTCAGGCGGCTGGCCGCAAGGTCGTCGGTTCTGCACCGGTCGGGATGGATGGCACCGCCGCCTGGCTGGCCGGTATCGGCGACGCTTACGGGATCGCTGCCGACAAGGTTGCAGCGGCGCAAAACGCATTTTTGCCTGCGATCAAGGGTGCGCTGTCCGGCGCGCAGGTCAAAGGCACGATCACGCTGTCGGGATACGAAGGCTCTGAATTGCTGGTCGCGCGGCTGCTGATCGAAAGCGGCGCGCATGTGCCCTATGTGGGCACGGCTTGCCCCAAGACGCCATGGTCTGCCGATGATGCCGCCTGGCTGGAAGCGAAGGGCGTCAAAGTCAAATTCCGCGCGAGCCTCGAGGATGATCTGGCTGCAATGGAAGGCGTGCGGCCCGACCTCGCGATCGGCACGACGCCGGTCGTGCAGAAGGCCAAGGAGCTGGGCATCCCGGCGCTGTATTTCACCAATCTGATTTCCGCCCGGCCCCTGATGGGGCCTGCCGGTGCGGGCAGCCTGCAACAGGTTGTCACCGCCGCGATGGGCAATACCGATCGGATGGCCAAGATGAAGGGCTTTTTCGAGGGTGTGGGCCATGGCGATACGGCTGGTGTCTGGGAGGGCGCACCCAACCTGCGCCCCGATTTCCGCGCACTGCACCAGAAAAAGCTGGATAAGCAGGCCCGCGCTGCCAAAGCGGAGCAGATGATATGATGTCTGCATCCCAGTCATATGTGCTGGGTGGGCCCGCCCACCCACCCCTTTCGGGGCGCTGCCCCGGACCCCGGAGTATTTCGGGCAAGATGATGCGGAGGGCTGCGCCATGCTAGTCACCGATCACGACCGGGCCGGCGGGTACTGGGGTGCTGTCTATGCGTTTTGCGCCACCAAGGGTTTGCAGGTTGTCATTGACGGTCCCGTGGGTTGCGAAAACCTGCCTGTGACCTCTGTTCTGCATTACACCGACGGATTGCCGCCGCACGAGCTGCCAATTGTCGTCACCGGCCTGGGTGAAACCGAAATGGGCGAAGGCACCGAAGAGGCGATGAAGCGCGCCTGGCAGGTGTTGGATCCCGCACTGCCCGCCGTTGTCGTGACCGGGTCCATTGCCGAGATGATCGGTGGCGGTGTCACGCCGCAGGGCACCAATATTCAGCGTTTCCTGCCGCGCACGATCGACGAGGATCAATGGGAATCGGCTGACCGTGCGATGACGTGGCTGTTTACCGAATTCGGCCAGACCAAGGGGCGTATGCCCCCCGAGAAAAAGCGCGAAGAGGGCGCGGCCCCGCGGGTCAACATCCTTGGGCCGATGTATGGCACGTTCAACATGCCGTCAGACCTGGCCGAAATCCGGCGTCTGGTCGAAGGCATCGGCGCTGACGTCAACATGGTCATGCCGCTGGGCAGCCATCTGGCCGAGATGCGCAACCTGATGAATGCCGACGTCAACATCTGCATGTATCGTGAATTTGGTCGCGGGCTATGCGAGGTGCTCGGCAAGCCGTATCTGCAAGCCCCCATGGGGATCGAACAGACGACGAAATTTCTGCGCACTTTGGGTGGTTTGCTGGGCCTCGACCCTGAACCATTTATTGAGCAGGAAAAGCATTCCACGCTGAAACCGATCTGGGATCTGTGGCGGTCGGTCACGCAGGACTTTTTCGCGACATGCGAATTCGCCGTGGTCGCGAACGAAACCTACACCCGCGGCATCCGCAATTACCTGGAAACCGATTTGGGATTTCCCTGCGCTTTTGCGGTGTCCCGCGTGCGCGGCAAGAAAACGAACAACGACGAGGTGCGGCACATGATGCACACCAAACGTCCGCTGATCGTGATGGGGTCGATCAACGAAAAAATGTACATGGCCGAAATGAAGGCCGGGTTTGGACCCGCACCCGCCTTTATTCCCGCCAGCTTTCCCGGGGCCGCGATCCGCCGGCACACCGGCACGCCTTTCATGGGCTACGCCGGTGCGACCTATCTGCTGCAAGAGGTTTGCAACGGGCTGTTCGATGCCCTGTTCCACATTTTGCCGCTGGGGTCCGACATGGATGCGGGCCCGGCGACACCGACCACCACACGGCAGTTGCCGTGGGATGCCGACGCGCAGGCGCGTCTGGATGAAATCGTGGCCAGCCATCCGATCCTGACCCGGATCTCGGCGGCCAAATCATTGCGCGACGCCGCTGAAAAATCGGCCCGCGACAACGGGGACGACCGCGTGGTGCTGACCACCGTGGCGGCGCTTCAATCAGGAGGACAGACATGACTGACTTCACCACAAACCAGATGGTCCGCGACCGCACGGCACCGCCCAAGCGCGAGTATTATGCGTATTTCGCGCTGATCTTTGCGGCGACGCTGCCGCTGTCGCTGCTGACCTGGGTGCTGAAGGCCGCGCGTCGGATGGAGCTGCCCGAAAAGGGCCCCATCGCCAGCGCCTGGAGCCAGGCCCGCATCATCACGCCGCACATCTTCAGTGCCTAGCGTTTCGAATTTCGCCGGTCCCCGGACTTGCGGATACCACGAGGGAGGAGCCCTCGTAAGACCCGGCCGCCGGGGTGCGCGGCGTCAGTTCAAAGTTGGAGACTAACGATGGCTGATAAAACTGACCTGTCCTTTACAGGTCTGACAGACGAGCAAGCGCAGGAGCTGCACACAGTCTACATGAGCGGATTTGCGATCTTTACCGCGGTCGCAGTCGTCGCTCACGTACTGACGTACATCAAACTGCCCTGGTTCAACTGGAGCTAAAGGAGACCTATCATGGCACAGTTCTACAAGATCTGGCTCATTTTCGATCCGCGCCGCGTTTTCGTGGCACAGGGCGTCTTCCTTTTTCTGCTGGCAGCGATGATTCACCTCGTCCTGCTGAGCAATCCGGAGACGAACTGGTTCAACCGTGCATTCGGTAGCGAAATGGCCGCTGAATAAGCATTGAAACTTCGCCGAGGGCGGGGTGACCCGCCCTCGGTAAACAACAAACGATACGGCCATGGGGGCCGCGTCACGCAACGAGGGGACGCATAATGGCGCAACTCAGCTTCGAGCGAAAATACCGCGTCCGCGGCGGGACGCTTGTCGGAGGAGACCTGTTCGATTTCTGGGTGGGGCCGTTTTATGTCGGCTTCTTCGGGGTCGTGACCTTCTTCTTTTCGGCCTTGGGCACAATTCTGATTTTCTACGGTGCGAGCCAGGGACCGACTTGGAACCCGTGGTTGATTTCCATCAATCCACCCAGCCTGGAGGTGGGCCTTGGGGCCGCGCCACTGCTGGAAGGCGGGTTGTGGCAGATCATCACCATCTGCGCCGTCTTCGCCTTTGTCGGCTGGATGATGCGAGAGGTCGAAATCTGCCGCAAGCTGGGCATCGGTTATCACGTGCCGTTCGCATTCGGCGTCGCGATTTTCGCCTATGTCACACTGGTCATCATCCGCCCCGTCCTGATGGGCGCCTGGGGTCACGGATTTCCCTACGGAATCTTCAGCCACCTCGATTGGGTCAACAACGTGGGATACGCCTACGGCAACTTCCACTATAACCCCGCCCACATGGTCGCGATCAGTTTCTTCTGGATCACGGCGCTGGCGCTGGCGTTGCACGGATCGCTGATCCTGTCGGCCATGAACCCGGCCCGCAAAGGCGATGTCGTGCGTTCGCCCGATCACGAAGACACCTATTTCCGCGATCTCATCGGTTATTCGATCGGGCCGCTGGGCATCCACCGTCTGGGTCTGTTCCTGGCGCTGATGGCCGGTTTCTGGTCGGCCGTCTGCATCGTGATTTCCGGCACCATCTGGTTCGAGGAATGGATCGTCTGGTGGGACTGGTATTACGAACTGCCCTGGTGGGTGAACCTGTAAGGAGGAATGAGACATGCCTGAGTATCAAAACATCTTTACGGCCGTCCAGGTTCAGGGTCCTCCCGAAATGGGCGTCAGCGAAGGCGACCTGACCACCGATTTCGAACGGTCCAAGAAGGCGGGCTTTTCGACACTGGCGGGTATTTTCGGCAACGCCCAGATCGGTCCGGTGCATCTGGGACCATACGGTCTGGTCGCGGTTATCGGATTTGCTGCGTGGTTCTTTATCATCGGCATGGCGTTCTGGGATCAGGCGGATTATTCGCCGGGGATCTTCTTGCGCGATCTGTTCTGGCTGTCACTGGACCCGCCGCCGGCCGATTACGGTCTGGGCTTTGCCCCGCTGGACGAAGGTGGCTGGTGGCTGATTTCCAGCTTCTTCTTTGGGGTGGGCTGCATCGCATGGTGGATCCGCACCTATACCCGCGCCACGGCGCTTGGCATGGGACACCACGTCAGCTGGGCCTTTGCCGCACTGTTGTGGCTGATCTTTGTGCTGAACTTCTTTCGTCCGATTGCCATGGGCAGCTGGTCCGAAGGCGTCCCCTACGGCGTGTTCAGCCACCTCGATTGGACCAACCTGTTTTCGATCACCTACGGAAACCTGTTCTACAATCCGTTCCACGCGCTTTCGATCGCGTTCCTCTATGGCTCTGCCCTGCTGTTCGCGATGCATGGTGCAACCATTCTGGCGGTCAGCCGTTTCGGCGGCGACCGAGAGCTGGAGCAGATCGTGGACCGCGGTACGGCCACGGAACGCGCCGCCTTGTTCTGGCGCTGGACCATGGGGTTCAACGCCACGATGGAAGGCATTCACCGCTGGGCCTGGTGGTTCGCTGTCCTGACACCGCTGACCGGCGGCATCGGGATCCTGCTGACCGGCACGGTTGTCGACAATTGGTTCGCCTGGGCACAGATCCACGGCTATGCGCCAGTCAACTAAGGAGCGTGCGATATGAGTAGCGACGAAACTTCGACCAACTTGCTGGGCGTCAGCAACAAGTCCCGGCTGGCTGGTGACGTGCTGATGCTGATGCTCAAGGGGGCAGGCTATGCCGCGATCGTGGTTCTGTCGATCTGGGCGGTGATCGCAATCATCGCGCTGGTCGGACGCGCCCTGCCCGAAGAGAGCAGGCAGCAACCCGACCCCACGCCGCTGTCGTGGGACATGTCCATCACGGACCTGAAACGGGTCTGACAAGCGTTTCCCCGGCGCGCGTCGTGCGCCGGGGCATAGGGATCGGTCGACTGTTTGCAGTCGGTCCGGTGGGTGCCTCGCTTCCCGGCTGCGGCACCTGTTCCCGTCCTGTTGGCTACAGGGCTGAACGTCGTCGGACCCAGGTCCGGCGGCGTTCTTTAGTCTCTACCCTGTCCGCGGTTTGGTCAAATGCTTTGCGCGCAGCACAAAATCGAACCCGATGGGTCAAACTGGATCATTGCAACGCATCCCGTGCTAACATAGCTCTGTCGCAGCAATCAGGAGGCGATCATGGCCGAGGACGTGTTTTTGCAATTTTTGGCTAACAATCTGGTTCTGATCCTGCTCGCGATCTTTTTGATCGTCTGCATTCTTGCGGGTGTCCGGATCGTGCCGCAGTCTGAAAAATTCGTTGTCGAACGGCTGGGCCGCCTGCGGGCGGTGTTGGGGCCGGGGATCAATTTCATCATTCCCTTTCTGGACCGGGTCAAACATCAGGTCAGCATTCTGGAACGTCAGTTGCCCACGATGCAACAGGACGCGATCACATCGGACAACGTGTTGGTGCAGGTCGAAACCAGCGTGTTCTACCGCATCATCGAACCCGAAAAGACGGTGTACCGTATCCGCGACGTAGACGGTGCCATCGGCACCACGGTCGCAGGCATCGTCCGGTCAGAGGTCGGTCGGATGGAACTGGATCAAGTGCAATCCAACCGGTCCAGCGTGATTGCCGCCGTGCGCGAACAACTGGCCCAGCAGGTCGATGACTGGGGGATCGAGGTGACGCGCGCCGAAATTCTGGACGTCAATCTGGATGCCGCGACCCGTGCTGCGATGTTGCAGCAGCTGAACGCCGAACGCGCCCGCCGCGCCCAGGTGACCGAGGCCGAGGGCAAGAAGCGGTCAGTCGAATTGCAGGCCGATGCCGATCTCTATGCCGCCGAACAAGAGGCCAAGGCCCGCCGCGTTCTGGCCGACGCAGAGGCCTATGCAACCCAGGTGGTTGCGGTCGCGATTGCGGAAAACGGACTGGAAGCAGCGCAATACCAGGTCGCGCTGAAACAGGTCGAGGCGCTGAACAAGCTGGGGTCGGGGGCGGGCAAGCAGACCATCATCCTGCCCGCCGACGCGGTCGAGGCATTCGGCAACGCGTTCAAAATGCTGCGGGGCAAGGTCTGATGGCGCTGTGGTCCGTCTGGTGGGTCTGGATGTCGGCGGCGCTGGCACTTGCCACGCTCGAGGTGATGGTGCCGGGCTACATCTTTTTGGGGTTTGCCGCTGGCGCAGCAGCGCTTGGGCTGATCCTGCTGGTTGCGCCGATCAATGGGCTGGCCTGGGTGCTGGTGATTTTCGCGGTCCTGTCATTGCTGGCCTATCTGGCGATGCGCCGGGTGTTTGGACTTCCGGGGTCCAAACCCAAGGTCTGGGATCGCGATATCAACGACTGAAAAAAATGGGCCCGCCAAATGTGACGGGCCCACAGTAAAAGGTCGGCCAAGGGGTGCGATCACTCTTGGGACAGAGGCAGGGATCGCAGCCGAACCTTCGGAAGGGATGGGATTCAGACGTGGGACAGCAGATTTGATCCGCTGTCGGACATGCGCAATGCGTGGCGCGCAAGACCGGATTTGACGCGTTCCATGTCCATCGTCATCGGGCCGGCAACCTGACAGGGGTAGCGGAACGTCTGACCTGCGCGGCGAATGTCGACGCGTGCTTCGAATGCGCCGGCGGTGGCGTTATAGCTGACGGAACCGAGGTTGATCTGTGTCATTGTGTTACTCCTGCTCAAAAGGCCAGCGAACTCCGTTGCTTGGCCCTGACTGTTGCAAGAGTAACGAGCCGTCGGCAGAAAAAGTTCCGGGCTCGTATAAAAAACGTTTACATCGTCTGATGGCTGTGGGCCGCGTTCATCTGTGCGAGAATCGATTGCGCGGCTGATTTGGGGTCCTTGTCTTGCCAGATCGGGCGCCCGACAACGATGTGGTCAGCCCCGTCCTGTATGGCGCTTTGAGGTGTAGCAACGCGTTTCTGGTCCCCCAATGCAGCACCCGATGGACGCACCCCCGGTGTGACGATCAGGCGGCCTTGCGATTCGGGCAGGGCGCGGATTGCAGCGGCCTCTTGGGGGGATGCGATGATACCATCGGCACCCGCGTCAAAGGCGCGGCCTGCACGTTCGACCACCAGATCCGGTACCGCGCCGTCGCGGATCATGGAGGCGTCCAGATCGGCGCGGTCCAGCGAAGTCAGGATCGTCACGGCAAGGATTTTAAGGTCACTGCCGGCGGCCCCCTGTTTGGCAGCGCGCACCACATGCGGATCGCCGTGGACCGTCAGGAAATCGATATCGAACTGGGCAAAACCCCGCACCGCAGCCTCGACCGTGGCACCGATGTCGAACAGCTTCATGTCCAGAAAGATGCGCTTGCCCTGATCCTGCTTGAGTTCGTTGGCCAACGCGAGGCCGCCACCGGTCAACATGCCCAGCCCGATCTTGTAGAATGAAACCGCATCCCCGAGGGTTTGCGCCAGTTCCAGCCCCGCAATCACATTGGGCACATCAAGGGCGACAATCAGGCGGTCATCGGCGGGCAGGGACATGGCAGCTTCCTTTTTGCGGGTAAATGTCGTTTAGGGAAGGAACCGAAAAAGGGCAATGTGACAGGCCGGTCTGAATTGACCACATCCCGTGAAACCCTATTTATAGATGAACGCGCCGGAACCGGCGAAAGATGAAGGATGAGACACAGATGGCGAATTCAACTGGCGGTATGTCCGGCAACCCGTTTTTCATGATTGTCGGTCTCGGCGTTGGTGCAGCCGCGCTGATCGCGATCGCCATCGCGGCGACTGCGCCGCATGTCGGAGAGGCCGTAGGGTCCGGCCCGCAGGTCGATGTTGCCGAAGAGGCCGAACCGGCCACGGCTGATGACGCCATGGAAGAGCCCGCAGCAGAAGACATGACCGAAGAGGCCGCACCGGCTGAGGAAGAGGCTGCTCCGGCTGAGGAAGAAGCTGCACCGGCTGAGGAAGAGGCTGCGCCTGCTGAGGAAGAAGCTGCTCCGGCTGAGGAAGAAGCTGCGCCTGCCGAGGAAGAGGCTGCTCCGGCCGAGGAAGAAGCTGCACCGGCTGAGGAAGAGGCTGCACCGGCTGAGGAAGAAGCGGCACCTGCTGAGGAAGAGGCTGCACCTGCCGAGGAAGAAGCTGCTCCCGCAGAGGAAGAGGCCAGCGACAACGCCGAATCCGAGGCTGTGGAAGAGGCAACCGATGGTGACACCGTCGGTGAAGGCGCACCTGACCCCGATGCTGCCGTCGAAGAGCAAAGCGGCAATGCCGTCACACCTGAAGATACCGATGCGACAACGACCCAGACATCTGACACGGCAGCCGAGGCCCCCACGGGTGACGATACAGAGGCCGCTACCGATGATGCGCCTGCACAGGCTGAGGGCGACGAAAGCGTCACAACCGAAAGCGGTCTGGTCATCGACGAGGTTGTCGATCCCGATCAGGGTGCCGCAGGTGGTCCTGATCCGGACGGTGGTGCTGCACCGTTCTTTCCGACTCCTTCCGGTCCCGAAGGTGCTGACGGCGATCCGCTGACCAACAACTGATCTGGGTCTTGATGACCTGACGAAACGCGGCCCCGATTGCGGGCCGCGTTTTGCGTTTGAGGCGCGTAGAAATCGACTGCGGCAGACTTGCAACACCTGCTGACCCCACCCATTTCTATTCTGAGGCCCAGAACGGGCGTGCCGCAAAGCGGGCGCCGAGACAGGGTGCTTTACAGGAGAGATGACATGAACCTCGAAAAATTCACGGAACGGTCGCGCGGTTTCATACAGGCCGCTCAGACCATCGCTATGCGCGAAGATCACCAGCGCGTCTTGCCCGAACACCTGTTGAAAGCCGTCATGGACGACGAACAGGGGTTGGCGAATAACCTGATTACCAAGGCCGCTGGCGATGCTGCGGTCGTGCGTGCTGCCGTCGATGCCGCCGTAGCCAAACTGCCAAGCGTCACTGGCGGCAGTGGCCAGATCTACGTCGATACCTTGACGGCCAAGGTGCTGGACGAGGCCGAAAAGTTGGCGTCCAAAGCCGGCGACAGTTTTGTTCCGGTGGAACGCATTCTGACGGCGTTGGCGGTTGTCAAATCCAAGGCCAAGGATGCGCTGGACGCAGGTAAGGTGACGGCCATGGGCCTGAACAGCGCGATTAACGACGTGCGCAAGGGGCGCACGGCCGATAGCGCGAGCGCCGAAGATGGCTATGACGCGCTGAACAAATACGCTCGCGACCTGACCGAAGCTGCTCGCGAAGGGAAAATCGACCCGATCATTGGCCGGGACGAGGAAATCCGCCGCGCGATGCAGGTGCTGTCGCGCCGGACCAAGAACAACCCTGTGCTGATCGGCGAACCGGGCACCGGCAAAACCGCGATCGCAGAGGGTCTTGCCCTGCGCATCGTCGATGGCGATGTGCCGGAAAGCCTGCGCAACAAGCGCCTGATGGCGCTGGACATGGGTGCGCTGATTGCCGGTGCAAAATACCGCGGCGAATTCGAAGAACGACTGAAGGCGATCCTCAAGGAAATCGAGGCCGCCGCAGGCGAGGTGATCCTGTTCATCGACGAAATGCACACGCTGGTGGGGGCGGGCAAATCGGATGGTGCGATGGACGCGGCCAACCTGATCAAGCCAGCCCTTGCGCGTGGCGAGCTGCATTGCGTGGGTGCGACGACGTTGAACGAATACCGCAAGTATGTCGAAAAGGATGCGGCCCTCGCACGGCGGTTCCAACCGATCATGGTCGAGGAGCCGACCGTTGTGGATACCATCAGCATTCTGCGTGGGATCAAGGAAAAGTACGAGCTGCACCACGGCGTGCGGATCGCCGATGCCGCATTGGTCGCTGCTGCCACGCTATCGCACCGCTACATCACCGACCGGTTCCTGCCCGACAAGGCGATCGACCTGATGGACGAGGCCGCCAGCCGCCTGCGGATGGAAGTGGACAGCAAGCCAGAGGCGCTGGACGCGCTGGATCGCGACATCATGCAAAAGCAGATCGAGCAGGAGGCCCTGCGCAAGGAAGACGACGCCGCGTCCAAGGAACGGCTGGCACGGCTGGAAAAGGATCTTGCCGAATTGCAGGAACGCGCTTCGGAAATGACGGCTGCCTGGCAGGCCGAGCGTGACAAGCTGGAGGGCGCGCGCGAGGTCAAGGAGCAGCTGGATCGCGCCCGCGCCGAGCTGGACATCGCCAAGCGCGAGGGCAACCTCGCCAAAGCCGGAGAGCTGTCCTATGGCGTGATCCCGCAGCTGGAACGCAAGCTGGCGGAAACCGACGGTGACGATCAGGTGGTCGAGGATGCCGTGCGCCCTGAACAGATTGCCGAGGTCGTCGAGCGCTGGACCGGTATTCCCACGTCCAAGATGCTGGAAGGCGAACGTGACAAGCTGCTGCGCATGGAAGAGGCGCTGGGTGCCCGCGTCATCGGACAAGAGTTTGCCGTGCGCGCGGTGTCGAACGCCGTGCGCCGCGCACGCGCGGGTCTGAACGACGAGGCGCGGCCACTGGGGTCGTTCCTGTTCCTGGGGCCAACCGGCGTCGGCAAGACCGAACTGACGAAATCCCTGGCGGACTATCTGTTCGACGATGACAACGCGATGGTGCGTATCGACATGAGTGAATTCATGGAGAAACACGCCGTGTCCCGCCTGATCGGCGCGCCTCCGGGCTATGTCGGCTACGACGAAGGTGGCGTGCTGACCGAGGCGGTGCGGCGCAGACCCTATCAGGTCGTGCTGTTCGACGAAGTCGAAAAGGCACACCCCGACGTGTTCAACGTCCTGTTGCAGGTGCTGGATGACGGTATTCTGACCGACGGGCAGGGGCGGCGCGTGGATTTCAAGCAGACCCTGATCATCCTGACCTCGAACCTTGGGTCGCAAGCGCTGAGCCAATTGCCAGAGGGTGCGGATTCCGCGGCGGCCAAGCGTGACGTGATGCAAGCGGTGCAGGCGCATTTCCGGCCCGAATTCCTGAACCGGCTGGATGACACCGTCATATTTGACCGGCTCAGCCGTGACGACATGGGCGGGATCGTCGATATCCAGTTGCGGCGCTTGGAACGCCGTTTGGAAAGCCGCAACATCACGCTCGACCTCGATGCGGCGGCGCGGCAGTGGCTGGCCGACGAAGGCTATGACCCTGTGTTCGGCGCGCGCCCGTTGAAGCGCGTGATCCAGCGGGCCATTCAGGATCATCTGGCCGAAATGATTCTGGGCGGGGATGTGCGTGACGGGGATACCGTCCAGATCAGCGCCGGTGCCGATGGTTTGATCGTGGGCGACAGGGTCAGTGCGACCCGGCTGCCCAAACCTGAAATCGTCCACTGAACACGGACGGGGGCGGGCCGATGCCCGCCCCCTTTTCTTGTGCGGGGCCGTGACGGCGTGATGGCGGGGAACCGCGTCATGGTGCAATGTGTTGAAACGCAATCATGTCCAACGGAGGCACAGCATGCGCAGCATGACCATTCGCAGCACGATTTTCGCCAGCATCGCGGCGCTGGGCCTTGTGGCCTGCGATGACGGACCGACACTGGTGTCCGAACAACAGGTCGCGCAGATGGGATTGCAGGAATGGAATGCGATCCAGCAGCAGGTTCCGGTGTCGAACAACGCGGCCTATCAGAACCGGCTTGATCGTGTGACGCGCCGGCTGCTGGACGCCGCCGGTGAGAATTCTTCCCGTTGGCGCTGGCAGGTGTTTCAGAGCCCTGAACCAAATGCCTTTGCCCTGCCGGGAAACAGGATCGGTGTGTTTTCAGGCATGATGCAGATTGCCAGCACCGATGCGGAACTGGCCGCAGTCGTGGGGCACGAGATCGCGCATTTGCAGGCAAATCACGGGGCGGAACGGGTGTCGGCCCAGATGGCCAGCGAAATCGGATTGAGCGTGCTGGACGCTGCATTGGGTGCCCGCGAAGTCGCTGGCCGCGAACAGATCGGGTCTGCCCTGGGCATGGGGGTGCAATACGGTGTCCTGCTGCCCTATTCGCGCCGGAACGAGCTGGAGGCAGATCGCTTGGGTATCGCGTTGATGGATGCAGCGGGTTACGACCCGCGCGCTGCCCTGACATTTTGGGAAAAGATGAGCCGCGCCAGCAGTCGCAGCCCCGAGTTTTTGACGACCCATCCCGCGCCGAACACGCGGATCCAGCAGATCGAGGCGATCATCGCCGATTTGTAGAACGAGGCCCAACAAAGCAAAAGGCCCCGGCAATTGCCGGGGCCTTTCTCTTTCGCTGATGCGGCGATTACATCGGCGGCAGAATGACGGTGTCGATCACGTGGATCACGCCATTTGAGGCTTCGATGTCGGCGGTCGTGACGGTTGCGTCGTTGACCATCACGGAATCACCCACGGTGATCGTGACATCGGCACCGTTGACGGTTGTGGCGTTCATGCCATCGGACAGGTCCGTGGACATCACGGCACCGGGCACGACGTGATACGTCAGGACGGCGGCCAGTGCTTCGGGATCTGCCAGCAGACCCTCGACTGTGCCCTCGGGCAGCGCGGCAAATGCCTCGTCTGTCGGTGCAAACACGGTGAACGGGCCTTCGCCCTTCAGCGTCTCGACCAGGCCAGCGGCCTCAACGGCTGCAACCAGCGTGGTAAAGTTGCCGGCTTCGACAGCGGTGTCGACGATGTCTTTTTCAGCGGCGTGGGCGGCGGCAAACGCACCGGTGCCCAAGGTCATCAGGGCGGCGGTCGTCATAAAGGTACGGCGTAGCATTTTGTCGTCTCCTAGTTTGATCCAACAGCGTCATGCGCTGTATGTTTCCCAATGCCCCTCTCGCGCGAAAGTTTCATGGCCTTCTGCGGCAGCATGTCACTGGTCAAACCTAGGCCTGTCGCTAAGCTGCGATAGTTTTATTTTTCAAATGCCATCTGTGTGACCGCCCGTGAGTTTTCGTGATCAATTTCACCCCCTGATTGTGCGGCATTTCAGTGGCTGGCTGCATCGTGAGAAACCTTTCAGTCAATCCGTGCGTATATAGAGAGACACAAAAAACCGAGGGAGCGCCGCATGGCCTATCGCTGGAAGAACGACCTGACACCCGCAGACGTCACACCAAAGTCCCTGTTCCTGAACA
Source organism: Loktanella gaetbuli (assembly GCF_020531945.1). NCBI lineage: Bacteria > Pseudomonadati > Pseudomonadota > Alphaproteobacteria > Rhodobacterales > Roseobacteraceae > Loktanella > Loktanella gaetbuli. Next base: position 563,800 of record NZ_JAJATZ010000003.1, read on the forward strand.
GGCGCCAGTTGATCGCGGGCACGGCAGGTCTGGGTGCGATCGCCGTCGCGGGCGGCGCACGGGCGCAGGACGCACTGGTGCCCAACAGCTTTGAGGACATCACGACCTACAACAACTTCTACGAATTCGGCACCGGCAAGACCGATCCTGTACAGAACGCCAGTGCCATGGTGGTCGACCCTTGGACCGTGACCATCGACGGTATGGTGGACAACCCCGGCGAATATGCCTTGGCGGACCTGCTGGACGGGCTCGAGACCGAAGAACGGATCTACCGTTTCCGCTGTGTCGAGGCATGGTCGATGGTCGTCCCTTGGAACGGGGTCGAACTTGCGGACATCCTGGACAAGGTCGGTGTGCAGGATGGCGCGCAGTACGTTGCCTTTGAAACTGTGGTGCAGCCCGAGAACATGCCCGGTGTTCGCCGGAACGTCATCGACTTTCCCTATGTCGAGGGTCTGCGTCTGGAGGAGGCGCGCCATCCGCTGACGATGATGGCCACCGGGATCTATGGCGAACCGATGCCGAAACAGAACGGCGCACCCATGCGTCTGGTGGTGCCGTGGAAATACGGTTTCAAATCGATCAAGTCGATCGTGCGGATCACGCTGACCGATACCCAGCCGCCGACCACTTGGAATAACATCAATGCACGTGAATACGGGTTCTATTCGAACGTGAACCCGACCGTGGATCACCCGCGGTGGAGCCAGGCGACAGAACGGTTGATTGGCGGGGGGCTGTTCAGCAGCCGTCAGGACACCCTGATGTTCAATGGCTACGAAGAAGAGGTCGCGAGCCTGTATGAAGGCATGGACCTGACGGCGAACTACTGATGACCCTGCCTGCACGTATCAACGGATGGGTGCGGGTCGTGCCCGCATGGCCGATCTACATTCTCGCCGTGGTGAACCTGCTGTGGGAATTCTGGCTGGCCCTGAACGGTCTGCGCCAATACGCGGTGGAACCGATCAACGTGCTGGAACGCCAGTATGGTGAGATCGCGCTGATCATGCTGATCGCGGGTCTCTTTATTACACCGATACGGAACTGGACGGGGGTGAACCTCGTGAAATACCGGCGGGCCATCGGCCTGTCGGCATTTCTGTTCGTGCTGGCGCATTTCCTGGTCTTTGCCGTCCTGGATGTCCAATCGGTCAGCCGAGTCGTGACCGAAGTGATCAAGCGGCCGTATGTCACCGTCGGATTCGCGGCCTTTGTCCTGCTCATCCCGTTGGCAGTCACATCGAATAACCGCAGCATCCGCAAACTGGGGCCGGTCCGGTGGCGCAAGCTGCATATGCTCACCTATCCCATCGTCGTGCTCAGCGGTCTGCATTACATCTGGCTGGTCAAAGGATGGCCGATCGAACCCTTTGCTTACATGGCCGTGATTCTGGCGTTGCTGTTCGTACGGATAAAATGGACCGGGATTCGTGATTATCTGGCCAAACGGGACGCATCAGCATCGTCTTGAGTATGTGCGCTGCCCGAGTCGTGAGGGCTCACGCGAATGCGAGGTTATAATCTTCCGATCTGACGCTAGGTCCGTGAATGGAAATTTCCCTAAGATACCGAAAACACAGAAAAATCGATGATTGAGCGAAAAAATCGATATTTCTTGAAAAAGGTGCTTGCGGGTGTCGGCGTGTAACCG